>JBKPTA010000034.1:0-6344 GCA_046735295.1 Actinomycetota bacterium | reverse complement strand
GTGATCTCCTCGAGGACGACCTCCACCTGCTTGCAGCGGGCGCCGTCGCCCATCGCCTTCTGCACGCCCTCGGCCACCAAGGAGGAGGTCTCGCCCCGCTCACGTCTGCGGAGCGCGTCGTCCTCGCGCACGATCACGACGTCGAAGTGCTCCGCGGCGACCGCGCCCAGCTCGCGCATGTCCTCGTCGCGCCGGTCGCCGGCGGTCGCGACGACCCCGATCCGCGAGAGCTTGCCGAGCTCGGACTTGGCCGAGAGCGATTCGCCCACCCGGTCGACGAAGTCGCCGAGCATCCGCATCCCGGGGGCGTTGTGGCAGTAGTCGACGATGACGTGCACGCCGTTGACCTCGACCTCGTTCAGACGGCCGGGGGAGAGGTAGTAGTTCGTCGAGAACGTGCGCATCCCCTGCCGGATGTCATGAAGCGGTGCTCCCGCGGCGAACGCGGCGGCCGCGGCGGCCAGGGAGTTCTGGACGTTCATCCGGGCACGCCCGTTGAACGTCGCGGGCAGCAGGTGGGTCCACGCCAGCTGCATCTCGCGGCGTCCGTGCTTGACCACGATCATCTCGCCACGGTCCGAGGGGTTGAGGACGAGCGCCTTGCCGCCGCGACGGCAGTGGGCCTCGATCATGTCGCGGACCTCCGAACCCGGCTCGTCCATGGAGAACCACACGATCTGGCCGGAGCAACGCCGACGCATCCCGCGCACGAGCGGGTCGTCGGCGTTGAGGACGGCGTGCCCATCGCGCGGCACCGCCTCGACCACGACCGCCTTGACGTCGGCGAGCTGCTCGACGGTGTCGATCCCGCGCAGGCCGAGATGGTCGGGCTGCACGTTGAGGACGACCGCGACGTCGTTGCGCTCGTAGCCGAGTCCCTCGCGGAGGATGCCGCCCCGGGCGACCTCGAAGACTGCGAAGTCGACCCGCGGGTTCTGCAGGACCATCCGCGCGCTGCGCGGACCGGAGGCGTCCGCCTTGATCAGCAGGCGCTCGTCGATGACCACCCCGTCGGTCGAGGTCATGCCGACCTTGCGACCCATGCCCTTGAAGATGTGGCTGATCATCCGCGCTGTGGTCGTCTTGCCGTTCGTGCCGGTCACGGCGACCACGGGGATGCGCGACGGGGCGTTAGGGGGGAACAGCATGTCGACCACCGGCTTCGCGATGAACTGCGGATCGCCGATCGTCGGGTGCGTGTGCATCCGGAAGCCGGGAGCCGCGTTCACCTCGCAGATCGCGCCGCCGGTGTCGCGGACGGGCTCGGTGATGTCGGGGCAGATGAAGTCGATGCCGGCGATGTCGAGCCCGATCATGCGAGCCGCCTCCTCGGCGACCTCGACGTTCTCCGGGTGGGCCTCGAAGGTCCGGTCGATCGAGATGCCGCCGGTGGACATGTTGCCGGTCAGGGCGAGCTTGACCATCTCCCCCTCGGCGGGGACGGAGTCCGGGCTGTGCCCCTGACCTGCGAGCACCTCCTCGGCTGCCGCGTCGAGCTTGATCCGTGTCAGCACCTTCTCGTGTCCGACGCCGCGGCGCGGATCGGCGTTGGTGAGGTCGACGAGCTCTCGCACGGTCGCCCTCCCGTCGCCGGTCACAGACGCCGGGACGCGCTCGGCGATCGCGGCCATCCGGCCGTCGATGATCAGGCACCGGTAGTCCTTGCCCGTGATGAAGGACTCGACGATGCAGATGCCGCGTCTCGACTCCTCCTCGGCCACCGGGTACGCCGCGCGCACGTCGTCGTCGCTACGGAGGTCGAGACACACCCCGCGCCCGTGGTTGCCGTCGAGAGGCTTCACGACGACCGGGAACCCGATCCGCTTGGCGGCCGCCACCGCCTGGTCGGCGCTGCGCACCGACTCCTGCTTGGGGACGGGCAGCCCGGCGGCGCCCAGGAGCGTCGTGGTGAGGTCCTTGTCCGAGGCGACGTCGACGGCGATCGAGCTCGTCTCCGAGGTCATCGTCGCGCGGATGCGCTTGGCGTGGACCCCCTGGCCGAGCTGGACGAGGGAGTGCTGGTTGAGGCGGATCCACGGGATGTCGCGGCTGACCGCCTCGTCGACGAGTGCCTGCGTGGAGGGACCGAACGCGGTCCGCTCCGCACGGATGATGAAGCCTTCGAGCTCGTCGTCCCAGTCGAACTCCGGGTCGGCCCGAACCAGATGGTTGACCAGGCGTGCGGCCAGGCGTCCCGCTGCGAGCCCGACGTTCTCGTCCTGGAAGCCGTAGATCACGTTGTACCGGCCGGGCTCACCCTTGACGCTGCGGGTCTTGCCGCGTCGGATGTCGTGCCCGACGACCTGCTGAAGGGCGAGGGCGCAGTGCTCGGTCACGTGGCCCAGCCAGGTGCCCTCCTGCAGCCGCTCGACGAAGCCGCCCTTCCGGCCACGCGAGCAGGAGTGGTGCCCCAGGCCGGGCAGTGCCTCGAGCAGGTGCTCGGTGAAGCCCGGGAGCTTGTCGGTGGGGAACTGCTCCAGCCCGCCCAGGTCGACGACGAGATGGATCGCCTTGTCGTAGGACCACACGTTGGGACCGCGGTACACGCGCGTCTCGACGATCTCGAGGTCCGGGGTCGGGCGTTCGGTCACCGGGTCTCTCCGTCCTGTCGGAAGCGGGCAGATCCTTCATCCGGTCGATCGTCAGTCTGGCGCTGGTGTCGGGAACGGGCCAGACGCCTCCGGAGGTGGGACGGCGCGGCGTCGGCCGCCCGGAGGTCTCGCGCCATCTGTCGCAGGTCGGCCTGGCTCTCGGCGAGCTCGGCGGCGACCCGAGGCGAGATCTGAGTGGTGTGGCTCAGGAGGACCCGCTCGGTGAGGTCGAACCTCGCGCCCGCCGGGAGCACGTGCAGGAGGACGCCGCTCGCGAGGAGCGGCGAGGAGCGCTTCGCCTCGTAGGAGTTCGTGACCAGCCGCGCCGGGTCCAGGATCGTCACCGCGCCACGGCCCGAGACTCGGAGCACCTCGTGACCGTCCTCGACCGTGACGGTGGCACAGGTGTCCTCGTCGACGCCGATTCCGAGCAGCTGGGGCGACTGGGAGACGATCATCAGCAGCCGTCCGTACCGGTTCCGCTGGTCGAAGTGCTGGTCGACGACCGTCGTCGCGAGCAGGCCGAGCCCCGCGGCGACCTGGGTCATCCGCTGTCGGGGAGTCGCGCCGCCGCGGCCGAAGGCGACCATGTGCGAGGACTGGATGCTGGCACCGGCCGACGTGCCGCCGACGACGGCGCCGCGATCGTGGGCGCGCACGATCGCGTCACCGACGGGCGTGCCGCAGATCACCGCGGACAGCTTGAGCTGGTTGCCCCCGGTCATGAAGACTCCGGTCGCCTCGTCCACGAGCTTCACCAGGTCGGGCTCGTGGGCCTCTCGCCGGGTCTCGGGACGGCAGGCGGTGACCTCACCCGCGCCCAGCTGCCGGAACAGCGCGGCGTACACGTCGACGACCTCGTCGCCCAGGCTGGACGCCGTCGGAACGACCACGATCCGGCCCTGGGCTCCACCCGAGGCGGACACGAGCTCACCGAGGATCGTGCGCCCGTGGAGCTTGTCCTCGGCGCCCCCGATGATCATCAGCGGGCCGGGCGCGGGGCGCATCGGTCGCGCGGGCGGGTGCTGCTCGTCGGCGACCTCCTGACTGACGGGCGGCATGACAGGGAAGGCTAGCCGGTGCCAGAGTTCCCATGTGAGGGAGCGGTCCGGGCTGCCCGTGCGGCAGCTGGTGGTGATGCGCCACGCCAGGGCCGAGCCTGGCGGCGAGAGCGACCACGACCGGGAGCTCGCCCAGCGCGGCTGGGACGACGCGGTCGAGGCGGGACGATGGCTCGCCGGGCGCGGGCTGGTGCCGGACTCGGCCGTGGTCTCGTCCGCGAGGCGGACGATGGCCACGTGGCTCGCCGTGGCCGAGGGTGGCTCGCTCGACGCCGAGTCGACGTCCTCGGACGTCCTCTACAACGCCGGACCCGAGACGGTGCTCGACCTCATCCGCGAGACCGACGACGACGTCCTCGCGCTGCTGGTGATCGGGCACAACCCCACCATCGCCTACCTGGCGCAGCTGCTCGACGACGGCAGCGGTGACGAGGAGGCCGGTCAGCAGATGGCGGTCGGGTTCCCGGCAGGCGCGCTCGCGGTGTTCGAGGTGAGCGGGTCGTGGTCCGCCCTCGATCTGGCCTCCGCCCGCCTCACGGCGTTCCGTTCGGGGCGCGGCTGACTACTCCAGGGGCGGGGAGGGGGTGACGACGCCGTGCTCGAGGTCGAGGGCCTCGACCTCCTCCCGGCTGATGCCGAGGAGGTAGAGGATCGCGTCGAGGTACGGCACGTTGACGGTCGTGTCGGCGGCCTCCTGCACGAGTGCCTTGGCGTTGTAGGCGATGCCGAGACCCGCGATCTCGAGCATGTCGAGGTCGTTGGCGCCGTCGCCGATCGCCACGACCGACTCCACGGGTACGCCGACCTGCTCGGCGAAGTAGCGCAGGGCCGCCGCCTTGCCGGCCCGGTCGACGATCTCGCCGACGATGCGGCCGGTGAGGACGCCGTCGACGATCTCGAGCTCGTTGGCCCGGGCGTAGTGGATGCCGAGCTGGTCGGCAAGGCGGTCGGTGATCTGGCTGAAGCCCCCCGACACCAACGCGAAGCGGTAGCCCAGCCGACGCAGGATGCGGACCAGCGTGCGGGCCCCCGGCGCCAGGACCAGCTCGTCGTAGACAGCGTCGAGGGCGGACGCCGGGATGCCCCGCAGCAGGGCAACGCGCTCGCGAAGTGACGACTCGAAGTCCAGCTCGCCCCGCATCGTGCGCTCGGTGAGGGCCGCGACCTCCGCCTGGTGTCCGCTGTGGGCGGCCAGCAGCTCGATCACCTCACCCTGGATCAGGGTGGAGTCGACGTCGATCACGATCAGTCGCATCGCACGGCGGAGGAGGCTGGCCGGCTGGACCGCGACGTCGACGCCCTGGGTCGCGGCCTCGACAGAGAGCAGGGCCCGGAGGCGGTCGGGGTGCACGCCCGAGACGTGGAGGTCGATGGCGGTGACCGGGTAACGCGCCATCCGCTCGATGCGGTCGATGTTGGCACCGCAGTCCGCGATCCGCCCGGCGACCGCCGACATCGCGGCGGCCTTCAGCGGCGCGCCGATCACCGTCACGTGCGAGCGGCCCTCGCGTCGGACCTGGTTGTCGCCGGCACCGCGATCGACCTCGACGTGCAAGCCGAGCTCCGCGGCGGTCGCCTCGACCGCCTCGCGCAGCTTCTTCCAGTCACGCGGTGCGGTCACCAGGATGCCCAGGATCAGGCGACGCCGCAGCACGATCTGCTCGATGTCGAGCACCTCGACCCCGGCTCGGGTCAGAGTGCGGAACATCGCCGAGGTGACCCCCGGCCGGTCCTTCCCGGAGACGGTCAGCAGGAGGGTCTCCGGTGTCTGCTCCGTCATGGCGGTCTCGAGGCTACCGAGCGTCCCGGCGGGTGCCGGTGGTGGGCCGTAGCGTGTCGGACATGGCACCGACGTCGGCATCCCGCCACCACACGTTCGACTGCATCGAGCTTGCCGCGCCCGACACAGCGGCCGCGAACGCGTTCTACGGCGGGGCCCTGGGATCGACCTTCACCGACTCCTGACCCGGGTACGCCGGGATCGACCATCCGGGCGGCGGGCGCGAGATCGGGGCACTCAACCCGGAGGGGGCTGCCGGTCCTGGTCTGCCGCTGGTGGTGCTGTACAGCCGCGATCTCGACGCCACGTCGGCGGCCGTGCGGGGTGCCGACGGCGCGATCGACGAGAAGCCGTTCGCGTTCCCCGGGGGCCACCGCTTCCACGTCACCGATCCCGCGGGCAACACCCTGGCGGACTGGACCCAGACCTGAGGAGAGCCGACCGACACATCGCCGGCGGCCGTCACGTGGGATCCCACAGCTCTGCTTCGCGAGCCCGCAGGTCGCTGATGACGTTTCCCGAGGCTGTCCGGGGTCTGCTCGGGCAAGGACGCCGACTTCTCGGGACACGCTCGCAGCTGACGGGCTCAGTGCTTCGTGGTGTGGACGATCCTCGTGTCGCCGGTGGCGAGCATCCTCGGCGTCCTGGACACCCCGCTGGGGCGCCGGGTCCGGCCTGGTCGAGACCATCGCAGCTCTCGCTCTCGTCCTGCCCGGTCCCGCCATGGTTGCGAGGCGCCTGTACGACACCTGCGCCGGGGCCGCCCGGTGGCTCCTCCTGCTGTCATTCCGGCCAGACCTCGGGTGAGCACGCCGCGACGAGGGCGCGCCGAGCGGCGGCGCCCAACGGGTGGAGCGCCGCCCGGCGCGCGGCCGCCTCGGCGGCGGTGACGGCCCCGCCGTCGTCGGCAAG
>JBKPTA010000033.1:0-33002 GCA_046735295.1 Actinomycetota bacterium | reverse complement strand
AGCCGCCGGGGGAGTCGCAGCAGACCGCCGGCGTCGGCCACGACCCCGACCCGGACCTCGGGCAGGGCCAGCTCGGCGTGGTCGGCAACGACCATCAGGTCAGCCGCCAGCGCCAGCTCCAGCCCGCCGCCGAGGGCGAGGCCGTTGACCGCGGCGATGACCGGCTTGCTGCGGCCGAAGAGCTCGGTCAGCCCCGCGAACCCGCCAGGGCCGTGGTCGGCGTCGACCGCTTCGCCGGCCGCGGCGGCCTTGAGGTCCCAGCCCGCCGAGAAGAAGCGCTCACCGGCCCCGGTCACGATCCCGACCCGCAGGTCCGCGTCGCTCTCGAGGTGGGCGAACGCGGCATGCAGCGCACGGCTCGTCGCGACGTCGATCGCGTTCGCGGAAGGGCGGTCGAGCGTGACGACGAGGACGTCGTCCACCACGTCGGTGCGCACGGGCTTGGCCATCTCGATCGACCTCTCTCGTCAGACGCCGAGCGGGCGCAGCAGCGAGCGGGAGATGATGTGACGCTGGATCTCGCTGGTGCCGTCCCAGATGCGCTCGACGCGGGCGTCGCGCCAGAAGCGCTCGATCGGAAGCTCCTCCATGAGTCCCATGCCACCGTGGATCTGCAGCGCTCGGTCGGTGATCCGCCCGAGCGCCTCCGAGGCGAACACCTTGGCCATGGCGGCGTCCTGATCGGTCATCGTCCCCCGATCGAGCTTCCACGCGGCGCGGAGGGTGAGCAGCTCGGCGGCCTCGAGCTCGGTGACCATGTCCGCGAGCTGGAAGCTCACTCCCTGGAAACGCCCGATCGGCTGTCCGAACTGCTTGCGGTCCGCAGTCCACTGCACGGTCATCTCCAGCACCCGGCGCGCGCGGCCTACGCTCGTCGCGGCCACCGTCAGCCGGCTCGCGCCCAGCCACTCGCCCATCAGGTCGAACCCGCGTCCCTCCTCACCGAGCCGGTTGGCTGCCGGCACCCGACAGCTCTCGAAGACCAGCTCGCTGTGGTGGTACCCGCGGTGCGACACGCTACTGGGACCGGGTACGACGGTCAGGCCGGGGGTGTCGAGGTCGACCAGGAACCCGGTGATCAGGTTGACCGTGCGGCCGCGGACCTCCTCGGCGCCGGTCGAGACGAAGAGGATCACGAAGTCCGACTTGTCGGCATGGCTGATGAAGTGCTTGGTGCCGTCGATGACGTAGTCGTCGCCGTCGCGAACGGCGCGCGTCGTCATCGACCGTACGTCAGAGCCCGCTCCGGGCTCGGTCATCGCCAGACAGTCGTAGCGCTCGCCCCGGACCGCCGGCATCAGGTACCGCTCGCGTTGCTCACCCTCGCACGCCTGGAGGATGTTGCTCGGCCGGGCGACGAGCCACTGCAGGGCGTAGCTGGTCCTGCCCAGCTCACGCTCGACGAGGGTCATGCTCACCGCGTCCAGCCCGCCGCCGCCGAGCTCGGCCGGCATGTTGGCCGCATGCAGTCCGGCGTCGAGTGCTCGCTGCCGGATACGGGCGGCGAGCTCCGGTGTCACCTCGTTGGCCCGCTCCACCTCCTCTTCGTGCGGGACGAGCTCACGCGCGACGAACGCACGCACGGTGTCGACGATCGCCCGCTGCTCGTCGTCGAGCCCGAAGTCCATGTCTGCTCCTGTCCGGTGCTACGTGGTGTGTCGGATGCCCATCGGCCGCCCGACGACGGCGGGTCGTGGCAGCGACGCGTGGGCCCTCCGGATCGCTGCGATGCGCTGGTACAGGTCCTCCGGGAGGTCCGACGAGCGGCCGGCCGCCATGTCGACGTGCACCAGCAGCTGCTCGGCGGAGGCCAGCAGCGCCCCCGTGCCACGATGGCGCATCTCGTGGAAGATGTGCAGCCGCCGGTGGTCGTGGTCGAGCACCTGCAAGGTCAGCTCCAACGGCTCGCCCAACGCCGCCTCCTGCCGGTGGTGCAGGTGCGTCTCGGACGTGTAGAGCGACCGCCCGGCGGCCCGGTAGGCCTCGTCGATGCCGAGGTAGCGGAAGAAGGCGTCCGCGCTGTCGCCGAAGGCGAGCAGGTAGCACGACTCGCTCATGTGGCCGTTGTAGTCCATCCACTCGGGCAGCACGTGGGTGTCGTGCAGGTGCAGGGGCGCCTCGATCCCGGCGTCCAGGTCCCAGGTCCGGAGCGTCCGGCCCTCGTACGGCGTGGTCACCCTGCTGGGCGCAGGAGGGGTGCTGGGATCGGTCACGTGCGTGACCCCACACCGAGGCCGACGTGGGCGGGTCGCGGCAGTGTCGCGTGCGCGGCGAGCAGAGCTAGGACCCGTGCCTGGCGGTCGGCCGGCAGGGGAGCCGTCCGGCCCGTGGCGAGGTCGACGTGGAGGTACAAGGACTCACCGGTGGCCGCCAGCAACCCGTCGGCGAAGAGCTCGCTGTGCAACCGCATCCGCTTGGCGTCCGCCTCCAACACCACCGTCGCCGCTGTCAGCGTCTGGCCGGCCGAGCACTCCGCGAGGAACCGGATGTGGGTCTCGACGGTGAACAAGGCCGCGTCGTGGCTCGCGCGGTAGGCCGCGCTCAGCCCCAGGCTCTCGAAGAGCAGCTCGTGGGCGTCGCTGAGCACGGTCGCGTAGCTGGCGTCGTGCAGATGACCGTTGTAGTCCAGCCACTCGGGCCGGACGAGCTCCCGGTACGCCGTGAACGGTCGGCCGTCCTGCGCGGCCGGCCCCGGACCCGCTTCGGCCGTCATCTCAGGCATCGCCGTTGCGATGACGCTCGAGCAGCAGGAGCAGGTCCACCAGGAACGCGTCGCGCTTCCGCTGGAGCTCGGCAACCGTGCGCCCGGCCGCCGCAGCGGCGGCTCCGGCGACGACGCGGTCGCGGAGCTCGGGGGTGAGCGCCGGCGCCTCGAGCCGCGTCCACGGTTCCTGCAGAGCCGGACCGAAGTGATCGAGCATGTGCCCCATGCCGCCTGGGCCACCGGCGAGGTGGAACGTCAGGATCGGCCCCATGATCGCCCAGCGCAGCCCGGGACCGTGCGCAATGGAGTCGTCGATCTGCTGCACCGTGGCCTGGCCGGAGGCGACCATGTGCAGCGCCTCGCGCCACAGCGCCTCCTGCAGCCGGTTGCCCACGAAGCCCGGGACCTCCTGGTCCATCGTCAGCGACGCCTTTCCGGCGGCGGTGTAGAACGCCTCGGCCCAGGACACGGTCTCGGGGTCGGTCCGTTGGCCGCCGACGACCTCGACCAGCGGGATCAGGTACGGCGGGTTGAACGGGTGGCCCACCAGGAACCGCCCGGGGTTCGTGCACTCCACCGCCATGTCGGTCATCAGCAGCCCCGAGGTGCTGGATGCCACGACGACGGCAGGATCGGTCAGCCGGTCGATCTCGGCCAGGAGACCGATCTTGGCGTCCAGCACCTCCGGCGACGACTCCTGGACGAAGTCGGCGCTTGCCAGAGCCTCCGCGAGCGTTCCCGCCCACCGCAGCCGGTCGCGTCCGGCGTCCCGGGCGAGACCCAGCTTCTCCAACGACGGCCAGGCGACGTCGAGGAGGCCGGACAACCGGTCCCGCGCGTCGGGGCTCGGGTCCCACGCGACGACGTCGTACCCCCGGCGCAGGAAGTGTGCCGCCCAGCCACCGCCGATGACGCCGGTGCCGACGAGGGTGACCGTCCCGACCGCGTCCGGCCGGGGCCGGCTCCTCACCAGGCGACCTGGTCGAGACCCTTGAGGCCGAGGATCTGGCGTGCCTCGTCCGGCGTGGCGACCTCGAGCGAGAGCTCGGTGAGGATCCGCCGGATCTTCGCGACCTGCTCGGCGTTGGACTCCGCCAGCCGGCCACGGCCGATGAAGAGACCGTCCTCGAGGCCGACCCGCACGTGGGAGCCCATCACCGCCGAGGCGGTGATCATCTCGAACTGGTGGCGTCCTGCGCCGAGCACCGACCACTCGTAGGCGTCGCCGAGCAGCCGGTCGGCCGTGGACCGCATGTGTGCGAGGTGCTCGACGCTCGCGCCGATGCCTCCCATGACGCCCATGATCGTCTGCAGGAAGATCGGTGGCTCCACGAGCCCGGCGTCGAGGTAGTAGGCGAGGGTGTAGAGGTGGCCGACGTCGTAGGCCTCGTACTCGAACCTCGACCCGGTCTGCTTGCGGACGTCGGTCAGCATGAGCTCGATGTCGGCGAAGGTGCTGACGAACGGCTCGGTGCGCGTGCTCTCGAGGTAGGGCTCCTCCCAGTCGAACCTCCAGGAGCCGGCGTACTTCGGGATCATCGGGAAGCTGCCGTAGTTGAACGTGCCGAGGTTGAGCGTGCACAGCTCGGGACGGGTCTCGTAGATGACGCGCAGCCGCTCCTCGACCGACATCCCGGTGCCACCCCCGCTGGTGATCGACACGACGGCGTCGGTGGAGTCCTTGATGCCCTTGAGGTAGTCGAGGAACACCGCAGGCTCCGCGGTCGGCCGGCCGTCCTTCGGGTCGCGGGCGTGGAGATGGATGATCGCGGCGCCGGCCTCGACCGCGGCCACCGACTGGTCGACCACGTCCTCGACGGTGTAGGGGAGGTTCGGCGACATGGTCGGGGTGTGGGCCGACCCCGTCACAGCGCACGTGATGATGACCTTGCGTGCCGGCATGATGCTCCTCCTGGTCCGCGGTTGGCCCCGCGCTTGCACGATGCGAACGCGCGTCGCATCATCTGAAACGGTTCTCCGCTCCGCCCCCGGTTGTCAAGAGCCCACGCGGGGAAAACTGAACAACCGGTCAGTCGTGGCCGGCGGTCAGCTCAGCAGCGCTGCGCGGACCTCTCCGGCGGCCTCGACGGCCACCGGTCCGAGCTCGCAGAACCGGGTGACGGGCACCCGGCTCACGGGCCCCCAGATGCTGAACACGCCGAGCGGTCGCTCGTCCAGGTTGAGGATCGGGGCGGAGACGCCGTACAGCGCCGGCTCCAGCTCGCCCGCGCACTCGGCGTACCCGCGCTCACGTATCTCGACCAGCTGCGTCATCAGCGTGTCGGGGTCGGTCAGCGTGTGGTCGGTGAAGCGGGGGAGGGGGAGGTCGAGCAGGCCGCGAGCCTCCTCGGTCGGAAGCCACGCCAGGAACGCCTTGCCCGTCGAGGTGGCGTGCAGGGGCACCTCGCGGGCGACCCAGTTGATGGCCATCACGGAGGGCGGCGCGACCTCCCCGACGTACGTCACGCCGTGCTGCCCCGCGACGGCCAGGTCAGCCGTCTCGCCGGTCTGCTCCGAGACGCGCTCGAGGATGTGACGGGTGCGCCGGACCAGTCCGTCGTAGCCTGCCGAGGCGGACATCCGGATCACAGCCAGGCCGATCCGGTAGTGGTTCGTCGAAGGGTCGCGCTCGACCAGACCACGTGCCTCGAGAGTGCCGAGCAGGCGCCAGGCCGTGGCACGGTTGATGCCGCACCGACCCGCGAGACCGGTCACGGTCTCCCCACGAGGGCCCGTCGCGGCGACCACCTCGAGCAATCGGAGGGCGCGGTCGACCGACTGCACGCGGGCAGGAAGGCCGGCGTCGGAGCCTTCGGCGAGGTCGGTCGGATCGGTGACCACGAGGGTCATGGTGACATGGTGTCGTCGGATGCGGCAGACGATCCTGAACCACGGGTCAGTCCGCGGGGCACCTAGCCGCCGGCGGCGGCCCGGGCGATCGCAGGGAGTGCGAGGTAGGAGAGGTCGCGGCACTGCCGGTCCCACCAGGGGTCCTGGTAGGGCCAGGCGGACGTCTTGACCACGACCGTACGACGCGGTCGGTCGACGTAGACCAGCTGGCCACGCATGCCGTCGGCCATCACCCGGGAGCCGTCGTCCGACACCGGCCACCAGTGGTACCCGAACCCGGCGTGGGTGGTGATCGTGCTCGGCAGCCGTCCAGGTCGGAGGAAGGAGAGCTCCGGCCGGCTGCTCGCCTGGACCCACGCATGGTCGACCACGGGCAAGCCGTCCCACGTGCCGTCCACCTGCAGGCAGCCGATCCTGGCCCAGTCGCGCGCCGTCAGGGCGACGGCGGCTGCCGCCATGGCGACCCCACCCTGGTCGGCGGGCCCGTCGAGTCCCACGACGGCGGGGCACTCCGCGCCGACGACGCCCCACACGTCTGCCAGCGCCTCGGCGAAGGTCTGACCGGTCGCGCGCTCGCGCACCCAGTCGAGCACCATCGAGTCGGCGCTGCTGTAGACGAAGCGGGTTCCCGGCGGCTGGCTGGGGCCGATCCCGCTCACCAGGTCACGGATGCCGCCCTTCCCCTCGCGCCACCCGCCGATCACCCGGGACGCGGCACTGTCCGGGTCGTGGTAGTCCTCCACCCAGTCCACCCCCGTCGTCATCGTGAGCAGCTGACGGACGGTCACCGACTCATAGCCCGTGCCGGCCAGCTCGGCGACGTGCTCGGGCACGCGGCGGTCCAGGTCGTCGATCCGCCCGGCCGACACGGCGACGCCCGTCAGGAGCGACAACACCGACTTGGTCGCCGAGTTGCCGAGCAGCCGGTCGTCGGCGGTGACCCCGGCGGCGTACCACTCGTGCACGAGCACGCCGTCCACGACGACCACCAGCGAGGTGGCCGAGGTGAGGTCGAGGAAGGCGGCGACGTCCATCTCCCGTCCGGCACCGACGACCGTCACGTCAAGAGGCCGAAGACCCGTTCGCCAGGGCCGAGGGTCAGTAGCCGCGACCTCGACGTGGGGGAAGGCGCGCTGCGGTTCGCGAAAGGTGTCGAGGTCCGGAAAAGTGTTGTTGTTGCTCAATACGCACCCTTTCACGGCTGAACCCCAGAAAAGAAGGTTTCAATATCATCCCAGCCGCTCATTTCGGCCTTCAGTGCTTGACACGCATGTGAACCGTGCATTCATCATGTGAACGCCCGGAGCGCGGCACCACCGACACGGCGGTCGCACGGCAGCCCGGAGTAGAAGGGCGGGGCCCCATGACCGATTCCGGAGAGCAGCGCTGGCAGGTCAACGAGAGGCCCGAAGGTCTCTGGTTGCCATCCCGACGAGGCATGGTCGTAGGAGCCAGCGGCGTCGCCATGGCGGCCACCCTCGCGGCGTGTGGCGGCGGCAGTGCCCCGGCTCCCTCGGGCGGCAACAGCAGCGGCGCCGCCGGTGCGCCGAAGCCGGGTGGGAACTTCCGTCTGGGCGTGACCGGTGGTGGCTCCAAGGACATGATGGACGGCCAGAACATCGTCACCAAGCCCGACCAGGCGCGCCTGGTGACCGCGTTCGAGACGTTGCTGGAGTTCGACGACGAGTACCAGCTGCAGACGACCGGGCTGGCCGAGAGCGTCGAGGCCGACAACCCCAAGCAGTACACGATCAAGCTGCGTGACGGCATCACGTTCCAGAACGGCAAGCCGCTCACCGCCGACGACGTCATCTACTCGCTGCAGCGCATCGGTACCGAGGGCAACGGTCTGACCGGGTTCGCCGCGACGGCGACGATGGACATCGAGAACATCAAGAAGCTCGACAACCTCACCGTGCGGCTGCCGCTGCTCAGCGCCGACTCGACGATCCCGCAGACGCTGGCCAGCTACACCTTCGGCATCGTGCCCAAGGGCTACAAGGCGTTCAAGGGCGACCCCTCGACCCAGATCGGCACCGGCGCCTACAAGCTGAAGAGCTTCACGCCGGGCCGGGAGAGCACCCACGTGCGCTACGACGGCTACTGGCGTGACTCCTACTTCGACGAAGTCACCATCACCGACTTCAGCGACTCCACCGCGCAGATCAACGCCCTCAAGGGCGGCCAGGTCGACGCGATGACCGACCTCCCGGCCAACCAGGTCGAGGCGGTCAAGTCCTCCGGCGTCGAGACCCTGATCTCGCAGACGGGTGGCTGGATCCCGATCTGCATGGCGATCGACCTGCCCCCGTTCAACGACGTCCGTGTCCGCCAGGCGATGCGACTGATCATCGACCGCGACCAGATCCTGCAGCAGATCGGCTCCGGGTACGGCCAGGTCGCCAACGACCTCTACTCGCCGTTCGACGAGGGCTACGACTCCGACCTGGAGCAGCGTCAGCAGGACATCGGCCAGGCCAAGTCGCTGCTCAAGGCGGCCGGCCAGGAGGGTCTCAAGGTCGACCTGCACACGACCAACGGCGCCTCCGGCATGGTCGAGCTCGCCAGCGTGTTCGCCACGCAGGCCAAGGCCGCCGGAGTCACCGTCACGGTGAAGAACGACCCCAACTACTACGGCGACGCCTACCTCAAGCTGGCGTTCTCCGTCGACTTCTGGGGCACCCGGGGCTACCTCAACCAGGTGCAGCAGGGCTCGCTGCCCACCTCTC
This sequence comes from Actinomycetota bacterium, assembly GCA_046735295.1. Lineage (GTDB taxonomy): Bacteria > Actinomycetota > Actinomycetes > Propionibacteriales > Nocardioidaceae > Nocardioides. Next base: position 24,719 of record JBKPTA010000033.1, on the reverse strand, counting down.
CCTACAACGAGACCCACTGGCCCCCGAAGTCCGGGACCGGCTCGGACTTCGGCGACCTCTACAAGCAGGCGCTGGCCGAGACCGACACCAACAAGCGCATCGACATCGAGCACCAGATGCAGAAGTACGAATACGACATCGGCGGCTACATCATCCCGTACTTCAACAGCCTCATCGACGGGCACTCCTCGAAGGTCATGGGACTCAAGCCCAGCAAGGGAACGCTGAACCTCGCGGGCTTCGGGCACGGGTTCCGTACCATCTGGTTCGCCTGAGGCCGGCGCCCGCCGATGAAGTGGCTGCGCGGGGGCGGGATCGCCGGGTTCATCGTCCGGCGGTTGCTGCTGGGTGTCCTCGTCCTGTTGCTGGTCTCGGTCATCGTCTTCGTCTCGACCCAGGCGCTGGGTGATCCTGCCCGCGCGATCCTGGGTCGCGACGCGACGCCCGACCGGCTCGCGGCGCTGCAGAAACAGCTGAACCTCGACAGCTCCAAGGTGGGTCAGTACTTCCACTGGCTCGGCGGCTTCCTGCGCGGCGACCTGGGGACGTCGCTCGCCTCCTCCCAGCCGGTCAGCCAGGTGCTCGGCGACCGCATCGTGAACTCCGCCGTCCTGGTCGTGCTGGCGGCGGTCATCTCGGTGCCGCTGTCGATCGCGATCGGCTCCTACGCCGCGCTCCGACGCGAGAAGGTCTTCGACACCGTCACCTCCAACCTGATGCTGGTGCTGGCGGCCCTGCCCGAGTTCGTGGTCGCGGTGCTGCTGGTGATCCTGCTCTCGACCAACGTCTTCCACCTGCTCCCGTCGATCAGTCCGGTCCCGCCGGGCACCCACGCGTGGGACTACCCCGACGAGCTGGTCATGCCGGTGGCCACCCTGGTGATCGCGGTCGCGCCGTACGTGTCCCGGATCATGCGGGCCTCGATGATCGAGGTGCTCGAGAGCGACTACGTCGAGATGGCGCGCCTCAAGGGCCTTCCGGAGCGAACGGTGCTGATCCGGCACGCGCTGCCCAACGCGATCGGACCGGTGTTCCAGGTGATCGCGATCAACCTGGCCTACCTCGCCGGCGGCGTGGTCGTGATCGAGTCGGTGTTCAACTACCCGGGCATCGGCCTCGCGCTGGTGGACGCGGTGAACGCCCACGACATCCCGGTCGTCCAGGCACTCGCGATGCTGATCGCGGCCGTGTACGTCGTCCTGAACCTCTTCGCCGACGTGGCCACGATCCTGGTCACGCCCCGACTGCGGACACGACTGTGAGGACCGCGTCATGAGCGACACCCCTCGACGTTCTTCTCCTCCCCCGCTGCGCTCCACCGTCGAACAACGCCAAGAGGGCCCCGAATGAGCCAGACAGAGTCGGCACCCGCCCTGGCCGAGGGCGTCGACACCCCCACCCCGCCGGTCCGCTCCTCGACGCTGCTGACGCGTTCGCTGCGGCTGTGGCGCACGCGCATCGGAGCCGTTCTCACCCTGGTCCTGGTGCTGATCGCGATCCTCGGTCCGCTGGTGGCGCCGCACGGAGCGGACGAGTTCATCGCCAAGCCGTTCTCGTCGTCGGGGGCGACCAACACGGTGTTCGGCACCGACTACCTCGGGTACGACGTGCTCAGCCGCTTCCTCTACGGCGGCCGCAGCATCCTGGTGATCGCGATCGTCTCCACGGCGATCGGCGTGGTGCTCGGGGTGATCATCGGTCTCATCGCGGCGTACGCCCGCAACGCCCTCGACGACATCCTGATGCGCCTGATGGACGTGATCATGGCGTTCCCCCAGATCATGCTCGCCCTGGTCGCCGTCAGTCTGGTCGGTGCGAAGAACTGGGTGATCATCGTCGCGATCGCGCTGACCACCGCGCCACGTGTCGCCCGCGTCGCGCGCGGCGCGGCCCAACCGGTCGTCGAGCGTGACTTCATCGGCGCCACCGAGGCGATGGGTCTCTCGCGCGTCCGGATCCTGTCCGGCGAGCTGCTGCCGAACATCCTCGGCCCGATGATGGTCGAGACGACGCTGCGGTTGACGTACTCGATCGCGGTGATCTCGGCTCTGGCCTTCCTGGGCCTGGCCGCCAACCCCGACGCCCCCAACTGGGGCACGATGATCCAGAAGAACCAGGGCGCGCTGGCCTACCAGCCGGCTGGGGCTCTGCTTCCGATCCTCGCCATCGCCCTCCTCACCATGGGCACCGGCCTGATCGGTGACGGCATCGCCCGCACCGCAGCCGGCATCGATCGCGAACGGGGTGACGAGTGACCACCGAACAGCTGCCCAGCGCTGCTGCCGAGGCCACGGGGGGCCGTGCCGCGGTCACCGTGACGGACCTGCGCATCGCGACCACCTCCGGCACAGAGGTGGTGCACGGCGTCTCCTTCGAGATCATGCCCGGTGAGGTGCTGGGCGTGGTCGGCGAGTCCGGCTCCGGCAAGACGACGGTCGGTCTGTCGCTGCTCGGTCACGCGCGCCGCGGCCTGGTGATCGACGGCGGCGAGATCCTCCTGGGCGACCAGGACATCCGCGCCATGGACGACGCCGAGCTGCGTCGTCTCCGCGGTTCGCTGGTCTCCTACGTCCCGCAGGACCCCGCCTCCTCACTCAACCCCGCACTCCGCATCGGGACCCAGCTGCGCGAGGTGCTCGAGGCCCACGGCTCCACCAATGACAAGGAGAACGCCGCGCGCATCGCCGAGATGATGCGCGAGGTGGCGCTGAGCGACGACCCGGCGTACCTCAGGCGCTACCCGCACCAGCTCTCGGGCGGTCAGCAGCAGCGTGTCGGCCTGGCGATGGCGTTCGCCAACCGGCCCCGGCTGATCGTCCTCGACGAGCCGACCACCGGCCTCGACGTGACGACGCAGTCGACGGTCCTCGCCACGGTGCGCGAGCTCGCCCAGATCCACGACGTCGCCGCGCTCTACGTCACCCACGACCTCGCGGTCGTCGCCGCGGTCGCGACCCGGGTCGCGGTGATGTACGCCGGCCGCATCGTCGAGCTCGGCCCCGCCGACAAGCTCTTCGAGTCCTCGGGCCACCCCTACACCCGACGCCTCGTCGGTGCGATCCCGAGGTTGACAGGCGGTCGCAGCCTGGTCGGCATCCCCGGTCATGCGCCGTCCCCGGGAAAGCGTCCGCAAGGGTGTCCCTTCGCGCCGCGCTGCAGCCTGCGCATCGACGAGTGCGAGGCGAAGGTGCCCGACATGTTCGAGCTGTCTCCCGACCACTCCTCGCGCTGCATCAGGGCTCGCGAGGTGGTTTCTTACACGCAGGCGGACTACGGCGACCCGATCGCCCTCCCGCCCTCCGAGGGCGAGGCGCCGGCCCTCAGCATCGAGAACGTCGTGGGCTACTACGGGTCCATCGAGGTTCTGCACTCGATCAACCTGACGCTCGAGCAAGGAGAGGTCCTCGCCGTCGTGGGAGAGTCGGGATCCGGCAAGACGACGACCGCGCGCTCGATCGCCGGGCTGCACCACAACTGGACCGGCTCGATCAAGCTGGGTGGCACCGAGCTCGAGAAAGCCGCACGCGCTCGGAGCACCGACGTACGCCGGCAGATCCAGTACATCTTCCAGAACCCCTACGGCTCGCTGAACCCGCGCAAGACCATCGGCGAGTCCGTGGGACAGCCGCTCAGCGTCTTCGACATCGCCTCGGGCAAGAAGGCCGAGACGATGGTGGGGGAGATGCTGGAGCAGGTCTCGCTCTCGGCCAGCTACGCCCGGCGCTACCCCGACCAGTGCTCGGGTGGTGAGCGTCAGCGCGTCGCGATCGCCCGCGCGCTGATCTCCAAGCCCTCGGTGCTGATCTGCGACGAGATCACGTCCGCGCTCGACGTCAGCGTGCAGGCGGCCATCGTCGAGCTCCTGGGTGAGCTGCAGCGTGAGCTCGGGCTGTCGATGGTCTTCGTGACCCACAACTTGCCGCTGGTCAGGTCGATCGCGCAGAAGGTCGCCGTCCTCTCCGAGGGCAGCATCGTCGAGTACGGCGTAACCGCGGACATCCTGGCGAACCCGCAGCAGGAGTACACGCGTCACCTGATCTCCGACACGCCGTCGCTGGAGACCGCGGTCAGCGAGGCCCACGAGATCGTCCAGGAGGCGGACGGGACGGTCGACCGAGAGCCGACCGCGTGACCGCAGCCGACCGGCCCGACATCCTCATCGTGGTGGCGGACCAGCTGACGACCCCCGCCATGCCGTTCCACGGCAACGACGTCACCCAGGCGCCGGCCATGGCGGGGCTCGCCGAGAACGGCGTCGTGTTCGAGAACGCCTACACCGCGAGCCCGCTGTGCACGCCGGCGCGCGGGGCGATGATGACGGGGCTGCTGCCCTCACGTACCGGCTGCTACGACAACGCGGCGGGCTTCTCCTCGGAGATCCCGACGTTCGCCCACCACCTGCGGGTGCAGGGCTACCGGACCGTGCTCGCCGGCAAGATGCACTTCTGCGGGCCCGACCAGCTCCACGGCTTCGAGGAGCGGTTGACCACCGACATCTACCCGGCCGACTACGACTGGACGCCCGACTGGGACACGACGGAGCGGCCGCACTGGTACCACGACATGTCGTCGGTCACCGAGGCCGGGACGTGCGTGCGCACCAACCAGCTCGACTTCGACGACGAGGTCGCCTTCGCCGCCGAACGAGGTCTCTTCGAGCACATCCGGTCCGCTGACGAGCGACCGTTCTGCTTCGTCGTCTCCTTCACCCATCCGCACGACCCGTACGCGATCACGGAGGAGTACTGGGACCGATACCGCCACGACGACGTGCCGATGCCGGCGTACGGGTACGAGCCGGGCGTCACGACGCCGCACGAGGAGCGCCTGCGCACGGTCTGCGCGATGGACGAGGTGGAGCTCACCGACGACATGGTGCGCGCGGCCCGGCACGCCTACCTGGGTGCGGTCTCGTTCGTCGACGACCACCTCGCCCGCCTCCTGGAGATCTTGCGGGTGACCGGCCGGCTCGACAACACCGTGGTGATCCTGACCAGCGACCACGGCGACATGCAGGGCGAGCGCGGCCTCTGGTACAAGATGAGCTTCTTCGAGGGATCGGCCCGGGTTCCCCTCGTGGTCTGCGCGCCCGGCCGCTTCGCCCCCGCGCGCGTCGCGTCCCCGGTCTCGACCATGGATCTCCTGCCGACGCTGGTGGGCATCGCCGGCGGAGACGACCGGTCCGAGCAGCTCGCCCGCCTCGACGCCGAGAGCCTCCTGCCCCTTCTGCGCGGGGAGCACGACGACCGCGCGTCGGTCGTGGCGGAGTACCTCGCCGAGGGCGCCGTCGCCCCGATCGTGATGCTCCGGCGGGGCTCCTGGAAGATCGTCCACTCACCGGCCGATCCCGACCAGCTCTACGACCTGGCCACGGACCCGCTCGAGCGCACCAACCGCGCCGAGGACCCTGCTGCAGCCGACGTGCTCGCGGAGCTCCGCACGGAGGTCGCCCGGCGCTGGGATCTCGAGCGCGTGGACACCGAGGTGCGCGAGAGCCAGCGGCGCCGGCGTACCGTCGTCGACGCCCTCGGTCGGGGCCGCCGCACCAGCTGGGACTACGCCCCCGCGTACGACGCCGCGCGCCGCTACATCCGCAACCACCAGGACCTCGGTGATCTCGAGGCCGGTGCACGGTACCCGTGGGTCCGCGAGCGGCCGGAGCCCTAGGTCAGGCGTCGGCGGCGACCCGGAAGCCGACGTTGCCGGCACTGCTGTCCGGGCTGTTCGAGCTGCGGGAGTCCACGCGGTAGCGCCAGCAGTAGCTGTCGTGGCACAGGTAGCTGCCGCCCCGCAGTACGCGGGTGGTGCCCTTCCGCGGCCCGACCGGCGCCTTGGTCGGCGACCGGCGGTAGGCGTCCGCCGAGAACCAGTCGGAGCACCACTCCCACACGTTGCCGGTGGTCTCGAACAACCCGAAGGCGTTGGCCGGATAGCTGCCGACGGGGCAGGTCCCGACCCAGCCGTCGTCCCCCGTGTCGCGGTGCGGGAAGCTGCCCTGGAAGACGTTCATCCGGTGCTGGCGGCCGGGCTCGCGCTCGTCGCCCCAGGGGAAGTGGTGCCCGTCCTCCGGTCCGCGAGCCCCCCGCTCCCACTCTGCCTCCGTCGGCAGCCGCAGCCCTGCCCAGCCGCAGAACGCGATCGCGTCGTACCAGCTGACATGCACGACCGGGTGCGAACCCCGGTCGTCGACCGAGGACTGCGGTCCCTCGGGATGCCGCCAGTCGGCTCCCGGCACCTCGCGCCACCACGGCGCTGCCGCGACCGCCCGTGTCGGGGGGAAGCCACGGGGGAGCAGGCCGGCGAAGACGAACGACGTACCGAGCTCCTCGGCCGTGGTCTGGTAGTCCGTCTCGTCGACGAACGCCGCGAACTCGCCGTTGGTGACGGCGTGGGTGCCCATCCGGTAGCGGTCGAGCTCCACGACATGCGGTGGCCCCTCGCCGTCCGCGGCGTATCCCCGAGGATCGTCGGTGCCCATCAGGAAGCGGCCGGCGGGGATGGACGCGAGACCCACCTCGGGGCCGTGCGTGGCAACCGCAGCTGTCGCCGCCGCTGCGCGCCCCGCCTCCGCGGAGTCTCCGGGCGGTCGCCCGGGAGAGCAGCACGAGCTCATGTCGTGAGTCTGCCAGGTACCGCAGGGGCCGCCCGCGATCAGCGGGCATCCTGCCTGCGCACGAACACCTCCTTGACGAGCAGCAGGATCGACGCGGCCGTCGGAATGGCGACCAGGGCGCCGACGACGCCGAGCAGGGTGCCGCCGATCAGGGCGGCGATCACGGTCAGGGCACCGGGGATCTCCACGGACCGTGACATCACCTTGGGGTAGATCAGGTAGTTCTCGACCTGCTGGTAGGCGATGTAGAACAGCACCGCGATGACCCCCGTCTTGACGTCGGTGGCGAACGCGATGGCACAGACGATGACGGCTCCGATCGTGGCGCCGATCATCGGGATGACGTCGAGCAGGGCGACGACCATCGCCAGCGCCACGGCGTACTTGCCGAGCCCGACGATGATGAGGAAGACCAGACTGCTCACGCCGGCGCACAGCGCCACCACGAACGCGCCCGAGACATAGCCGCCGATGTTACGCAGGATCCGGTCGCCGAGCAGGGAGACCCGCTCCCGGCGGGTGGCAGGGGCCAGCGAATACGCCGCGTGCTTCATCGACGGCAGCGACGCCAGGAAGTACAACGTGAGCACGACGACCACGAAGGCGTTCAGTAGGGCACCCAGGATCGCCAGCCCCACGCCGACGGCGCCCCCGAACGCCTTCTGTGCCCAAGCGCCCGACCGCACGTAGTCCTCGATCTTGGTGGTGATGTCGTACTTCTCGTCGAAGGTGCGAACCTGCGCATTGCGCTGGAGCTTGTCGAACCACGCAGGCAGGTTGTCGCCGATCGCGGTCACCTGGTGGCTGATGATCGGCACCAGGATGGTGAGGAACCCGGCGAAGACCAGGATCACGCCGAGGATCACGCAGAGGACGGCCCACGGCCGCCGCAGACCTCGTCGCATCAGGAACTCCACCGCGGGGTTGAGCCCCACGGCCAGGAACAGGGCAACGACCACCAGCACGAGCACGCTGCGGATCGCGACCACCATCAGCCCGATCCAGATCGCGACGAGGACGCCGAGACCGCCCATCAGTCCCCACATGAACGGTGCGCGGGAGTTGAGCGGCCGGCCGGGCTCGCCGAGGTCGTCGGGATGCTGGTCGGGGTCGTGGAGGAAGTGGACGCTGTCGATGACTTCCTGCTCGGACGCCGGCGCGGTGCCGTCGCCGCTGTCCCCCGGGGGGCGGCCACCCGCCTCGGCTGGGTCGCCGGCGGAGGCTGCGGCGGAGCCGGGAGGGTTGTGATCGCCCGGCCCGGACGTGTCGGTCATGCGCCGATTATGGTGGCCCGCCGGGTGCTCACCGGGAAGCCGGTGTTCTGCGTGTGCCTCGGCCGGCCCCTCACGCCTCGTCGTCGCCGAAGCCGGCCATCATCTCTCGGAGCGAGCCGAGCTGGGCGGAGATGGCCTCGCGCCGCTTCGTCATCCGGTCGACCTCTGCCTTGAGGGCGGCCAGGTTCCGCTTGTGCTCGGCGTTCCCCGCAGCCGTGACGGCGTCCGCCTGGGTCCGCGCCGAGGCCACGATCTGCTCGGCCTCGCGGCGGGCGCGGGCGAGCAGTGCCTCTGCCTCGGACTGGGCCTGCTGCCGATGGGTGTTCGCCTGGGCTGTCGCCTCGCGGGCTCGCGCCTCGGCTGCGTTCGCGCGCTGCTCGGCCTCCTCGACCAGCCGGCCGGTCTCGGCGGTCGCGCTGGCATGGTGGTCGACGGCCTCCTTGGCGAGCCGCTCCCGCTCCACCGCCAGCGTGCGTCGCGCCTCCTGGACCTCGCGGTCCGCCGCGGCGCGCGTCTGCTCGGCCTCGCGCGTGGAACTGACGCGCAGCTCCTTGGTCTCCTGCTGCGCCGCGAGACGGATCTGGTCGCTCTCACGCTTGGCGGACGACCGCAGGTCCTCCGCCTCGGCCATGGCGAGCGCATGCTCCTGCTCGGCGTCGGCGGTCACGCGGGCACGCATCTCGTCGAGCTCCTTGAGCTGCACGATGCGCATGTCGTCGGCCTCCCGGGTCGCCTCGGCCCGGATGCTCGCCGCGTCCCGGTCGGCCTGCTCACGGATCTCGTCGGCGTCGCGCTGTCCCGCCTCGCGGATGTCCGACGCCTCCTCCTCCGCCAGCCGGAGCATGGCGCTGGCGCGGCCGCCCAGACCGGCGTACGACGGGTTGGCGTTCTCGGCGAGCTCGTCCTGGGCGGCCCGCAGCTGTGTGTGCAGCTCGGCCACCCGCTGCTCGGACTGCGTCAGCGCGGAGGCGACCTGCCCCTTCTCCTGGACCAGCTGACGGAGGTGGCCGTCGACGGCTTCCTTGTCGTAACCGCCGCGTCGGACCGTGGCGAACGAGGGGATGCCCGGTGGACCGGGCGACGCTCCAGGCGTCGGCCCTTGCGGCGTCGCGGCCGGGGTGGCAGCGGGGCCGGCAGGTGCCGGGACGATCGGGCGCCGCGCCGAGGCCGGCGGTGCCGACGGGACCTGGCGCGTGCGCTCAGGATCGGCCGGAGCGTCCGGCTGTTCGGGGGAGGTAGGCGCCGGCTCGTCGGCGGTCGCCCGCGTGGTGCCCGTCGGCTTCGGAGCCGCCTTCGCGCCCTTCTTCGGAACTCCCTCCGCCTCCATCACCTCTGTCGGCTGGTCGTTCCCGCGGGTGCTCTCCTCCGGCTCTTCGAAGATGGACAGGCCCTGATCGCTCATGGTGCGGACTACCTCCCGAACTCGAGTTGGGTCCAGTCTGGCCGATGTCTCGAAACCCGTGCCACCCCGTCCGGCGCCGGCGTTCCGCCGCCGGTGCCGACACGCCGAGGTGACCTGGCCGGACCTCGCGTCCGAGCGGAGAACGCGGAACAACTCGGTCGGTGACCCGGGCGGTGGGATGCTGTTGCGAGTCTTCCGAGCCGACGCTAGACCCCGCGGAACGCGTTGATCGCGTCCAGGTGGCGAGCGCGCGTGTCCGGGTCACGGACGCCCAGGCCCTCGGTCGGTGCAAGGCAGAGAACGCCGACCTTGCCCTGGTGCAGGTTGTGGTGGACGTCGTACGCCGCCTGGCCGACGTCGACCAGCGGGTAGCTGCGGGAGAGGGTCGGGTGGATCATCCCCTTCGCGATCAACCGGTTGGCCTCCCATGACTCCCGGTAGTTGGCGAAGTGCGAGCCGATGATCCGCTTGAGGTTCATCCACAGGTACCGGTTGTCGTACTCGTGCAGGTACCCGGTCGTGGAGGCGCAGGTCACGATCGTCCCGCCCTTGCGGGCGGCGTACACACTGGCCCCGAAGGTTTCGCGGCCGGGGTGCTCGAAGACGATGTCGACGTCCTCGCCACCGGTGAGCTCGCGGATGTCGGACCCCAAGCGCCGCCACTCCGTCGGGTCGGCGGTCCGTTCGTCCTTCCAGAACCGGTAGTCGCGCTCGGAGCGGTTGATGACCAGCTCGGCCCCCATCCGACGGCAGATCGCCGCCTTCTCCTCGCTGGAGACGACGCACACCGGCACCGCGCCACCGTTCAGCGCGTACTGGGTGGCGAAGCCGCCGAGACCGCCGCTGGCGCCCCAGATCAGGACGTTGTCTCCCTGCTTCATGCCAGCTCCGTTGCGGCTGACCAGCTGGCGGTACGCCGTGGAGTTGACGAGGCCGGGAGACGCGGCCTCCTCCCAGGTCAGGTGCGCAGGCTTGGGCATGAGCTGGTTGGACTTCACCAGGGCTATCTCGGCCAGGCCTCCGAAGTTGGTCTCGAAGCCCCAGATGCGCTGCTCGGGATCCATCATCGTGTCGTTGTGGCCGTCGGGGCCCTCGAGCTCGACCGAGAGGCAGTGCGCCACGACCTCGTCGCCGGGCTTCCAGGCGTGCACACCGAGGCCGGTCTTCAGGACGACGCCGGCGAGGTCGGAGCCGACGATGTGGTAGGGCAGGTCGTGTCGCTTGGTCAGCGGGCTGAGCCTGCCGTAGCGCTCGAGAAAGGCGAAGGTCGGGAGCGGCTCGAAGATCGAGGTCCAGATGGTGTTGTAGTTGATGGCACTGGCCATCACCGCGACCAGGGCCTCACCAGGACCCAGCTCCGGAAGCGGCACCTCGTCGACGTGGAGGGACTTGCGCGGGTCCTTCTCCTTGGGATCCATGCCCGTGAACATGTCGACCTCGTCGCGGTGCACGGTCGCGGCCCGGTAGTTGGTCGGGATCTCGAGGGCGGCGAAGTCCTCCGCGGTGGCGGTACCGGACGTGATGGCCTCGAGGATCTGCTGCACGGGTCGTCTCCAGATGTCGCACGTCGACAGGGCGTGCTCGGCACCTTAGTGAAGTGTGCCGAGACCGCGCAGGTTCTGTGACGGAGGGCTCACGCGCTCGCCGTCCCGGACGGAATGACGGCCCTGGCCACCTGCTCGGGACATCCCGTCGTCCGCCGCCGGCGGCCGGCTCCTCGCCCCGCAGGTCGGGTGACCGTTCTCCGCCACCGCGGTTGTCGCGGGCGGCTTCGGGGCGCCGCTGGTCAGGCGGGCGGCGCCGGTTCGACCAGCTCGACCAGCACACCGCCCGCGTCCTGGGGGTGGATGAAGTTGACCAGGGACCCTGCGGTCCCGGGCCGCGCCACGTCGTACAGGAGGCGGAGACCCCGGTCGCGGAGCACGGCCGACACCATCTCGAGATCGGTCACGCGATACGCGAGCTGCTGCAGCCCAGGACCTCTGCTGTCCAGGAACCTCGCGATCGTGGAGCTCTCGTCGAGCGGTGCGAGGAGCTGGATGCACGAGCCGGAGTCGCCGACCGCCACCATCGCCTCGCGGACGCCCTGCTCCTCGTTGACCTCCTCGTGCACGGTCTCCATCCCGAACACGTCGCGGTAGAACGCCGTGGCGGCATCGAGGTTCGCGACCGCGATGCCGACGTGGTCGATGGCGGTGAAGAGGTGCTCGGGGATGTCCACGGTCATGCCGCCATCGTCGTACGCCGTGGGGTCGGTTCACATGTGAGGTTTTCCTCAGCTCACCGGGCTCCTGCCGCTCGCGAGAGCAGGTGCCGCTCGGTATCGTCGAGGAAGAGATACGTCTGCTGTGGGAGGCACCAACATGTCCGGAAACGTCATCGTCGCCGGGGTCCGTACGCCGATCGGACGCCTGCTCGGCGGACTCAAGTCGATGTCCGCGGCCGAGCTCGGCGGCGTCGCGATCAAGGGTGCCTTGGAGAAGGCCGGTGTCTCCGCGGAGCAGGTCGACTACCTGATCATGGGACAGGTGATCCTGGCGGGCGCAGGGCAGAACCCGGCACGGGTGGCGGGGATCCATGCGGGCCTCCCGCTCTCGGTGCCCTCGATCACCATCAACAAGGTCTGCCTCTCCGGTCTCAACGCCATCGCGACAGCCGACCAGCTGATCCGGGCTGGTGAGGCCGAGATCGTCGTGGCCGGCGGCATGGAGTCGATGACGAACGCTCCCCACCTGCTGCCCAAGTCGCGTGAGGGGTTCAAGTACGGCGACGTCACGCTTGTCGACTCGATGGCCCACGACGCGCTGTGGGACCAGGCCACCTCGCAGGCGATGGGCGCGCTGACCGAGGACTACAACCGGGCCCACACCAACCTCACCCGCGAGGAGCAGGACGCCTTCGCGGCGGCCTCGCACCAGAAGGCCGCGGCCGCCTGGAAGAACGGCGTCTTCGACGACGAGGTCGTCCCGGTCTCGATCCCGCAGCGCAAGGGTGACCCGATCGTGGTCTCGCAGGACGAAGGGGTTCGTGGCGACACGACCGTCGAGTCGCTGTCGGCGCTGCGCCCGGCGTTCAGCAAGGACGGGACGATCACCGCTGGCTCGGCGTCCCAGATCTCCGACGGTGCCGCCGCGGTCGTGGTGATGAGCAAGGCCAAGGCCGAGGCGCTCGGACTGGACTGGCTGGCCGAGATCGGCGCCCACGGCATGGTGGCCGGCCCTGACTCCACGCTGCAGATGCAGCCGGCGAACGCGACCGAGAAGGCCTGCGCGAAGGAGGGCATCACCCCAGGTGACCTCGACCTGGTGGAGTTCAACGAGGCGTTCGCCGCCGTCGGCATCGACTCGACCCGCGCCCTCGGGCTCGACGAGTCGATCGTCAACGTCAACGGCGGTGCGATCGCGCTCGGTCACCCCGTCGGGATGTCGGGCACCCGGATCGTGCTGCACCTCGCCCTGGAGCTGAAGCGCCGCGGTGGTGGCGTCGGCGCCGCCGCTCTGTGCGGTGGTGGCGGCCAGGGCGACGCGCTGATCGTCCGCGTCCCCGCCTGAGGTGGGGCGCCGCGACCGCGGCGACGTGGGCGATCTCGTCCCCCGCGCCCGCGCCGGTGACGCACGCGCGGTCGCGCGGCTGATCTCGCTGGTCGAGGACGAGTCACCCTTGCTCCGCGAGGTGACCGCGGCGCTCGCGCCGCACACCGGCCACGCGCTGATCGTGGGCATCACCGGTTCCCCTGGCGTGGGGAAGTCGACGTCGACCTCGGCACTGGTGGGCCACCTGCGGCAGGCAGGTCGTCGGGTGGGTGTGCTCGCCGTCGACCCGTCGTCACCGTTCTCCGGCGGCGCGTTGCTGGGCGACCGCGTGCGGATGCAGGACCACGCCCTCGACGGCGAGGTCTACATCCGGTCGATGGCCTCCCGCGGCCACCTCGGTGGCCTGGCGTGGAGCACACCGCAGGCGATCCGGGTGCTCGATGCTGCCGGGTGTGACGTGGTGCTGATCGAGACCGTCGGGGTCGGGCAGAGCGAGGTGGAGATCGCCGGACTGGCCGACACGACCCTGGTGCTGCTCGCGCCCGGGATGGGTGACGGCATCCAGGCCGCGAAGGCCGGCATCCTCGAGATCGGCGACGTGTACGTGATCAACAAGGCCGACCGGGACGGCGCGGACACGCTGCGCCGCGAGCTGCGGTCGATGCTGGCGCTGGCCGAGCGCGCGGACGACGACTGGAGGCCGCCCATCGTGAAGACGGTCGCGTCGCGCGACGAGGGGCTGGGCGAGGTGGTCACCGAGATCGACCGGCATCACGCGTGGCTCGAGTCGTCCGGGGAGCTCGCCGCACGGCGGACGACGAGGGCTCGCGACGAGATAGAGGCGATCGCGCTGACCGCCCTGCGGGGACGCTGGGGCGACGTGCACGGCCGCTCGGAGCTCGACGAGCTCGCGCGGCAGGTCGCGGCGGGGGAGTCCGACCCCTACGCCGCCGCCGAGACGTTGCTCGCCGAGCTCTGAGAGCAGCAAGCGACCCTTCCGTCGTGCAGTGGGTCCTGCTTCAACCGCGACTCAACGGGGTGGCACATCCTGATCCGGCTGCCCGCCCGGCAGCCGCCTCATCCCCAGGACGCTCTGGGCAGCGGGGTGACCGGATCGGTGTATCGAAGGAGATTCACGGTGAAGCGACTGATCGGCAGGTTCCTGGTGGTGGGGGCTGCTGTCCGGTGGCGCGATGTTGGTTGCCGCGAGTCCTTCGTCGGCCGAGCCAGACAACCGCTGTATGGACGAAGCGAACTACAGCTCGCAGGTCCAGTGATACCAGGACCAGTGGTCGGCGAGCTACGAGGCACTGGACGCATGGGCCAACGCCTCCTACTACGTGAACCCGGTGTCGGGGCAGGAGGTCTGGGAAGCGACCTCGGAGGCACTCACACCGCCTATTCGCAGTTTGACGTGGACCTGAACATCGCCTCGGCGGCGACCTCGATGAGCCAGTGGGACACGGCCATGTCGGGATTCCTGGACACGTGGTCGGTCTGCCCCTGAGGCCACCCGCGGACCAGCTCTCCGCGATGCGCCGGCCCGGGAGGCCTCCAGCTGTGCTGGAGGCCTCCCGCTTCCATGGCGGCTTGTCGACGCTGGCTCATCGGTGCGATCCACGCCGGATCACTCGTCGGCCCCTCCCACTACGCTGCCTGCCATGCCGCGGCTGCCGTTCGACCCGATCGACGAGGCCGCGCTGCAGTGGGGCAAGCGGTGGGAGGGCGTGCCCGCCATGCACGCCGTGACCTCCCTGATGCGGGTGCAGCAGCTGGTGCTCGGCCGCCTCGACGCGATCCTCAAGCCGCACGGCCTCACCTTCGCCCGCTACGAGGCGCTGGTGCTGCTCTGCTTCTCCTCGCGCGGGTCCCTGCCCCTCGGCAAGATGGGGGAGCGGCTCCAGGTGCACCCCACGTCTGTCACCTCGATCGTGCAACGGCTCGAGTCCGACGGGCTCATCGTCCGGCGTCCCCATCCCGACGACGGCCGCGCGATCCTGGCCGAGGTCACGACGGCCGGTCGTGACCTCGTCGAGGTCGCCACGGCCGACCTGGTCGGGGCCGACTTCGCGATCGGCTCGCTCTCCGAGCAGCAGCTCATGGAGCTCTCCGAGCTGCTCCGCCCGGTACGCCGCGCCGCCGGCGACTACGAGTGAGCCCTTCGGCATGACCGACGCCGACGCCGTACGCCGCGTCGGCCTGGCCCTGCCCCGGGCCTACGAGCGCGAGGTGCGTGGCCGTTGGAAGCTCAAGGTGAAGCAGATCGTCTTCGTCGCGTTCTCCCGAGACGAACGTGACATGGGGTTCGGCTTCCCGAAGGCCGAGCGTGAGGGGCTGGTCGCTTCAGACCCGGAGAGCTTCTACCTCCCCGGGCCTGCCGACATGAGGTACCAGTGGGTCTGCTGCCACCTCGACCGGCTCGACGAGCAGGAGATGCGCGAGCTCGTCACCGACGCCTGGCGGCTGTGCACGCCGCAGATGCTCCACGACCTGCCGGACCTGCCAGGACCGACGGCGCGGGTGTGGGACCTGATCGAGAAGCAGCAGTGGTACGACGTCCGCCCGTTGCTGCACCGCTCTGTCCACTTCGCTGACGGCGAGGTGTCGCTGCGCGGGCGCGACCAGGTGCTCGAGCACCTGCGCGGGCACCCGACGCCCAGGCCACCCACCGACGTCGAGGTCCGCGGCGGGCAGCTGTACCGGTGGAAGCGCTGACCGGGTAGTGGCAGCCGTTGACTACTGGAGGGTGCATGGCTCTGACCTGCGCAAACACCTTCTGAGCCGTTGGCAACTGTTTGCCGCTCGCGGACTTTTTGCGGACTCCTTGCGAACTGCGATCCGCGTCATGCTCTGCGACAGCACGGATCGGCAGGCGGGCCCTTCAACCGCAATGCCTCATGCGGATGCACCGGGGCCATCCTCATGGCCTCAAGCATGAGCCCCCATTCCGAAGCGATCCGCTCAGGGAGTGAGTCCCACAGCAGATCGGCCCAGTACTGGCCCCGTTGACCGATGTGGCCCCAGCCGTACCCGATCACGATGCCCTTCTGCTGGACGTGGGCCATCTCGGTGCCCCGCTCGGACAGCGGGCTCCGCAAAGGGGCGCGAGAACCACGTGTGGTAGTTCGGGTAGTCATCACCGAACACGCGGCAGTGACACGCCCAGCGCGACCCCCCGCTCATCGGTACATGAGTGCGAGCGCGGGTCTCCTGTGACATGGCGGACTTGTGTCCGGATAGAGTTGTGGGTTTGGGACTCCTGCGGTCTTGTGGAGTGGCCCGGTCCCCCCGCCCGGCATGCGTTCGTGGGTGAGGGTCCACACGCTGCGTTCGCTGACGCCCGCCGCGACACCCCATGCTGCGGCGGGCGTCCCTATGAGCATTGCGGCAGGGCCTCCAGCCCATCTGCGGCGAGGCACCGCGTGTGGGCTCCATCCCCCGTGAGCGCACGCGTCGACGCCGTCGTGCGCCCAGGTTCCCCGGAGCTCGGGGGCCAGGTGCCGTCGACGAGCACCTCGACGTCGGGGGGGCTCCTGCAGTTTGTGGATCCCCACGGCGCCAGAGTGAAGGCGGCGCCGTCAACAGGCGGCCCGGCGAGGAGTGGCACGACACTCGCGGCGCGCGTGCTTTCTTCGTACCCGATGGTGTGAGCATGTCGGCCAGTGGGCTGAGCGGGGACAAGCGGTCACCGGCGAGTCGACAGGAATTTCTGCAATCCTCTGCGAGTTGACGGAAGACCGCATAGCGTTCCCACGGGCTTGTATCCATGCCGAGGGAAGGCGACCCATTGATACAGCACGAGCCCACCCCCCGCGAGTTGCTCAGGCGAGCCGTCACCGCGCGAGCCTCGTCTGAAGAGTTGAAGTCAATGGTCGAGTTCTGGTGTCGACTCCCTAGAGACGCGGAGCGTGACACACAACGGCTCTTGACCGGACTCAGCTTGGCGCACCACCCGAACACGCCCTCCGCCAGCCTTGCCGACATGCTCGCCCAAGACGACCTAGACCCCGCGGTGGTCGGCGCGTTGGCGGAGAATTGGAACACGCCGCCGGACTCGCTTCGCTCGATAGCGGACTCCCTACATGCAGGCAAGTGGTCCGATAAGCAGAGCCCCCTCTGGGAGGCGCTGGCACGCAACCCAAAGACACCGAACGATGTGCGAGTTGCCATACCCGAGTCCGTCCGCGAGCAGGTGATGGCGGCGGTCGTACCGTCGCCCAAGCCCTCGGTCCCGGGTCTCAGAGTCTCCCCACCATCGGAAAAGAAGGCTCGGGGCCGACGCCGCCGTGTCCCTACACATCGGCGGAGCGCTCCGGTAGTTCGTCCTCCGGCTCATCTTCGGCCTGCACCGACCCTGCCCGACCTCAACCGGCGGACGCTGCTCGGCGCAGCAGCCGCCACAGTTGTCGCGGCGACGGTGACGACGACTGAGGCAGCCGCGGCCGACGACGTGACAGCACCCTTCGTGCCCTACACCAGTGACTCCTTCTTTAGGTCGCATGTCGAGGGCGCACCCATCGACGCCGCCCGCACTGACACCTTCCACACCTTCATGGCGACCTTCGCGGACCAGCAGGCGGTCACCTGGCCCAAGGTCAACATGAACGACAACTGGGCGATGTCGTATGCCGTGAGCACCGCAGCCGACCCCGTCTGGAAGCTGACGGGCACCGTCCCCCCCGCGGTCGCCATGCTCAACAACCAGGGATTCCACATGCCCGACTCGATGGCCGACACGTTTCCGACCGGCCCCCAGGACCGGCCCGGACTGGTCGTCGACACCGCCTTCGGCTACTCCGTGCTCTTCGCCGACGCCGTGCCCAACAAGACCACCCGCACCATCAGCGTCTCATCGGCTGGCATGTTCTGGCACAGCTCGAACGGCCTGGACAAACGGAATCCGAAGACCAACGACACCCGGAACTGGGTCTCGCGGGGTCGCATCCCCGACGCCATGACCATCCGCCGCGACCTGCTCGACTATGCAGTCGCGAACAACACCGGCCTGGGTCACGTCCTCCACCTCTATCTCGCGGAGACCAGGACCGCCGACGGCTACTGCCACCCGCTGGTCAGAGCCGAGAACAACCAGTTCGGCTTCGGCGCTGAGGGCGAGCGCCTGCGCATCGCTCCAGGCATCGACCTGGCCGCTCGCGGACTGACCGGCGCCGCGCTGGCCGTGGCCCGGACCCTGCAGCAGAATGGCTGCTATATCGGCGACAACTCTGGATGCTCGTCCGCCATCAAGGCATCCCAGTCGTTCCACTACACCGGCACCAACCTGACCACCGACTGCCTGAAAGGCATGCTCTCCTGGCAGGACTTCCAGGTCGTGCAACGCGGCTGGCAGTAACCTATCCCACCAAGGCTCGCTCACCCAGACGACCCAGGCGCCGCTTGACGAGGCGTATGCGCAGGGCCTGGCCCGACCAAGCCCCGACCCCCACGCCCGACCCTAGACGGCGGAGCGGGGTGAGACCGCCCGTTGGCTAGTGAGACGGCTGCCAATGCGGCTTCTCCCGCGTTCTTGATCAGCACCGTGGCGGGGCTGTCGGCGTCGATACCGGACCTCATGACCTGGTGCCAATCCGCAGTCCTGCGTGAAGAGCACCTTGGCGCCGTTCGGAGGGCTGTCGGTTCGAAGTCCTCAGCCGTGCTTACGGGGTTGAAGTCCGCTCCGGTGGGCCAATCGAGGGCGTAGAGACGGCACATCGCAACACCTGAAACGACACGCGGGTCACACCAGAGCGGGGCCGCGAATTCCCGACAATCCCGCCTGACATACCCCAATAATGCGTTGGGCCTGCGGAGCGCGCTACGTTGCGTAGGAAGTCGTGTCTTGCCGGTTGTTGCAGGCGCCAAGCCGGCCTCGAATCACAAGCCTTGCCTGAATTGGGGAAGAGGCGATGCTTCCCCGGGTTAGAACAGAGAAGTCAGAAGCCGCCACTCCCCCGCCCCCCGGGGAAGGACCCTTCTCGATGCATCCCTTCCGTTTCGCCATACCGATCGCCGCTGTCGCTGTCCTGGTGGCAGTCGGCCCAGCAGCCGAAGCCGCTACCGCCTATCGGGCGCATTGGACTTTTGATGAGGTCGGCAGCCCGGTAGCGAGGGACGTCTCCGGGCACGGCAACGACGGCACCAACTACAACATCGTGGGCACGGGTATCGGTTACAAGTTCAACGGCACCAATTCTCGCGTCGTGGTGCCGAGCGCCGCCAACCTGAACCCTGGCAGCGCGAACTTCTCCTGGGGCGTTACCTTCTCCATGACCAAGCCTCCCGCTGCAGGCGACACCTACGACGTGCTCCGCAAGGGCTTGGTTACCACCAGCGGCGGCGACTACAAGCTGGAAGTCGAGAAATGACAGCGGCAAAGCCATCCCCCGGTGCGTCGCCCAAACCATCCATGACGGCACCAAGGGTGCTCGCCACCATCCAAGGACCGGCGAAGGATCTGGCCGACGGCAAGCACCACATCGTCCGCTGCACCAGGACCGGGAGGGGCATCACCATCCAGGTCGACGGCCTCACCCCGCGGACGAAGACGTACTCCGGTGGCGTTGGATCAGTGTCAAACACCGCCCTTGCCCTGGGTGCCAAGGCAGAATCGACCGCACCGACCGGCTTCGACTGGTTCGAGGGCCTCATCTACGACGCCTGGGTCCGGTGACCAGCGGCGCTGCCCCGCTCGGCAGCCAGCCGAGCTCGACCGGTCACCGAAGCGGCGATCATCCTGAGGCTGTGTGAGGCGGGATCGATGTCCGCCCGACGGAGGTTTCGGCGAGCGGTCCGGCGCTGTGCCCGGGCTCTATGAGGGGCCTCCGGAGGGCGGCCCGGAGGGCGCGCGGCTCCGAAGGGCGCGGAGGGGCGCGTGCCCGCGGTGCCCAACCAGAGCCTCGACTACGAGGCCGAGGCGCGCGTCGCAAAGGCCCGCCTGGACGACCTGA
Source organism: Actinomycetota bacterium (assembly GCA_046735295.1). Lineage (GTDB taxonomy): Bacteria > Actinomycetota > Actinomycetes > Propionibacteriales > Nocardioidaceae > Nocardioides. The sequence goes on along the minus strand of JBKPTA010000033.1, from coordinate 4,950 downwards.
GGGCGTCGCTTCGGCGTCTGCATACAGCACTCGGCGACCGACGTGTCGCTCTCCTGGTGGTCGTCATGCAGGAGAACCGGTCGTTCGACCACTGCTTCGGCACCTACCCATGTGCATACGGCATACCGCAGAGGCATGGGGGCGTTCCGTCTGTCTGCCGCACCCGCCGACTGCCGGATGCTAGCCCGCCGCATCACGACTCCACTGACGCACCTCAGGCGGGCCGCACACCTACGACGCTTCGGTCGTAGACATCGACCACGGCAAGATGGACGGCTTCGTCCCCGAGTGGAACGCCACCCGGACGTACTCCCTCGAGTGACCATCCGTCCAAGACCACCAGCCGACACTACGTCTGGCCACGCGGCGCACCGCGTCACAGCAGGTAGTGGTCACCCGCCTCATCGCTCGCGGTGCAATTCAACAGACAGGGCCATCTTGTGCACCTGCCTTGGCGGTGTCACGACCCCAGGTGTACCCAACTGGCGACAGAGGGGATTCCGTCAGCGGTCACGGTGAAGAGCATGTAGTAGCCGGGAGGAGCGACGCGCGCGTTCGGGGCCGATGCGGTGAAACCGTCAGTGGTCGGGGTGATGGCGAGCTCGACGTGGCGGGCATTCATCTCGTCGGCGTGGGTCGTGGCACCGGGCGCCATCAAGACGGCGCGCGTTGCTGTCGCGCCGGACGCCGCGATGGGGAAGGTGTCGCCGTACGAGACCCGAGACGGCGCACTGGTGATCACCGGTCGAGGACCCTGGAAGAGGTACGGCGGTGAGTAGAAGTCGATCAGCTGCCTGCCGCCGCCGGAGCCGGTGTCGCCAGCGGACATGATGCGCCCGTCGGGCAGAAGCACGGCTGTCGAGTGGTAGGCACGCCGTGGGGTCTGTACGGCCATGTTGGTCCAGGTCGCGTTCGTCGGGTCGTACTTCATTGTCTGGTACTGCCCCGTGCTGTATAGCCCCGAGCTGTTGCCTCCGATCGCGTAGGCGGAGCCGTCCGGCACCTGAACCACGTTCATGTGCGCCCGCGCAGTCGGCATCGGTGTGCCGTAGGACCAGCCGGCGCTCGGGTTGGAGTAGTCGTACTGCTCCGTGCTGGTCGTGGCCGACCCAGATTTGAGGCCGCCGATCATCAACACTCGCGTAGAGCCGCCCGTGCCTCCTGGCAGCATCAGCCCAGCCGAGCCGGCACCGTTGCCGAGAGGCAGCCCCAGGAGAGACGTCCACTGCCAGGTTTGGGTGTCGAGGCGGTAGCTCCGGCGGCCCTCGACCTGGAGCATGTTGCCGTCGGTCATCAGCCACTGGCGTGGGTAGTAGCCGGTCGTGTGACTGCCACCGACGACCTGGAGCGTGCCGACGTCGGTGCCAGGCGCTGGCGGGGTATACAGCTCCACCGTCGGGTTGCTGGTCACTCCGTCGAGTTCAGTCCCCGCGGCTGTCACGACCGTGCCGTCGGCCAACTTCGTCGACGTCGGGTAGTACCGGCCTAACGGCGTGTCCGGTTGACGGATCCACGCCTCGGTCACCGGATCGAACAGCCAAAGGTCGACGATGCCTTGTGGAATCTTGTTGGTCCCTCCGACCGAGAGAATCCGGCCGTCAGCAAGAGGGACAATGCTTCCGCAGAATACTGCCGCCGGGGCCGGAACCTCGTGTCCGGTGCCTGTAGTGGGGTCGAAAAGGTAGGCGGCCGTGTTCTTGTCTGTTGACTTGTACTTGCCTCCGAAGATCAAGACCTTGCCGGTGTGCAGCAGGACCGCCGAGATCCCGATGGTTTTCGTGCCGGGGTTCGCTGCGTTGCTCCACGACCCGATCACGGCCGGGTCGGTGCTCGTCAAGTCCGAGACGGCCGCGAGGTAGGCCTTCTTCATGGCCGTTCGGTCGGCCTTGGTGGCGACGAACTGTCGCCCCTTCAGGTGCTCACACGCGTGATCCACCCCGATGATGGGAGCCTCACTGTGATAGGCGGCGTCTGCGGTCAACGTGCCGCAGACCTTGTTCCCCGTCACAGAGGCCGCGGCGCCTCCACCCTGCGCACTGTCCACACTGCCGGGGACTGATGTGGCGGTCGCTGCCGTGGTCACCAACGCTACGATCACGAAGGCTCCGGCTGACCCCCACAAGCCCGCTTGCGCCCTCCACCTCCAGGCGTTCATGACAAACCGCGCGGGGATTGCAGGGACGAAACCGCAGGGGATGCGGACTCGGCTGCAACGGCAGAAGGCGCCGCCAGTGGACGAAGCAACATAGCGGCTCCCTTGCCAAGGAGGACCCCTGGACACCTGTTTCGAGCAGAGTTGAGGCCGCGACCGTAAACCTTCACCCGCCCCTGACCGCAATCACACAAGAAGACCACATTGCCTCGACTCCCTCTGGTCACAGAAGGCCAGGAGGCTTTGGCCAAACCAGCTAACCCGCCCGCAACGCGTTCACGCTGCCCATTTCCCAGACCGATCTGTCCGACCTGCCGAAGGGCATACCTTACTAATGGTTCTCAACGGTAGAGGTTTGCCCACGGCGCGAAAAGCGCCGCGTAAGTGATGGGCCGGAGCAAGCGGATCCCCAGTCGGCGTTCGACGTGGTGGGCTTGATCGAAGAGGACGCCGTCCGAGGTGAGGAAGGCGTCGCACCGATAGGCGAGGGCATCCCGAAGGAGGAGCCAGTCCTTGCCGCTAACGTTCGGGTCCTTCTCCCGGCCGATGCACATCGGGTCTTCACCGTCCGACTGCACGAGCCACCTGTCGAGGACGTCGCGGACCCAGATCGCGTAGCGCGGCTCGCCACGGTTGTCGACCTCACGAATGCTGGCCGGCGTCACCACGAACTCGAAGCGAGCCCGGTCGTTGATCGCCATGATGAATCGGAGGGCAGAGACCTCTTCGGCCAGGTAGTCGCGATGCCGTTCCGTCTGCATCGGCACGAACGGCTCGCCATCCCACACTGTCTCGCCATAGTCGTAGAGCCTCTGGAGGACACGGGGCGCGTTGCGTAAAGAGCTGACCGCTCATCTCCGGACCGGTCGGGTGATCCGACGCCCAGCCGGGACCCGCCTTCCTGATGGGCGTGGTGGCCGGCCGGGGATCCTCAACATCTCCCCACGACCAGCCGGGGCCAACGACCGTGCGGTGCCCGGGCACTGGGAGGGCGATCTGGTGTTCGGCAAACGAATGAGTCCGGTCGCAACGCTGGTGGAGCGGTCCACCCGGTTCGTGATGCTGGTCGCCCTGCCGAACGGCCACAAAGCCGACCTGGTCGCCGACGCTTTGGCTGCGAAGATCACCACCCTCCCTGCAGCGTTGACCAGGACCCTGACCTGGGATCAGGGCCACGAGATGGCCGAACACGCCAGGTTCACCCAGGAGACCGGTGTCGAGGTCTACCTCTGCGACCCCAAGTCACCGTGGCAGCGCGGGAGCAACGAGAACACCAACGGCCTCCCGCGTCAGTACCTGCCCAAGACACTGGACTACCAGACTCTTACCCAGGCCGACTTCGATGCCATCGCCGACCAACTCAACGGACGTCCTCGACAGACCCTCGGCTTCAAGACACCATCACAAGCACTGGCCGAAGTGTTGCAACGACCGCCTGAGCCCGCACCGATGAGCGGGCGGTAGCGTCTTCAACCTTCGCGATGGCCAGCGCGAGCGCGTCGGCGAGGTCGTCATCATCGAGGACCCCTAGACCTGACCGTCAGCCATCGGGTGGCGTGACCGTGGAGCCATGACCTCCGATCTGCTGCGCCATCTGTACGACGCCGCCATCGACGCCGGAGTTCGTCGGGCTCCGCCGGGGCCATCAGCGTTGTCTCGCGGTGGGCCGATGGTCGCGCGTGCATGCTGCCGCCACGCCTCGGTGGTGCGCTTCTGGGTTCCATGTTCGTTCCTCCTGGTTGTTGTTACCGGCCCCGCCTGGTCCGGCGGGGGTCTAGCGGATCGAGCTCGGCCTTCCTCCTCGGGGGCGGAGCGCGATAGAGGTACGCAGGCAAGGTGCGGGCACAGCGCCGACAGCGCGGGCCGCGCGGGCGGCGGCCGCGGGCCTCTGGCGGTCCTGCGGACTCTGTGCGGACTACGGGCACCGAATAGGCGTCTGACCTGCACCTTCACCTGGACCGGTGGCACCGCTGACCCGGGCCCGCCGTACCGGACCAGTCGCCGGCGCACGTCGGCCACGCGGCTACGGTTGCCTGCGGGGGTAGGCCGGGGGGCCCGCCGTTGGGCAGGATGGCGCCATGGCGAAGAACAGGCTCAGGTCCGCGGCCGGTGCGGCGGAGGGACAGCTCAAGGCGGGGGCCAAGAAGCTCCAGGAACAGCTGGTGACGGCCGAGAAGGCCGCGGGGAGGCTCGCGGCCAAGGCCAAGGAGCGCCTCCCTTCGACGCCCGACGTCAAGGTCGAGCTGCCCGGCGTGCGTCGGCGCCTGCAGAGGGCCACGGCCTCGGCGACGAGAAGGAGGGACACCGCGACGCCGGCGAAGAGGTCGCGCGCGGCGTCGAGGAGCGCGTCGGGTCCAAACGCCTCGTGGACGGTCGCGGAGCTGCGGGCCGAGGCGAAGCGACGCGGCGTGACCGGCTACTCGCGCAAGACGAAGTCGCAGCTGCTCGCCGCCCTGCGCCGGTAACCGGCGCGTTTGGGCGAATTTAGTAGGACGTCCTACTATTAGGGCATGGATGACGTGGTCTCGACAGGCTCGACTGACGCGACAGGCTCGACCGACGAGGGCGGCGCGACCGAGCGCGACGCCCGTGCGCGTTGGCAGGGCCGCTACGACCGGTCCCGGGTCCGCGACGCCGACTTCACCACCCTCTCCGGGGTGGAGGTTGATCCGGCCTACGGCACGGAGGACTCCGAGTGGCCGGGTGAGTTCCCGTTCACCCGCGGCCTGTACCCGACCGGCTACCGCGGCCGGACCTGGACCATCCGCCAGTTCGCGGGCTTCGGCAACGCGCAGCAG
>JBKPTA010000032.1:0-5554 GCA_046735295.1 Actinomycetota bacterium | reverse complement strand
GGAGGGCCGGCTGATCCTGTCCAAGAAGCGCGCCCAGTACGAGCGCGCCTGGGGCACGATCGAGCAGGTCAAGGAGGAGGACGGCGTCGTCGAGGGCACCGTCATCGAGGTCGTCAAGGGCGGCCTGATCCTCGACATCGGACTCCGCGGATTCCTGCCGGCGTCCCTGGTCGAGATGCGTCGGGTGCGCGACCTGCAGCCGTACGTCGGCCAGACGCTCGAGGCGAAGATCATCGAGCTCGACAAGAACCGCAACAACGTCGTTCTCTCGCGCCGCGCCTGGCTCGAGCAGACCCAGTCCGAGGTGCGTCACGGCTTCCTGACCCAGCTCCAGAAGGGCCAGATCCGCAAGGGCGTCGTGTCCTCGATCGTCAACTTCGGCGCCTTCGTCGACCTCGGTGGTGTCGACGGCCTGGTCCATGTGTCCGAGCTGTCGTGGAAGCACATCGACCACCCGAGTGAGGTCGTGGCTGTCGGTGACGAGGTCACCGTGGAGGTGCTCGACGTCGACATGGACCGCGAGCGCGTCTCCCTGTCGCTGAAGGCGACCCAGGAGGACCCCTGGCAGCACTTCGCCCGCACCCACCAGATCGGCCAGATCGTGCCTGGCAAGGTCACGAAGCTGGTGCCGTTCGGGTCGTTCGTCCGGGTCGAGGAGGGCATCGAGGGTCTGGTGCACATCTCCGAGCTGGCCGAGCGTCACGTGGAGATCCCCGAGCAGGTCGTCCAGGTCAACGACGACGTGATGGTCAAGATCATCGACATCGACCTCGAGCGCCGTCGCATCTCGCTGTCCCTGAAGCAGGCCAACGAGACCGCCACCGCCGTGGACGTCGACGAGTTCGACCCGACGCTGTACGGCATGGCGGCCACCTACGACGAGCAGGGCAACTACATCTACCCCGAGGGCTTCGACCCCGAGACGGGGGAGTGGCTCGATGGCTACGACGAGCAGCGCAAGGCCTGGGAGGAGCAGTACGCCCAGGCACACGCCCGCTGGGAGGCCCACGTCAAGCAGCAGGAGGAGGCCAAGCAGGCCGAGGTCGAGGCCGGGGAGGCCACGTCGTACTCCTCCGACAGCGAGACTCCCGAGGAGACCGACAGCTCCGGGTCGCTGGCCTCCGACGAGGCTCTGCAGGCGCTGCGCGAGAAGCTCACCGGCGGCGGTAGCTGACCGCACCCGCCGCGACGTCCAACGGCCCGTCCCTTACCGGGGGCGGGCCGTTCGGCGTCCCGGCACAGCAGGTGCGAGGACGTCGTCGTTCCGGGACCATGGGCGGATGCCGCTGCACCCGTTCGACCCTGCCCAGGCCGCGTTGGTGGCGAGCTGGGCGGTGGGCGACGAGGTCGTCCGCGCCTGGTGCGCGGTCGAAGGCCACGCCGTACCGGCCGACGTCGTGGCCGGCTGGTCGCGCGCCGACGACGTCGAGGCGTACCTGTTCACGGAGGCGGACGGCGGCGGCCGGTACGTGGCCTACGGCGAGCTGTGGCTCGACGACGACGAGGGCGAGGTCGAGCTGGCCAGGCTGCTGGTGGCGCCCGACCGACGCGGACAGGGAGTCGGGAGGCTGTTGGTCCGTGAGCTGGTCGGACAGGCACGCCTCGGACATCCCGAGCTGTCGCAGGTGATCCTCCGGGTCAGGCCGGAGAACGCCCAGGCGATCCGGGCGTACTCGGCCGCGGGGTTCGTCGACGTCCCTCCCGACCAGCAGGCGACCTGGAACGAGCCGCAGCGCTTCGCCTACCGCTGGATGGTGCTCCCGGCGCAGAGCTGACGGGACGACGAACGACGGCCCGGACCGTGAAGGTCCGGGCCGTCGTTCCCGTCAGCTCAGCGAGCCGGCGGCGTGACTGTCACGGCGTTCCGAGGACCGCGAACTCCGTGAGGTCGGTGAACTCGCAACCGGAATAGGGACCGTTCGGACAGGTCGTCGCGAAGTCGGGCACCTGGTTCCCGGTGATGGTGAGCCGGACGAACTGCACGTTGTTCGCCGCAGACGACAGCGACACCGTGTTGTAGTGGCCGACGTCACCGTTGTCGAACGTCGCCGACGCCACGTTGGTGTACGTCCCGGGCGCACCGGTGGGGGACACCGCGATCGTCACCGCTCCGGTGGAGGCCGACAGGCCGTCACCACAGGTGGCGGACGGGTCGATCCGGAAGGAGGTGATGTCGACCGCCTGCGGCAGCTGGACGATGATGAACTTGTCGATGAACGTGTTCGTCGGGTCAGCATTGTCGTTGCCGGTGCTGCTGCCCCAGCCAGTGCCCTGGCTCAGGTCGATCGCTCCCTCGGGACCGCACCCGAACTGGGTGTAGTCGGGCCCGTTGAATTGGGTGATCTGCGCCCCGCCCGTCGCAGCCGCCCAGTCGTGGGTCAGGTTGAAGTTGACCAGGTCCGTCGCCGGGTCGAACTTCGACGCGGAGACCGCCTTGCCGGGCTTGGCCTTCGGGAAGTACGGGCCTTGGGTCGAGACCGCCACCTTGCGGTAGGTGCCCGTCACCAGCCCGAAGATGGCGTACTGACCGTCGGAGTTGGTCACGGAGGAGTACTGGTAGCCCTGACCGGTCACCTGCACGAGCGCTCCCTGGACCGGGTCGCCGGTGGCCGCGTCGGTCACGACCCCGGCCACGACGCCGTCGTGCGGGTGCTTGGCCGGCGGCGGCACGTGGAAGTCGCTCGCCGGCTGGGTGTCCGACGAGTCGATCGACCCTGCGAAGAACCCCATGCCGCGGTTGGCGAACACCTTCCAGATGGCGGCCCTGTGCTTGCCGTTGTGGCCGACCAGGTCGGCCCGCAGGATGGCGTTGCGCATGTCGAGGTAGTCGGGGTCCTCTGGCGAGAGCGTCATCGCCCGGGTGACCAGCGCGTCCGTCAGGCGGTGACCCAGCCGCTTGCGCAGCTGCCAGAGGGTCTGGCTCCAGATCTCACCGCTGGCGTGCACCTCCGGGAGGCCGATGACGTCCGGGAAGTCGCCGTAGACGTAACCACCGCGCACACCCGGGATGGCGCCCGACGTGCAGCCCTTGGTCCTGGCCTTGCGTGGACAGTCGATCGCCATGGTGCGGATCAGCTTTGCGCCCGCGGCGACGTACTTGCCCTCGAGCAGGTTGCCGGCCTTCTTCCTGTCCTTGAGGAAGCCGTGCGACACCAGGTAGTCCATGGCGTACCAGTCGCTCCATGCCTCGCCCATGGCGCCGGCCTGGATGTCGTTCAACGTGGAGTTGCCGTTGGCGTCGATCACCAGCCGGTTGGACAGGCCGTGGGTGTACTCGTGGTAGAGCACCGAGGCGTCGAACGAGCCGGTGGTGGGCACGAAGTGCTCCTGCTTGGCGTTCAGGCCAGGCACGTGGAACAGGTACATCTGCATCGTCGGCGAGATCCCGTTGGGCGGGGTGCTCATGTTCGCGTTGTCCACGTGGTCGCCGTCGGGCAGCCCGTGGTCGGTGTTGGCGCCGTCGAGCGTGTTCAGCCGGACCGGGTCGCCACCCTTGCGCTCGAAGTTGCCCGCGGCGCGCGTGAAGGAGATCGGTCCCTTCTTCAGGTAGTCGTGGAAGTTGCTCGCCAGGTAGAACGCATTGGTGGTGTCGGCCTTGCGGTTGACCTTCCAGGACCGCGGGACGTTCGGGTTCCAGGTGCAGACCCACCTCTTGCAGAGACGCGACGCATGCTTCCCGAACCTGTCGAGCTTGAACTGGGCGGAGTGCTTCGTGCCCGGTACCGGGGTCTTCTCGGACTTCTGGATGGTGTCGTCGTCGTTGACGTCGGAGAAGGCCGTGACGGAGTTGCCCTTCAGGAACGTCGCGGACCTCTTCAGCCAGCCACGCTTGAAGAAGTTGACGACGTGCTGCTTGCCGCCGTGGGCCGCACCCGGGTAGTTGTCGAACACCCGCGCGTCGCCGTTGTCGCTGTCGGTGTTGGAGTGGCGGTACAGCGTCTGCCCCGACGCGGCATCGATGACGTGCTGGAAGGCGCCCTTCGAGGTCTGGACGTACGTCGACCAGCCGGGGCGCAGTCCGTTCGGGGTCAGGAACCAGACGCTGGCGGCCTGGTCGTGGTTGGACCAGACGGTGGTCGCCGAGGCGCCGCCGCGGGTCGCCGTGACGCGCGCGCTGGGGAGCCGAGCGTCGACGTTGCGGGCTGCCAGGGACCGGGCCTGTGTCGCGGAGACGTTGCCGCCCGCCGGCGCCGCCGCGGCGAGCCTGGAGAGGTGGGTCACGGGGCTGCCTTGCACGGCGAGGACGCGTCCGTCCCGGGTCACGCGAACGATGAGGCCGTTGCCGAAGACGGTGCGGCCCGCCGCCTGCTGGGTCCACGACATGTTGTGCACGCCGAACGGGTCGACGTAGTCCTGGCGGAAGTGCAGCGTCTTCAGGTCGCCCTGGTGCAGGCCGAGCGCCGACAGGTGGCTGCGCACGTACTGCAGCGCGACGGACCGGGCCGGCGCGGAGGAACGGCCGGTGAGGTACCCGTCGAGGCGGCCGATGTCACGCACGGTGCGGGTGAGCGGGTTCATGGAGACCACGGCCTGGGTGCCGAGGCTCTTGTAGTAGGACTCGTCGGCCTTGGTCCGGGAGCCGACCTGCTGCCGCATGGCCTGCGACAGGGTCCTTCCCTCCAACTGGCGGGCGTCGTAGTAGCCCGCCGCGTGGCTCGCACCGCGTTCCTGGTGCGAGACCGCGGGGCCGGAGCCTCCACCGCTTGTGGCGGCTTGGCTCGGCAGGCCCAACATACTGACCGCGAGAGCGGTGCCACCGATGGCAGCAACCGTCAGCGTTTTGTTCCTGATCGGAGACACAGATGGTTCCCTTCACGAGAAGCGCGGACAAGAAGGATGAATCACACCCCAACACCTATGAAGGACAAATGGAAGACCCCTTCGTATGGTTCACCGCATGCACGTGGCACTGACCGGCGGCGTCGCCTCCGGCAAGAGCTCGGTCGCCGACGTGCTGCGTGAGCTGGGTGCCGTCGTGGTGGACGCCGACGTGCTCGCCCGGGAGGTGGTCGAGCGGGGCACGCCCGGGCTCGAGGCGGTGGTGGCCGAGTTCGGCCCCGAGGTGCTCACCGCGGAGGGACACCTGGACCGGGCCCGGGTCAGCGCTGTCGTCTTCGCCGATCCGGAGCGGCGCAGGAGGCTGGAGGCGATCATCCACCCGCGCGTCCGGGCGCGGGCCGCCGACATCGAGGCCGCGACCCCCACCGGCATCCTCGTCGTCCACGACATCCCGCTGCTGGTCGAGACGGGCCAGGCGGCCGACTTCGACGCCGTGCTGGTCGTCGACGTGCCGGAGGCGGTCCAGCTGGAGCGGGCGACGCGGGAACGAGGCTGGACCGAGGAGGAGGCACGGGCACGCATCGCGGCCCAGGCCGGCAGGAAGGAGAGGCTGGCGGCCGCCACCCATGTCATCGAGAACTCCGGCACGCTCGAAGACCTCCGCCAGCGAGTGACGGAGGTCTTTTCCGAGCTGACCGGACGGGAGTCGGTCAGCTAGAGCGGTGGGGCCTGGCGAGCAGGCTCGCTGCGGCGTTCGCTGCGGTGGGTCGTGCGG
>JBKPTA010000031.1:0-46877 GCA_046735295.1 Actinomycetota bacterium | reverse complement strand
CCTTCGACACACCGGTCGCGACCGTGCCGACGCCGACCTCGGAGACCAGCTTCACGTGGACGCGGGCGCTCGGGTTGGCGTTCTTGAGGTCGTGGATCAGCTGCGCCAGGTCCTCGATCGAGTAGATGTCGTGGTGCGGCGGCGGGCTGATCAGGCCGACTCCTGGCGTGGAGTGACGGGTCTTGGCGACCCACGGATAGACCTTGTGGCCCGGCAGCTGGCCGCCCTCGCCCGGCTTGGCCCCTTGGGCCATCTTGATCTGGAGGTCGTCGGCGTTGGTCAGGTAGTCGCTGGTGACGCCGAACCGCCCCGAGGCGACCTGCTTGATCGCGCTGCGGCGCTCGGAGTCGTGGAGCCGGTCGGTGTCCTCGCCGCCCTCACCGGTGTTGGACTTCGCCCCGATCCGGTTCATCGCGATCGCCAGGGTCTCGTGGGCCTCGCGGCTGATGGAGCCGTAGGACATCGCGCCGGTCGAGAACCGCTTGACGATCTCCGAGACCGGCTCGACCTCCTCGATCGGGACCGGGGACCGACCGGTGGCGGCGGCGTCCTTGAACCGGAACAGGCCGCGCAGCGTCATCAGCCGCTCGGACTGTTCGTCGACGCGCGCCGTGTACTGCTTGAAGACGTCGTAGCGCTGCGCGCGAGTGGAGTGCTGCAGCCGGAACACCGTCTCCGGGTCGAACAGGTGCGGCTCGCCGTCACGTCGCCACTGGTACTCACCGCCGACGGCGAGCTCACGATGGGCGGGACTGATGCCCCCACGGGGGTACGCCGTGCGGTGGCGCCGAGCGACCTCCTCGGCGACGACGTCGAGACCGACGCCACCCAGCTTCGACGTGGTGCCGGTGAAGTAGCGGTCGACCATGGCCTGCGACAGCCCGATCGCCTCGAAGATCTGGGCGCCGGTGTAGGAGGCGACGGTGGATACCCCCATCTTCGACATCACCTTCAGCACACCCTTGCCGAGCCCCTTGATCAGGTTCCGCACGGCGACGTCGGGCTCCACGGTCACGTGGTAGCCGTCGCGAGCGAGGTCCTCGACCGACTCCATGGCCAGGTAGGGGTTGACCGCGGCAGCGCCGTACCCGATCAGGAGCGCGACGTGGTGTACCTCGCGGACGTCGCCTGCCTCGACGAGGAGACCGACCTGCGTACGGCTCTTCTCGCGCACGAGATGGTGGTGCACGGCGCCGGTCAGCAAGAGGGACGGGATCGGAGCGAGCTCGGCGGTGCAGTGCCGGTCCGAGAGCACGATCACCCGTGCGCCGCCGGCGATCGCTGCAGAGACCTCGGCGCAGACCTCGTCGATACGTCGCGCCAGCGCCTCGCCGCCGCCTGCCACCTCGTAGAGGCCGCGGCTGACATGGGTGATGAAGCCCGGCATGTCGCCGTCGCGGTTCACGTGCCGGATCTTCGCCAGCTCGTCGTTGTCGAAGACCGGGAACGGCAGCACGACCTGACGGCACGAGGCCGGCGTCGGCTCGAGCAGGTTCGCCTCCGGGCCGATGGTGCCGGCCAGCGACGTGACCAGCTCCTCCCGGATGGCGTCGAGAGGCGGGTTGGTCACCTGGGCGAACATCTGGGCGAAGTAGTCGAAGAGCAGTCGCGGCCTGGTGGAGAGAGCTGCGATCGGGGTGTCGGTGCCCATGGAGCCGATCGCCTCGGCGCCGGTGTTGGCCATGGGCGCGAGCAAGACGCGCAGCTCCTCCTGGGTGTAGCCGAAGACCTGCTGGCGCCGCGTGACGGACGCGTGGGTGTGGACGACGTGCTCGCGGTCGGGCAGGTCGTCGAGACGGATCAGGCCGGCGTGCAGCCACTCGTCGTACGGATGCTCTGCGGCGAGCTCGCCCTTGATCTCGTCGTCCTCGATGATGCGGTGCTCATCGACGTCGACGAGGAACATCCGTCCCGGCTGGAGCCGTCCCTTCCGGACGATGCTGGCGGGGTCCAGGTCGAGCACCCCGACCTCGGACGCGAGCACGACCAGGCCCTCGTCGGTGACCCAGTACCGGCCCGGCCGCAGCCCGTTGCGGTCGAGCACGGCGCCGATCTGCGAACCGTCCGTGAACACGACGCAGGCAGGGCCGTCCCACGGCTCCATCAGCGACGCGTGGAACTCGTAGAACGCCCGCCGCTGTGGGTCCATCTCGCGGTGGTTCTCCCAGGCCTCCGGGATCATCATCAGCACCGCATGCGGCAGGCTACGGCCGCCCATGTGCAGGAGCTCCAGGACCTCGTCGAAGCTGGCCGAGTCCGACGCGCCCGGGGTGCAGATCGGGAACAGCCGCTCGAGATCGCCCGGGATCAGGTCGGACCGCAACAGGGCCTCGCGCGCGCGCATCCAGTTGCGGTTGCCCATCACGGTGTTGATCTCGCCGTTGTGCGCGATGTAGCGGAACGGATGCGCGAGCGGCCAGCTGGGGAACGTGTTGGTGGAGAAGCGCGAGTGGACGACGGCGAGAGCGGACGCCACACGCTCGTCGGTGAGGTCGGGGTAGAACGTGCCGAGCTGGGCGGTGGTCAGCATGCCCTTGTAGAGCAGCGTGCGGCTGCTCAGCGAGCCGAAGTAGACATCGGTCTCGTGCTCGGCCCGCTTCCGCAGGCAGAAGACCATGCGCTCCAGCGCCGACCCGGTGATGCGCACACCCGCCGCCTGGAGGAAGAGCTGGCTGAACACCGGCATCCCGCCGAGGGCGCTCGCACCCACGCCCGAGTGGTCGACCGGGACGTCGCGCCAGCCGAGGACCGACAGCCCCTCCTCCTCGGCCAGCTCCGCGATCTGCTGCCGGGTCTTGGCGACCTGGTCGACGTCCCCCTCGAGGAAGGCCGTCCCCACGGCGTACGCGCCCTTGGGCGGGAGCTGGAAGTCGACGACCTCGCGCAGGAAGGCGTCGGGGACCTGGATCAGGATGCCCGCGCCGTCCCCGGAGTTGGGCTCTGCGCCCGCCGCGCCGCGGTGGTCCAGGTTGCGGAGGGCGGTGAGCGCGCGCACCAGGATGTCGTGGCTGGGCTGACCGCTCAACGTCGCGACGAACGCGACGCCGCACGCGTCGTGCTCGAAGCGCGGGTCGTACAGGCCCTGGGCGGGTGGACCAGCGTGGAGCTCGCGCATCCGGTGCTCCCGTCGTCGGCGCCCGAGCACGTGCGAGGGTCGGGCGGTCGGGCGAAGGCGTGCAGGGGACGGCGTTGGCCCAAGCGCGCTCAGGCTAACAACGCGCGCCCGCCGTTCCGGGCACGTCCTGCGGAGCGGACAGCCGTGTTGCCGTTCCGGGGTGACTCAGGCGTCCTCGGGTCCACGATCGGCGGCCGGGGTCCCGCCCTCCTCCACCGGGACCCACTCCTCGCCGGTGTCGCGCTCGACCCGCAGCACGACGAGGCCGGCGCCCTCGCCCCGCACCTCGTCGGCCCAGCTGAGCGCTTCGCCGTCAGTGGGTAGCTCGCGCTCACCGATCGGGTGGCCGTCCGGGTCGAGCAGGCGGTAGCGGAAACGGGTCTGGCTGTCGGCGTCCATGCCCTCTGGTGCCCGAACCACACCCTTCTCACGCGTGCGCTCAGGGAGAATCTGCCGGTGCTCGCCGGTCAGCCTGACGACCCGGACGTCGGCTTCGGCGTTCGCTCGGTGTCGGGTGGGGGCCTGTCGTCCTCGTGGGGCGTCCCGGCAGCCGCCGCGTCGGCAGCAACGAGCTCGTCCGCGCTCGCCGCGCGGTCGCGGCCGAGGCGCCGCTCGGTGTAGACCTCGGTCTCGCGGCCGGGCCGCCGCCTGCCGACCAGGACGAAGTACGCCGCCGCCAGGCAGAACAGCACGATCGAGGTCCAGACGTTCAGGCGCAGACCCAGCACGTGCTGGTACTCGACCGTGTCGATCCGGAGCATCTCGATCCAGCCGCGCCCGGCGGTGTAGGCCATCACGTAGAGGGCCAGCACCCGGCCGTGGCCGAGCCGCCACCGACGATCCGCCCACAGCACGAACCCGAAGGCCCCGAGGTCCCACAGGCACTCGTAGAGGAACGTCGGCTGGAAGGTGGCGTACTGCTCGTACCCGGGCGGTCGATTGCCGGCGTCGATCTTCAGCGCCCACGGCACCGTCGTGGGCTTGCCGAAGAGCTCCTGGTTGAACCAGTTCCCCCACCGCCCCAGCGCCTGGGCCACCAGGACGCCCGGCGCAAGCGCATCCAGCGCCGGCGGCACGCGGATGCCCTTGGACCTGGCGCCGAGCCAGACGCCGACCGCACCGAGCGCGATCGCCCCCCAGATGCCGAGGCCGCCTCGCCACACGTAGAGGGCCTGGATGGGCGACCTGCCGTCGCCGAAGTACAGATCGTGGTCTGTGATCACGTGGTACAGGCGGCCGCCGACCACCCCGAACGGCACGGCCCAGAGCGCCAGATCGGTGACCTCACCGCGGGTGCCTCCGCGCGCCACCCAGCGGCGCTCACCGATCCAGATCGCGGCGATGATGCCGGCGATGATGCACAGCGCGTAGCCGCGGAGCGGAACGGGGCCCAGATACCACACGCCCTCCGCAGGACTGGGGATGAAGAGAGTGGTCACAGGGGGTCCTCGGGTTCGTCAGGAGAGCAGCTGGTGGATGTCGTGCGCGAGCTCGGGCGCGGTCGTCCCGAGCGTCCACACGACCGGTACCTGGTTGTTGCCGTCCATCCCGAGCACCTGCGTGCCGTGGGTGACGTCATAGCCGCCCGAGGCGAGACGGCGGCCCTTCGCGATCGGAACGCCGACGGCGGTGGCGACCTGTTTGATCGTGGCCAGCTTCCCGGTGACGCCGACGAAGGCCGACGAGAAGCGGTCCAGCCAGTGCCGCAGCACGGGGCCGGTGTCACGCGCGGGATCGGTCGTCACGAACACCACCTCGACATCCTGCCGGTCGGCGCCGTCGAGCTGGAGCATCGCCGAGGCGAGCGTGGCCATCGTCGTCGGGCACTCGTCGGGACAGTGGGTGTAGCCGAAGAAGAGCAGGGTCAGGCGTTGGTGGGTGCTGGTGACCAGGGAGAAGGGCCGCCCCTGCGTGTCGCTGAGCTCGGCCGCGGGAACGTGGTACGGCTGCGGCAGCACCGCCCCGGCGAACGCGTCCGCGGAGCTCTTCGCGCAACCGGCCAGCAGGGTGCCGAGCACGAGCACGAGGCCGGCCGCGAAGCCCCTAGGCACGACGTACCCCTCGGGCGAGGTCGTCGGTCAGGGCCGCGAGCGAGGCCAGCGCGTGGGCGAGGTCGTCGTGGTCGAGCAGGCAGCGCACGAACGCCGATCCCACGATCACCCCGTCGGCGTACGCCGCCACCTCGGCCGCCTGGTCACCGCTCCCCACGCCGACCCCGACGGCGACGGGCAGGTCAGTGGTCGCCTTGGTGCGCAGCACGAGCGGCTCGGCCAGCTCGCTGGTGGTGGCCCGCGCACCGGTCACCCCCATCACGGCGGTGGCGTAGACGAAGCCGCGGCTGGCGGCCGTGGTCATCGCGATCCGCTCGTCGGTGGACGACGGTGCGACCAGGAAGACCTTGTCGAGGTCGTGGGCGTCGGCAGCGGCGATCCACGCGGCACCGCTGTCGGGCGTCAGGTCGGGGGTGATCAGCCCCGCGCCCCCGGCACTCGCCAGATCGGCGGCGAAGCGCTCCACGCCGTACCGCTCGACGGGGTTCCAGTAGGTCATCACCAGGGCGGGCGTCCCGGTGGCCGCGACGGCCTCGACCGTGGCCAGCACGTCGCGGGTGCGCACCCCCCCGTCGAGGGCGCGCTGGGCGGCTGCCTGGATCGTGGGCCCGTCCATGACCGGGTCGCTGTAGGGCAGCCCCACCTCGATCACGTCGCAGCCCGCCGCCACCATCGCCCGCATCGCCTCGATCGCGACGTCGACGGTGGGAAAGCCCGCAGGCAGGTAGCCCACCAGGGCAGCGCGCTCGTCGGCCTTCGCCTTCTCGAAGGCGGCCGCGACGCTCATCCGAGCCGCTCCGCGGGACCGTCACCATCGGTCTCGCCGAGGTGGAACCACTCGATCGCCGTCCCCATGTCCTTGTCTCCGCGACCCGACAGGTTGACCAGCATGATGTCGTCCGGGCCGTAGCCCTTCGCGACCCGCAAGGCCCCAGCGACGGCGTGCGCGGACTCGACCGCAGGAATGATCCCCTCGGTCCGGCTGAGCAGCGCCATCGCCTCCATCGCCTCGGCGTCGGTCACCGAGGTGTATGACGCGCGGCCGGACGCGGCGAGGTAGGCGTGCTGGGGTCCGACCCCGGGGTAGTCGAGCCCGGCCGAGATCGAGTGCGACTCGATGGTCTGGCCGTCCTCGTCCTGGAGGACGTAGGTACGCGCGCCGTGCAGCACGCCGCGGTCACCCGCCTGGATGGTGGCCGCGTGGTGGCCGGTCTCGAAGCCTTCGCCGCCGGCCTCGAAGCCGTGGATCTCGACGTCGTCGTCGAGGAACGCCGTGAAGAGCCCGATCGCGTTGGACCCGCCGCCTACACACGCGGCGATGCCGCGCGGAAGCACCCCGTACCGCTCGAGGCACTGGGCGCGCGCCTCGTCGCCGATGCCGCGTGTGAAGTCGCGGACCATGCTCGGGAACGGATGTGGCCCGGCCGCTGTGCCGAAGAGGTACGCCGTCTGGTCGACGCTCGCCACCCAGTCGCGGAGGGCCTCGTTGATGGCGTCCTTGAGCGTGGCGCTCCCGGAGTCGACCGGGACGACGGTGGTGCCGAGCAGCTGCATCCGGGCGACGTTCAGGGCCTGACGCTTCACGTCCACCGTGCCCATGTAGACGGTGCAGTCCAGCCCGAAGTACGCCGCCGCCGTCGCGCTGGCGACGCCATGCTGCCCGGCGCCGGTCTCGGCGATCACACGCGTCTTGCCCATGCGCCGGGTCAGCAGCGCCTGCCCGAGCACGTTGCGGATCTTGTGGGCGCCGGTGTGGTTGAGGTCCTCGCGCTTGAGCAGGATCCGGCAGCCGACCTGCTGCGAGAGGCGGGCGGCCTCGTAGAGCGGGCTCGGCACACCGGCGTACTCATGCAGCACCGATGTCAGGTCCTCGGTGAACGCCGGGTCGGCCATGGCGTCCCGCCAGGCGACCGTCAGCTCGTCGAGCGCCGCGACCAGGGCCTCCGGCATGTAGCGCCCGCCCCAGCCTTCATCCTCTCCACCGAACCAGCCCCGCGCGTCGGCGTCCCATCGCGTCACGCCGCCACCCCGGTCATCGCGCGTACCGTGCCCTCGGGATCGCCGTCTCGTACCAGAGCCTCACCGACCAGCACCACGTCTGCGCCCTCGCGCACGAACCTGCGCACTTCGTCGGCGGTGCCGATGCCGCTCTCGGCCACCTTCACGACGCCGTCCGCCAGCAGCGGCGCCACCTTGCCGAACGTCGCCGGATCGACCTCGAGCGTGTTCAGGTTGCGAGCGTTCACCCCGACCAACGCTGCGCCCAGGTCTGCCGCACGCTCGGCTTCCGTCTCGTCGTGCACCTCGACCAGCGGCGTCAGCCCGAGCTCCAGTGCATGGTCGTACAGGCTCCGCAGCTCCTCGTCGTCCAGACATGCCACGATCAGAAGGGCGAGGTCGGCGCCGTGCGCGCGTGACTCGAGCAGCTGGTAGGGGTCGACCACGAAGTCCTTGCGCAGCACCGGGAGGGTCACCGCGGCTCGCACGGTGTCGAGGTCGGCCAGGCTGCCCCCGAACCGGCGTTCCTCCGTGAGCACGCTGACCGCCGCCGCTCCCCCTCGCTCATACGCCGCGGCCAGGGCCGCCGGGTCGGGGATCTCGGCGAGGTCGCCCTTGCTCGGGCTGCGCCGCTTGACCTCCGCGATCACCGAGGACCCCACGCGGCGGAAGGCGGGCATCGGGTCGCGCGGTGGCGGCATCTCGAGAATGCGTGCCCGCAGGTCGGCCTCGGGCATCTGGTCCCGCCGCCGTGAGAGGTCCTCGCGCACGCCCGCGACGATCGCGTCGAGCACGGACATGTCGGGGCCTCCCCAGCTCCTGGACTGCATGCGCCCACCATCTGGACTGCGCCGCCCAGCCTCTCACGCGGCACCAACGCGACGGCGACGCGCCCGCCGCTCGATCGTTGGCGTCACCGCAACCGGCGTCGATAGGGTCTCGCACCAGGACCGTCCGCTCGGGCGGTCTCTCGGAAGGGGACAGGACATGAGCTACGACACACCTCCGCCGCCACCACCCGGCGGCGCTCCGTACGGCGCTCCGGCCGCGCGCGGCGGGGGAAAGGCCGTCTGGTCGTTGGTGTGCGGCATCGTCGGCCTACTGTGCTTCGGGATCATCCTCGGGCCGGTGGCGATCGTGCTGGGCCGAGCGGCACAGCGCGAAGGGCGCCCGGGCGGCATGGCCAGGGCTGGGGAGATCCTCGGCTACGTCGACGTCGCGCTGTTCGTGGTGGGCATCATCTACCTGGTCAGTCGCTGACGTCGACCGCACCCTGGAACCGACGCCGGCTCCGGTGCGAGCAGACGTCAGGGCGCGAGCCAGCTGCCCGGCAGGTTGCGGGCGACGGTGAAGACCACGACGAGGACGACGAGCGCCGTGACGACCGGCCTGGGAAGGGCCGGGACCGCACGCACCTCGCGGCCGGTCCAGGCGCCGGAGGCCCAGCGCACGAAGAACACCGCTGCGAAGGGCAGCACCAGCACCAGCAGGATGTTGCTGGACGCCGCCTGGACGACGTGACCGTTCGTCAGGTCGTTGACGCCTCGCAGTCCGCCGCAACCCGGGCAGTAGATCCCGGTCACGGCGTACAGGGGGCAGACACCCCAGGAGTGGGTGACGTGGGGGTCACGGACGTGCAGGGCCAGAGTCGCGGCGGTGAGCGAGGCGGCCGTCAGCAACGGCGTCCTCATCCGTTCCGACCGCTGCCGGAGGTTCGGAGGCGCTGTCGTGAGGGTCATCAGTGACCCGGCCCGTTGAGCCCCATCTTGGCCATCACCACGAAGACGACGAACGAGGCGCAGCCGATCGCGACGCCGATCCAGAACACGGTCTCGCTGATCGGGTTGAACATCAGCCCGATTCCGGCCACCACGAACCCGAGCATCGCGACCGACACCGCGGCCCAGGCGGCCGGGGTGTTGCCGTGGTTGTCAGACATGCAGGGCTCCTCAGCACATGGTCAGCACGGGGCGGAAGGGGTCGGAGCGGGAGGGTGACCGCATCCTAATCGTCGCCGGCTTCCGTCGGGTCGCGCCCCTGGTCGATGGCGCGCCACAGCTCGACGTCCTCCATCTCCGACGGATCCTGCGCACCACGGCCGCCCGCCGGCGGGTCGTAACGGCTGCCCATCTCCGGCCATGCGGACGCGTGCCGGAGCGCCAGGGTGGACGCTCCGAGCGCGACGGCGGCGGCGACCAGGGCGACGTACCACCAGCCTGTCGTGTGGGCGCCTGCGGGCGTGCGACCGAGGTCGACCGTGGCATGGCGGGCGGAGTCGAGTGCGGACCAGCGGCCGAGCACCGCGGTGGCCAGCAGACAGACCGCCACGACACCGCCGAGCCCGATCACCAGGCGGCGGGCAACTCCGCGGGTGACCAGCACGACTCCCCAGCACGCGAGCCCGGCGAGCCCGAGGGCAGCGGCCAACGGAACGTGTCCGCCGGTCCGGTCGACGAGCGTCGAGCCAGCCTGCCCCTCCGGCGCGGCCCACGGCTTCGCGCCGGCGAGCGCGCATCCGCCCGTGCCCACGACGCCCGCGACCACAGCAGGGCCGAACCAGCGGCGCGGCTCAGGCACCGGCGCTGACGGCGGAGTCATCGACCGTCCAGACCGGTCCTTGGTCGAAGCAGGTCCGGGTGCCCGTGTGGCACGCCGGCCCCTCCTGGTGGACCTGGAGCAGGACCGTGTCGCCGTCGCAGTCGAGCCGGACGCTGCGCACCCACTGCCGATGCCCCGAGGAGTCGCCCTTGCGCCAGTACTCGCCCCGGCTCCGGCTCCAGTACGTCGCGCGGCCGGTGGCGAGCGTCCGGGCGAGGGCCTCGTCATCCATCCACCCGAGCATCAGCACCTCACCGGAGTCGTGCTGCTGGGCGATCGCGGCGACCAGACCAGCGGCGTTGCGCTTCAGCCGGGCCGCCACGGCAGGGTCGAGATCCATGGCGCCAGTCTCCCATCAGGGGCCGAACGGTCCCGGCGGGCTGACCCGGCGTCGTCGAATGGTAAAGATTCGCTCACTCGGGCCCGCCCGCCCGGTTCCACGAGATCCGCACCTGAAAGCACCTCCAGGAGGCGATTCCCGCCTCGAAGAGGGCGTTCGAGCACGCGGATCGACGATGGACGGCGTCGCCGGCCAGGCCGTGGCGGCTCCCGGAGGCGAGGAGAGTTCCGCAAAGTGCCGCGGGCTGCGGTGAGCTTCGCTACCTTGTCGAAAAGTGGCCACACCCCCCAAGCCCATGGCCACGACGAACGGCGCTCGCGCTCTCCATGCGAGCGCCGTTCTGGGATTTCCGGGCAGGGCCACGTCCCGGTCCGGCTCGGCCTGGCCGACGTCGGTCTCACCGGCGTACCGGACGACCCGCGTCGGCCAGGGCCGACTTCACCTCACCGATGGACACGGTCCCGAAATGGAAGACGGTGGCGGCGAGCACGGCGTCCGCACCCGCCTCCACCGCGGGCGGGAAGTCGGCGGCCGAGCCCGCCCCACCCGACGCGATCACCGGGACCGTCACGGCCGCGCGGACGAGGCCGATGAGCTCGAGGTCGAAGCCGGACTGCGTGCCGTCGGCGTCCATGGCGTTCAGCAGGATCTCCCCCGCACCGAGCTCGGCTCCCCGGTCGGCCCAGGCGATCGCGTCGAGGCCGGCACTCATCCGACCGCCGTGCGTGGTGACCTCGAAGCCGGACTCGGTGTCCGCGCGCCGGGCGTCCACGGACAGCACCAGTACCTGCGACCCGAACCGGGAGGCGATCTCGGCGACCAGCTCGGGACGCCGGATGGCCGCGGTGTTCACCGCGACCTTGTCGGCTCCGGCACGGAGCAGCCGGTCGACGTCGGCGACGGTGGAGACGCCTCCACCGACGGTGAGCGGGATGAACACCTCCTCAGCGGTGCGCGAGACGATCTCCAGGGTCGTGGCGCGCCCTTCGTGGGAAGCCGAGATGTCGAGGAACGTCAGCTCGTCGGCGCCCTCCGCGTCGTACCGGCGGGCGAGCGCGACCGGGTCTCCGGCGTCGCGGAGGTTCTCGAAGTTGACGCCCTTGACCACCCGGCCCGCGTCCACGTCGAGGCAGGGGATCACCCGTACCGCGAGGCTCACGACCCTCCCCGCGTCAGCGACAGGGCGTCCTCGAGACTGAACCGGCCTTCGTAGAGCGCGGTGCCGATGACCGCCCCCTCGACCCCGTCGCGAACGAGCCCCGACAGCGCTTCGAGGTCGGCGAGCTCGGTGACGCCACCGCTGGCGACCACCGGACGGTCGGTGACGGCACACACGTCCCGCAGCAGCTGCAGGTTGGGGCCCTCGAGCATGCCGTCCCGGTTCACGTCGGTGACGACGTACCGGGCACACCCCTCGGAGTCGAGCCGCGTCAGCACGTCGTAGAGGTCTCCCCCCTCGCGGGTCCAGCCGCGCGCGGCCAGCGTGCGTCCGCGGACGTCGAGCCCGACCGCCACCCGGTCGCCCCACTCGGCGATCGCGCCGGCGCACCACTCCGGCTGCTCGAGTGCCGCGGTGCCGATGTTGACGCGCCGGCAGCGGGTCGCCATCGCGGCCGCCAGCGACTCGTCGTCACGGATGCCGCCGCTCAGCTCCACCTGGACGTCGACCAGGCCGATGATCGCGGTCAGCACCTCACGGTTGTGACCCCGCCCGAACGCGGCGTCGAGGTCGACCAGGTGGATCCACTCGGCACCGGCGTCCTGCCAGCGCAAGGCAGCCTCGACGGGGTCGCCGAAGCGCTTCTCGGACCCGGCCACACCCCGGACGAGCTGTACCGCCTGACCCCCCGCGACGTCCACCGCGGGCAACAGCTCGAGGTAGCGCGCGGGCATGCCGCGAGCCTAGGGGCGCTGCCGTCGCGGCCGGGCACCGGTCTCGCGCCGTACCGCCGTGACGACGTCGCCGATCTCCACGGGCCGGGTGGTGTCCACGATCACGGTTCGCGGGGCGCCGAGGGCCTCCGGGTGGTCGGCGGCCTCGCGGATCTGCTCCAGCGTCCGGGCGTCCGGCGGCAGGTGTGGCGGCCAGTCCCTCCGCCGCGCGACGTACCGTTCGACGGCCAGCTCCGCCGGAACCTGGCACCGCACCTCGACGGTGCGCGGCCACCATCGCTTCAGGAGGTCGCGGATGCGTTCGGTGTCGCGGCGCGGAGCGATCCAGACGTCCACCACGGCTTCTCCCACGAAGACGTCGAGGCGATGCACGAGCTCGGCCTCCGCGTCGTACCGGAGCCACTCCCGAGGCGTGTCCTCCGCCTCGAGCGCGAGCTCCTCCTTGATCTGGTCGAGCGAGACCAGCGGGCACGCGAGCCTCTCGGCGAGGGCGATCGCGAGGGTGGTCTTGCCGGCGCCGGGCACGCCGGTGACGACGACGAGCGGCTTCATCGCCTCCGCACCGCCAAGAGGACGACGGGGAAGATCACGACGCTCACCACGACGGCACCGAGCCGCGGCGCCCACCCGGGCTGCACCAGCCAGACCAGGAGGTTGAGCAGGAGCAGGATCCCGAGCGCCGCCGTCATCTCGGCCCGCCGCCGCGCTGCCAGCACGCCGGGCACGAACCTCGGTCGCGGGATCCACCCCGTCAGCGCGTGGCGTCGGGCCCTTGCCCGCGCCCGTCGTTCCGCCTCCTTCTGGCGAGCCGCCGCCCTCATCTCCGCCTCGCGCTCGCGCTCCGCGCGGCGCCTGGCCCGATCCTTGCTCATCGACGCCTCACAGGGACTCCAGCCAGTTCCGCAGCAGTGTCGCGCCGGCGTCGCCGGACTTCTCCGGATGGAACTGCGTGGCGCACAGCGGCCCGTTCTCCACCGCAGCGACGAACCGGTCGCCGCCGTGCTCGCTCCAGGTCACCAGCGGGGCACGGGTGCGGCCGTCGGTGGTCAGCTCCCAGGAGCGCGCGGCATAGGAGTGGACGAAGTAGAACCGCTCTCGTTCGACGCCGACGAAGAGCCGCGAGCCCTCGGGTACGTCGACGGTGTTCCAGCCCATGTGCGGGACGACGGGAGCCTGAAGCCGCTCCACGACCCCGGGCCACTCGTGGCAGCCCTGGGTGACGACGCCGTGCTCGACCCCACGCGCGAAGAGCACCTGCATCCCCACGCAGATGCCGAGCACGGGCCGCCCGCCGGAGAGACGACGGCCGATCGCGCGCGGACCGTCGACGTCGCGCAAGCCGCTCATGCAGGCCGCGAAGGCTCCGACCCCGGGGACGACGAGGCCGTCCGCCTCCTCCGCAGTCGCGCGGTCGGCGGTGAGCTCGACCTCGGCTCCCGCTCGCTCCAGGGCACGAACGGCCGAACGGAGGTTCCCGGAGCCGTAGTCCAGGACGACGACGTGCTTCTTCAGATCGTCCCCTTGGTGGAAGGAACGCCGGTCTCACGCGGGTCGAGGGCCACGGCGTCGCGGAACGCCCGCGCGAACGCCTTGAACTGGGCCTCCACCAGATGATGGGGATCGCGACCGGACAGCACGCGGACATGCACGGCGATCTGCGCGTGGACGGCCAGCGTCTCGAAGACGTGCCGGGTCAGGGAACCCGCGTAGTCACCGCCGATCACGACGTACGCCTGACCGTCGGGCTCCCCGACGTGGACACAGTAGGGACGTCCCGACACGTCGACGGCGCACTGCACGAGGGCCTCGTCGAGCGGCACCATGGCGTCGCCGAAACGACGGATCCCCTGCTTGTCGCCGAGCGCCTCGTGGAGCGCCTGTCCGAGCACGATCGCGGTGTCCTCGACGCTGTGGTGCGCGTCGACGTCGACGTCGCCCTCGGTCGCGACCGTGAGGTCGACCAGCGCGTGTCGTGCGAACGAGGCGAGCATGTGGTCGTAGAAGCCGACGCCGGTCGCGACGTCGGCGCGGCCGGACCCGTCGAGGTCCACCTCGACGTGGACCTTCGACTCCTTGGTCTGTCGGTCCAGGGAGGCTGAGCGCGTCATTCCTGGCCCTCCTTGGTCGCGGTCGTGAGTGCCTGACGGAATGCTGCCATCTCGACCGGGGTGCCGATCGAGACTCGCAGCCAACCGGCGGGACCGGTCTCGCGGATCAGGACTCCGCGGTCGAGGAGGGCCTGCCAGACGGCGTGCCGGTCGGGGAAGGTCCCGAACAGCACGAAGTTGGCGTCGCTGTCCGCGACCTCGAAGCCCTGGGCCCGCAGCCACTCCACGGTCGCATCGCGCTCCGCGCGCAGCTCGTCGACGGCTGCGAGGAGCTCGTCGGCGTGGCGCAGAGCTGCTCGCGCGACGGCCTGGGTGACCGCGGAGAGGTGGTAGGGCAAGCGGACGACGCGGAGCGCGTCGCAGATCTCGGACGTCGCCGCCAGGTACCCGACCCGGGCTCCCGCCAGCGCGAAGGCCTTGCTCATCGTGCGGGTCACCACGAGGTTCGGGTACGTCGCGAGCAGCTCGAGGGCGGTCGGGGTGCCGGACCTGCGGAACTCGGCGTACGCCTCGTCCACGACCACGACCCCCTCGTCCAGGACCTCGCAGAGCGCCCCGACCACCTCATGGGGAAGGGCGGTTCCGGTCGGGTTGTTCGGCGACGGCAGCAGGACGACGTGCGGTCGCCGTTCCCGGACCAGGGCGACGGCGGCGTCGGGGTCGAGGGAGAAGTCCGGCTCTCGCTGACCGACCTCCCACGCGGTGTGGGTGTCGCGCGCGTACTCCGGATACATCGAGTAGGTGGGCGCGAACCCGAGCGCTGTCCGATCGGGGCCGCCGAAGGCCTGCAGCAGGTGCAGCATCACCTCGTTGGAGCCGTTCGCCGCCCAGACCTGCTCCGGCGCGACACCGTGGCCCAGGTACCCGGCGAGCGCCTCGCGGAGGGCGGTGAACTCCCGGTCGGGATAGCGGTTGAGGTCCCGCGCCGCCTCCGACACGGCTCGCTCGACGTCTGCCACGACCGCAGCCGACGGCGGGTAGGGGTTCTCGTTGACGTTCAGGCGCACGGGGACGTCGAGCTGTGGGGCACCGTACGGCTCGATCCCGCGCAGCTCCTCCCGCAGGGGGGCGGCATTCATGACTCGAAGCGGATCTTGACCGCCGCGCCGTGGCCGGGCAGGTCCTCGGCGTCCGCGAGGGCGATGACGTGGTCGGCGACCTCGGCCAGCGCATCGCGTGAGTAGTCGATGACGTGGACAGCCTTGCGGAACGCGCGGACCGAGAGGCCGGACGAGTACGAGGCGGAGCCGGCGGTCGGCAGGACGTGGTTGGAGCCGGCGCAGTAGTCGCCCAGGGACACCGGCGCGAACGGTCCCAGGAACACCGCACCGGCGTTGCGCACCCGCCCGGCGACCTCAACCGCCCCGGCGGTGTGGATCTCGAGGTGCTCGGCCGCGTAGGCGTTGACGACGGCCAACCCCTGCTCCAGGTCGTCGACCAGGACGACGCCCGACTGCTGTCCCCCGAGCGCGGCCTGGATCCGCGCAGTGTGCCGGGTGGCGTGGACCTGCTTGTCGAGCTCGGCCTCGACCTCGTCGGCGAGCCGGGGCGAGTCCGTGACCAGCACGCTCGCGGCGCGCGGGTCATGCTCGGCCTGGCTGACGAGGTCGGCCGCGACGTACGCGGCGACGGCCGTGTCGTCGGCCAGGATCGCGATCTCGGTCGGCCCGGCCTCGGCGTCGATGCCGACCCGTCCCTTGAGCAGCCGCTTGGCCGCCACCGTGTAGATGTTCCCGGGTCCGGTCACCAGGTCGACCCGCTCGCACTCGCCCGCACCGTAGGCGAACATCGCGATCGCCTGCGCCCCACCGACGGCGTAGACCTCGTCCACGCCCAGCAGCGCGCAGGCCGCCAGGATCGTCGGCTCCGGAAGACCGTCGTGGTCCTTCCGCGGTGAGCTGGCCAGAGCGATCGAGGAGACGCCGGCGACCTGCGCGGGTACGACGTTCATCACGACGCTGGAGACCAGGGGCGCGAGGCCGCCGGGGGCGTAGAGCCCGACCCGACGCACGGGCACCATCCGGTGGGTGACCGTGGCGCCGTCGCCCAGCGACGTCGTCACGTCGTCCTCGAGCTCCGCCTCGCAGGTACGTCGCAGCCGCCCGACCGCCTCCTCCAGCGCCACCCGGATGTCGGGGTCCAGCTGCCCGAGCGCCCGGTCGAGAACCGTCTGCGGCACCCGCAGCTGGTCCGGGGCCACGCCGTCGAACCGCAGGGACAGCTCCCGGATCGCCGCGGCTCCTCGCGTGCGCACGGCGTCGCAGATCGGGCGCACCGTCTCGATCGCGGCGTCGACGTCGACGTCTGCGCGGGGCACCACGTCGCGGTAGTCCGCGGGCGTGCTGCCACGCAGGTCGATACGCCGGATCATGGCCCGGATTCTAGGTGCGGTGGCCGTCGGTCCAGCGTGTCGGGACCACCGGTCGAACGCGGACGAGCACGGACGTCCGGTCGAGCGCAGCGGACCGGGCGGCCGCAGCGAGCGGCGACGCGCGCGTGCGCCGACACGACACACCACGCATCAGGTCCGAAAGCAGCGAAGGCGACGTGCCGGGACGGCTACCGTGGACGCATGAGCGACGCGCTCCCGATGTTCCCTTTGAACACGGTGCTGTTCCCGGGCATGAGCGTGCCGCTGCGGGTCTTCGAGGACCGCTACCGGGCGCTGGTCCACCACCTGCTGCGCGTGCAGAACCCGACCGAGCGGGTGTTCGGCTCCGTCGGCATCCGCGAGGGGTACGAGGTCGGTGAGCACGGCGCCCAATGGCTCTTCCGCGTCGGCTGCCGGGTGAAGATGACCGAGGTCGAGGCGTTCCCCGACGGCACGTTCCAGCTGGTCGCGGTCGGGTTGGACCGGATCGAGCTCGAGCATCTCGACACCTCGGGTGCCTACCCGGTGGGTCAGGTGACCTCGCTGGCCGAGCACCGGGTCGCGGTTCCCGACGTCGTCGCCGGTGCGGCCCGCGCGACGTACGAGGCCTACTGCGAGGCGCTCCTCGAGATCGACCGCGAACCCCCTGACGTCGACCTCCCACGCGACCCGGAGTACCTCGCGTGGGCGCTGGCGGCGCTGGCTCCGCTGAGCCTGGCGCAGCGCCAGGGCTTGCTCGAGGCGGAGGACGCCGACGCACGGCTGCGGATGGTCACCGACATCCTGCAGGGCGAGCTGCGCACCATGCGGGTCCTCCCCTCACTGCCCGCCACCGAGATCGCCCGCACCCGCTGGTCGCCCAACTGAAGCGAGCAGTGCGGCCCGAGGCACGAGGGCGCGGCGTGGGCGAGCGCCGGTTGAGCCCACGGCAGAGCCTGCGACGCCGTGACCGGCGAGTCGAGACCCGGTGCCAGTGCCTGGGCTCCGACCGTCGGCACGTCCCCTTGAGCCTGCGAGGCCGTGACCGGCAACTCGAGACCCGGTGCCAATGCCCGGGGCTGGCGCGCCGCCTCGACAAGGGTGAGCCCGGCGCGGCTCCTCGACCAGCGGAAGGGTCAGTTGGTGGAGATCTGCACCGAGAACCTGACCATCTCACCGTCGGTCCAGCTGGACGCACCGACCGCGCGCAGGGGCGTCACGTTGTCGAGGGTCTCCTGGTCGCCGGCGGCGGCCTTGGCGATCGAGGGCTCCAGGGCGTCCACGTCCACGTAGAACAGGGAGCTCGCATCACCGGCGTCGGGGATGACGCTGGTGAAGGCGTCGCCGTCACCGAGGTGTCCTCCCGCGAGCACCTGGTGCCGGTAGTCCGCGGACGGCCCGACGACCACGAGGTCGCCGGAGGTGTCGGAGCCCAGGAACACCACGTCGCCCACCTTCGCGCGGATCTTGTCCAGGACCCTCTCGATGCCCGCCGCGTCACCCTTGATCGTCGCGGCGATCGGCAGACCGCTCCCGTCCGCTGAGTTCTCGACAGCCTCGAGGTCCAGGCCCTGGCCGACGGACAAGGAGAGACCGGAACCGAGCAGCGTCTCGGCGTCGGCCGGAAGGTCCAGGCCGGTCTCCCGCGAGAGCTCACGCATGGCGGCGTCCGGGGAGGTGCCCGTGAGAGCCGACATCTGCTGCAGCCGCTGGTCCAGCCATCCGTTCGGGAGCGTGACCCCCGCCGCCGCCGCCGTGTCGTCCGGAAGGCGCTGGACCAGGGTGCCGCCCGTGTTGCCCGTCAGGCTCGACAGCTGCGAGCCGCTGCGGTCCGCGGCGACAGCGAGCTCGAGCCCGTCACCGGTGAAGCGCAGGGTGGCCGCCGCTCCCTTGAAGCCGGACAGCGCCTCGGAGAACGGGTTCGCCTGGTCGGGGGTCGCGGCGGTGACGTGGTAGGCGCTGCTCTGCGTCGCGGTGTACGGCTGGGCCGAGCCCAGCTCGGAGGCGAACGCGCCACCGCCCAGGAAGCCACCCAGCTCCTGGGCCAGGACACGTCCGGCATCGGGGGACGCGTAGGCATTCACCACACCGGCTTCGCCGACCGCGCCGGTCCATCTCTGGTACGTCGCGTCATCGGCCAGCGAACCGTCCTGCGTGGCGTCGCAGACCTGCACCGCGATCTGCTGCGACTCGGCCAGGACCGCCCAGCCGTCCTTCACCACGACACCGTCGTCGCTGCTGGTGCTGCAGTCGTCGATCTTCGCGATGCCGGCACGCGCCTGGTCGTCGTCCTTGACCTGCAGGACGGCCACCAGGTGCGGCTCCTCGCCGGAGCCCAGCGGGACCACTGCGGCGGCCATCCGGTCACCGAGCCAGGGGTCGATGTCGCGACTGTAGGTGAGATCGGCACAGCCGGAGTCCTCGACGAGCGCATCACCCAGCTTGTGCCGGAGCTCGTCGACCGAGTCGACGCCCACCTGGTCCTTGAAGGCCGGGAACTTGTTCAGCGTCCGGAAGGCGTCGACCTTCTGCCCGCCCGCGGGGTCGAGGTCGATGCTCACGTAGCCGAGCGTGGTCGAGGGCAGCGCCACCGCGGGTTGCGCGCCCTGCTGGAAGAAGGCGAGCGCGGCCCACGCACCGGCACCCAGGCCGAGCAGGGCGACGACGCCACCGCCGACCCACCAGGTCCCGTGACGACCGCTGCGACGCCCGCTCGCGCCGGCCGAACCCGGAGTCTGCTCCGGCGGGATCGGGGACCCGGCCCTCTGCTCGAGGTACTCGGGCGTGCCCGAGGGCGGCTGCTGGTCGGTCATCGTGCGGTCTCCCCGTGAGCCACGCCGTACGGCGTGTGCGAGCGGTGAGCCTACCCTCGTCGCGCTCGGGAGATGTCCGCTTCGCGCGGATCCGACGTCGACGCAGCGCGCACCTCACGAGCCAGGTAGTGCCCGGGCCAGGCGAAGAACACGAGCGAGAGCACGAGCAGCGAGGTCATCGGCCAGACCAGGAAGGGGCTCTTCCCCTCGACGGTGAGCTCACCGCTGACCGGGGTGCGCTTGGTGGTGTGGGCCGCGAGGGTGGCCGGGTCGGCGGGAGCGAGCGAGGTGCCGATCTTCCACATCACTGCGGCCGCCAGCGCCGAGCCGACCACGACCAGGACCAGGACCAACAGCTCGCGACGACGCGTCAGCAGCGTCACCGTCAGGGCGAGCAGCCCGCTCGCCGCCGCGCTCACCACGACGTAGAGCCCCGTGCCGGTGAAGACCCGCCGGAGCGACGCATAGCTGTCGTAGAACACCTCGTGCCGGGCGATCACCTGACCAGGAGGCGTCCAGATCGTCTCCCAGACGACTCCGGCGACCGCGCCGAGGAGCACGTAGGCGAGCACCACCAGCAGGGCCGTCCGCAGCGGGCTACCCGCCGCGAGCGGCCCTCGTCCCGCTCCGTCGTCGCGCTCGCTCATCCGCTCAGGCACCCGGGGCCGAGCAGCTGCTTGAGGTCGGCGTACAGAGGGGCGCCGGCCGCCACCCGGAGCCCGTCGTCCACCCGCATCACGGTGGTCCGTTCGCGTCCCAGGAGCCGGAGATGGACCTCGGTCACACCGGGATGCGTACGCAGCACCTCCTTGAGCTGGTCCACCACCGGCGGGGTGCATCGGGTGATCGGGAGGCTCACCACGACCGGGCCGCTCGGGCCCTCGTCGAGATCGGGAACGGTGACCTCCTCGCCGCGGATCTCCGGCTGGTCCTTGCTGCGTGAGAGCTTGCCCCGCACCGAGACGATGGCGTCCTCGGCGAGCAGGCCGCCGGCGAGCTGGTAGGTGCCGGGGAACAGCAGTACGTCGATCGCGCCGTCGAGGTCCTCGATCGTCACCACGGCCCAGGTGTCGCCCTTGCGCGTGATCTTCCGCTGCACCGACGTGATCAGGCCGGTGACCGTGATCGGGCTGTTCTCCGGCCTCTCCTCGTCCAGGAGCAGTTGGCCGATGGTGCAGTCGGACGCGCTCTGCAGGATGTGCTCGAGACCCATCAGGGGGTGGTCGGAGACGTAGAGGCCGAGCATCTCGCGCTCGTGACCGAGCAGCGTCATCTTGTCCCACTCGTCGATGTCGGGGACCGCGACCGTCAGGTCGAAGATCGGAGCGGTGTCGGCCATCAGGTCGTCGAACAGGGAGTCCTGACCGCCGCCGGAGTCCTTCTTGATCGAGGAGTAACGGTCGACAGCCTGCTCGTGGATGGCCACCAGGGCTCGCCGCTGGTGCTTCATCTCGTCGAAGGCGCCGGCCTTGATCAGCGAGTCGATGACGCGCTTGTTGCAGACGAGTGGGTCGACCTTGTCCAGGAAGTCGTTGAAGTGCTCGTAGCGGCCCTTCTCCACACGGGCCTCGACGATCTTGTCGACGACGTTCGCCCCGACGTTGCGGATGGCGGTCAGCCCGAAGCGGATGTCGGAGCCGACCGGGGTGAACGTGGCGTCCGACTCGTTGACGTCGGGCGGCAGGACCTGGATCTTCATCCGGCGACACTCGTTGAGGTAGATCGCCATCTTGTCCTTGTCGTCCTTGACCGAGGTCAGGAGCGCTGCCATGTACTCGGCCGGGTAGTTCGCCTTGAGGTATGCCGTCCAGTACGACACCAGCCCGTACGCCGCGGCGTGAGCCTTGTTGAACGCATAGTCGCTGAACGGGACCAGCACGTCCCACAGGGTCTTGATCGCACCCTTGGAGTAGCCGTTGGCGAGCATCCCCGCCTCGAACGGGACGAACTCGGCGTCCAGGATGTCGCGCTTCTTCTTCCCCATGGCCTTGCGCAGGAGGTCGGCCTGTCCGAGCGAGTATCCGGCGACCTTCTGGACGATCGCGAGCACGTGCTCCTGGTAGACCGTGAGGCCGTAGGTCTCACCGAGGATCTCCTGCAGGGGCTCGGCGAGCTCGCGATGGATGGGCTCGATCGGCTCCCGACCCGTCTTGCGTCGCGCGTACTTGTTGTGGGAGTCCATGCCCATCGGCCCCGGTCGGTACAGCGCGCCGACCGCACAGATGTCGGCGAACTGGTCGGGCCGCATCGAGCGGAGCAGCGCGCGCATCGGGCCGCCGTCCAGCTGGAAGACTCCGAGGGTGTCGCCGCGCTGCATGAGGGCGTACGTCGCTGGGTCGTCGAGGGCGAGCTCCTCGAGGATCACGGTCTCACCGCGGTTTCGCTCGATGTTGGCGACGGCGTCGTCGAGGACGGTGAGGTTGCGCAGTCCCAGGAAGTCCATCTTGATCAGCCCGAGGTGCTCGCACATCGGGTAGTCGAACTGGGTGATGATCGCGCCGTCCTGCGGCCGGCGGATCAGCGGGATGATGTCGATCAGCGGCTCGCTGGACATGATGACTCCTGCGGCGTGGACACCCCACTGCCGCTTGAGGCCCTCCAGTCCGATCGCGGTGTCGACCACCGTCTTGACGTCGTGGTCGGAGTCGTAGAGCGACCGGAACTCCGCCCCCTCGCCGTACCGCCGGTGCTCGGAGTCGAAGATCTCCTTGAGCGGGATGTCCTTGCCCATGACCGCGGCGGGCATCGCCTTGGTGATGCGCTCGCCCATCGCGAAGGGATAGCCGAGGATGCGGCTGGCGTCCTTGACCGCCTGCTTGGCCTTGATCGTGCCGTAGGTGACGATCATCGAGACGCGGTCCTCGCCGTACTTCTCGGTGACGTACCGGATCACCTCACCTCGCCGGCGCTCGTCGAAGTCGATGTCGAAGTCGGGCATGGACAGGCGCTCGGGGTTGAGGAAGCGCTCGAACAGCAGACCGTGCTCCAGCGGGTCGAGGTCGGTGATGCGCATGGCGTAGGCGCACATCGAGCCTGCCCCCGAGCCACGACCCGGGCCGACCCGGATGCCGTTGTCCTTGGCCCAGTTGATGAAGTCGGCGACCACCAGGAAGTACCCGGGGAAGCCCATCTGGGCGATGACATCCATCTCGAACCGCGCGCGCTCACGGACCGACGGCGGAACGCCGGCGGGATAGCGGCGGAGCAGGCCGGACTCGACCTCCTGGCGGAACCACGTCTCCTCGCTGTGTCCCTCCGGCACCGGGAAGCGGGGCATGTAGGTGCCGTTGCCCTCGGTGAAGGCCACGTCACACCGCTCGGCGATGAGGAGGGTGTTGTCGCACGCCTCCTTCATGCCGTGCTTGCCCTCCCAGAGCTCGCGCATCTCCGCGGCGGACCTGATGTAGTAGCCGTCGCCGTCGAGCCGGAACCGCTTCGGGTCGCTCATCACCGACCCCGACGAGACGCAGAGCAGGTGCTCGTGCGCGGCTGCGTCCTCGCGCATGACGTAGTGGGAGTCGTTGGTGGCGATCACCGGGATCGCGAGGTCGCGGCTGAGCTGGAGCAGACCGTCGCGCACCCGCTTCTCGAGCGCGAGGTCGTGGTCCATCAGCTCGATGAAGTAGTTGTCCCTGCCCAGGATGTCCTGGAACTCGGCGGCACTGGCGCGGGCCTTGGCGTAGTCGCCGATGCGGAGCCAGGTCTGCACCTCGCCCGACGGGCACCCGGTGGTGCCGATCAGCCCGGCGGCGTACTCGGCGAGGAGCTCGCGGTCGGCGCGCGGCTGGTAGTAGTAGCCCTCCATGCTGGCCCGGCTCGAGAGGCGGAACAGGTTGTGCATGCCGGGGGTGCTCTCGGCGAGCAGGGTCATGTGGGTGTAGGCGCCGGAACCGCTGACGTCGTCCTCGCCGCCGTCGTTCCACCGGACGCGCTTCTTCTCGAACCGGCTGGTGTTGGGCGTGAGGTAGGCCTCCATGCCGATGATCGGCTTGATCCCCGCCGCCGTCGCCTTGCTGTAGAAGTCGTAGGCGCCGAACACGTTGCCGTGGTCGGTCATCGCGATCGCGCCCATGCCGAGCTCGGCGGTACGGCGGAAGAGGTCGTCCAGCCGGGCCGCACCGTCGAGCATGGAGTACTCGGTGTGGACGTGGAGGTGGACGAAGTCTCCACCGTTGGCGGCGGATGCGGACCCGGACGGCATGGGTGGGAAGGTCCTCCTCAGCGGCGCGCGTGCAGGTGTCAGGAGGTCGGAAGGGCGACGGCTCGGGCAGGCCTTGCAGCGCCGAGTGACCAGCTGGGGGAAGACCGTCAGCCTACGCGACCACCTGGAGGCATCGTGGCAGGGCGCACCGACACTCAGGCGCGGCGACCACCGGGTCGTGGCCCTCCGCGACGGGCGGAGACGGCGTACGCGCTGACCAGGACGAGGACGCACCCCAGGAGCTGCAGAGGACTCGGTCGCTCACCCAGGACGATGGCCGCGAGCGCGAGCGCTCCGACGGGCGTCAACAGCAGGAGCGCAGCCCCGACCTCGGGTCGCAGGAGAGGGCTGGCCAGCGCCACGAGCAGCCAGCCCACGACCTGACTGGCCAGCGCGACCGGCACCAGCCACGCGAGCTCGCGAGGAGCCGCGGCCAGCCGCAGGTCTCCCCAGAAAGGGCCGACCAGCAGGGTCACCACCGCGACGGTGGCCACGACGACCTGGTAGGTCTGCACCACGGCCCGATCGCCCCCGCCGCGTCGGAGGAGGTGGAGGAAGCCTGTGTAGCAGACCGCAGCCAACAAGGCGTGCCCGGTTCCCGCTGCCGGGTCCGTGCCACCGACGCCTCCTTCCCACACGCCTCCGGCCAGGACGATGCCGACGCTCATCACCGGGAGCAGCGCGAGGAACAACCGCGTGACGCGCTCCCGGTCGACCGCGAGCGCGAGCAGCGGGACGAGCACCACCTGGGCGTTCACCAGGACCGTCGAGAGCCCGGCGCCCACCTCGCCGATGGACTGGGTCCACCACAGGGCGTCACCGGTGAACAGTGCGCCCGCGACCACGGCGTACCGGAGCTGCTGGCGGCTCGGCCCGGTGCCGCCTCGGCGTCGCTCCCAGATCGCCAGGGGGGTCAGGAAGGCGACGGCGAACAGGCATCGGTAGAAGGTCGCGGTGCCGGGCGAGCTCCCGGAGAGGTCCAGGAAGATCGCCGAGGAGCTGACGGCCAAGGCACCGACCGCCATCGCCCATGGAGGCGAGACGCGCGTGAGGACACCGGCGAGAACGCCGAGGGAAGGAGCAGGCGCGGCCGCGGAGCCGACGTCCGCGTCCTCCCCCTCGTCCCGCGACCAGCCCGTCAGCATGTCGAGGTACGGCGAGCCCGGCCGCAGGGCATGTGGACTCCTCCTCGGTGAGAGCGGACCGTGACCAGGCTCGGTGCGTACCCAGGCTTGCGACGAGAGAAACGGCAGCGGCGCTCGGACCAGGGCGGGCATCATGAGGGCGCGAGGACGGGGTGCGCGTGGTGACGGAGATGCTGGAGCTCGGCGGCGCCCGCTTCGAGCGCTTGTGCGTCCGACGGACCGGTGTCGCCGTGTTCCGCGGACCGGGGAGGTATCTGCGGGTCGGTACGGCAGTGCTGGCCGAGCTCGACGTGCACCGGCAGATGATCCAGCTGGGGTACCCCGTCCCCGACATCCTCGAGACCGGCGAGCACGACGGAACGCCGTACGTGATCGAGACGTCCATGGGCGAGCCCACGCTGGGAGACGCCGGCACGCGCCGATCCGGCGACCACGAGGCGACCGACCAGGAGCTCACGGCTGTTCCGACAGCTCATGGTGCGATGGGCTCGCGCGCAGCTGGAGGGACACCAGGCCGTCGCGGGCACCGGACCTGACGCGGCGTCATCGACCTCGAGGGCGCCGGCTGGGCGCCCGCCGGGTACGACGTCAAGACGGCCGTGCTGGAGCCGACGCTCGCCGACGCGACCTGGCATCGCGGGAAGCTGTCCCCCGCCTGGGTGACACCTGCCCAGCTGCGGACGTACCTGGCCGCCCTCGACGGCGTCCTCTCGCGCGGCCGCCTGCCCGTGCCCTCGGCCCTGCTGGACGCCTTTCTCGTGTGCCGGGTGATCGCGATGTGCTCCGGGACACCGCGGGACCCGGCTGTCGCGGTGCGACGACGCGACGTTGCCGAGCGGTGTCTCGGGTCCTTCCTCCAGGACGGCCGTCTCCCCATCGCCTTCGACCACGACGCCTGACCCGACCCGGCGACGAACCGATCAGGATTCGAGAAGCGCCCTCACCAAGACCCTCATAGGCTCGTCCACGACGAACGGTCGAGCGGGAGGAGAGGATCATGGCGACGAAGCCAGCCACTCAGAGGCGGAGTCCTAGCGGGTGGACCGACGAGGAACGCGCCGCCATGAAGGAGCACGCGGCCGAGATCAAGCGAGCCGGCGGGAAGGGCGCGGCCAAGGCGGCCGAGGAGGCCCAGGCGTGCCTCGACAAGATCGCTGAGATGCCGGAGGCCGACCGGTCCCTGGCCGAGCGCATCCACGCGATCGTGACCGGGACCGCGCCGTCCCTCACGGTCAGGACGTACTACGGGATGCCGGCGTACGCCAAGGACGGGAAGGTGCTCTGCTGGTTCAAGGCGGCGGACAAGTTCAAGACCCGCTACGCGACCATGGGGTTCAGCGACCTCGCTGACCTGGACGAGGGGAACATGTGGCCGACGGAGTACGCCGTCACCGCGCTCACCAAGGCCGACGAGCAGCGGATCCGGGACTTGGTGCGCAGGGCTGTGGGCTGAGTTCGGCGACACCCGTCGGCCCCCGTCGGCGACTCCGAGCATCCACGGGGCTGAGGTGGAGGGGTGCCGGCGCTGCCCGGTCAGGAGGACGTCAGGGCCGCCAGGCCATCCGGATGTCCGGCGCCCTCTCCTCGTTGCCCGAGCCGTCGGTGCGTTCGACCTCGACCAGTCCGCGGCTCTCGTAGAGCCGGCGCGCGCCGGTGTTGGACTGGAACACCCAGAGCTCGTAGCCGTCGGGGTGGGTCGCCTCGACGACGTCGAGCAGCAGGGAGCCGATCCCCTGGCCGGTGAGGCCGGGCCGGACGTACAGCCCGTCGAGGAAGGTGGGCGTGCACAGTGCGAAGCCCACGACCTCGCCGTCGGCCTCCGCAACCCAGGTGGTGACCTCGGCATCGGTGATCCGCCGGGAGTAGTAGCCGACGTCCTCCTGCGCCGTGTGCATCGCCGGCGGCATCTGCGGAACGGCGTGAACGCGGGCGGCCGTGTACAGGCCGGCGATGACGGGTCCGTCGTCGGCGACGGCACGGCGCACGGAGACCTCG
This sequence comes from Actinomycetota bacterium, assembly GCA_046735295.1. Classification (GTDB taxonomy): domain Bacteria; phylum Actinomycetota; class Actinomycetes; order Propionibacteriales; family Nocardioidaceae; genus Nocardioides. The sequence continues at coordinate 20,270 of JBKPTA010000031.1, read as the reverse complement.
GCTGGGAGACCGTCAGTCGGCATCGCGGATCACCTCCAGCGCGCGGGCCAGGTCTGCCGGGTAGGGGGACTCGTACTCGACGTACTCCCCCGAGTCGGGATGCTCGAAGCCCAGACGTACGGCGTGCAGCCACTGCCGCTCCAGCCCGACCCGGCGGGCGAGCGTCGGGTCGGCGCCGTAGGTCAGGTCACCGACGCATGGGTGCTTGAGCGCGCTCATGTGCACCCGGATCTGGTGGGTGCGACCGGTCTCGAGATGGACCTCGAGCAGTGAGGCGAACCGGTGCGCCTCGAGCGTCTCGTAATGGGTCACGCTGTGCCGGCCCTCGGCCATGACCGCGAACTTGTAGTCGGCCCTGGGGTGGCGCCCGATCGGCGCGTCGATCGTGCCGCTCAGCGGGTCGGGGTGCCCCTGGACCAGCGCGTGGTAGACCTTGTCGACGTTGCGATGACGGAAGGCGTTCTTGAGTACCGAGTAGGCGCGCTCGCCCTTGCAGATCACCATCACCCCTGACGTGCCGACGTCCAGGCGCTGCACGATTCCCTGGCGTTCGGGGGCGCCGCCGGTCGCGATCCGGAAACCGGCCGCCGCCAGATGGCCGGCGACGGTTGGTCCGGACCATCCCGGCGAGGGGTGGACGGCGATACCCACCGGCTTGTCCAGGACGACGATCGAGTCGTCGTCGTGGATGATCCGGATGCCCTCGACCAGCTCGGGCTTCACCGCGAGCGGCTCCGCGGCAGCCGGCAGCGTCGCCTCCAGCATCGCACCGGCGTGCACCCGGTCGCTCTTGCCGGCAACCTCTCCGTCGACGTGGACCAGACCCTCGGCGATCAGCGTCGCCGCCCGGGTACGGGACAGGCCGAACATCCGGGCCATCGCGGCGTCGACCCGCTCCCCCGTCAACCCGTCGGGCACGGAGACGACCCTCAGCTCGGATCCGTCGAGGTCGCTCACGACCGCGGGTGGCGGACGCCGGTGATGCCGACCCCGCGCCAGGTCTGGATGACGATCAGGACGACTGCGGCGTCGATGAGCATGTCCGCGACGTTGAAGACGGGCCAGTGCGGCAGCTCGAGGAAGTCGACGACGTGACCACGGAGGAAGCCCGGCTCGCGGAAGACGCGGTCGGTCAGGTTGCCGCACACACCGCCCAGCAGCAGACCCAGCGCCACCGCCCAGGTACGGTCACCCAGCCGCCGGCCGAACCGGATCACCACGCCTGCGGCGACCGTGGCGATCGCGGTCAGGATCAGCGTGTACGACGTCCCGGTGCTGAAGGCCGCTCCCGGGTTTCGCACGAGGTCGAGCCGGAGCACTCCGCCCACCACGTCGACCCGGTCGCCGCGGTTCAGCTGTGCGACCGCCAGGAGCTTCGTGCCGAGGTCGACGGCATAAGCCGCGACCGCGACGAGCACGAACAGCAGGCGGTGCCGGGACGGGGAGAGGGACGACGTCTCGGCGGGGTCGGTGGAGCTCAGCGACGTTCCTCGCGTTGCTTGCATGTCAGGCACAGTGTGGCACGCGGGAACGCCATGGACCGGCCCTTGCCGATCGGGTTCCCACAGGACTCGCAGATGCCATAGGTCCCGTCGGCGATCCGTGCCAGGGCACGGTCGATCTGGGCCAGCTTCTCGCGCTCGTTGTTGAGCACGGTGAGCTCCTGGTCGCGCTCGAAGCTCGTGGCACCCATGTCGGCCTGGTCGTGTCCCGCACCGTCTCCGGCGTCGCGCATGAGCCCGGCCAGCTCTTCCTCCTGAGCGGTCAGGGTGCGGATGACGCGTGCCCGGTCGTCGTTGAGGTCGGAGATGACCTCGTCGAGCTCGGCCTTGGTCCACGGCTTCTCACCCGGCAGGACGGGCAGGTCGGCAGGGTTCACCGCACCTCTGCGACGCGTTGCCTGTGCCCTCTTCACCGCCGGAGTGGGAGGCGGTGCCGGAGCTGCCTTCTTCACCGGAGCTGCCCTCTTCGCGGGAGTGGCCGTCGTCGCCGCGGCCTTCCGGGCCCGGGCTGACTTCTTCGCCGGAGCGGCTTGTGAGGCCCCTGCCTGCTGCGCCGAGGCCGCCTTCGTCGGCGGCGTCCTCCTCGCCGGCGGGTGGTGGGCCGGCGTCTTCTTCGCTGCTGTCTTCTTGGCCGGGGTCTTCTTGGCCGGGGTCTTCTTGGCCGCGGTCTTTCTGGCCGCGGTCTTCTTGGCCGCGGTCTTCTTGGCCGCGGTCTTCTTGGCCGCCGTGTTCTTGGCCGCCGTGTTCTTGGCCGCCGTGTTCTTGGCCGCCGTGTTCTTGGCCGCCGTGTTCTTGGCCGCCGTGTTCTTGACCGCCGTCTTCTTGACCGCCGTCTTCTTGGCCGGGGTCTTCTCCGCCGCCGTCTTCTTCGCCGCCTTCTTCGCCGTCTTCTTCGCCCTCTTCGCCGCCACCGCCTTGGTCGCCGGAGCCGGGTTCTTCGCGTTCGCTTTCTTCGGCGTCGCCTTCTTTGCTGCTTTCTTCGCCACTGCCTTCTTCGCCACTGCCTTCTTCGCCACTGCCTTCTTCGCCGGCGCGGCCTTCGTGCCTCCCGCTTTCCGGGTGGAGGCGGCGGCGCCGTTGGCGCCCGCCCGGGACGACCCCGAGGATCGCCCGGACACCGCCTTCCGAGCAGCGGCGGCGGCCTTGCCGGCCAGCGACCGGGTCGTGCTGCGAGCCATGGGGAGCCTTCCGGAGCCTGGGCGAGGGAGCGGAGCGCCGACACGGCGGTTGGCCGTGCGTGGGTCGGAGGGTATAGCCCCCGACGGTTCCGCTCAAAGCAGGCACGCCTGCTGGGTTCCGCAGAAGCCGGCAGCCCCGCGACCTACCGGTGCCAGCTCACCGGTCGTAGGTGACGCACAACGGCCGGCCGGCAGCGCAAGGTGCCGACCGGCCGCGGAGCTGGGCGCCGGGGTCAGCCGTCGTCGTCGCCGAGGACCGAGCGAAGCCGCTTCGGGTGGGCGAGGCCCGACTCGGCCGTCGACGGGTCCGCCGAGCCGGAGGACTCGAGGGCCTCCAGCTGCTGGCTGAAGTAGGTCTTGAGGCGAGAGCGGTACTCACGCTCGAAGGCCCGCAGGTTGTCGACCTCGTGCGAGAGGGCGTCGCGCTCACGCTCGAGGTCGCCGAACAGCTGGGTACGCCGCTCCGCGGTCTCCGAGTCGAGCGACTGGGCCCGGCCCCGCGCGTCGGCCTCGAGCTTGTCGGCGTTCGCCTTCGACTCCACCTCGAGCCGCTCGGCCTTGGTCCGAGCCTCACCGATGATCTTGTCGGCCTCACTCTTGGCGTCCTCGACCAGCTGGTCGGCGTTACGGCTGGCCAGCTCGAGAAGGCGGGCAGCGGCGTTCGAGGCATCACCCACGGTCTCCACGCGGATGGTCTCGACACCGGGGGCGACAGCGCCCGCGGCCGGGGTCTGATGGGTCGGGGCGGGCTCCGGCTCGGGCATGGCAGCCACGGGCTCCGGGGCCGGGGGTTCCGGCATCGGTGCCGGCGCCGAGTCGACGGCACCGCTTTGCGCCGCGGAGAGCTTCGCGCGGAGGTCGTCGTTCTCCCGGGTGAGGCGAGCAAGCTCCGCCTCCACCTCATCGAGGAACTGGTCGACCTCACCCATGTCATAACCCTCGCGGAGCCGGACAGGAGTAAAGCGCTTGTTGCTCACGTCCTCAGGCGTCAGCGGCATGACCTCACCCAATTCCTAGTTTCGCGGTACGGACACGTCTTCGGTCGAACAATAGCCCCTCACCTGTCCACTCGGTGATTCGCGGTTCGCCGAGTTCCACCGGACCGACGAGCCCGTCGGCGCAGGTCGCACGGGGTGTCGGATCAGCTCTGGTTGAAGAACCCGCCCTCGACGATGCGTTGCTTCTCCTCCGCGGCGACCGAGACGTTCGGCGGGGAGAGCAGGAAGACCTTCGCGGTCACCCGCTCGATCGTGCCGCGGGTGGCGAAGACGAGCCCGGCAGCGAAGTCGACCAGCCGTTTGGCGTCGGCGTCGTCCATCTCGGAGAGGTTCATGATCACCGGCACGCCATCGCGGAAGTTCTCTCCGACGGTGCGTGCCTCGTTGTAGGTGCGCGGATGGAGCGTCGTGATCCGCGACAGCTCCGCCCCCGCGACGGCCGGAGCCACCCCTGACGCGGGAGACCGCCGGCGTTGGGAGATGTCGGCGACTGCGGCGGGTTGGGCCTGGGCAGGCACGGAGGAGCGGCGTGACCTCTGCTGACCGGCGTCGGGGTACCCCTGGTCGTCGTACTCGTCGTCGTAGACCCCGGTGTCTTCGAGCAGGCCGAGGTACTCGCCGATCTTGCGCATCGCGCCGCTCATGGATCCATCCTCCAGGTTCCCGGTGACCCTGTGCGCCGCTCGGAAGCCGCGCCGAAGCCCTGTCGTGGTTGTGACGCTACTTGATCGAGGGACGCGCACCGAGGATTGCGGACCCGACACGCACATGTGTCGCCCCAGCGGCGATGGCCGCCTCGAAGTCGTTGCTCATGCCGGCCGACAGCCAGGTCGCGCCAGGTCGTCCGGTGACGAAGTCGGCGCGTACCTCCGCCAGCCGCTCGAAAGCCGCACGAGGGTCCTCGTCGAGGGGGGCGATCGCCATCAGTCCGCGCAGCCGGAGCATCCCCGCCTCCTCGACCGCGTCCGCGAGCGCCGGCAGGTCCGCGGCGTCGGCACCCGAGCGACCCTCGCGGTCGGGCGGGTCGAGGCTGACCTGGAGCAGCACGTCGAGCTCGTCCGAGCGCTCGTGCGCTCCGCGGTTGAGGGCGTTCACCAGCTTCCTCCGGTCGACGGACTCGACGACGTCGGCGTAGGACGCGACCGCGGACGCCTTGTTGCTCTGCAGCCCACCGATGAAATGCCAGCGCAGCCGGATGTCACGGCACTCGGCGAGCTTGTCGCGCGCCTCGGGATGTCGGTTCTCGCCGACGTCGGAGACGCCGAGCTCCGCGAGCAGGCGGACGTCCGAGGCCGGGAAGAACTTCGTGACCACGACCAGGGTGACGTCATCGGGGTCGCGACCGGCTGCGGTCGCCGCGTCGGCGATGCGCCGGCGTACGTCGTCGAGCCCGGCCGCGATCTCGTCCCGGCGGGTCATCCGAGTCTCATCCGGCGTTGGCTGCAGCTGCAGTTCATGCAGTCCTCCTGATGACGCCCGCCTGACGACCGGACAGCTTGCCCTCACGACGGTAGGAGAAGAGGTCGGGCGACTCGACGGTGCAGCGGGACAGGTTCACGACCTCGACGGCGTCGCGCTCGAGCTGCGCCCGGACGCCCGCGCCGACGTCGAGGGAGGGCGTACCCCACGAGGTCGTGGCGCGAGTGGCCGGCTCGTGCGCCGCCACGTGCTCCTGCAGGTCCTGCGGCACCTCGTAACAGAGGCCGCACACGTGGGGCCCGACCCAGGCCGTGATCTCGCCGGCCCCGAGGTCGCGCATCGCGGCGACCGTCGCCGGCACGATCCCGGCCACGACGCCGGAGCGGCCGCAGTGACAGGCACCGATCACCCCGGCCCCAGCGTCGGCGAGCAGCACGGGCACGCAGTCGGCGGCGCGCACGCCCAAGGTGATGCCGGGTTCGGCGGTCACCAGGCCGTCCCCGATGCCATGGAGGTGGCCGTGCACGTCGTGCCGCGGCCCCTGCGGTCCGACGACCTCGACCTGGTTGCCGTGCACCTGCCCCAGCTCGGCGAGCTGCTCGACCCCGTCGCCCGGCGCGAAGTCGTCCATGAGGAGGCGGTGGTTCGCGGCCATCGCGGCCGGGTCGTCACCTCCGGACCAGCCGAGGTTGAGCGAGTCGAAGGGCGCGCCACTGACCCCGCCGTGCCGATCGGTGAAGGCCAGCTCGACGGGGCCGTGGGTGAGACGTGCGGCGTACAACTCCTCTGGTCTACAGGCCCCGTGGCTACTTCAGGAAGTCGGGGACGTCGAGGTCGTCGTCGTCGAACTGGAGGGCCGGCCGCGGCGCAGCGGCCTGCGGGCGCGTCGCGGCGGTGACGGTCTCGCGCCCCTGCTCCGCCTCGGTCGCCGGCTGGCCGGACTTCTGGGCGGCCAGTGCCCGGGCAGCAGCCTTGGTCTGTTCCTGGGACTGCTGCTGCTGCGGCGTACGCCGGAAGCCCGACTCGGTCTCGCGTCGCTTCGGCATGCCGCCGTCGAAGCCGGCAGCGATCACGGTCACCCGCACCTCGTCACCCAAGGCGTCGTCGATGGTCGCCCCGAAGATGATGTTGGCCTCGGGATGGGCGGACTGCGAGACCAGAGCCGCCGCCTCGTTGATCTCGAACAGCCCGAGGTCGGAACCGCCGGCGATCGAGAGGAGAACGCCGTGAGCGCCGTCGATGCTGGCCTCCAGCAGCGGGCTGGACACCGCCATCTCCGCGGCCGCCACGGACCGGTCGTCGCCCCGGGCCGAGCCGATGCCCATCAGCGCCGAGCCGGCGTTGGCCATCACCGACTTCACGTCGGCGAAGTCGAGGTTGATCAGTCCCGGGGTGGTGATCAGGTCGGTGATGCCGCTGACACCCTGCAGCAGCACCTGGTCGGCCTGCTTGAAGGCGTCGAGGACACTGACGCTGCGGTCGCTGATGGAGAGCAGCCGGTCGTTGGGGATCACGATGAGGGTGTCGACCTCCTCGCGGAGCTTGGCGATGCCCTCTTCCGCGGAGTTGGCTCGACGGCGTCCCTCGAAGGCGAACGGGCGAGTCACCACGCCGATCGTCAGGGCGCCCAGGCTCCGGGCGATCCGCGCCACGATCGGAGCGCCGCCGGTGCCGGTTCCGCCGCCCTCGCCGGCCGTCACGAAGACCATGTCGGCGCCCTTCATGACTTCCTCGATCTCGTCCGAGTGGTCATCGGCGGCCTGTTCGCCGACCTCGGGGTTGGCGCCGGCGCCGAGGCCACGGGTGAGCTCGCGCCCGATGTCGAGCTTGACGTCGGCGTCGCTCATCAGGAGGGCCTGGGCGTCGGTGTTGATCGCGATGAACTCGACGCCCTTGAGTCCCACCTCGATCATCCGGTTGACGGCGTTGACGCCGCCGCCACCGATGCCGACCACCTTGATGATGGCCAGGTAGTTCTGCGCTGCTGCCACGTTTCAAGCCTCCGGTGATCGCACCCGGCCGGCGGCCGGACGATGGCGTCCGTCCGCCTCGGTACGACGAACGGCTGTCGGGTTCTCGGGGAAGTCACGAAGCTCCGGTAACCATCACTCTCAAGTGGAGGGTTATAGTTATGTCAACCTCGTGATGGCGACGACGTTAAGGACTCCCTCGGCCGCAACGGCGCAGACACGCCGCCGCCGACACGTTGAATTGGCCCTGCGGGCTGCGCGCGCAGCCCGGAGGGCCAACTCGACGAGCCCGGAGGGCCAACTCGACGAGCCCGGAGGGCCAACTCAACGAGCGGGGGTGGTGGTGATGACCGGCTGGCCGGGGACGCTGACGTCGTAGACCCGGGCCGGTCGGGAGAGCAGCCGCTGCAGGACCTCGGCCTTGAGGGCGGACTGCCCGTCGCTCCCCCAGATCACGGTGGCACCCTGGCGCAGGGCGAGCGTCACCTGGTCGAGGCCGCGGACGCCGACGTGGTCGACGCGGGCCGCGAGGCCCGCGGGCAGCGCGGCGATCACCCGCGCCGCTTCGGCCAGCGCGTTGCTGCCGATCGCGGCCCCCGCGACCACGCGCGGCAGGCCGGCCGGCGGGTGGGCATAGGTCTTGAACAGCACACCCTCGGAGTCCATGGCCTGGTACGCGTCGCCGATCTCCACGACCGCCACCTGATGTCGCTCGGCGACGCGGATCAGCACGCCGTCCGGCCAGTCGCGCGACACGTCCACCTGCTTGACCGCGGCAAGGCCGGAGACCCTGGTGCGGATGGCCGACAGGTCGAGCTCGGCGAGGTGCGCACCGAGCGGGACGTGGGCGGCGGACAGCACCTGTTCGCGCGTGAGCTGCGAGTCCCCCTCGACCTCGACGTGCTTGACGGTCAGCACGGAGCTGACGAACACCAGCCAGATCCCGCCGATCGTGACCACGACCAACAGCACCGAGGCGATCACGTACCGCCACACCAGCCAGCGACGCAGCCACTGCCGCCTGGCGAACCGCCGACGAGAGCGCGTCTCGGGGTCGCGCCGACCGCTTCCCTTCAGGGGGTTGCGGGGCATCGTGACCAGCGACACGGCCTACACCTCCAGCATTGCCAGCACCCGGGGCCCGACGTCGGTGACGCTACCCGCGCCGAGGGTCAGAACCAGGTCGCCGGGCCGGGCGAGCCTGGCGAGTTCTGCGGCCGCCTCCTCGAGCCCTGGAACGACGTGCACGCGCTCACGCGGGAGGGGCACGGCGTTCGCCACCAGCTGCCCGGTCACGTCCGGGTCCGGCTCCTCACGCGCGACGTACACGTCGAGCACCACGACCTCGTCGGCGGCGCCGAGGGCCCGACCCATGGCGGCTCCGAAGATACGGGTACGCGAGACCAGATGCGGCTGGAAGGCCACGACCAGGCGGCCGGCACCCACCAGCGCCCGGGCGGCCTCGAGATCGCCGGCGATCTCGGCCGGGTGGTGGGCGTAGGAGTCGTAGACCCGTACCCCCGCGGCCTCGCCCTTGGGCTCCATCCGGCGGCCGGTGCCGCTGAACGCGGCGATGCCCTGGGCGAGATCCCGGTAGTCGTGCCCCAGGCACATCCCGGTGACCATCGCGCCCGCCGCGTCGAGGACGTAGTGCCGGCCCGGCACGCGGACGGTCACGGGCGGCCCGACCCTCCCCGTGGCGACCGAGGTCAACCTGAACGACGACGACGAGCCCGACGGCGCAAGGTCGGTGACCTGCCACTCGTTCTCCGGTCCGGTGCCGACCGAGACCGCGACCACCTCGCGTTCGCGGGCCGGCGCCACCAGGGCGCGGGCGCCCGGATCATCGCCGCAGACGACCAGCAACCCCTCGGGAGTCGGGGCGATCGTGCCCACGAACTCCTGGAAGGCCGCGCGGTAGGCCTCCTCGCTCCCCCACACGTCGAGGTGGTCGGCATCGACATTGGTCACCAGTGCGGCGTCCGGCCGATACACGAGGAAGGCGCCGTCGCTCTCGTCGGCCTCGGCCACGAAGAGCTCGCCCGACCCCGCGTCGGCGTTGAGCCCGGTCGCGGCCACGACCCCGCCGATCGCGTACGCCGGGTCGGCTCCGGCCGCGCGCAGGGCCATGGTCAGCATCGAGGTCGTCGTCGTCTTCCCGTGCGTGCCGGCCACGGCGACGACGCGGTGTCCCTCCATCACCGACTTCAGACCCGCGGACCTGGGCAGGAGGCGCAGTCCGCGGGCGAGCCCCGCGAGCACCTCGGGGTTGTCGTCGTGGGCAGCCGTGGTGACCACCAGCGTGTCGGCGTCGCCGACGTGCGCGGCGGCGTACCCGAGGTGGACCGAGATGCCGAGCTCGCGCAACGGCGGAAGGAAGGGCGTGTCCTGGTCGTCGCTGCCGGTGACCGGGACGCCCTGCTGGGCCATGATCCGCGCGATGCCCGACAGCCCTGCGCCGCCGATGCCGACGAAGTGCACCCGGCCGAGCTCCGCCGCCGGCGGGATGACGGCGGGCACCGGGATCCTCATGCTGCCCCGCCCGCGGACAGGATCATCCGGGCCAGCTTCTCGTCCGCGTCCAGCGGGACCAGGTGTGCCGCGGCGGCGCCCATCGCCGCGAGCCGCTCGTCGTCCTGCAGCAGCGGGACGACGGTCGCGGCGATCCACTCGGGTGACAGCGCGTCGTCCGGGACGATCAGCCCACCTCCGGCGTCGACCACTGCCTTGGCGTTCAACGCCTGCTCACCGTTGCCGATCGGCAGCGGCACGAAGACCGCGGGCAGCCCGACCCCTGACACCTCCGTCACGGTGTTCGAGCCCGACCTGCACAGCACCGCGTCGGCCGCGGCGTAGGCCAGGTCCATCCGGTCGACGTAGCCGCGTACGACGTACGGCACGCCGGTGTCCGGCGGCTCGGTCTCGTGCGTCGGGCCGGTGACGTGCAGCACCTGCACCCGCCCTGTCGCGAAAGCCCCGGCGGCTCCGAGGGCGGCGCGGTTGATCGACGACGCACCCTGGGACCCGCCTGTCACGAGCAGGACGGGCAGGTCCGCACGGAGGCCGTATGCCGTGCGCGCCTCCTCACGCAGGCCCGCCCGGTCGAGCGTGGCGATCATCCTGCGGATCGGCAGCCCGACGTACGTGGCGTGCGGCAGCCGCGTGCCGGGGAAGCTGGTCGCCACGTGCTCGGTGAGCCGGGCTCCCAGCCTGTTGGCCACACCGGGCACGGTGTTGCCCTCGTGCACGACGAGCGGCACCCGGCGCTTGCGCGCGGCGAGATACGCCGGCACCGACACGAAGCCGCCGAAGCCGCACACGACGTCCGGCCGGATCCGGTCGACCACCTCGAGCGCGGCCCGGCGTGCGGCCCGGAGACGTCCGGGCAGCCGGGCGAGGTCGGCGTCCGGGCGCCGGGGCAGCGGCACGCTCGGCACGTACTCCAGCGGGTACCCGGCGGCGGGGATGAGCTGGGCCTCGATCCGCTCCCGCGTGCCGAGGCAGGTGATCTCGACACCCGGTGACAGCCGTCGCAGCGCGTCGGCCGTGGCCAGCAGCGGGGAGGTGTGCCCGGCCGAGCCTCCTCCCGCAAGCAGCACCCTCACAGGCGCGGGCCCTCCACCCGGCCGGCCGTCACGCCGCTGTCGCGAGACCTCCTGCGCTGGGCGAGGGCGCGCGCGGCCTCGGGCTCACGGCGCGCGAAGCCGACCAGCAGGCCGAGCGCGACCAGGGACGGCACAAGGGCAGAGCCGCCGTACGACACCAGCGGCAGCGGGATGCCGATGACCGGAAGCACCGCCAGGACCATGCCCACGTTGATCATCATCTGCCCCACGAGCCAGACCACGATCCCGAAGGTCATGTAGCGGACGAACGGGTCGCGGGTGCGACGTGCCACGCGGATCGCGGCGTAGGCCAAGGTCAGGAACAGCCCGATCACCAGCAGCGTGCCGACCAGGCCGAGCTCCTCGCCGAGCACCGCGAAGATGAAGTCGGTGTGCGCCTCCGGCAGGTTGCCCCACTTCTGCTGGCTGGCCCCGATCCCCTGTCCGAAGAGTCCGCCCGACGACAGCGCGAAGAGGCCGTGGGCGGGCTGCCAGCCGGCGCTGTCGTACTCGCGCATCGGGTCGGTGAACGTCGTGATGCGGTTCAACCGCTCGGGGTCCGTCGCGGCGAGCGCACCGGCGAACACCGAGATCACCAGGAACGACAAGGCGAACATCCGCGCGGGTGCCCCGACGACCCACAACATGCCCAGCAGGATCGCGAACAGCACGAGCGCGGTGCCGAGGTCGTGTCCGAAGATCACGAGCCCGGTGGCCACCAGCATCCCGGGCACCACCGGCATCATCACCTGGTGAAGGTTGCCGAGGCGGCGGTCCTTGTTGGCATACACGTGCGCGGCCCACAGGACGAGCGCGAGCTTGGCGATCTCCGAGGGCTGGATCTGGATCGGCCCGAGGGCGAGCCAGTTCGTGTTGCCGTTGCGGGTGACCCCGAAGAACGACGTGAGCAGGAGCAGCGCGAGGGAGACGAAGTAGCCGGGCCAGGCGAGCCGGCGTACCCATCGCTGCGGCAGGTGCCCCGCCACCCAGGCGCACGGCAGCCCGATCGCGACCCAGGTCAGCTGCTTGACGACGACGGCGTAGGAGTTCTGGTCGTAGTTCTCGAAGCTGTACACGCTCGACGCGCTGAACACCATGATCAGGCCCAGGGTCAGCAGCAGGCCCGACGCACCCACCAGCAGGTAGTACGACGTCAGCGGGCGGTCGAGGGCGTCGTGCAGCATGCCGAACCAGGAGCCCGCACGCGACCGCCCGAGCACACGTCGAGGACGCTCCTCCGACGCGGCCTCGCTCGGCCGGCGGGACGAGCGCCGCAGCGGGCTCACGATGGCCATCGGTGCTCGATGATCCCCTCTACGTCGGGCCTGCGGTCACGGTCGGTCGGCCAGCCTCCGCACCGCCGCGACGAACGCATCACCGCGGTCGGCATAGCTGGTGAACATGTCCATCGAGGCGCACCCGGGGGCGAGCAGGACGGTGTCGCCCGGCTGGGCGCGGTCCCGCGCGGCCACGACCGCGCGTTCCATGGCGGCATGTCCGTTGCCAGTCTCGTCGGCGTCGACGGCGATGACCGGAACATCCGGCGCGTGTCGCGCGAGCGCATCGGCGACCACGTCGCGGTCGCGGCCGAGGAGGACGGCGGCGCTCAGGCGGTCGCGCGTCGACACGACCAGGTCGTCGAAGTGGGCCCCCTTGGCCAGACCGCCGGCGATCCACACGACGGAGTCGTAGGCCAACAGGGAGGAACGGGCAGCGTGGGGGTTGGTCGCCTTCGAGTCGTCGACGTACCGGACGCCGTCCACCATGGCCACGTCGGCGATCCGGTGGTTGTCGAAGCGGAACCCGCGCAGGGCGTCACGCACCGCTGCCTGGGGTACGCCGTGCGCACGGGCCAGTGCGGCGGCCGCCAACGCGTTGGCGACGACGTGGGGCGCCGGACTGGGCAGGTCGTCGACGGTGCACAGCTCGGCGGCGCTCGACTGCCGCTCCACGATGAACGCACGGTCGACCAGGATGCCGTCGACGACGCCCACCATGCCGACGCCCGGCATCCCGAGGGTGAAGCCGATGGCGCGTGCGCCCTCTGCCACCTCGGCCTCGCGGACGAGCCGCTCGGTCTCGGGGTCGGCGACGTTGTAGACACACGCACGCTGGACGCGCTGGTAGATGCGCCCCTTGTCGGCGGCGTAGTCGGCCATGCCGGCCGGTCCGTCGTACCAGTCGAGATGGTCCTCGGCCACGTTGAGCACGGCCGAGGCCTCGGCGCTCAGCGAGTCGGTGTAGTGGAGCTGGAAGCTCGACAGCTCGACCGCGAACACGTCGTACGGCGCCGGGTCCATCACGGCCTCCACGAGCGGGAGTCCGACGTTCCCCGCGGCGACGCTTCGGAGACCGGCCGCTCGCAGGATCGCGTCGAGCATCTGGACGGTGGTCGTCTTGCCGTTCGTGCCGGTCACAGCGAGCCACGGCGCCGGGCTCCCGGTCGGGCCGGGAGCCCGTAGCCGCCAGGCCAGCTCGACCTCGCCCCAGACCGGAACACCGCGCGCACGAGCCTGCTCGATGAGGGGAGCTGTCGGCTTCCAACCGGGCGAGACGACCAGCAGGTCGACGTCGTCCGGAAGGGTCGCGGTCGCTCCCTCGCCGAGCCGGATGTCGGCCCCGAGGACGCCGAGCAGCTCGGCCTTCTCCTCCTTGCCCTCCGGCAGCTCGTCCAGCGCGCACACCGAGGCGCCGAGATGAGTCAGGTTGTCGGCGGCCGCGAAGCCGCTGACCCCGAAGCCCGCGACCACCGCGCGCACACCCGACCAGTCGTCGTGGCGTCCCAGCGTGCTGACGGACCGGCTCACTCAGGCTCCTCTGCCGCAGGCCCTCATGTGCCCGCGACCCACGCGGCGTAGAACAGCCCGAGCCCCCCCGCGACGCACAGACCGGTGATGATCCAGAACCGGATCACGACGGTCACCTCTTCCCAGCCGAGCAGCTCGAAATGGTGCTGGAGCGGGGCGATCCGGAACACCCGGTGGCCCGGACCCACCTTGAAGACCGTACGGACGATGCCGTACCTCCGCGACGCCTTGAAGAACCCCACCTGCAGGATCACCGACAGGGTGATCACGACGAACAGGCCGCCGATGATCAGCAGCAGCAGCTCGGTGCGGGTCATGATCGCGAGCCCGGCCATGGCTCCGCCGAGCGAGAGCGAGCCGGTGTCGCCCATGAAGATCTGGGCCGGCGGCGCGTTCCACCAGAGGAACCCGAAGCACGCCCCGGTGATCGCGGCCGCCACCAGAGCCAGGTCCAGCGGATCCCGCACCTCGTAGCAGGCCCTCACCTGATGGATCGCGCAGTTCTGGTTGTTCTGCCAGATGTTGACGAACATGAAGGCGCCGAAGACCATCACGCACGCACCCGTGGCCAGGCCGTCGAGCCCGTCGGTCAGGTTCACCGCGTTGCTCGTGCCGGTCACCATCACCCAGAAGAGCAGCACCGCGATGACCGTCGGCAGCACGATCGTGGAGTCACGGATGAACGACAGGTGGTCCGACGCCGGACTCACCCCGCGCCCGTCGGCGAGACCTTCGGACAGCGCCAGGAATCCGAAGACCAACGCGATCACCGTCTGCCCGATCATCTTCGCCTTGCTACGGAGACCGAGCGACCGCTGCTTGGAGACCTTGATGAAGTCGTCGAGGAAGCCGACCAGCCCCATTCCGACGAACAGGAAGAGCAGGAGCAGGGCCGACGCCGACGGCTTGTTCTGGGTGATCAGCTCGGCCAGGAAGTAGGCCAGCACCGCGGACACGATGATCAGGACGCCGCCCATCGTCGGCGTACCCCGCTTGGTGTGGTGGCTGGTCGGTCCGTCGTCTCGGATCTCCTGGCCGTAACCGAGCTGGGTGAACAGCGGGATGGCCGCGCGGGTGCCGAGCAGCGAGAAGATCAGAGCGAGCCCACCGCCCAGCAGAATCGCCTTCATCGGCTCGGGTTCCAGCCTTCCTGATCCTCGGGGGCGCCGTCGTCGGCGTCGACCAGCGGATCGGCGACGTGTTCGAGGGCGGCGCCTCGCGACGCCTTCACCAGGACGACGTCCCGGGCGACGACATTGTGTCGCAGCCACTCGGCAGCCTGTTCGCGGCCCGCCGTGGACACGACGACGCCGCTCCACCCCGGCGTACGCCGTGCTCCCTCCGCGATCTCCTCCGCTGCCTCGCCGACCGTGACCAGCACATCGATGCCGATCCCGGCCGCGTGTCGCCCTACCCGGGCATGGTCGTCGGCGGCGGAGTCGCCCAGCTCGAGCATCTCGCCCAGGACGGCCACGGTCCTCCGGCCCCCACGGCTGCCGATCGCAGCCAGGGCGTCCAGTGCCGCCGTCATCGACTCGGGGTTGGCGTTGTAGGCGTCGTTGACCACGACGAGCCCGTCGGGCCGCTGGTGGAGGGCCATCCGCCACGGTGACATTGAACGCGCCCGCCCGAGCGCGTCGACGACCTCGTCCCAGGCGATGCCGGCGGCTGCTGCCAGCGCCGCCGCTGCCGCGGCGTTGGCCACCTGGTGTGCGCCCGTCTCGAGCAGCCGGACCGGTGTCCATCCGCCGTCGTGCCCCAGCTCGAACGACGGGCGGCCGAGGTCGTCGAGCTCCAACGACCGCCACCGCACGTCTCCGGCGCCACCGAACGTGACAACCCGCGCGCTCGTGCGGTCGGCCATCGCGGCCACCAGCGGGTCGTCGGCGTTCAGCACGGCCGTGCCGTCCGCCGGGAGCGCCTCGACGATCTCACCCTTGGCCCGTGCGATCGCCTCCCGCGAGCCGAACTCACCGATGTGCGCGGTGCCGACGTTGAGCACCGCCGCGACCCGGGGCGGGGCGATGGCACACAGCTCGGTGATGTGCCCGACCCCGCGCGCTCCCATCTCGACGGCGACGAAGCGGGTCTCGGGAACGGCGCGGAGCACGGTCAGTGGGACGCCGATCTCGTTGTTGCGGTTGCCGACCGTGGCGACGGTCGGGCCGCCGCACGCGAGCAGCTGCGCCAGGTAGTCCTTGGTACCGGTCTTGCCTTGCGACCCGGTGAGGGCGACCACCGTCGCATCGAGACGGTCGAGGACGTGACGAGCGAGTCGGCCCAGGGCCACGACAGGGTCGTCGACCACGACGGTCGGCACCCGGGTCGGACGCGACCCGAGAACCCCCACGGCCCCTGCCTCGACGGCCGCACCGGCGAAGTCGTGACCGTCGACGTGCTCACCGGCCACGGCCACGTAGAGGCCGCCCGCCTCCGGGAGACGCGTGTCCAGGAATGGTGGAGCTGCGACGACGGCGGACCCGTCGCCCGCGTCGACCAGCCGGCCGCCGACGGTCCGTGCCACCTGCGCGAGGCTGAGCGGGATCACCGGCGGAGCTCCTCGCGCGCCACGACGCGGTCGTCGAACGCGTGCAGCACGCCGGCAACCTCCTGACCGGACTCGTGTCCCTTGCCGGCGATCAGCACCACGTCGCCGGGGGCCGCCCGACGTAGGGCCTCGGCGATGGCAGCCCGTCGGTCGCCGATGTCCAGGACCTCGGCGGCGCTGCCGGCGGTGCCCGCGAGGACGGCCCGGCGGATGGCGTCCGGGTCCTCACTTCGCGGGTTGTCGTCGGTGACGACGACGAGGTCTGCGCCCTCGGCTGCCAGCCGCCCCATCTCCGGGCGCTTGCCGGCGTCGCGGTCGCCGCCCGCGCCGAGGACGACGATCAGCCGGCCTCTGGCCAGCGGCCGCAAGGTGGCCAGCGCGGCAGCGACCGCATCCGGCTTGTGGGCGTAGTCCACCACCACCTCGAAGTCCTGCCCCTCGTCGATCCGCTCGAGCCGGCCCGGCACGCCGGGTCCGTGGGCGATCGCGTGCGCCACGGCCCCGGCGTCGTACCCGGCCGTCGCCGCAGCGGCGACGGCCGCCAGTGCGTTCGCGACGTTGAACCCTCCGGGGATCGGGCAGCCGGCGCTCACCTGACGTCCGCCCGGAGCGGTGATCCGGAACGTCGAGCCGGCGGCGGTGAGTGCTACGTCCTGCGCGGTCCAGTCCGCTGCGGCTCCGCGTGCGGACAGCGTCTCGACGGGAACTCCTGCCGAGGCGGCCAGTCGACGACCCCATTCGTCCTCGACGTTGACCAGGCCCCGGAGCGCGTGCTCGGGGGTCAAGAGCCGGGCCTTGGCCTCGAAGTAGTCCTCCATGTCGCGGTGGAAGTCGAGGTGGTCACGGCCGAGGTTGAGGAACACCCCGACGTCGAAGACGACTCCACCGACGCGACCCAGCACCAGGGCGTGGCTGGACACCTCCATCGCGCAGGTCTCGACACCGGCGTCCACCATGCGTCGGAGCAGGCGCTGGAGGTCCGGTGCCTCGGGAGTGGTGAGCACGCTGGTCACGTCCTCCCCGAGGATCCGCGCGCCGACGGTCCCGATCACCGCCGTCGGGACCCCGGAGCCGGTCAGCCCGGTCTCGAGGAGCCGGGTGGTCGTGGTCTTGCCCTGCGTGCCGGTCACCCCGATCATCCGGAGGCGAGTAGCCGGCTCGCCGTACACCAGCGCTGACACCCTCCCGAGGACGGGACGGACCTCGGGCACGACGACCGCGCCTACGTCTTCGGCGCCGACGAGGTCGAAGTGGTCGCCCAGGATCGCGACACCCTCCGCGTCGGTGAGGAGCGCGACCGCGCCGGCGGCGCGAGCCTCCGGCCAGTACGTCGCGCCGTGGCCGTGCGAGCCCGGCAGGGCGGCGTAGAGGTCACCGGGCGAGACCCGCCGCGAGTCCAGGGTCGCGCCGCGCACGACGACCGACGGGTCACCCTCACCGCTGGCGCGCACGCCCTCGTCGGTCAGCGTGGACAGAAGGTCGGCGAGGGCCGGACCCTGGGTCGACCGGGTGTCGCTCGCCACGGGCCGAGGCTATCGAGGTCGGTGGGCGCCAGGACGCCGGCCGGCGTGGCCTGTCCGCCTCATCGCCAGGTCGTGGGGACATGGGAGGGCCGGGCACCACTCGGAGCGACACCGTAGCGTCGCAGCGCGAAGGACATGATCTTGCTGAACGCCGGCCCGGCCACGGAGCCCCCGCCACCGCCGTTCCGGGGGTTCTGCACGACGACGTACACCGTGAAGCGAGGGTCGTCGGCGGGGGCGAACCCCGCGAACGAGACCGTGAACTCCCCGCTGTAGCACCCGCACACCGGGCCCACTCGCTGGGCGGTGCCGGTCTTGCCGGCCACGAGGTAGCCGGGCACCTGGGCGGCGGGCGCGAGGCCCGCGTCGGGGTCGACCACCCGTTCCATCATGTCCGTCATCTGGCGGGCAGCCCGAGCACTGACGACCCGGCGTGTGGTCGCCTCGTCGGTGCCGACCACCTTCCCGGTGTTGGTGGTGGCCCTGCCCTGGATGAGGCTCGGCGAGACCCGGACACCGCCGTTGGCGATGGTGTTGACGGCCGAGGCCATCTGCACGCCGTTGACCGAGACGCTCTGCCCGAACGCGATGCGGTCCTGGAGCATGCCGTTCCACTGCGCTGCCGAGGGCAGCAGACCGGGCGTCTCGCCGTTCACGCCGATGTCGGTCCGCCGGCCGAGACCGAACCGGGTCAGGTAGTGGCGCAGCTGGCCGTGCTCGAAGAGGCGCGCAGACTTCGCCGTGCCGATGTTGGACGACTGCGCGATCACCCCGGCCAGGGTCAGCTTGATGGTGCCGTGGGAGAACCAGTCGTGGATGACCCGGTCACCGCTCGGCAGCGAAGGCGGCACGACGATCCGGGTGCGGTCGGTGACCTTGCCGGCGTCGATCAGCCCGCTGAGCGTGAGCACCTTCTCGACCGAGCCGGGTTCGTAGGGGCTGGTCATCGCCAGGGAGTTCCGGTCCTTGGGCTTGGCTGCCTGCGGGTTGCTCGCGTCGTACGTCGGGTAGTCGGCGAGGGCGAGGGTCTCGCCGCTCCGCCGGTCCATCACGATCGCGAACCCGGAGTCCCCGCGTGCCCCGAGCACCGTCTGCCGGAGCACCCGCTGCGTGTACCACTGCAGGTCCTCGTCGATGGTGGTGTGCAGGTCGGTGCCGTTGCGGGCCGGAGTCACCGTGCTGCGGCCGAGCGGGATGCGGTTCCCCGCGCCCACCTCATAGGTCTCCGTGCCGTCGGTCCCCGCCAGCTGCCGGTCGAAGGTGAGCTCGAGCCCGGCCAGCGGGCCGTCCGTGCCCATGAAGCCGACCAGGTTCGCGGCCACGTCGTGGTCGGGGTAGGTCCGCAGCGGGTCGTTACGCGTGGCCAGCCCCTTGTACCCGTGGTCGGTGGCCTCCTGCACGACGCGGACCGCCTGCTCGGCGGGCACGCGTCGTGCGACGTAGGCGAAGCGTGAGTCCGGTCGGGTCAGGGCCTGCAGCGTCCTGAAGTAGTCGACGTGCAGGCGCTGGGCGAGGAAGCGGGCGAGCTCCGGCGCCTTCTGGCTCGTCTGCACCGGGTCGGCCACGACCATGCGCCCGTCGACGGAGTCCGCCAGCGGCCGCCCGTTGCGGTCGAGGATCCTCCCTCGGGTCGCCGGCAGCTCCACGGTGACGGTGCCACCCGTGGACGCCGCGAGCGTCGCATACTTCTCCGGCTCCACGCCCTGGAGCTGGACCAACCTGGCCCCGAAGAAGGACACGACGAGGGCGATGAAGACGAAGCCCGTGCGCAACCGCAGCGGCGCCGATCCTCGACGCGACCGGCGGCGGCGCGTGCGGGCGGCCCCTCCCGGCCGCCGGTTCCGGCCGGACGGACGGCGGCCGGGTCTGCCTCGGGGGCTCCTGCTGGGCACGGTGCGCGGTCCTCACTGACGACCGGGAGAACCGGCGCCGTCTGAACTGTGGTCCCTGTTCTTGGTGTGACTGGTGTGGTCATTCCTACCGGCGGCGGAGCCGCCCTCGTGCGAACCGCGGCCCGTGTTGCCCGACGAGTTCCGGGTCGTCGTCCCCAAGGACCCGGCACGGACGACCGTCACGTGGGCGGCGGGGTCGAGCTCAGCGGGCTTGACCGGCGGCGGCGCGAGCAGCCGCAGCCGGTCCAGGCGCGTGGCCGGCGACGGCTGACCGAGCACCTTTCCGGAGCGCAGATCGAGGACGGCCGGGCTGGTCGGGAGGACCATGCCCATGCGCTGGGCCCTCCGGGCGATCGTCTGCGGGTCGCTGAGCCGCGCGAGCTGCATCTCCAACGTCTGCTGACGCGCCTGCAGCGCCTCGGCCTGTCGCTGCAGGTCGGTGGCCGCGAAGGACGCCTGCTGCATCGAGGTGTTGAAAAGCAGCAGCCCGACCACACCTCCTACCGCCAGCATCGAGACCAGGAGCAGGAACGGCGCCGGGTTGGTCCGACGACGCCTCCGCTTGGGGACCACGGTGAGCCGGGCCCGCTCGAGAGCGGCCTCCGCCAGCCGCGGAACGCGGGCACGTAGTGCCGGTGCGGTGTTGCTCATGGTCAGGCTGCTCCCTTGCCGCGTGTACTGCCGCGTGTACTGCCGCGTGTGCTGGCGCGTGTGCTCCCGCGTGGGTCGTGCGGACGGACCCGCTCGGCGGCGCGCAGCCGCACGGACCTGGCCCGCGGGTTGCGCGCGATCTCGTCCACCCCCGCCCGCTCGGCCCCTCGGGTGATG
>JBKPTA010000030.1:0-92737 GCA_046735295.1 Actinomycetota bacterium | reverse complement strand
GAGGACTGGGTGCCGAGGACTGCGTGCCGAGGAACCGCGAGTTACCGATGCACCCTTTGGGGTACCCAGGAAGGACCTGACGATCTGGGCGCGTCCAGTTCGGCGGATAGGCGTTCGGGGTCTAGACCCAGGCCCCGCCTGCTGGGCGAAGCTCCCGTCACTTCGGCGGGAGCTTCGTCGCCCAGCATCCCCGCCGCAAGCACCCCGCTCATCCGCTGTCAGGTCCGCGGCGGACCCGCCGGTCGAGGAGATGTCGAGATGCGACGAGCCATGACCAGGTCACTCACGCGCACCATCGCCGACATGACCGCGAAGGCCAGCATGATCGTCACGATGACTGCCATTCTCAGTTCCCCCTTCGCATGCCACGTAGACCGGTTCCCCGCTCGTCGGCACGAGCGGGGACCGGATGGTGCCGCTTCCCGTCCCCCCGGTCGGTCAGCAGTACCTCGTCGGCCTCGACATCCCCCCGGATGCCCAGGCCAGCCTGTCGTGATCACGGAATCCCACACCCGTCAACCACCGAGGACCATCAGACGGCATTTCTGCCCGGGGCGGAACCGGTTGCCACGAAGGGCCCCAACAGTTGTCTGCACGCTGGCAAGAAACTGCAAGAACGAGGGTTTCGCGTCACCTGACAGCTCTCTGACCGTCCTCTAGGCGCAGTTTGTCGGGCAG
The DNA here is from genome assembly GCA_046735295.1 of Actinomycetota bacterium. Lineage (GTDB taxonomy): Bacteria > Actinomycetota > Actinomycetes > Propionibacteriales > Nocardioidaceae > Nocardioides. The sequence continues at coordinate 92,059 of JBKPTA010000030.1, read as the reverse complement.
CACCTCCAGCCCACACAAGACCGGCGTCGGTGCCGACCCTCACTCTCGAGCCATGAGGACCGACGAGCCCCACGAACGGACCGACGTTGACGGTGCTCGTCGACGGCACCCGCGCGGCCGGCGAGCTCCGCGCATCTGGCGGCGTGGACGCGTCCACCGTGTCCTGGCGTGAGCAGCCCCCGGCGCGGTGCGTCAGCCAGGCCACGCAGGGTGACGGGGCATGGCCCACGTCGTCTGACAGCCTGGAGCAGCGGGCTGACCCGGAGTGGGCAAGCACAGCCAGCGTCGGCGGCGGGTCGGATGTGTGCCTCCGTCGCTTGTGCTCTTCCCCGCCGAGGGTGGGGCGATCGGGTCCCAGTGCGCAGGCGCGACGGAACATCGGGGAGCGACGCAGGTCGCTGGCAGACAGGCACGTTTGCCGTTGGAGTCGATTCGTCCGGATGCTCGCGTGGTTCCGCGGCAGGTGGCGAAGCGTAGCGTCTGGGATCACACCGGAGGTGGCGCTCGCCACACCTCAGTGAGGAGGCCACATGAAGCTTGGCTACCTGCCGTGGGAGCTGCTGGCGGGGAACCCTTCCTGGGCCGGCCGGCCAGCGGTGCGCGACGATCACGTGGAGCTGACATACCCCGAGCTCGACCACCGGATCGCGGCGTTCGCCGACCAGCTGGGCCAGCGGGGCTTCGGTCGCGAGGACGTCCTGGCGGTCATGCTGCCCAACCGGGTTGAGCTTCTTGTGGCGATGTTCGCAGCGTGGCGGCTCGGAGGAGCGATGACGCCGGTCAACTCGGATTTCACGGAGTACGAGGCCGACTACCAGATTGCCGATTCCGGCGCGGTGCTGGTTGTCAACGTGGGTCCTGACGCACCGAACGGCGGCCGCGAGGTGATACACGTCGGGGACATGAGAACCGGCCTCGAGGGTGCTCCCCTACCGCCGGTCGAGCTGTCGCCCGATGATCTGGCACTCCTGATATACACCAGTGGGTCGACGGGCCGTCCCAAGGGCGTGATGCTCACCCATGGAAACGCCGAGGCGATGTGCGGAGCCCTTGCGCAGCACCTGCACCTCACCCGGGACGACCACTGTCTTCTGGTGCTACCGCTGTTCCATGTGAACGCCATCATGGTCAGTGCCCTGGCGACACTTCGGTCCGGTGCGCAGCTCAGCGTTCTTGGTCAGTTCTCGGCGAGCCGGTTCTTCGACCAGATCGAGCGGCTGAGGCCGACGTACTTCTCTGCGGTCCCGACCATCTACGCGGTGCTCGCCTCGCTCCCTGAGGACATCCGGCCGGACACCTCATCGCTGCGTTTCGTCATCTGTGGTGCGGCCCCCGTGTCCGCTGAGCTGCTGAAGCGCTCGGAGGAACGGTTCGGCTTCGAGATGGTGGAGGGCTACGGCCTCACGGAGGGCACCTGCGCGTCGGCATGCAATCCCATCGACGGCCTGCGCAAGCTCGGCACCGTCGGACCCGCGCTGCCGGGCCAGCGCATCGCGATCAAGGGTGCCGATGGGTCGTTCCTGCCTGCCGGCGAGGTCGGCGAGGTGCTGATCGCGGGGCCCACCGTGATGCGCGGCTACCTGAACAACTCGGAGGCCACGGCGGAGACGGTCATCGACGGCTGGCTGCACACCGGCGACGTGGGCCGGCTCGACGAGGACGGTTACCTCACCATTCTCGACAGGGTGAAGGACATGATCATCCGGGGCGGCGAGAACATCTATCCCAAGGAGATCGAGACCGTTCTGGCCGAAGCTGACGGCGTCCTCGAGAGCGCAGTCGTCGGACGCCCGCACGACATCCTGGGCGAGGTCCCCATTGCCTACGTGCGCCTCTATCCGGACGCCGAACTCTCGGAGCGACAGCTCCTCGAACATTGCCGAGACCACCTCACCAAGGTGAAGCTGCCTGAGCGAATCCATCTCGTGGAGGAGTTACCGAGGAACCCGGTCGGCAAGATCGACAAACCGGCCCTTCGTAGGTCCCTCCAAGCCGAGCCGGCCTGACTGGGAAAGGTGCTTCGATGAGCACGTTCGTCACACTCCATGGCGGCTGGGGTGGTGGTTGGCAGTGGCGACAGGTGGCCCAACTACTACGCGCCTCGGGTCACGAAGTCACGACGCCGACCCTCAGCGGACTCGGTGAACGCGCACACGCAGCTCCGGCGGAGATCACATTCGAGACACATGTCAACGATGTCACCGAGCACCTGTGGTTCGAAGACATCAACAGGCGGTCCTCGTCGGGTGGGGCTATGGGGCGGTGGTGGCGGAGGCCGTCGCCGACCGAGTCCCTGAACGTCTCCGCCTGGTCATCAACCTGGACAGCCAGCTTGCGCGAGAAGGGCAGCCGTGCGCTGACTGGCTGGACGACCTCCCTGCTGCTGCGCGTGACACAGACATGCTGGAACCTCCCAGTGCATCAGACCTTACGGGAGCCATTCACGACGAGCCGCTCAGGCGTTTCATCGCAGACCGACTGAGGCCCCACTCCCTGCTCTCGCTCCTCGCCACCTTTCCTGACCGGGGAGCGCAGCGCCTCCGAGTCCCGCACGCATACGTTCTCTGTCACGACGAGGAGATATCACCAGAGCACCTCGTCGAGCTCGAAGACCTGAGAGCAGCCGGTTGGGCGTTCCGAGAGATTTCCACGAACCACTTGGGATTGCTGTACGCCCCTGACCTCGTTGCGGCAGCACTCCTCGACCTGGGCGGGGAGTGAGCCGGGACGCACGAGCTGACGGCGGCCGAGATGACCAGCAGCCGCCGTCGATGGATATGTCCAGATGTCATTGGGGCCTGCTCGGCTCCCCCGGGGCGCGTCTCCCCATGACGTGGTGGGCGCGTTCGCCCGTGTTCGGAGCATGCTCGCCGAACGTCGGGGCGTCGATGGCAGCGGCACCGCCTGAAGGCGTACACCGCCCGTGTCGAGCACACCCGGGCGTCCCGTTTCCGCAACGGCCGGTCGACCGGTATGGCGAAGCGAACGCACCACTCTGAAACCGGTCCTCACCTGCGAAGACGAGTCGCCAGGCCGCCGAATCTCACTTGAGGTACTTCGAGAGTAGGCGGCAGGGTGCGCTGTGCGGTCTCGCTCGTCGGGCGTTTCGTTCACCAAACACTGTAGGCACGATTCCCTTGATGAGAGGACCCCCACCAAGACCATCACCAACCTCCGAGCCGAGCTCGGCCAGGTCCGCCAGGACGCGCGGACCCTGCGGGGCACCATCGCGGACCTCTGGCCCCTGACGTGGCGGAATCGCGCCATTGTCGAGGTCGACCGCGCCCTCGCTGAGGGCTTCGCCGAGGCTGTTCGCTGCGGAACCAGCTTGTGGTCGATCATGGAAGAGCCTTCCGCCGGCGTCGCCACACATCATCACGGAGAGCCTGCCCGGCTGCCTAGATCATCGCTCGACACTTGGCTCATAGGTCCCGGCGCGACGCACTCTCTCCGCGGGCGGGTTGCCGACAACCGGTTCACCGCTGGGACCAAGTGCGTGGCTCGGCCGTGCGGTGCAGCGCACCAGCCGCCGAACTCGCCCGTACGAGATCCCTACGCGGCGGACCGTGTCCGGCGCACTGTCGCAGCCAGGATCACGAGGCCGATGAGCAGCGTCACGCCTGCGCCCACGAAGAGCCCGCCGTAGATCCACTCGATCCCGGGCACGGTAGCGCCGGTCGTGACGTCGGCGCTCACGCCACGGCTGCCGTCAGCGTTCATCACGACGATCGTCCAGTTGCCGTTCTCGACCGGCCACGTGAGGGTCTGGGCCCGGCTTCCCGCCGCCTGCGCGATCCAGATGTCGCTCCTCGTGGGGGCCATCGCCGGGGCTCCGCCAGTCAACTGCTGGTAGACCGGGTCTTCGGCAAAGACAGTCACCTGCGTGCGCCGCACACCACCGAGGTAACTCTGCACATCGGACGTCTTCGCGACTCCCACGAAGACCGGAATGTCACCGTTCGGCGTGACAGTGACCTTGGCAGTGCCGAGAATCCTGTGCGGCAGCCTGGCTGCACCCTGGATCTCGAGGTTCGCCGAGGTAATCGCGTAGCCACCCGCTTCGAGAGCGACCCGATCGCTCATCAGGTAGCCGCCTGCGTCACGTTGAGTGCTGTTGGCAATCGCGACAGCCGCGCCGCCGGCGGCGAGCGTGAGGGACGCCAGAAGCAGCAGGCACCCAAAGATCAGTGCGAGGACCCGTCCTCCGCCCCACTGGTTGGAGCCGCCAGGAGTAGCGCCCTGCGTCGGCGGTGTGGGTAGCGGTTGGGTGTGGCTGGGGGAATAGGTCGACATGGTGTATCGCCTCCGAAGTGCGTCGTCCTACTACAAGCGTCCTCCGAGAAAGCTGTACCTGCGAAGGGCCGGACGGCCCCTCAAGACGGATGTCGGTCATCCTGCCGACCGGGACCAACGGCTCTGCCTCCGTCATGCAGTTCGGAATGGACTGTGTCCAAGGAGGAGTCATGTTCCCGTCAGTTCATGAGCCGGACCCGCCCCCTGCTGCGGCGGCAGCATCGCACGTCGCTCCGTGGAGACCGTGGGCCAGGAATTGGCTGGGAGTTCTGGCTCTCGCGTTCGTGAACGGCGGTCTACACCGCGCCTACCAGCCCACCCTCGGCGTCCTGCGCGCCGAACAAGTGTCGAACTTGACGTTGCTCGTCATGGTCTTCCCGTGGACCGTTCTGGTTGACCGGCGGCATCCCACCTCATCGGCGCAAGAAGCGCTCGAGATCGGCGCACTATGGGGAGCATTGACAGTCACCTTCGAGTTCTTCGGCGGGCACTACATCAACGGCGACAGCTGGGCCTCCCTCGTGAATGCCTACGACGTGACAGGTGGACACCTCTGGCCGCTCGCGGTCGCAGGAGTCGCCATGTCCCCAACGGCGGCCCGCTGGCGGCGCCTCCGTAGACGTTGAACCTAGAGCGGACCAGAGGGCAGCGCGCTCATCCGCCGATGTCTGCGCGGCGTCGGTCACCGCCGACCGGCACCCTGAGACAGAGGATCTACAAGGCACCTCGACGTCGGGGGGCACCGGTGGACCGGCGGGCGTTCGAGTTTCCAAGGGGCGGTGGGCGGGCGAGGCATGTTCGGTGACGCGACGCCTGACCGCGAACTCGGCTTTGACTCGACGTCCGCTGGTGCCATGGATGGTGGGCCACGGGCGGCGTGCCCCCGCGAGTTCCGCGGCACGTGGCGGCGGATGGGTACCGCCTCAAGCGTCAAGGCCGACCGTCAACGCGGCGGCAGCGCGCTCGAGGACTCCGTCGAGTCGCCGGGAAGCAGTGATCGCGGCACACTCATCTGCCGATGAGCGGTGCTGTGCAGACAGGCCGCGTGTCCGAGGGCCCGTTACCTGGTGTCGAGGTTCCCTAGCGTTCCCCCGATCCGAGGCAGAGGCTGAATGTGACTGCTTGAGGTTGGCTCCAAGCCAAGGGGATGAGCCATATGAGGACCACAGCCAACATCAAGGTGGCGGCGCTGCTTGCCACCCTCGGCCTTGCCACGATGGCCGTCTATCAACTGATGCTCGCGGCGGGCGCTCCATTCGGGGAGGCCGCGTACGGTGGAACACACCATGGTCAACTCCCGGCAGCTCTCCGGGTCGCCAGCGGGATCTCCATCGCTATCTACATGATCGCCATCCTTGTCATTTCTCAGCGGTCGGGTCTTTCACACCTCCGGCTGCCCCATGCCCTCGGTCGCGTGGGGTCGTGGGTGCTGGGCGTGGTGCTGACCCTGGGAGCTGTCATGAACTTGATGTCCCAAAGCCCCTGGGAGAGGTTCCTCTTGGGACCGTTCACCTTCATGCTCGCCGCCATGTGTCTCGTCGTTGCCCTTGGGCCACACGACGAAGGGGAGCCAAGTCAAGGCGAGTGGCGCCCCCTGACAAGGTCTCCCTGATTGTCGATGCGATCCGCAGCACCGGCGACGGGACGACGGTCTACCTGGGCGGGAAGTTCACGAGCGGAGCGGGGTCTCCTTCCAGTACGCCCCTGCCATCGTGCTCGGCCTGATCTGACACCGGACGGCGCGGGGCTGCTCGTCGCTGGCGGTGGCACCAACAACAGCGGAGGGACATCACGTACCCTGTCGCACTCCGCGGCACCCGACGAGCCGGCGGCGTCGAGGTGGGCAACGTCTTCTGGCGCGAGCGGCCGGGGATGACGCGCATGGACCCGGTGGCGGCCGATCGAGTGAGGCCGGCCGGTGGACCCCATACGCCGGGGCATCGTCGCGTGCCGGGACTGCAACGCACTCTCATGCCGATGTGCGGTGCGTCGTGGTCCAAGCCGGGCTCCTATGTTCGCGGCCGCCGAGCTCCCCTGGCCCGGAGGTCCTACTCCTGCGCGCGAGCCGACGCGCCACCCGCGACCTGTGGCTAGCCACAGGGATCCGCGCCCGCAGGGTGTGGCTGACCCGGATGTCCCGGGCCACCGCATGGGTGACGCTGGAGTTCCGGGGCAAGTGGACAGCGGGCCGAACGGGACGTACCCAAGGTGGGCCAGGATCCTGCCCTTGCTCTCAGCACGGGACAACAACCGAGGAGATTCCATGCGACGATCCATCGCCATCCTGACCGCGATCCTGACCGGAGCGACCGTCCTGCTGGCAGGCGTATCGGCCCACGCCACGCACCACGGCAAGAACGGACGGATCGCGTTCCGTCGGTACCTCAACACCGAACACACACGCGGTGCACTGTTCACGATCAATCCGGATGGCACACGGATCCGGCAGGTGACCCACCCGCGACGCATGACCATCACCACCAACCCGGACTGGTCACCGAACGGACGCTGGATCGCGTACTCGAGATACGGTCAGGCCAGCGAGGACAACTCCCGGCTCTTCAAGATCCGCCCCAACGGGAGCGGCCGCACGTCGCTCTCACGCTCATGCACAGGACGATGTGTCGTCGACGACCAAGCGGAGTGGGGACCACATGGAAACCGCATCGCGTTCCAACGCGGCTTGAAGTTCCAGCCGAACGGGATCCACAACACCTTCGTCTTCGTGATGCGGGCCGACGGAACGCATCCGCGCCGGATCACCCAGCGGCGGGCCGACCCGAGCGTCGTACATCACTTCGAGGACGGGTCCCCGACCTGGTCACCCGACGCGCAGCGCCTGGCGTTCGAACGCCACGACCAGACCGATGCGGGTGGCCGGACCGACCACCACGCCATCTTCACCGTGCGCCTGGACTGCACGAGACTGCGCCGGATCACGCCCTGGCGCCTGGATGGCGCGCAGCCCGACTGGTCTCCCGACGGCCGGTGGCTGGTGTTCCACCAGAGCCACCCCGACAACGAGACAAGCAACGTCTGGCTGGTGCACCCCAACGGGACCCGCCTGCATCGCGTCACCAACAACTTCGGAGGGTCCGGTGAGTGGCTCGGCACCACCTTCTCTCCGAACGGGCACAGGATCACAGCGGCGAGGACCAACGGGGTGGGGATGGCGGGCAACGCCGACGTCTACGTCATGCGGCTGGATGGCAGCCACATGCGGAACATCACCGAATCAACCCAGTGGGACAGCACTCCGGACTGGGGACCGCGCCGCAGGTAGCGCGATTGGCAACGGTTCATTCGCGAGTAACGCTCTCGACGAAAGGCACTCATCTGCCGCTGTCCGGTCATGTGCCCGAGGCCATGTAGGCGGCGAGTATGTAGCTGGGGTGGCGGTCGAGGTTCTTGCGGGCTCGGTCGTAGCGCATGGTGGTGCGGAGGTCTGCGTGGCGCGCGGCGATTTGGACGTCGCGGAGGTCGGCACCGGCGTCGAGCATGGTGGTGACATAGGTGTGACGAAGCATGTGTGGGTGCATGCGTGGAGTGGTGATGCCGGCGGTGCACGCGAGGTGGCGTAGCCGTCGGGTTGCGGTGTGGCGAGACATGCGGGCGGCGGCGCGCTTGCGGAGGATCGGTCCTGCTTCGCGACCGTCTACGGCGCGGTCGATGGCGCGTCCGACCGCCGGCGGGAGGGGAACCGTGGCGAGCTTGTCGCCCTTGCCGTGAACGTTGACGACGCGGTGGCCGTGGATCTCGCCGAGGTCAGCGATGTCGGCCCCGGTGGCTCCGAAGATCCGCAGGCCGAGGAGCCCGAGCATGGCAACCAGGGCGAAGTCGCAGGGTTGTGCTGAGTCGCGGGAGGCACTGAGGAGCGCTTCGAACTGCAGATGGATGAGCCCGAGGGTCGGGGACTCGGCAGAGACCTGGGGTCGGCGTACGTAGTCGGCTGGCGAGTGCTCGAGGAGTGCGTCGATGACGCAAGTGCGGTAGAACCCGGCGACCACCGAGAGCCGACGGGAGACGATGGAGGGCTGGAACCGGCGGACCTCTTGCATCCATCGCAGGTAGAGCTCGACGTGTGGTCGCTTGGCCTGCAGCGGTGGTAGGTCCCGCTCGCTGCACCATGCCAGGTAGCAGCGCAGGTCGGACTCGGTGTGGATGCGTGACTGGCCCTTGTACGGTGCCAGGTAGGCCGCGATCACCAGCCGAAGGGTGAGATGAGGAACCGAATCGTCTGGGATGAGCTGAGCAGAGTTCAACCACCATCAGCGCCACTTCCCTTGCCGCATGTCAATCGGCCGACAGCTGAGAGCGGGTGTCTCCGAGCGCACGCTACGCGGCATGAGAGTGCACCTTGATAAGGCGTGACCAGGCGCTCCCTGCGTCAAGCCGCGTGCGCTACGTTGCGTTCCACAGGAGGTGTTGTCATGGACCGAGAGACAGCGCTGCGGAGCCTCTATGAAGCTCTCAATGCCGGTGATGCTGCACGAGCTGGGGCCCTCCTCACCGAGGACTGCACCTTTCATATCCTTCCCAACCCTCTGGTGGAGACGTCGGCGACTGTTCGCGGGCGCGCAGCGTGCGAGGAGTTCATGAACGAGGTGGTCTCGAGCACTGGTGTGCAGCAGGAGATCGAAGCGCTCACCATGAACGGCGACTTCGCTGCAGTGTTCGTGCGTTCCACCAACACCGATGCGACCGGCGTCGAGCATGAGTTCCGGTGGGCAGATCTACTCCGATTCGAGGGTGACAAGATCACGGAACATGTGGCTCTGTCCATGTGAGCGCTCCGGGGATGGCCGCTCATCGGCAGATGAGTGCGTTCAGCACGACCGCTCATGCCGATGAGCGGTCATCGCTGACAGACTGTCCCGATGGCCCCGGACCTGTGGCGCAAAGGGCTTGTTCCCTCTCGCGGGGTGGTGCTGTTCGAGGACTTCTGCCGCCACACCGGTCTCGACCCAGCCAGTGTGGAAGCGCTGATGCGCTCAGAGCTTCTCGGCAGCTCTCTTTGGACGAAGGAATTGAAGCGCCCGTTCGGGATCTTCGACGACGAACTACCCTCCCGGGAAGCGCTCGCAGCCATGGGGTTGCCCGTCAGGGACGACTACGATCCTGAGGCCCATCGCTCGTTCGAGTAGGCCCCGGATACTTGGCGAGGCTGTGCCTGGCGCCCCGTCTTGGCGGCGGCGAGACGTCCGCACCGCTGTCCGTGCGCGCTCATGCCGATGTGCGAGTATCCGAGCGCATCACTCTCTGGCCGTGAAGGAGTGGTGCTCGTGGACAACCGTCCACTCACGGCCAATCTTGCGCAGGCCCACAGTCAAACGTAGTCGCCGGTCAGGTATCGCTTCGAGTTCCTCGGGCGTTCCACAGCGAAGCAATCCGTGAGCGAATGCCACGTCCTGGCCAGCGATGACCTCCAATGACAAGAGGTCGAAGGTCGCGTTCTTCTGCCATTCGAAGAACCCTGGCCACGTCTCCTGGTACGCGGCCAACCCTCGCACCCCGTCTTCGGGAGGCGGGACGTCGTACATCACGATGTCCGAAGCGTGATGCGCCAGGACCGTGTCTAGGTCGCCCTCGTGTGCAGCTGTGGCCCACCGCTCGATGAGGGCTCGGATGGTTTGTTCTTCATCGTTCATCTTGACCCCTCATTCGGTGTCGGTGTTCGGGCGTGCTCGGTGCATAGCCGGTTGCACGGCGGGGCTGTGGCCCGGATGCGAGGAAGTTACGAGGGTTCTGCGAGGTGCAGGTCCGAGGCTGCACCCGGAGCGCTCGAAGACACCTGCCCAGGAAGAGGATCCCATGAGCACAGCACCATGGAGGAACCTGTCCCCGGCGGCCGCAAATTGCCGGAAGCGACACCACTGCCGCGAAAGGTTCCGCCGTCTCTTCGCAAGCGGGGGCGAGCCTGAACCGCCGGAGGGCCTCCGGACGGTCGGGTACATGGGCACTCCCGATACCGGCCTCAGGCCGGTCACTGGGCAGTCGCGCCGAGGGCGGTCCAGCCGATCGCTTGTCGGCATCCTGCTCGGCAGCGTGGTCGGGCTCACCACGGTGACCGTGGGGACGTCGGGTGTGGCCGCGGCAGCGGGCGGCACCGAACGCATCTCCTTCGCCCGTCAGCTCGACGGAGGCGGGGCCGACATCTACACCGCCCTGCCCGACGGCAGCGACCAGCGCCGGGTGGAGATCCCCTACGTCTCGGAGGACTTCGGCGCCGGCATCTGGCCCCACGACGGCGCGCGGCTGCTGTTCACCAACATCCCCTTCGAAGATCCCGTCACCGGCGACTTCGTCGGCTTCCGACCCGCCACCTCCAACGCCGACGGCTCCGACTTCCACCTGTTGGCGCTACCGGACCTGCCCGAGGACTTGGCCTGCTCGGCATGGAGCCCGGACGACACCCGGATCCTGTGCGGGATCGGCACCGATACGCCGGGGATCTTCAGTATGAACGCCAGCGACGGCAGCGACCTGGTCCCTCTCACCGTCAACCCGTTCGGCGCGGAGGACCATGCCGTGGGCTACTCGCCCGACGGCACCCGACTTGCCTTCCTGCGGTTCCGGCCCGGCGCCGCCACAGGGCCGGGAGAGTTCCGTGACGACGCTGTGGCACTGTTCGTGGCCGAGCCGGACGGCAGCCACGCCTCCAGGATCACGCCGTGGGGCCTGCTCATGCCCCATGAGTTCGCCTCCGCCGACTGGTCGCCCGACGGACGGCACCTCGTGTCGTCCACCCCGAACACGCTGATCCTCGTGCGCGCCGACGGCGGCCGCGTGGCACCCATTCACCTCGACCTCGGCACTGTCCACTCCTTCGCGGCCGGTCCCACCTTCTCACCCAACGGCCGGCAGATCATGTTCTCGATGTTCCGAAACGGGCAGGCCGACCTCTTCCGCGCGCGCATCGACGGAACGCATGTGCGCGCCGTCACGCACAGCCCACAGAACGAGCTCAGCGCGGACTGGACCGCCGTCCCCGCTACCTGATCCTGGAAGCCTGCGGGATCTGTCGTCTGTGTGACCCAACCTGTCAGCCGACCAGGCATCAGACCCATCGCCGCCTGGCTCGGTTGGAGAAGCTGGTAACCCTCCCTGTGCACCAACGACGTTGACCCGACACTCGGCCGGCTGCGGCACAGAGTCTCCTGTCACGCGAGCCGCCAGGGATCGTCGATCAACCGCTCGAACACTGGAGACAACGGGCCTACCGGAGCGCCATCCGGAAACGGATCGCATTGACGGGCACGGGAGCACGCCCAAGGGCTTGAACTCGCCACGGTCAAGGTCGCCGGCACTCACCAGGAACGGCTCACCCACAAGGCCACCATGGACTTCGACCCGGGGTCGAAGCGCTGTCGCGTTGTGTCGCCCGCACCTCCCTGAAGCCCGGTCCTCACCTGCGGAGACGAGTCGCCAGGCCGCCGAATCTCACTTGAGGTACTTCGAGAAGTCCTTCGGGAGGTCGAGGGCTGCGGCAGCCTTCTCGTAGTCGATCTCCTCGCCATCCGGGATGCCGAACGGGTTGGCCTGGGACGCCGTCGCCTTCTGCTCGGCGGCCTTGACCTGGGCCGCGGCCTTGGCCGGGTTGCCGCTCACGCGACGGCCCTTCCCCTGCTTGTTCCTGGCCGCCTGCTTGGCCCGGCCGCGCTTTCCGCCGGCGGCCATGCCGGGCATCCCAGGCAGACCCGGCACGCCACCCTTCGCGAACGACGCCATCATCTTGCGCGCCTCGAAGAACCGGTCGACCAGACTGTTCACGTCCGACACCTGACGGCCGGACCCGCGGGCGATGCGGGAGCGACGTGAGCCGTCGATGATCTTCGGGTTGGCGCGCTCGGCCGGCGTCATCGACTGGATGATCGCCTGGATGCGGTCGATCTCCCGCTCGTCGAAGTTCTCGAGCTGGTCGCGGAACTGCCCCATCCCGGGCAGCATGCCCATGATCTTCGACATCGACCCGAGCTTGCGGACCTGCTGCATCTGCTCGAGGAAGTCGTCGAGGGTGAAGTCCCCGCCGGTGGTCAGCTTCTCCGCCGCCTTGAGCGCCTGCTCCTGGTCGAAGGTCTTCTCGGCCTGCTCGATCAGGGTCATCACGTCGCCCATGTCGAGGATGCGCGACGCCATCCGGTCGGGATGGAAGACGTCGAAGTCGGTGAGCTTCTCGCCAGCCGACGCGAACATGACGGGCTTGCCGGTGATGCTGCGGATGCTCAACGCCGCGCCGCCGCGGGCGTCGCCGTCGAGCTTGGTGAGCACGACGCCGTCGTAGCCGACGCCGTCGAGGAAGGCCCGCGCCGTGGTGACGGCGTCCTGACCGATCATCGCGTCGACGACGAAGAGGATCTCGTCCGGGTCGACGGCGTCGCGGATGTCGATCGCCTGCTGCATCATCTCGGCGTCCACGCCGAGGCGACCGGCGGTGTCGACGATGACGACGTCGTACAGCCTGCGGCGCGCCTCGTCGATCGAGTCCCGCGCCACCCGCACCGGGTCACCGACGCCGTTGCCGGGCTCCGGCGCGAACACGGGGACACCGGCTCGCTCGCCGACGACCTGGAGCTGGTTGACGGCGTTGGGCCGCTGGAGATCCGCGGCGACCAGCATCGGCTGCCGGCCCTCGTCCTTGAGCCAGCGGGCGAGCTTGGCCGCCAGCGTCGTCTTGCCCGCACCCTGCAGCCCGGCCAGCATGATCACGGTCGGCGGGTTCTTGGCGAATCGCAGCCGCCGGGTCTCGCCGCCGAGGATCTCGACGAGCTCCTCGTCCACGATCTTGACCACCTGCTGGGCGGGGTTGAGCGCCTGGCTCACCTCCTCGCCGCGCGCCCGCTCCTTGACGGCGTCCACGAACTCCCGGACCACCGGCAGTGCGACGTCCGCCTCGAGGAGGGCGATCCGGATCTCGCGCGCGGTCGCGTCGATGTCGGCCTCGGAGAGGCGCCCCTTGCCGCGGAGGTTCTTGAAGGTCTCGGCGAGCCGGTCGGAGAGCGTGGCGAACAAGTCAGTCCTCGGTGTGTCTGATGCGGAACCACCAGCCTAACCGGGCCTCGCTCGTCCTCCGACTCGCCGCCTTCCGATGGCGCTGCCCTGCGGCAGCGCGGCGGTCGTTCCGGGGATCTCCGCGGGCCGGCGCGGGCGGGACTATCCCGACAGTGCGTCTCGAACGGCGTGGGCCGCCTCGGCGGCGCGGTCCTCGGAGAGCGCCCCCGCGGAGGACTCCTGCACGTAGAAGACGTCCACGGCCTGGGGACCGAGTGTGTCGACATGCGCGGACCGGACGGTCAGGTCGAGGGCGGCCAGCGCGGCGCACACCCGGTGTACGACGCCGGGCCGGTCGTCGGCCCGTACCTCGAGGACGGTGGCCCGCATCGAGGCCTCGGGGCGGACGACGACCGTCGGGGCGATCCGGCCCGGCCCCGGTCGCCATCGTTGTGCGGGGTCGATGCGGCCGGCGACGATGGCCTCGAACCGCTGGTGCAGCACGCGTACGTCGAGGTGCTCCTCGGCCACCTCCCACACGGAGACACCCACGTCCTCCTGGGACCACGCGCGGGCGGCGCGCACCGACGCCCGCTGCAGCGCGAACATGGCGGCGGCGTCGGCGAGCAGCCCGACGCGGTCAGGGGCCAGCACAGTCACCCGGGACCCGCCGTCGGCGTGGGACACCGTGATCTCGGCGGCCCCGCGGCGTACCCGGCGAGGCAGGGGGACGTGCTCGGGTACGCCGACCGTGGAAGCCGGTCGGCCCAGTACGGCGGCCGTCCGGGACGCCAGCGTCCGCACCAGCCGGCCGCGCCACGACGTCCAGGCATGAGTGGAAGTGGCCCGCGCGTCAGCCTCGGTCAACGCGACGAGGAGGTCCAGCGTCTCCACGTCACCGAGCACCTCGGCCACTGCTGCCGCCGTCGCGGGGTCCTCCGGGTCGCGGGTCGTGGCCGTGCGCCCGAGCAGCAGATGGTGACGTACCAGCGTGCCGACCAGGTCCACGGATCTCGCGTCGTACCCCATCCGAGCGGCGACCACCCGCGCTAGCGGCTCCCCCGCGACGCTGTGCTCGGTCAGACCGCCTTTGCCGATGTCGTGCAGCAGCGCCGCCACCAGCAGGACGTCGGGGCGGGAGACGTCCCGGATCTGGGTCGAGGCGATCATGCACGTCTCGACCACGTGGCGGTCGACGGTGTACCGGTGGACCTCGGACGCGTGCGGGAGCAGCCGGATCCGCTCCCACTCCGGCAGGAACGAGGCCAGCGACCCGGTCTCCTCGAGCGTCTCCCAGACCGGCAGCAGCCCGGGTCCCGCGGCCAGGAGCCGTACCAGGGCCTGGCGTGCCGCCGGCGGCCACGGGTCGGGGAGGTCGGGGCATTCGCGGTGGAGCCTCGCTGCGGTGGCCGGGGCGAGCTCCGCGTCGTGCTCGGCGGCGACCGCAGCCGCCCGGAGCAGGAGCGTCGGGTCGCCTGAGGGCCGAGCGTCCGTGCCGAGGACCACCTCCCTCCCCGACAGCGCGATGCCGGCTTCGACCGGCGCGAGCTCCGGTCGGCGTACGCCGCGCCCCGATGCCGGGTGGGTCAGGACACCGTCCACACGCCGCCAGGTGAGCCGGGAGAGATGGCTGATCCGGCGCCCGAGCTCCCGGACGTGGCGCTGAGCGGCTTCGCCGTCCTCGAGACCGAGCCCGTCGGCGAGCGGCTCCCAGAGCTCGGGGGCTACCCGGTCGGTCGCCCGTCCCGCGACGGTGTGCAGGGCGTCGCGGACGTCGAGCAGGCCGCGTCGCGACCGCTCCAGATCGGCGTGCGGTACGTCAACCAGCCACGTCGCGACCAGCGCGGTCAGCACGGTCGCGTCCCGCAACCCCCCTTCGCCCTCCTTCAGGTCGGGTACCGACAGATGCGCCAGCTCGCCGACGACCCCGTGGCGCTTGCGCACCAGCTCCCGGAGCGCGGGCAGCCGATCGCGGGCCGTCCGCCGCCAGTGCGCGAGGACCTGCGAGCGCAGCTGCACGGACAGGTCCGGGTCGCCGGCCAGATGGCGCAGGTCGAGCAGGCCGAGGGCGACGCGGAGGTCCGCGCCGGCCTGCTGGAGCATCTCGGAGGAAGACCGGACCGAGTGGTCGAGCCGTGCCCCGGCGTCCCAGATCGGGTACCAGATCTTCTCCGCGACCTCCTCGACCTCGACGTCGTCACGGTGGAGGAGGACCACGTCGAGGTCGGAGTACGGCGCGAGCTCGCGGCGCCCGTAGCCGCCCACAGCCACCAGGGCACATCCGGACGCCGGCGCGGAGGCTCCCTCGTACGCCGTCCGGCACACCTCGTCGGCCGCATCCGAGCGTCCTTCCCGGTCCACCGCGCTCCGCCCCGGGATGCCGACTGTCAGAGCGCGGACTCGTCGCGGTCGCCGGTGCGCACCCGGACCACGGTCTCGACCGGACTCACCCAGACCTTCCCATCGCCGATCCGCCCGGTCTGCGCGGTCTTCTGGATGATGCCGACGATGTCCTCGGCGTCGCCGTCATCGGTCACGATCTCGATCCGGATCTTCGGCACCAGCGCGATGTCGTACTCCGCCCCGCGGTACACCTCGGTGTGCCCCTTCTGCCGGCCGTACCCGCTGACCTCCGACACCGTCATCCCGGTGACGCCGAACGTCTCCAGGGCCTCCCGGACGTCCTCCCACTTGTGCGGCTTGATCACTGCGGTGACGAGCTTCATGCCAGCGCTCCTTCCGTGACGGGGGTCTTGCCGGATGTCGCAGCCTGCGCGGCCGCCACCGGGAGGCGCACACCGCCGGAGCGGCCGTCGAGGTCGTACGCCGACTCACCGTGCTCGGCGAAGTCGATGCCGTCGACCTCGTCGTCCTCACTGACGCGCCAGCCGATCGTGTACTTGATGGCGAGCCCGATCACCGTGGTGAACACGCCGGTCCAGACGATCGAGATGCCGGCAGCCCCGGCCTGGTGACCGAGGGAGGTGAGCCCGCCGCCGTAGAACAGCCCGTCGATGCCACCCGGTGCGGCCGACGTGGAGAGGAAGCCGATCAGGACGGTGCCGACGACACCGCCGACCAGGTGGACGCCGACGACGTCGAGCGAGTCGTCGAGGTCGAGCTTGAACTTCAGGCCGACGGCATAGGCGCAGGCCGCGCCGGCGAGAGCGCCGACGGTGATCGCACCGACGGCGTCCACCGCCCCGCAGGACGGCGTGATCGCGACCAGCCCAGCGACGATGCCCGACGCCGCGCCGAGCGAGGTGGCCTTGCCGTGCATGACCCTCTCCATGGCGAGCCAGGCGAGCATCGCGGCCATCGTCGCGACCGTGGTGTTCAGGAAGGTCACGCCCGTCTCGGTCATGAACTGCCGGGTGTTCGCGGCGTCGCTGTCGCCGGTGAGGACGATCGAGCCGACGTTGAAGCCGTACCAGCCGAACCACAGGAGGCCGGCGCCGATCATCGTCAGCGTGAGGTTGTGCGGTTTCATCGGGTCGCGCCTGAAGCCGACCCGGCGGCCGATGATCAGCGCGAGCACACCGCCCGCGACGCCGGCGTTGATGTGCACGACGGTGCCGCCCGCGTAGTCCTGAGCGGCGAGGTGCGACGAGATCCAGCCGCCGCCCCACACCATGTGAGCCAGCGGGAAGTAGCAGAGGGTCACCCACAGCGGCAGGAACACGACCCAGGAGGACAGCTTCACCCGGTCGGCGATCGCCCCTGAGATCAGGGCCGCGGTGATCACGGCGAAGGTGAGCTGGAAGCAGACCCCGACGTAGGAGCCCCACTCGACGTCCTTGAGACCGAACAGCGTGAACGGGTCGGCGAAAGTCCCGCCGGCGAGGTCCTTCGGGCCGAACGACTCCGACCACCCCCAGAGCACGTAGACGATGCCGACGACGCCCATCGCGACGTACGACATCATCATCATGTTGAGCACGGACTTCGATCGGGTCATGCCGCCGTAGAACAGGGCGAGCGCCGGGGTCGTCATCATCAGGACGAGTGCCGTGGCGACGATCATCCAGGCGTAGTAGCCGTCCATGGAACCTCCACGAGTGAGCGGAGAGGCTTCCTTGCCGGGCGCCGTCGGCCGGGTTCGGTCACCTCGATGCGGCCAGAGTGCGATGGCCAGGTTTCACCCTGCGGCGTCGCGTGTTGCCGTCGTGAAACGTTGTGCGGTCGGCGTGTTACGGCTGTGTGAACGACAGCAGCGGCTCGACGAGATCGGCGAGCTGCGCTGCCATCGCCGACACCGGGCGCTCGGCCGCCGGCCCCGGCGTCCTGCTTCGCCTGCGCGACGAGCTCCTCGGAGGCAGCCACTCCGGTGCCGCTCCCCTGGTCCGGCGACGCCAGATCGCGACGAGGGTGGGGTCGAGGTGGCCGAGAGCGCGCCTTCGGGCTCGAGCCCCAGACAGTCGCGGGCGAAGGAGAAGCGGTTGCGCGTCAGTGGTACACGGCGTGCGGCGGTCGGGCACGACCACGCCCGACCGCTTCAGGTGCAGGGCGCGGGCGCGAGGCTGGACCATCGCGTTCCGGTCCGCGCGGCCCTCACGGCCGCTCCTGGGCGGCGTACCAGCGCTTGTTGAGCTCGCGCTTGCGGGAACCCTCGCGGTTGTCGCCCTTCTCGATGAGCACCAGGTTGTGGTAGCAGTGCACCGCTCGGACGTTGAGGTCGGTGTACGACGGCTCATAGTCCTCGTCGAGGAACTCCTCGAAGTTGAGGCCGTCGATGAGCCGCTTGACCATGGCCATCGAGGTGTGGGGGTCCTCGCGATCCGCGCTCCCCTTCCACGCCGGCCAGTAGCTGGTCTGGACGTCCTCGATGACGTACAGCCCGCCGTCCTCGAGCATGGGGAACAGGATCTGGAAGCTCTTGATGACGTCGGGAGGACGGTGGCTGCCGTCGTCGACGACGATCGTCGGCGGTCCGAAGCGCCGGACGATGCGGCGCATCAGCCGGCGGTCGGTCTGCGAGCCCTGGTACGACGTGATGCGCGGCTCGTCGACGAACGACTTGTCCTTGACGTCGACGCCGACCACCTGGGCGCGCGGGAAGAACCACTTCCACATCCGCATCGACGCGCCCCCCTCCGTCTCGCGCGCGTAGCCGCCGATCCCCAGCTCGAGCACCACGATCTCCTGGTCGCGCAGGGGTGCGAAGTGGCGCTCGTAGTGAGGCGTGTAGCGGTGGACGCCCCACTTGTCACTACCGAACTCGCCGGCGAGCTCGGTCAGCGACATGGACGCCAGCCGACGGCTGCGGGCGTCGAGCCGGCCCGATGTGCGGCGTCCCACGAGACGGCGCAGCCGCTGCCAGGTGGCGTCGGACAGGTGTGGCTTGATCCGCTGGACTGCGAAGGTCCGCACCGAGAACAGGGTCATGGTCTTCCTCAGCCGAGCAGCGCGTCGACGAAGGCGCCGGGGTCGAAGGGAGCAAGATCGTCCGGCCCTTCCCCGAGCCCGACCAGCTTGACGGGGACGCCGAGCTCCCGCTGCACGGCCACCACGATGCCGCCCTTGGCCGAGCCGTCGAGCTTGGTGAGCGCGATGCCCGTCACGTCGACGATCTCGGAGAAGACGCGCGCCTGCACCAGGCCGTTCTGGCCGGTCGTCGCGTCGAGCACCAGCAGCACCTCGGTCACGGGTGCCTGCTTCTCGATGACCCGCTTGACCTTGCCGAGCTCGTCCATCAGCCCGGCCTTGTTCTGCAGCCGCCCGGCGGTGTCGACGACCACCGTGTCGGCGCCGCGGTCGATGCCCTCGCGGACGGTCTGGAAGGCCACACTCGCCGGGTCGCTGCCCTCCGGCCCGCGGACGACGTCGACACCGACCCGTTCCCCCCAGGTGGCCAGCTGGTCGACGGCCGCTGCACGGAAGGTGTCCGCGGCACCGAGCACGACGGTCCGGTCCTCGGCCACCAGGATCCGGGCCAGCTTGCCGACCAGCGTCGTCTTGCCGGCCCCGTTCACGCCGACCACCAGGACGACGCCGGGCTTGCCGTCGGCGCCGGACACGTGCAGCCGTCGTTCGAGGTCGGTCCCGACCAGCTGGAGGAGCTCGTCGCGCAGCACCGCCCGCGCGTCACCGGCGTCGCGGCCGTCGACCCGGAGCCGCGCTCGCAGGTTCTCGACCAGCTGCTGGGTGGGGGCGACACCGACGTCGGCGGTCAGCAGTGTGTCCTCGATCGCCTCCCAGGTGTCGGCGTCGAGTCGGTCGCGCGACAGCAGCGACAGCAGTCCGCGCCCGAGTCCGCCCTGCGAGCCGGACAGCCGCTGGCGAAGCCGAACGAGCCGCGACGCCGTGCTCTCCGGGCGCTCGAGGGTGGTGACCGGAGCCGCCGGCTCCTGCTCCGATGGAGGTCCCGGTACGCCGGGTCCCGTGGTCGTACCGTCGGCCGGCCGGACAGGCCTGGTTCCGCGTCGTCGGCCCGTGGTCACCAGGCCGACCACGACCACCGCGGCCAGGACCAGGATGCCGAGGGCGAGGTACAGCACGGTCATGCCGGTCATCCAATCATCGACGGTTCTGCAGGCCGGGGCGGCGGTCAGGCGCGACGGCGCCTCTGGGGACGCCCGCGGTCGGGGTCGGTGAGGTCCAGCATCAGCGACGACGAGTCGATGTCCGGCCGAGGGTCACCGGTGTTGTCGAGGGTCGGGGCGTTGTCGACGCCCCTGCGCAGGAGGCGTCCGAGCCACGGCACGTGGGGCACGTCCTCGCCGCGGTGCGGGAAGGCGACGTACAGCACGACCACCCCGGCGAGCACCAGGATCACGAGCATGGCCACCACCAGGAACCACATGCCGTTACCTTCGCACGCGCCCTGCCGCACGGGCGAATCGACCCACGACACGGCATGTCGCGGCCGGCTCAGTCGCGGGGACGGTCCCGGAGCCTGCGCCAGCCACCCGCCCGGTTGTCCGCGACGAGGCGACGGAAGAACTCGAGCAGATGCTCCTCCGGTACGTCGTCCCCCTCGTGGAACCCGATCGTCCGGGCGGTCTTGTTCCCATGACCGCCCGTGACCAGGCCGTGCGGATCCGGAACCATCGCGCCGTCGTAGACGAACACGTTCACGTGGTCCTTGGCCGCGAGGAACGCGGCGACGTTCCCCTCGCACACGAAGTAGGGCTGCACCCTGCGCTTGACCGTCTCGGTCATCTCGGCGTCCGCTCGGTGGAGCACCTCGCGCACACGCTCCAACGTCTCGCGCTGCCACGCCGGTAGGGGTGCCAGGTAGTCGTCGACGCGAGGGTCCCGGGTACTCAGCGGAGCAGTCCTTCCACGGCGTGCCTGATGCGCTGAGGCACCGGCGTGGCCGGACGGGCGGGGTCGGTGTCGTCGACGTACACCACGACGACGCGGCCCTCGGCGGCTGCCTGGTCGTGCCCCTGGAACAGGCCGACGCGGTAGACGATCGACGAGGTGCCGATCCGGTCGACGACGACTCCGAGCTCGATCGGCCCCGGGTAGCCGATCTCCTGGAAGAACCGGCACGACGCCTCGGCGAACACGCCGATGGCCCCCGGCTCGTTCACGACGTCGCCCACGGTCTCCTGCAGATGGAGGTCGATGGCGGTGTCGATCAGCTCGAAGTAACGCGCGTTGTTCATGTGGCCGAAGCCGTCCATGTCCGCCCATCGCGTCGACGCGGTCGACCAGTGCACGAAGTCCGCCCGGGTCGGCCGCAGGCGACGCTCGCCGGCCATGGGTCAGGCGGAGTCGCGCAGTCGCTGGCTGATCACCGTCGAGACGCCGTCGCCACGCATGGTCACGCCGTACAGTGCGTCGCCGACCTCCATCGTGCGCTTCTGGTGGGTGATCACGAGCAGCTGGCTGTTCTCGCGCAGCTCCTCGTAGATCTCGAGCAGCCGGCCCAGGTTGGTGTCGTCGAGCGCGGCCTCGACCTCGTCGAGGATGTAGAAGGGCGAGGGACGCGCCTTGAACAGGGCGACCAGGAATGCGACCGCGACGAGGGACCGCTCGCCACCCGACAGCAGCGACAGGCGCTTGATCTTCTTGCCCGGAGGACGTGCCTCGACCTCGACGCCGGTCGCCAGCATGTCCGACGGATCGGTGAGGACCAGGCGTCCCTCGCCGCCCGGGAACAACCGGGCGAAGACCTGTTCGAAGGCGGCCGACACGTCGACATAGGCCTCGGTGAACACCTGCTCCACCCGAGCGTCGACCTCCCGGACGATGTCGAGGAGGTCCTTGCGCGTGGCCTTGAGGTCCTCGAGCTGCTCGGTCAGGAACTTGTGGCGCTCCTCCAGCGCGGAGAACTCCTCGAGTGCCAGGGGGTTGACCTTGCCGAGCATCGCCAGTGCGCGTTCGGCGGCGCGCAGGCGCTTGGTCTGCTCCTCGCGGTCGTACGGCCGGGGCTCGGGCTCCGTCTCCGTCTCGCTCGCGTCCTCGGGTCCCGAGGAGGCGGTGTGCGAGCCGTCTCGAAGGACGCCGGTGAACGGCACCAGGTTCGTCGGACCGTAGTCGGCGACCAGTGAGTCCTCGTCGAGTCCGAGCTCCTCGAGCGCCCGCTCGGCCAGCTGCTCGATCCGCATCCGTTGCTGGGTGCGGACCATCTCGTCCCGGTGGACGGAGTTGACCAGCTCGTCGTGCTCGCGGGCGAGGTCGCGCAACGAGGCGCGCACGGAGAGCAGCTCCTGCTCGCGCTCCACCCGGGACGCCTCGACCGCCTCGCGTGCCCGCGCGGCACTCCGGATGGACACCTCCAGCCGGGCGAGCAGCGCGGTCACGGCGACCCCGACTGCCTGCGCTGCCCGACCTTCGCGGATCAGGCGCTCACGTCGCTCGACGGCGCGAGCCCGTGCCTCGCGCTCCGCCTCGGCGGCGCGGACCAGCGAGTCGGCGCGGCCGTTCAGCGCGCGCGCCCGCTCCTCGCTCGTACGGAGGGCGAGCCGGGCGTCCATCTCGGTCTGCCGCGCCGCGCGTGCCGCCTCGTCGAGCTGCTCGCGGACACCGGCGCCGAGCTGGTCGTCGGGCGTGTCGGAGGCCTGCTGCGCGGCCGCGAGGCGGCTCTCGAGCTCGGCGAGCCCGACGAGATCCTGCGCCCGCGCCTCGCGGGCGGCCGCCATCGCCTCGGCGATCCGGTCCGCCTCGGCGCGGGCCGCCCGGGCCTGGGAGCCGTGATGACCGAGCTCCTCGGCCACGGCGGCCAGGGTGGCGTCGGACTCGTGGAGCTTCGCCAGGGCGACGTCGACACGGCGCTGCGCGTCCTGCCGCTCCGACTCGAGCCTGGCGATGTCGAACCCGAGTCGCTCGGAGGTCGCGACCGCCTCGGCCAGCGCCCCCGCCGCCTCGTCGTACGCCGCCTGGACCTCGATCAGGCTCGGCTGGCTCTGCGAGCCCCCGGAGGCGAAGTGCGCGCCGAGCACGTCACCGTCACGGGTCACCGCAGTCACGTCGGGCATCGTGGCGACCAGGGCACGGGCAGCCGGCAGGTCGGTCACCACGGCAGTCTTCGACAGCAACCGGGTCAGCGAGGGACGCAGCACATCCGGGCACCGCACGACGTCGACGGCGTACGTCGCGTGGTCCGGCAGGGCGGGCCAGGGGGGCTCGTCCGACGTGGGGCCCGCACCGAGCAACAGGCCGGCACGGCCGAGGTCGGCGGCCTTCAGATGCTGCAGCGCGGCGAGAGCAGCATCGGCGTCGGCGACCGCGACGGCGTCGGCCGCCGATCCCAGGGCCGCCGCGACCGCGGTCTCGAACCCCGCCTCGACCGTGAGCACTGCCGCAGCCGAGCCGAGCAGCCCGGACACCGATCCGGAGGCCGCCAGCAGGGCGCCGACGCCGTCCTTGCGGTTGAGCCCGAGCTCCAGGGCGTCCTTCCGGGCGACCAGGGCCGACCGGTCGCTGTCGGCCCGGGCGGCCGCCTCGCGCGCCTTGGCCAGCTGGTCGGTCACGTCGTCGAGCACGGCGACGGCCGCCTCGTGCTCGGCGTCCAGGCCCTCCTCGCCGGCGTCCAACCCGGCGATCCGGGTCTCGAGGGCGGTGAAGTCGTGCTGGGCGCGCTCGGCGCGTGCCACGGCGGCCGTCCGCGCGGACTCGAGCCGGCCGATCTCGTCGTCGGCGGCTGCGGCCCGCGACTTCACGGCGTTCACCTGGCCGACGAGCCGGGCGAGCCCCTCGCGCCGGTCGGCCGCCGACCGCTGGAGTCCCGCGACCCGGCGGGCCTCCTCGGCCGCCGCCTCCTCGGCGGTACGCCGGGCGGTGACGGCCTGCTCGAGGGCTGCGCGGTGGGCGTCCACCTCGGCGCCGATGGCGGCCTCCTCGGCACGCACGCGCTCAGCCTCCGCCTCGAGCTCGGCCGGGTCGCGGCCGAGGTCCAGCGAGTCCTGCTCCGAGCCGGCCGCGTTGCGTACCCGCTCGGCTGCCAGCGACGCCGTACCGCGCAGCCGCTCGCGCATACCGGAGAGGCCGAACCAGGTCTCCTGCGCCCGGGCCAGTGCGGGGAGGTCGTCGCGCAGGGCCGCCTCCAGACGTGCCTCGGCCTCGCGCGACCGCTCCAGGGCCCCCTCGACCTCCTCACGACGCTCGACCAGGATCGATTCGTCGGCCAGCTCCTGCTCGAGCGCCGTCCGGGCCGCCATGAGGTCGTCGGCCAGCAGGCGGGCCCGGGCGTCGCGGACGTCGGCCTGGACCACCGCGGCCCTGCGCGCCACCTCGGCCTGGCGCCCGAGCGGCTTGAGCTGTCGCCGGATCTCGCTCAGGAGGTCGCCGAGCCGCGTCAGGTTGCCGTCGGTGGAGTCGAGCTTGCGCAGCGCCTTCTCCTTGCGCTTGCGGTGCTTGAGGACGCCGGCAGCCTCCTCGATGAAGCCGCGCCGGTCCTCCGGGGTCGCGTGCAGGATCGAGTCGAGCTGGCCCTGACCCACGATCACGTGCATCTCGCGGCCGATCCCGGAGTCACTCAGCAGCTCCTGGACGTCGAGCAGCCGGCACGGCGTGCCGTTCACGGCGTACTCCGAGCCCCCCGAACGGAACATGGTCCGGCTGATCGTCACCTCGGAGTACTCGATCGGCAGCGCGCCGTCGGAGTTGTCGATGGTCAGCAGCACCTCGGCCCGGCCCAGCGGCGGGCGGCCGGCGGTGCCGGCGAAGATGACGTCCTCCATCTTGCCGCCGCGCAGGCTCTTCGCGCCCTGCTCCCCCATCACCCAGGCGAGCGCGTCCACGACGTTGGACTTACCGGAGCCGTTGGGCCCGACGATGCACGTGATGCCCGGCTCGAGCTGCAACGTCGTCGCCGAGGCGAAGGACTTGAACCCCTTGAGGGTCAGGCTCTTCAGGTACAACGTGGCTCCTCACATCGGCGACCCGGTGACAGCTCTGCGGCGAGCGGGTGTGTCGGTCTCGGACTGCAGGCGCGCGGAACGACGAGCGGGGGAAGTGCAGCCCTCTCACCCTACCCAGGAGCATCGCCGATCTCGGGCATCCGGGGCGGTGTCGGAGTCGTCCCTCGGCTCTGCTCCCGAGCCCGGCGACCAGCTCTCAGCGACGCCGCAGGCGGTCGCGCAGGATCAGCAGCTGCTCGCGCTCGTCGTCGGTCAAGGAGTCCATCCCGCTGGCGCTGATCTTGTCGAGCAACGCGTCGAGGGCGGCCTGGTCGCGCGAGACCGGCGACGACGCCGACGGCTGCCAGGGGCCCTGCACGACCGTCGGCCCGGGCGTGGCCGGGCGACGCCGCCTGCGCCCGGTGCGCGACCCCCGTCGGCGCCACGGCAGCGCGGGCACGAAGCGGTACTCGGTGAACAGGCCGACCGTGCGCGCCATGACCGCCACGATCACCAGGCTGCACAGGAACGTGTAGAGGTCCACGAGGTAGCGGTAGCCGAGCAGCTGGATGACCTGGATCCCGATCAGCACGAAGGCGATCAGCCACCCGGGGATGCCGAAGAAGAAGCGGACGTGGGGGTTTTCCGCTACGAACACGAGGGTGATCAGCAGGCCGACGCTGCCGAGCCCGGCGAGGCCGCCGCCGCGAAAGGTCCCCACCATCGCCAGGTCGATCAGGGTGCCGACGACGCCGGTCAGGGCCGCCGTGCCGAGGAACAGCACGGCCATCCGCACCCGACCGATCGCCCGCTCGATCTCGGACCCGAAGTACCAGAAGAAGAAGATGTTGACCGCGACCCAGAAGTCGACGTACAGGTTCGAGAACGGCCAGGTGAACAGGCGCCAGGCCTGCGCGTGCGCGACGTCGTCGGACACCATCGCCAGCGCGATCTGGACCGGTTTGTCCACGGGCTCCACCGCGAACACGACCAGGGACACGACACTGAGGAGGACGACCAGCATCGTCGTGCCGACATCGAGGCTCCCGATGCGGAACCAGGGGTTGCTGGGCTCGCCCCCCGCCCGGCCGAACCTGAAGTAGCCGCTCACACGGTCACGCTACCGGGAGCGCGGGCCGGGCGGCGGCACCGCCGGACATGACGAAGGGGCCGCCCGTAGGACGACCCCCTCGCTGGTCCCGGCCGGTCGGTCAGAACGCTCCGGTGCCGTTCGGGGTCCCGACGCCGGTCGGGCCGTCCCAGCCGGCTCGGGCGTGGCACCACTGGGTCGTGGGGCAGGAGCCGTTGCTCCCACCGGTGACGTCGTGCAGGTTGGACGACGTGCCGGCGCTGTACGGCGTGGTGTTGCTGTAGTTGCCGCCGGCGAGGGCGTAGACGGCCGCGATGATCGGCGACGACTCGCTGGTGCCACCCCACTGCGACCAGCTGGAGGTTCTGCTGCTGGTCGGCGAGACGGTGCTCAGACCACCGGTGTTCGGGTCGGCGGCGGCCGAGACGTCGGCCATGGCCCGCTTGGCGCACCCGGTGTCGGCGGTGGTCGGCGCGACCGCGACGTTGACCGTCGAGCAGCCGGAGCCCGCGCCGCTCCACGCGGTCTCGCTCACCCGGGTGGTGCCCGACATCTTCAGGGTCGTGCCGCCGACTGCGGTGACGTAGTGCGACGAGGCCGGGAACGAGGCTCCCTGGTAGCCGTTGTCCCCCGTCGAGGCGGTGATCGCGACGTTCGGGTGCTGGTAGGCCGCGCCGTACGTCGTGTCGGCGAGGTCGCCGGCTCCGTAGCTGTTGGAGATCGCGACGACCCCCGCCTGCTTCGCCGCGGTGTTCACCGCCGCGCTGAGGTCGGTGAAGTTCGCGGACTTGGCCTGGACCACGAGGATGTGGCAGCTGGGGCAGGCCGCCGAGACGGCGTCGACATCGAGCGACTGTTCCTGGGCCCAGCCCAGGTTGAAGTGCGGGAGGTTGGAGGTGCCGTTCTGGTCCTCGATGCGCAGGCAGCCGCTGGTCGTGGTGCAGTCACCGAGGCCGTAGTAGGTCCGGTACGTCGCGAGGTCGCGCTCCAGGTTCGGGTAGCCGTAGGCGTCCACGATGGCGACGGTCCGCCCGGAGGCGCTCGTGCCGACCAGGCCGTACGCCGCCTGCAGCTGCGCCGGCGTCAGCGCCGTCGACAGAGGGGAGGACGCGTCGGGGATCACGCCCGACTTGTCGACGAGGCCCTTGGCGAAGCACGTGGCGTACCCGGCCGCAGGCGTCTTGGTGCATGCACGAGCAGCGTGCAGCCCGGTGAGGTGCGTCAGCCGAGGTGCGGCTGCGTCCGCCCCCGGGACGCCCGCGGTCACGCTGGCGACCACGAGTGCGCCCGCTCCGAGAAGGGCGGCGAGGAATCTCTTGCTCACGAGTTGATGACTCCCAAAGGTCCGGCCGGCCCCGACCGCGGCCCGCTGCCGCGTCCGGCCAACACGGGACGATGCCCCAGAAGCATCGGGAAGTGAACGATCTGCGAGGGTCAGGTTTGTGCAGCGCAGGTTCCTGCAAGGGACGGGTGTGAACCCGGCGACTCGGGGCGTCCTCAGGCCTGGACGGCGGGCGTGGCTCCGCGGTCGGCATGCGCGATGTCACCCAGGGAGCGCCACAGGAGGACGAGGGTGATCCCCGACCCTGCGAACGCGGCCCAGAAGGGAGCGGTCAGCCCGCCGAGGTCGGCGATGACCCCACCCAGGCCCATGCCGACGACGAGCCCGCCGTACAGCCCCACGGAGTAGACGCTCCCCACCCGGCCCTGGAACTCGGTCGGGACAGCTCGTTGACGTACCGACTGCGCCAACGTCCCCCAGACGAAGGCGTATGCCCCCAAGACGAACATGAGCAGCACGGCGACGACGGGTGAGCTGTTGAGGGCCAGGGCGAGGTGCAGCAGCACCTCGAGCGTCAGGCAGATACGCATCAGGGTCGCCAGCGGGACGTGTCGCTCGAGCCATCCGTACGCCGAGGTCGAGACCAGACCGCCGACGGCGGCGGACGTGGTCAGCAAGCCGAAGCCCAGCTCGCTCATCCCGAGGTGGCGGGTGGCGTAGAGGACCAGGATCGACCACGCGGTGCCGAACGCGATGTTGAACGTGAACATCACCACGGCGAGCGCGCGCACGGCCGCATGGTCGAGCAGCCAGCGGATGCCTTCCGCGATCTCACGCCGCAGGTGCCGGTCCCCGGCACCCCCCACTCCGCCTGACGGGGTCCCGATGCGCCATACCAGGACGACGCCCAGCGCCACGCAGACGCTCTGGGTCACGAACGGCAGCGCCCGCCCGGCGGCGAACAGGAAGGCGCCGAGCGACGGGCCGACGAGCTGGTTCATCGCGATGAACCCCGTCTGCAACCGCGCGTTGCCGATGCCGAGATCGTCGCGTTCCACCAGCATGGGGAGCAGGGTGCGGGTGGCGGTGTCGGCGAACACCTCGGCGACGCCCATCAGGAACATGGCGACCAGCACCACGGCGATGTCGACGACGCCGCCGATGATCGTGAGGCTGAGGAGAGCGAGCACGACCGCCCGGAGACCGTCGCACACCACGACCAAGAGACGTCGATCCAGCCGGTCGGCGATGGCGCCGGCGTACAGGCCGAAGACCAGCCACGGGAGCCGCTGCAGCAGCCCGGCCGACGCCACCAGGATCGCGTTGCTGCTCTGGCTCGCCACGAGCAGCGGCCCGGCGGAGAGCGCCAGCCCGTCTCCGGCGTTGCTCACCCACGACGACGCGAGCAGCCACCGGAAGCCGGTGCCCAGACGCGGCGGAACCACCGCATCGAGGACCCGCTCGCCGAGAGCTCCCACGAAGAGGAGAGCCTAGCCACGCGACGGCTCCGGCGCCGCCTACCTCAGGGCGCGGCGCACCACGGCCGCGGGACCGCACGGAGCCGGTCGGGCGTACCGACGCGACCGTGTTCCACGAGCCGCGTTCCTGGGGGGCTGGTGAGCTGAGCCGCGACCTCGAGGGTCAGGCCGGCTGCATCTCCAGGTGCTCGGAGTCGAGGTCGAGCGCCGCGGCCGCCGTGGCGACGGCGAGGCGGTCGTTCTCCTCCATCAACCGAGTGACCAGCGCCTCCAGCTCGCCGATCCTGACCCGCAGCTGACGGTTCTCGGCGGCCAGCCGGGCAGGGAGGCCGCGATCTTGCTGCAGATGGCCGATCAGAGCCTTGGCCATGTGTGATGAGCCTTCCGACGTGGGGTACCCGCCGTGTTGGGGGGCCGTCTTCAAGGGTGACACTTCGGTCGTCTCCGGTCAATGTGGCGAGGCATGGATCCCGAGGTCACAGCAGCCTCAGGAGTGCACGACAGGAACGCCGGGCGCTCGGCGCACCCGGGGCGGCCGTTGGCAGCGGGGGCAGAAGAACGACGAGCGGTTCATGAACCCCACCCGCCGGATCGCGGTACCGCAGCGCTCGCACGCCTTCCCCTCGCGACCGTAGGCGTGCAGGGACCGGTCGAAGTAGCCGGACTCGCCGTTCACGTCGACGTACAGCGCGTCGAAGCTGGTGCCGCCCTGCCTGATCGCGGCCCGCATCACGGCTCGAGCCTCCGCGAGCACCCGGCGTACGTCGACGGGACGGAGCCGCTCCCCCGGCCGGTCACCGTGCACCCGGGCGTGCCAGAGCGCCTCGTCGGCGTAGATGTTCCCCACACCGGAGATCACGGTCTGGTCGAGCAGCAGGCGCTTGATGCCGGCCGTCCGACGGCGGACCCGGGCCACGAACAGGTCGTCGTCGAACTGGGGGTCGAACGGGTCGCGCGCGATGTGGGCGATCTCGGGCGGCAGCTCGGCGCCACCGGCGGACACCGCGAGGCCACCGAACATGCGCTGGTCGACGAACCGCAGCTCGCGGTCACCGACGTCGAAGCGCACCCGCAGGTGCCGCTCGTCGGGATGCCCGACGGGCTGGACCAACAGCTGTCCGCTCATGCCGAGGTGTCCCAGCAGGGCATCGCCGTTGTCCAGCGGAAGCCAGAGGTACTTTCCGCGACGAAGCGCGGCCTCGAACCGGCGACCGGTCATCGCGGCCGCGAACCCGGACGGGCCCCGGTGGTCACGGCGTACCGGACGGGGGTGGAGCACCGTGACGCCACCGACCGTGCGGCCGACGAGGTGGCGGGCGAGCCCGTCTCGGACCGTCTCGACCTCCGGAAGCTCGGGCACCGCGTCGTGGCCGGGGTCAGTCGCTGGCGGACTCGGCGATGTCGCCGGAGAGTTCGCCGGCGAGGTCCTTGGCGAGGTCGTGGGCGATCTCGTCCGCGATCTCGTCGGCGACCCGGTCCGCCACCGGGTCGGAGACTCCGAGGGACGCCGCGAGCTCGCCGTACGCCGTCTCCGCGGCGGCCTGCTCGGCCTCCTTCTTGGAGCGGCCGACGCCGTTGCCGTAGCGCTGCTCGCCGACCCGGACCTGAGCCATGAAGGTCTTCATGTGGTCGGGGCCCTCGTCGTCGATGAGGTACTCCGGGACGCCCAGACCGTGCTCGGCGGAGAGCTCCTGGAGCGAGGTCTTCCAGTCGAGGCCGGCGCCGAGTGCGGATGCCGCTTCGATCAGCGGATCGAACAGCAGATGGACGACCTCGGCGGAGCTCTCGAGGCCGCCGGACAGATGGACCGCCCCGATCACGGCCTCCACCGTGTCGGAGAGGATCGAGGCCTTCTCGCGACCGCCGGTGGTGTCCTCACCGCGGCCGAGCTTGATGTAGGTCCCGAGCCCGATCTTGCGTCCGACCCCGGCCAGCGCGCGGGCGTTGACGACGGCGGCGCGGAGCTTGGCCAGGTGTCCCTCGGACAGATCGGGGTGGATGCGGTAAAGGGTCTCGGTGACAACGACGCCCAGCACGGAGTCGCCGAGGAACTCGAGCCGCTCGTTGGTCGGCAGGCCGCCATGCTCGTAGGCGTACGAGCGATGCGTCAGCGCGCGCTCGAGCAGCTCGGCGTCCAAGGTCGGATCACCGAGGGCGGCGCGGAGCGGCGTGTAGTTCAGGACCGTCGACCCGGTCTCAGAGGACCTGGCGACGGTCACCGCGCGCGCCGTACTGGCCGCACGTGCCGCAGGCGCGGTGCGGGAGGTGCTTGGCACCGCAGGCGGGGTTGGCACAGGTCACCAGGCTCGGCGCCACGGCCTTCCACTGCGAACGCCGGTGCCGGGTGTTGCTGCGCGACATCTTCCGCTTCGGGACTGCCACTGTTCTCTCCTACGTCGTCGGCCGGCCGGGCAGACCGGTCCGCTGGTGTCGTGGTCAGGCTCGGGCCTGGCCCTTCAGTCTCCTTGCTGCTCGGGCTCGACCAGCGCGCCGAGCGCCGCCCACCGCGGGTCGCCCGGCGCGTCGTGCCCGTGGTCCGGCTCGTCCGCGAGCCTCGCCCCGCACTCGGGGCACAACCCGGGACAGTCGTCTTGACACAACGGCTGGAACGGTAGTGCGAGCACCACCGCGTCCCGCAGCAGGGGCTCCAGGTCGACCAGGTCGTCCTGCAGCGTGCTGACCTCGAGCTCCTCGTCCGGATCGACGTCATGGTCGTCGTAGACACACAGCTCCTGGAACCTCACCTCGACCTCGTCGGAGATCGGCTCCAGGCACCGTGCGCACTCGCCTTCGAGCGTGGCTCGCGCCGTCCCCGTGACCAGGACGCCCTCCATGACCGCCTCCAGCCTCAGGTCGAGCTCGACCGGAGAGCCTTCGGGGACGCCGAGGACCTCGATACCCAGATCTGCCGGGGCCGGAACCGTCAGCGACACCTCGCGCTGGGACCCCGGGCGGCGACCGAGCTCGCGAGTGTCGAGCACGAGCGGCGCTCTCGGGTCCAGTTTGCTCAGGGGTCCACTTCCGGATCGGGACACAACAGATCGCTCAGTATCGTATCCAGGCAGGTCAGAGGCGCAAAACTCCGGGCTCGTCGAGTTGGCCCTCCGGGCTCGTCGAGTTGGCCCTCCGGGCTCGTCGAGTTGGCCCTCCGGGCTCGTCGAGTTGGCCCTTCGGGCTCGTCGCCGACCGGGCGGGCCAAGTGAACGCACCACAAGGGCCAACTCGACGAACCACGAGGGCCAACTCAACGGGACAGCAGGCGGGCGCGGAGCTCCTCGTGGACGAACGCCGGGACGAAAGCCGAGACGTCGCCGCCGAACCCGGCCACCTCCTTGACCAGGGTGGAGGAGACGAATCCGCGGTCGGGGCTGGTCGGGATGAACACCGTCTCCACGCCGGTCAGCGAGGAGTTCATCTGGGCCATCTGGAGCTCGTAGTCGAAGTCACTCGCCGCGCGCAGGCCCTTGACGATCGCGGTCACGTCGCGCTCGGCGCAGAACGTCGTGACCAGCCCGGAGAAGCCCTCCACCGTGACGTTGACGAGGTCCTCGCACGCGCGCCGCACCATCGAGATCCGCTCGTCGGGGGTGAACAGCCGGTTCTTGCTGAGGTTGCTGCCGACCGCGACGACCACCTCGTCGAACAGCCGCGACGACCGGCGGATGATGTCGAGGTGCCCGTTCGTGACCGGGTCGAACGACCCGGGGCAGACGGCGCGACGCACGGTGCCTCCTGGGCTGGAGCGCTAGTTCTGGGCGGCGTGAACGTACCAGAGCACGGTGTCGCCGTACCTCTTCTCCCAGCTGTTGCTGAACCCGTCGGGCCACGCAGGCTCGTCGCCTCTCGAGCCGCGTTCGACCACCACCATCGCCCCCGGCACCAGCCAGTCGTGGTCACGCAGGGCCGTGAGGTCGGCGGCGAGCTCGGACTCCGCCGAGGCGTACGGCGGGTCGAGGAACGCCACGTCGTACGGCGCGGCCGGGCTTCGGGCCAGCGTCCGCGAAACGGGTGCGGTGACCACGTCGGCCCGGGTGAAGCCGAGATCGCGGGCGTTCGCCGTGATCATGGATGCGGTACGCCGGTCGTGCTCGACCAGCGTGACGACACCCGCGCCGCGAGACCACGCCTCGAGCCCGACCGCGCCGGAGCCGGCGTACAGGTCGAGGAAGCGGAGTCCCGACAGCGAGCCGCACCACGACTCGACGGCCGAGAACAGCGCCTCGCGCACGCGGTCACTCGTGGGGCGGGTGCTCTCCCCACGCGGCGTGGCGATCCTGCGGCCGCCGACTCGTCCGCCGATGATGCGAGTCATGGTCCTGCCGGTCTCCCCCGGCCCGCGCCCGGCGTGGTCATGACTTCTCCATGAACTCAGAGTGCCGCGAACGCTCCAGTTCTGTCACCAGCACCTGGAGGCCAGGAGCCTCGGCCAGTTCGGGATCGTCGGCCAGCAGCCCGACGGCGGTCTCGCGTGCCTCGACGATCGTCTTCTCGTCGCGCAGCACCCGCAGCCGCTGCAGCGAGCTGCGGAACCCCGACTGCGAACGGCCGAGGACGTCACCCTCGCGGCGCTGGTCGAGGTCGACCCGGCTGAGCTCGAAACCGTCGGTGGTCGCGGCGACGGCGTCGAGCCGCTCTCGCGCGGGGCTGTCGGCGTCGGAACGCGTCACCAGCAGGCAGAGGCCGGGCAGACCGCCCCGGCCGACGCGGCCGCGCAGCTGGTGGAGCTGCGAGATGCCGAACCGGTCGGCGTCGAGCAGCACCATCGCGGTCGCGTTCGCGACGTCGACCCCCACCTCGACCACCGTGGTGGCGACCAGCACGTCGGTGTCGCCCGCAGCGAAGGAGCGCATGGCGCGGTCCTTCTCCTCGGCCGGCAGACGGCCGTGGAGGAGGTCGAGACGGAGCCCGCTCAGGGCGCCCGTGCGCAGCCCCTCGATGACCTCCCCGGCGGCGCTGAGCCCAGGCGGCGCCGCCACCGGGCGTCCCTCGTCGTCCAGGACCGGCACGTCGGACTCGCCCTGTTCGAGCTCGTCGCCGGTGATCCGCGGGCACACCACATAGACCTGGTGCCCCCGCTCGACCTCCTCGCGGACGCGTGCCCACACGCGCTCGATCCAGGCCGGATGGTCGGCCAGCGGTACGACGGAGGTCTGGATCGGCGCTCTCCCCGCGGGCAGCTCTCTCAGTGTCGAGACCTCGAGGTCGCCGAAGACGGTCATCGCAACGGTGCGCGGGATCGGTGTCGCCGTCATCACGAGGACGTGTGGAGGGGTGCCCGCCTTGTCGGTGAGCGCCGCCCGCTGCTCGACGCCGAACCGGTGCTGCTCGTCGACGACCACCAGGCCGAGGTCGGCGAACTGGACCTGCTCCTCCAGCAGCGCGTGGGTGCCGACGACGATGCCGGCCTCACCGCTCGCTGCGTGCAGCAGCGCCTCGGCACGTGCGGCCTTCGGCATCGAACCGGTCAGGAGCTCGACCCGCGTCGCCTCGTCGGCGCCGCCGAGCATCCCACCGGCCGCCAGATCTCCGAGCAACGCCGTGATCGATCGGTGGTGCTGCTGGGCGAGCACCTCGGTCGGGGCCAGCAGGGCGGCCTGGCCGCCGGAGTCGACGACGCGGAGCATCGCCCGCAGTGCGACGAGGGTCTTGCCGGACCCGACCTCGCCCTGGAGGAGGCGGTTCATCGGGTGGGGACGCGCCAGGTCGTCCATGATCTCTGCAGATACCTGCTGCTGGCCGGTGGTCAACGTGAACGGCAGCCGTTGGTCGAACGCCTCCAGGAGCCGGCCCCCACCGACCCGGGCCTGTCCGCCGAGCTCGGCGAGCGCCGCGCGGCGGCGCGCCATCACGAGCTGGGTCACCAGCGCCTCGTCGAAGCGGAATCGACGCTGGGCGTCATGCACCTCCGGCCACGAGTCGGGCGCGTGGATGCGGTGCAGTGCCGTCGCGAGGTCGGGCAGCCGGTGGTCGCGGCGCACGGCCTCCGGCAGCGGGTCGGACGGCTCGTCCACCACGGTGAGCGCGAAGGCGATCGCACGCTGCAGGTCCCAGGAGTCGACGCCCTTGGTCTGCGGGTAGAGCGGGAAGAGCGCCTTGATCGAGGCCACGGCGGCCCCCGAGGCCTCGTCCTCCTCGTCCGGCACGCCGAACAGGACCATCGTGGGGTTGGTCAGCTGCCAGCTGCCGCGGAACGTGCTCACCTGTCCGATGAAGATGCCACGACGGCCGACGGCCAACCGTCGGGCGTGCCAGTCGCTGACGCTCTTCTTCCTGGAGAAGAACGACATCCGCAAGGCGGGGCCGTCGGTCTGCAACGTCGTGTCGAGGCGGTACGCCGTGCGGTTCGCCCGTCGGTCGACGTAGGTCTTGGCCTCGCTCTCGGCGATCTCGCCGACGACTGTGAGCATCTGGCCGCTGCGCAGCTCCTTGACCTCGGTGAGCTCACCGGTGGGGACGTAACGACGGGGGAAGTGGAACAACAGGTCGCCGACCGTGCGCAGCCCGAGCCCGTCCTCGAGCTTCGTGGCGAGGCCGCGCCTGCTCTGGGCACCGAGCACCGAGGTGACGGGTGAGTCGAGGCCGATCACGACGTCTTCCTCACTCCACGGCCATGAGCAGTGGGTAGCGGTCCTGCCCCCCGTCGTACACCACGACGTCGACATGGGCGTGCCGGTCGGCGACGTACTCCTCGCAGTGTGCCGCGAGGCCGTTGCCGCCGACGCCGCTCACGAGCGTGACCAGCTCCCCTCCGCCTCCGAGCAGACGCTCCAAGACCTCGGTCGCCACGCCGGCGAGGTCGTGGCCGACGACCGCGAAGTCGCCCGCGATGACACCCAGGACGTCGCCGGGTTCGCACGGGCCGGCCATGGTGATGGCCTGCCGAGCGGCGATCGTGACCGCGCCGTGCCGGGTGTGGCGGGCGGTCGCTGTCATCTCGAGGACGTCGGCGTCGAAGCTGCGCGCGGGCTCGTGCACGGCAAGCGCCGCCAACCCCTGGACCTGGGCCTCCGTCGGGATCACCGCTACCCGCACGTCGAGGTCCTCCTCCGCCGTGCGAGCCGCGACCCGGGCAGCCCGGACGGACTCCTGGTCGTTGGGGAGGATCACCAGCTCGGCAGCGCCGGCCCCGCGGATGGCCTCGAGAATCATGCCCGTCGACGGACGGTGACCGGGGCCGCCCTCGATCACGATCGCGCCGGCCTCGCCGAAGAGCCTGGCCAGGCCCGCACCCGCGGAGACCGCCACGATGCGGCGACCCGTGCGCTGCTCGGCGCGGCGCACGGCGCGCTCCGAGGCGCGGGTGACCTGGTCGGCGAAGTGCCGGACTCGGATCCGGTACGGCCGACCCGCGGCGATGCCGGCCTCGATCGCGGCCCCCACGTCGTCGACGTGGACGTGGACGTTCCACACCCCCTCGCCGCCCACGACGACCAGGGAGTCGCCGAGCGGGGCCAGTGCGCGGCGGAGCTCCGGGACGGCGGCGTCGTCGGCGTCGAGGAGGTACATCACCTCGTAGGCCGGGCCCTCGGAACCCAGGTCAGCCAGGCCCGCCGCGACCGGGATCGTGTGCGTGCCGATCGGCCGGGGCGACGCACTCCGACGACGACCGGTGAGGACGGTCTCGGCCGCGTCCAGGATCACGCTCAGCCCACGCCCGCCGGCATCGACGACGCCGGCACGCCGCAGCGGCTCCAGCTGCTCCGGTGTCCGGATCAGTGCCTCGCGTGCGCCCTGGGCCGCGGCGGCGAACACGTCACGGGCCCGGGCGCGGTCGTCCTCGGCCCGTCGCACGGCAGCCTCCGAGGCGGCCCGGGCGACGGTGAGGATCGTGCCCTCGACCGGTGTCCCGACCGCGGCGTACGCCGCCTCCGTGGCGTCGGTCATCGCCGCCGCCATCACCGCGGCGTTCCGTTCGCCCGGCCGGGCCCGGCCGACGCGCGCGACCAGGGCCCCGAGCAGCTGGCTCAGGATGACGCCGCTGTTGCCGCGCGCGCCCAGCAACGCACCGCGCCGGAACGCCGCCAGCGCAGCGGTGAGGTCGGCGGCGTCCGTGGTCGCCTGCTCGATGGCGTCGCGGGCAGCGCTCATCGTCAGGTACATGTTCGTGCCGGTGTCCCCATCCGGCACGGGGTAGACGTTGAGCGCGTCGATCTCCTCACGCGCCTCTGCCAGCGCATCGACCGCGACGTCCACGAAGCGCCGGACGACCGCGAGGTCGACGCCGCCGCCGGTGGGTGCTTCCATCGTCTACTCGTACTCTCTCCGGGCTCACGCTCGATGCTCGGGCGGCTGCCAGGGTAGTGCGCGGCGGGACTGCGGTCGCGGGACGCGGGCCGCAGATTGGGACCGGCACCCGGGGTCGGATAGTCTGTGTCGGTTGCCCGCCCGGCGGGCCACTACAGAACGAGCTTTCCAACCAGGAGTGACCCCGTGGCTGCCGTCTGCGACATCTGCGCCAAGAAGCCTGGCTTCGGCAACAACCGGCCGTGGTCGAAGAAGATCACCAAGCGGCGGTTCGACCCCAACATCCAGCGGGTCCGGGCCACCGTGAACGGCACCCGCAAGCGGATCAACGTCTGCACCGGCTGCTTGAAGGCGGGCAAGGTCACCCGCTGACCTCCCGCAACCTCTCCGCCGCCCCGGGCCCGCTGGTCCGGGGCTTGTGCGTCCGGCGCTTGGTGCGTCGGGGGTTGGGCCGTCCGGGGGCCACGGCGCGTCGGGAGCCGGCTCAGAAGTGCGTCCACCCCGTGGGTCCGTCGTACTCGCCACCGTCGACGGTGACTCCCGACCCCTCGGAGACGACGCCGATCACGGTCCATCCCTCCGGCACGTCTCCGGAGGGGAACGTCGCGAGCAGCGCGTGGTCGTCGCCGCCGCCGAGGATGAAGCTCAGCGGGTCGGCGCCGGTCGCGGCACCCACCGCGTGCAGCGGTTCGGGGACGTCGAACGCCTCGCGGTGTACGTCGATCGCCACGCCGGACTCCTCCGACAGGTGCCGAGCCTCGGCGAGCAGCCCATCGGAGATGTCGATCATCGAGGTGGCGCCCGCTTCGGCCGCGATCGGCCCCGCGTCGTACGGCGGCTCCGGGCGCCGGTAGGCCTCGACCAGCACCCGCGGCGACCGGAACCCGCGTCCCAGGACGGCCAGCCCCGCCGCTGCCCAGCCCTGGCGACCGCACAGGGCCAGCACGTCCCCCGGCTCGGCGCCCGACCTGAGGACCGGCGACTGCGTGCACGATCCGAGCACGGTCACGGCGACGACCAGGGAGTCGGCGGAGGTCAGGTCTCCCCCGACGACGGAGGCACCCACCAGCGCCGACTCGTCGGCGAAACCCTGGGCGAACTCCAGGGCCCAGGCGGCGGCGAGGTCACCCGGTGCCGCAAGCGCGATGGTGAGGGAGTGCGCACGGCCGCCCATGGCGTTGACGTCCGAGAGGTTCGCAGCCGCGGCGCGGTGCCCGATGTCGGCGGCGGAGGCCCAGTCACGGCGGAAGTGACGACTCTCGACGAGAACGTCGGTGGAGACGACGACGTGCCCGTTCCGGATGCGCAGCACGGCGGCGTCGTCACCGGGTCCGACGAGCACGTGGTCACCCTGTGCGAACAGGTCGCGCAGCCTCGTGATCAGCGGGAACTCGCCGACCTCGGAGACGGTCGCGTCACCTGGGATCGACATGGACCCATCCCACCAGATCGGCGCGTCGAGCGCCCCGGACGGCCGGCACGGGCCTGTCGGGTGCGGCGTACCGCGCGGTAGGTTGTGCCGGGCAGCCGCAAGGTCCCCGCCCCCTACCGACTACTCGGAGGAGACACCATGGTCGTCCAGGCATACATCCTCATCCAGACCGATGTCGGCAAGGCCGCGGACGTCGCCCGCGCCATCGCCCAGGTCAAGGGCGTGACCCTGGCCGAGGACGTCACCGGGCCCTACGACGTGATCGTTCGGGCCGAGGCCCGCAACGTCGACGAGCTCGGCAAGCTCGTCGTCTCCAAGGTGCAGAACCTCGACGGCATCACCCGCACCCTGACCTGCCCGGTCGTCCACATCTGAGCTTGCCCCGGACCCCGACGCGCCCCGGCTCGCGCATCCTCGCGCCGACCCGGGGCGCGCGCGCGTGCGCAGCGCTGCTCGGACTCGGTCTGGTCACGGTCGCCTGTGGCAAGGAGCCGGTCAGCATCCCGACGCTGCGTCTCAGCGCTGGGGACCAGGCTGTCTGCCAGCGCGTGGTGAACGCCTTCCCCAGCGAGGTCTACGGCCAGTCGCGCCGGAAGACGCAGCCTGCCGAGGCGCTCGGTGGTGCGTGGGGCGACCCGGCGATCGTGGCCCAGTGCGGCGTACCCGTGCCGCCCGGCTTCACCCGGGCGTCAGGGTGCCAGACGGCGGACGGCGTCGGGTGGTACGTGCCGGACGACCAGTTCCGCGACGAGTCCTCCGACATCGTGATCTCGACGGCCGGCTACCGGCCGATCGTGCAGGTGAGCGTGCCCGCGACGTACCGGCCGGAGGGGATGGCCGCGGCCATGGTCCAGCTGGCGCCGATGGTCAAGAAGTACACGACCCTGGTGAAGCCCTGCCACTGACTCACGTCGTGAGGTCGGCCGCTGGCACTCACCGGAGCCCCGTCGTACGCCGCAGGGCGAGCTGGAGCAGCCGGTCGACGAGGGCCGGGTAGTCGACACCCGTGGCCGCCCACATCCGGGGGTACATCGACGTCGGCGTGAAGCCCGGCATGGTGTTGATCTCGTTCAGGACCAGTGACCCGTCGCGCATCAGGAAGAAGTCGACCCGGGCGAGGCCCTCGCATCCGATCGCCTCGAACGCGCGGGCCGCCATGTCGCGCAGCTCGGCGGCGCAGTCGTCGGGAAGGTCGGCCGGGACCGCGAGCTCGGTGTGCTCCTCCGGCAGGTACTTGGCGGCGAAGTCGTAGAACTCGTGCTCGCCCCCCACGATGATCTCGGCCGGCACGCTGGTCTCCGGCGTGCCGTCCAGCGACTCGAGCACGCCGCACTCGATCTCGCGGGCGCCGACCGCGGCCTGCTCGACGAGCGCCTTGGGGTCGTGCCGATGTGCCTCCTCGATGGCAGCGTCGAGCTCGGAGGCGTCGTGGACCTTGGAGATGCCCATGCTCGACCCGGCCCGCGACGGCTTGACGAACAGAGGGAACCCGAGCTCGGCGGCCCGGTGCCGGACGCCGTCGGGGTCCCGGTACCACTCGCGAGCGGTGACGGTCAGCGCGGGCATCACGGGCAGACCCGCCGCCCGCAGCACCACCTTGGCGTAGGCCTTGTCCATCGCCACGGCACTGGCCAGCACGCCGGCCCCGACGTAGCGGACGCCGGCCATCTCGAACATGCCCTGGATCGTGCCGTCCTCGCCCCACGGACCGTGCAGCAGCGGGAACACCACATCGACCTCACCCAGCGTCTGCGGCGGCTGGGAGGGCTCGTGGACGACGAGGTCGGTGCTCCCGGCCTCACGCAGCAGGGTGATCGCCGCCCGCTCGCCATCGACGCTCGGCAGCTGGTCGGGGCCCTTGATCTGGAGACGGTCGGTGTCCGCCGACTCGAGGACCCAGCGGCCGTCCGGCGCGATCCCGATGGGCACCACGTCGTACACCGTCCGATCGATGGCGTCGAGCACGCTTCCGGCCGTCACACAGCTGATGGCGTGCTCGCTCGACCTGCCGCCGAAGACGACCGCGACGCGTGTCTTGCGAGAGTCGCTGGGGGGCTCGCTCATCGGCTCGACCCTACCGGGGGCCGGAGCCCGCACCGGGCCACCCGCCGTACGCTCGCGCCATGGCCGAGCAGTCTGATCGTCCCCTCTCCCAGGCGACCATCGCCGTCAGCGCGGGCCGCCCGCCGCACGGGCCCGACCGGCCGTTGAACACACCGATCACGATGGCGTCGACGTACGGCGCGACGGGCGATCTGGAGTACGGCCGCTACGGGAACCCCACCTGGGAGGCCTTCGAAGAGACTCTCGGCGCGCTGGAGGGTGGTCGTTGCCTGTCGTTCTCGTCCGGGCTCGCGGCGGTGTCCACCGTCCTCGATCTGGTCGGGCAGGGCGCCACGGTCGTGGCTCCCCGGCACGCCTACAACGGCACGGTGATGCAGCTGGCTGACCTGGAGGCGCGCGGGCGCCTGACTGCTCGCCTCGTCGACATGCCCGACACCGACGCCGTCGCAGATGCGTGCGCGAACGCCGCTCTGGTCTGGCTCGAGTCGCCGACCAACCCGGCACTCGAGCTGGCGGACATCGAGACGGTCGCGACCGCGGCGCACGACGCCGGCGCCTACGTCGTCGTCGACAACACCGTCGCGACTCCACTCCGGCAGCGGCCGCTCACCATGGGCGCCGACATCGTCGTCCACTCGGCGACGAAGTACCTCTCCGGGCACGGCGACACGATGCTCGGCGCCGTCGTGACCGCCGACGACGAGCTGTACGGCGTCCTCAAGGGTCGCCGAGACCTGGTCGGCGCGATCCCCGGGACCTTCGAGGTCTGGCTGGCGCTCCGCGGGCTGCGCACGCTCCATCTTCGACTGGACCGGGCCGAGGCCAACGCTCGCACGCTCGTCGAACGGCTCCGCGGCCACCCGGCAACGGGCGAGGTCCGCTACCCGGGCTTCGGGGCGATCGTGTCGATCGTTCTCGTCGGCGGCGTCGAGGCCGGCGACCGACTCGTGCGGTCGACCTCCCTGTGGGTGCACGCGACGTCGCTGGGCGGCGTCGAGTCGACGTTCGAGAGGCGTCGGCGGTGGAAGTCCGAGCCGAGCACCATCCCCGAGGGGCTGGTCCGGCTCAGCGTCGGCATCGAGGACGTCGAGGACCTGTGGGGCGACCTCGAGAAGGCGCTCGACGAGCTCTGAGCCGACAGGTCAGTCGGTCTCGGCCTTGGTCTCGCGCCGCACGAACGACTCCATCATCTCCGGGGCGGTCATCCGCCCGTCGACGACGGCCTCGACGTGCTCGGCGATCGGGGCGTCGACACCGAGCTTCTGCGCCAGCGCGAGCAGGGAGGAGCACGACTTCGCACCCTCGGCCACCTGTCGGGTCGAGGCGACGATCTCGGCCGTGGTCATCCCGAGACCGAGCTTCTCCCCGAACGTCCGGTTGCGCGACAGCGGCGAGGAGCAGGTCGCAACCAGGTCTCCGAGACCCGCCAGGCCCATCAGGGTGAGCGGGTTGGCGCCCATCGCCATGGCCAGGCGGGCGGTCTCCGCCAGGCCGCGCGTGATCACCGAGGCCCTGGTGTTGTCACCGAAGCCCAGCCCGACCGCCATGCCCACCGAGAGGGCGACGACGTTCTTGTACGCGCCACCCAGCTCGCAGCCGACGACGTCGACCGACGTGTAGGGCCGGAACGTCGGTCCGTGTACCAGGTCCTGCACCTGCTTGGCGACGTCCTCGTCAACGCATGCCACCACGGACGCGGCCGGCTCGCGTTGCGCGATCTCGTGGGACAGGTTCGGGCCGCTCACCACCGCGATCCGGCCCGGGCCAGCTCCGGTGACCTCGGCGACGACCTCGCTCATCCGCTTGAGACTGCCCAGCTCGACGCCCTTCATCAGCGACACCATGACCGCCGACCCCGGGATGTACGGCGTCCACAGCTCGAGGTTCGCCCGGAACGTCTGGGACGGCACGGCGAACACCACGACGTCGGCACCTGCGAGCGCCTTCTCGGGGTCATGGGTGGCGACCACGGTCGGCGGCAGCTCGACACCCGGCAGGTAGTCGGTGTTCTCGCGTCGATGGTTGATCGTGTCGCAGACCTCCTCACGTCGCGCCCACAGCGTCACGTCGTTCCCGGCGTCCGCGAGCACCAGGGAGAAGGCCGTCCCCCACGAGCCGGCCCCGAGCACCGAGACCTGGGTCATGCGCCTCTCGACCTCCGCTCGGTCGCTTCCCTCCGACCGGGCTTGTCGGCCCTGTTCGG
Source organism: Actinomycetota bacterium (assembly GCA_046735295.1). Lineage (GTDB taxonomy): Bacteria > Actinomycetota > Actinomycetes > Propionibacteriales > Nocardioidaceae > Nocardioides. The sequence continues at coordinate 49,694 of JBKPTA010000030.1, read as the reverse complement.
GTTGCCGGTCGGGCGAAGCCCGGACGTGCGCGGGTCGAAGCGCTCCGCCGGGGCCTCCTCGTGCCTGAGCTCGGCCACCAGCTCGGTGAGGGCGGCCATGATCCGTCGAGTCGCCTCGTTGACGTTCTCGACGGTTCGGGGCTTCTGCCGCAGGTCGTCGAGCGGCACCGGGTCGCCGACCTTCATCGTGATCTGTGTGCGCGGGAACAGATGCGGCTTCTTGGCGTAGGGATACAGCAGGTCGTGGGCGCCCCACTGCCCGACCGGGATCACGGGGCCGCCGGTCTCGAGCGCGATGCGGGCCGCGCCCGACTTGCCCTTCATCGGCCACAGGTCGGGGTCGCGGGTCAGGGTGCCCTCCGGATAGACGACCACGCACTCACCGGCACGGACTGCGGCGACGGCGGCGTCGAAGGCGCCCTTCGCGTTCTTGCTGAGCCGCTCGACCGGGATCTGGCCCCCGGCGGTGAGGAACGACGAGAGGGCTCGGTTCTTGAACAGTCCCGACTTCGCCAGGTAGCGGGGCATCCGCCCGTGGTCGTAGACCAGGTGGGCGGCCGTCAACGGGTCAACGTGCGAGACGTGGTTGAAGACCAGGATGCAACCGCCCGTCGCCGGGATCTTCTCGCCGTCGATCCAGGTACGTCGGGTGGTGGCGAGCAGCAGCGGCTTGAGGACCGGGACCGCGAGGTTGAACGCCCATCCACGCTTCTGCTGGAGCGGTCGCACCGTCACGTCGTCCCTCCCGTCGTGGCACTCGAACGATTCTCCGGTCGCACGGCACCAACGCCGGCGTCCGGCTCAGGCTACTCGGTGGGAGCATGGCATCCGGCCGGACGACGGTCGGGCGAACACGCCTGACAGGATCGTCTCCGATGACCACCTCGTTCGTCGTCCTGCTTCCCGTGAAGCCGCCGGCTCGCGGCAAGTCACGCCTCGAGGTCGACCCCGTACGCCGACGTGCCCTGGCCGCCGCCTTCGCCCTCGACACGGCGCGGGCGTGCCTGGCGGCCGAGCGGGTGGGCGCTGTGCTCGCGGTGACGGACGACGCAGGGTTCGCGGGCGAACTCCGCGCCGCCGGCTGCGAGACGATCCCGGACGGCGTGGCGGACGACCTCAACCAGTCGCTGCGGCTGGCGGCCTCCGAGGCGCAGCGCCGATGGCCCGACGCACGACCGGCAGCGGTGTGTGCCGACCTGCCAGCGCTGCTCCCGGGCGATCTCGACGCAGCCCTGCTCGTCGCCGCGGCCGCACCCTCGCCGGCCTTCGTCGCCGATCGGGACGGTGTCGGCACGACGCTGTACGCGGCGCCGTACGACGTGTTCGCACCGCTCTTCGGACGTGCCTCACACGCCGCACACCTCGAAGCCGGTGCCCGCGAGATCGCCGGCACACTGTCCTCACTGAGGCGTGACGTCGACGACGCGGCGGGACTGGCCGCGGCGGTGCATCTCGGACTCGGTGCGCACACCCGACTCGCGCTCCTCGCCTGACGCGCTGCCACCGACGCGTCGAAGGGGCCACCGGTGGACCCGGTGACCCCTTCGGACGTCGGACGTCAGCGCTTCTTCGCGGCGCGTTTGGTGGTCTTCTTCGCCGGCCCCCTCCTGGCCGTCGTCTTCCTGGCCGTCGTCTTCCTGGCCGTCGTCTTCTTCGCCGGTGCCTTCTTGGCCGCGGTCTTCTTCGCGCTGGTCTTCCTCGCCGCGGTCCGCTTGGCCGGCGCCGTCTTCCTGGCCGTCGTCTTCCTGGCCGCCGTCTTCTTGGCCGTCGTCTTCTTCGCCGTCGTCTTCCTGGCGGGCGCCTTCTTCGCAGTGGACTTCTTGGCAGTGGACTTCTTCGCTGCGGTCTTCTTCGCCGGTGCCGACTTCTTGGTCGCCTTCGTCGCGGTCCTCTTCGCCGACGTCTTCTTGGTGGTGGCCTTCTTGGCCGCCTTCTTCGCCGAGGCCGTCGCCTTCTTCGCCGGCGAGGTGGACGCTGCCAGCGTGAGCTTCGGCAGCGACCTCGCACCGGACACGACGCTCTTCAGATCGGCACCCGCGGTGAACTTCGGGACGGCCGTCTTCTTCGCCTTGATCCGCTCGCCGGTCTGTGGGTTGCGGACCCAGCGGGCCTCACGCACGCGCTTCTCGAACGAGCCGAAGCCCGTGATGGCGACCTTCTCGCCCCTGGCCACTTCGCGCGTGATCGTGTCCAGAACGGATTCCAGCGCGTGATGCGCCTGCTTACGGTTCCCCTCGAATCGCGCGGAGAGCGCGTCGATGAGCTGTGACTTGTTCACGGCTTCCCTTCCAATGAACGATCATGGCCGGCCCTTTTGCCCGGCTTCTCGACGAACGCTAGGTTTTCACGCCGTTCGTCACAATCACCACGGGGCGTTTGGCGACATGTTTTTTCTGCGCGAGACACAGTGGAGGGACGCACGATCGAGGACGTCGGGCGAGCATGCACGCGACACCAGGACGCCCCACGATCGTGCGACGACGGCGAGTTCTTCCTTGCCCTGCTGGGAAATCTCGTTGTCGGGTCGAGCCCGCCGACTCAGAGAGTGGACGGCTTCCAGCTCTGCCGACGCATCTCGAACGCCGCGATGTCGGCCTCGCGCGCGAGCGTCAACGAGATGTCGTCGAGTCCCTCGAGCAGCCGCCAGCGCGTGTAGTCGTCGATGTCGAAGGAGTCCTCGACGGCGTCCGGACCGTTGCCAGCGCGAACCGTGCGCTGCTCCAGGTCCACCGTGACCGAGGTGCCGGGCTCCGCCTCGAGGAGATCCCACAGCCGCAGCACGACCTTGTCGTCCACCTGCGCGGTGAGCAGTCCGGCCTTGCCGGAATTGCCGCGGAAGATGTCGCCGAACCGGGGCGCGACCACGACCTTGAACCCGTGGTCCTGCAACGCCCATACCGCGTGCTCGCGTGACGAACCGGTGCCGAAGTCCGAGCCCGCGACGAGCACGGTACCGGCGTCGTACGGCGCCTGGTTGAGCACGAACGACGGGTCGTTGCGCCACGCGGCGAAGAGCCCGTCCGCGAACCCCGTGCGGGTCACGCGCTTGAGGTAGACGGCCGGGATGATCTGGTCGGTGTCGACGTTGCTGCGACGGAGCGGGACGCCGATGCCGGTATGTGTGGTGAAGGCGTCCATCACGGCGCCCCGTCCGTGGTCTCGACGGGCTCGACCGACGCCGGCTCGAGGTCTGCAGGCGAGCTCAGGGTGCCGCGGATCGCGGTCGCCGCGGCGACGGGAACCGACACCAGGTGCGTGCGACCGCCCTTGCCCTGACGACCCTCGAAGTTGCGGTTGGACGTCGACGCACTGCGCTCCTGCGGCGCCAGCTGGTCGGGGTTCATCCCGAGGCACATCGAGCAACCGGCGCCACGCCATTCGCCACCGGCCTCCTTGAAGACCACGTCGAGGCCTTCGTCCTCGGCCTGCAGCCGGACCCGGGCCGATCCGGGGACGACGAGCAGGCGGGTGCCCTCGGCGACCTTGCGACCCCGGACCACCTCCGCGGCGGCACGTAGGTCCTCGATCCGTCCGTTGGTGCACGAGCCCACGAACACGGTGTCCACCCGGATGTCGCGCATCGGCGTACCGGCCTCGAGACCCATGTACTCCAGGGCCCTGCGGGCGCCGACGCGGGCGCTCTCCTCGGAGAAGCCGTCCGGGTCGGGAACGGACCCGGACAACGGCACCCCCTGTCCGGGGTTCGTTCCCCACGTGACGAACGGGGTCATGGTGCCGGCGTCGAGCTCGATCTCCTCATCGAAGACGGCGTCGTCATCGGTCACCAGAGTCCTCCAGTGGGCGACGGCCGCGTCCCACTCCTCGCCGGTGGGGGCCTCCGGGCGGCCCTCGAGGTAGGTGAAGGTGGTCTCGTCGGGAGCGACCAGTCCGGCCTTGGCGCCCCACTCGATGCTCATGTTGCACACGGTCATCCGTCCCTCCATCGAGAGCGCCTCGATCGCGGGGCCGCGGTACTCCACGATGTACCCCTGACCGCCACCGGTGCCGGTGCGGGCGATCAGGGTCAGGACCAGGTCCTTCGCGGTCACCCCTTCGGGCAGCTCACCGTTGACAGTGACCGACATCGTCCTGGGGCGGGCCTGCGGGAGGGTCTGCGTCGCGAGCACGTGCTCGACCTCGGACGTTCCGATCCCGAACGCGAGCGCGCCGAAGGCGCCGTGGGTGGAGGTGTGGGAGTCGCCGCAGACGATGGTCATGCCGGGCTGGGTGAGCCCGAGCTGCGGGCCGATGATGTGGACGATCCCCTGGTCGAGGTCACCGAGGCGGTGCAGCCGGATGCCGAACTCCTCGGCGTTCTTCCGCAGCGCCTCGACCTGGGTCCGGCTGACCGGGTCCTGGATCGGCTTGTCCCAGTCGAGGGTGGGGACGTTGTGGTCCTCGGTCGCGAGGGTGAGGTCGGGTCGGCGTACCCGGCGGCCCGCCAGACGGAGGCCGTCGAACGCCTGGGGTGAGGTGACCTCATGGACCAGGTGCAGGTCGATGTAGAGCAGGTCCGGCTCCCCCTCGCCGGACCGCACGACGTGATCGTCCCAGACCTTCTCGGCCAGGGTCCTGCCCATGGTCGTCCCCCTCCGTACCGCTCCGACGTCGGCACCACCCTACAACTTGCGTCCCATGATCTGAGACGGCAGTATTGCCATATGGACAGCACTAGCGGCGTGGGCGTGCTGGACAAGGCCGCCCTCGTGCTCACCGCCCTCGAGTCCGGTCCGGCCACCCTCGCCGGCCTGGTGACCGCCACCGGCCTGGCCCGGCCGACGGCCCACCGCCTCGCGGTCGCGCTCGAGCACCACCGGCTGGTGGCCCGCGACCTACAGGGCCGGTTCGTCCTCGGACCGCGGCTCGGCGAGCTCTCCGTGGCCGCCGGCGAGGACCGTCTGCTCGCCACCGCCGGCCCGGTGCTCGCCCGCCTCCGGGACATCACCGGTGAGTCGTCGCAGCTGTGGCGTCGCCAGGGTGACTATCGCGTCTGTGTCGCCGCGGCCGAACGTCCCTCCGGGCTGCGCGACACCATCCCGGTCGGGTCGCAGCTGACCATGCGCGCGGGTTCCGCGGCGCAGGTGCTGCTCGCGTGGGAGGACCCCGAGCGCATCCATCGCGGCCTGCAGAACGCCGCCTTCTCGGCTGCGGCGCTCTCCGGCATCCGCCGCCGCGGCTGGGCCCAGTCGGTCGGCGAACGTGAGCAGGGCGTGGCGTCGGTGTCGGCTCCCGTCCGCTCACCGTCCGGCAAGATCGTGGCCGCCGTGTCGGTCAGTGGTCCTCTCGAGCGGCTCTCCCGCCAGCCCGGCCGCATGCACGCGCCGGCCGTCGTCGCCGCGGCCGAGCGGCTGTCCGAGTCGTTACGGCGGTCCGCGGCCGAGTGAGGCATGGCTGCCGTCTCGTCACCCCGACCGGCTGAGCCAGGGGCGGACCTTCGAGCCTCTCGAACCGCAGCGCCTCCTCAGAACAGCGCGTCCTGCTCGATCTCCAGGAGGGTCTGCTTGCGCTCGATGCCGCCGGCGTACCCGGTGAGGGAGCCGTCAGCGCCGATGACCCGGTGACACGGGATGACGATGGGGATCGGGTTGCTCCCGTTGGCAAGCCCGACCGCGCGTGAGGCGGCGTTGGACTTGCCGAGCCGCTTCGCGATCTCGCCGTACGAGGCGGTCTCGCCGTACCCGATCGCCAGCAGCTGAGCCCAGACGGCGCGCTGGAAGTCGCTGCCGACCGGGGCGAGCGGCAGGTCGAACTCCTTGAGGTCGCGGTCGAAGTACGCACGCAGCTGCCGCACGCACTCGACCAGGACCGGATGGCTGTCGTCGCGGTCGCCGCGGGGGCGGCCGTCGTGGTCACGGAACGGGGCGTACTCGATGGCGGTGATCGCGCCGTCGTGCTCGACGATGCGCAGGTCGCCGACGGGCGAGGGCATGACGGTCCACATGTCAGGGTCTCCTTCTGCGTGCCGGACGTGGGGTCGAGAGGGTCTGCCAGAGATGCAGCTGGGCGTAGGAGCGCCACGGTCTCCAGTGCTCGGCCAGAGCTGGCGCGTCCCGCGGGTCGCGACCGAGCCGCCGGAGGGCGTCGCGGATGCCGATGTCGGTGGGCAGGAAGACGTCGGGATGTCCCAGCGCGCGCAAGGCGATGTAGTCGGCAGTCCACGGGCCGATCCCGGGGAGAGCCAGCAGGTCACGACGCACGTGGCCACGGTCGGCGCCGCGGTCGAGACGGAGCTCGCCGTCGGCCAGTGCCCGGCACAAGGCAACCAGAGCCCGGCCTCGCGACCGCGGAATGTTCAGCGACGCCGGGTCGAGCTCCGCCAGCCGACCGGCGGCTGGGAAGACGTGGGTCAGCTCGCCCTGCTGTTCGGGCAGCGGCTCGCCGTACGTCGCGGTCAGGCGTGCCGCGGAGGTGCGGGCCGCCGCGACCGTCACCTGCTGGCCCAGCACCGCGCGGACCGCGAGCTCGTCGCCGTCCACGTGCCCGGGCACGCGCAGGCCGGGGCGCTCACGGACGCGGGGCCCGAGGATCGGGTCGCCGGCGAACGCGGCACGGATCGCCACCGGGTCGCAGTCGGCGTCGACCAGCCGGCGCGCCCGCTCGACGGCAGCGGCGAGGTCTCGGAGGTCGCTCAACCGGAACGTCGCGGGCACGAACGCCGTCCCGTCCTCGTGCGGGTGGTCGGTGAGCTCGAGGGCCACCGTCCCGGTGCCGTGCGGCAGGCGCAGGGTGCGCGCGTACGTCGTCCCCGTCGTCGTCTCGACACTGGGCACGGCGCGGGCAGCGAGGAAGCCCAGCAGCGCGCGGCCGGCGAACGGCGTCCGCACCGCGAGCCGCAGCTGGAGAGCTCCGCCCTGGGAGCCCCTGCCCCGGCGCCCGCGCAGACGGGTCGGGGTCGCGTCGTACACCTCGTGGATCGTCTCGTTGAACTGCCGAACGCTGCTGAAACCGGCCGCGAAGGCGACGTCGGCAGCACCCAGGTCGGTGGTCTCGAGCAGGACGCGGGCGGTCTGGGCACGCTTCGCCCGGGCCAGCGCCAGCGGTCCGGCTCCCAGCTCCTGGGTGAGGATGCGAGACAGGTGCCGGGTCGTGTACCCGATCCTGCCGGCGAGCCCGTCGACGCCCTCCCGGTCGACGACCCCGTCGGCGATCAGGCGCATGGCGCGGCCCGCGACGTCCGCGGCGACGTCCCAGTCGGGGCTGCCGGGCGTCGCGTCCGGGAGGCATCGCTTGCAGGCGCGGTAGCCCGCCGCCTGGGCGGCGGCGGCGGTCGGGTGGAACGTGACGTTGTGGAACGCCGGAGTGCGGGCGGGACACGACGGCCGGCAGTAGATGCCCGTGGTGCGCACCGCGGTGTAGAAGACGCCGTCGAAGCGACGGTCGCGGCTCTTCACCGCCCGGTAGCAGGACTCGAGGTCCAGGTGCATCGGTGACGTCGCCGGGCTCATGGCCCCATCATGGCCGAGCCCACCGACAGTATCTGGCGGAAATCGGACAGGGCCTCTCCGCGGCGCCGACGACGTCCGGCCAGGTCGAGGTCAGCCGCGGACCTCGTCGACGACCTTCCACGCGGCGGGCAGCAGACCGGCGGCCAGCAGGATCTTGACCGCGTCGCCGACCAGGAAGTCCTTCACCCCGAGGTCCCACGCCTGCCGGGCGTCCACGCCGAGCGCATGGGCGAGCCAGACCGCACCGAAGGCGTAGATCACGACGTTCCCGAGGACCATCGCCGGCAACGAGCGCACCGGGTTGTGGTCCCAGCCGCGGTCGGCGAGCCACCCGACGAGGGCGGCCGCGACGAGCATCCCGACCAGGTAGCCACCTGTTGCTGACGAGAGCTTCAAGACGTCCCAACCGGAGGAGTGCTGGGCGAACACGCCGACCCCGAGACCGCCGACGACCAGGTAGGCGGCCATCGTGGCCAGACCCCGCGCCGCACCGTACGCACCACCGACGAGCAGGACCGCGAACGTCTGCCCGGTGATCGGCACGGGGGTGTGCGGGAGGTGGATCGAGAACTGCGCCGATGCGCCGATCAGGGCGACCCCGAGAGCGACCAGGACGACGTCTGCCGCCAGCGCGACGACGCGGTTGCTCGGACGGACCAGCGTGGGGACGATCGCGGTGGAGGACATGACCGGGATCCTAGAGAATGTCGGCTACGTGCCTTCGGTCGGGCGGCGCGCTCATCGGTCAACGGCCGAGCGCCAGCCCGAAGGCCTTCGCCATGGACGGTGCGGACGCAGCCTCCCGGAGGGGCGGCAGTCCGAGCACCTCGCTGTAGAGACGCGACAGGGACAGGTGCGTGAGAGGACTGGACGTCACGACGCCGTGCAGACCCGGGTTGACGTCGATGGTGAGGACGGTGTTGCCCTGGGAGCCGTCGTCCTCGTCCGCCGTCACGACGATGTCGAGACGACGGGATCGGAAGTCGGGGCCCGACATGGCCAGGCCCACCTCCCGGTGCAGCCAGGCGTCCGCCGTGGCCAGCGAGCAGTCGTGCGCGTCGTGGCACAGGTCCGGCACCACCATCCCGGCGTCCGGCAGGGATCCGGCCCGGACGTCGGACGCCAGGCGGGCGATCGGGGTGTCGAGCGTGGTGCACTGCTGGTGCTCGGAGGTGAAGTAGGTCCAGGGGTTGTGCCGTACGGCGTACTCCCCGGTGTTCGTGAGGGAGCAGTCCGCCGGCATGGCGTCGGCGTACACGCGCGCCGAGCGCCCGTGGCTGAGTGCCTCGCCGAACACGGAGGGACCGGCGATCGGATGCGCCGACGGGTCGTTGTCGTCCCTGATGCCGAACGTCGACCCCCCGGCGATGGCGAGGTAGTTCGGAAGTGACGGATGGGCCATCGCGCGGAAGTGCGTCGCATATCCGTAGTGCTGGCCGAGCGAGTACGTCCACGGCATCTGCGAGCGCATCTCCGAGAGGGAGTGGTTCTCGACGACGAAGACGAGGAGCTTGGTGACGCCGGCCTGCGGGGGTGCGGTCGTCCCGAGCGGCGAGGGACTCGAGGTCGACGGGTGCTGGGTGGGTCCCGACGACGGCGTCTGCGTCGACGGGGGCGTGGCGGTCCCGGTCGAGCTGCTCGTTCCCGCGCACCCGCTCACGGCGAGGAGCAGCACCGTCACCGTCAGCAGCCGAGACGAGGTCACGACGGTGACGGTAGCCCGCGCCACCTGACCGAAGCCTGGGAGCGTTCAACCCGAGCAGGCACGTCCCCGGCGGTACCGGCGACGCGCGACGGAGCCGGTGCCGATAGCCGCGACGAGGGCCACGGCGACAACCGAGAGAGTGGGAGACGCTCCGGCTGCGCCGCTGCTCCTGGCCCCGCACACGCCTGTTGTCGTCTCGGCGCGGAAAGCGACCATGGTTCTGCGCGGCGAGGATCAACGACACGGCTCAGGGGCGGCGGGCCTGGATGAGCCAGGACGCTGAGCCGAAGATGACACCGGACGGCGTCTCGTGTGCGGCAATGACCGCGCGCAGCTGGTCGAGCGCGCTGGCCTTGTCGGTATCGCTGAGGTCTTCGAGCAGCCCGCGGGTCGGAGCGTCATCGGACATGAGCGCGTGCGCCTCAGCGGTGGTAGCCCCGAACACTGACGGCTCGCGGACGTCGTCGAACTCGACATCGGTGAAGCCGATCTCCGAGAGCAGGGCGCTCACCTGCTCCCGATCGGCCAGTCCGAACGGTCCGGGCACCCCCACGGCCGGGGGCGGCAGGTCTCGCCCCATCGCCAGCGCTTCGCGCAGTGCTGTCAGCCACTCGTTGTCCTCAAGTCGCTGCCATGCCATCAGGGCGATCCGGCCGCCGGGGCGCAGCGCCCGCCGGAGGTTGGTGAACGCGGCCACCTTGTCGTCGAAGAACATCGCCCCGGCGTTGCTGATGATGACGTCGAAGCTCTCGGGCTCGAAGTCGTGGACCTGCGCGTCACCGTGCACGAAGGTGACGTTCGTCAATCCCGCGGCCGCACTGCGCGCCCGCGCATTGGCAAGCATTGCCGTTGACAGGTCGATGCCCACGACCTCGCCGGGCTTGGCCATCCGCGCAGCCTCGCGCGTCGAAGCGCCGTTGCCGCACCCGAGGTCGAGGACGCGTTCACCGGAGGCGATCGCCGCCGCCTGCAACAACAACCGGCGATGCTCCGCCCCGCGGGTCTCGTACTGGTCAGCGGACGCAGCCCAGATGTCGCCCACAGGACCGTCCCACGCCCTGCGCATGTCGGCGTTCGGCTCGGACATGCCTTGAACCTAGTCCGGTCGGCGCGCTGCCCGAGCCGCCGGTCCTCGCGGCGCGTGGCCATCGAGCAGTTCGAGCTCCCGGTCATCGAACGCGGCCGTCACCCATCGATGTGGACGGGTTGCGACCTCACCCAGGCGGGCGTGCCCGATCCTGTCGGGGTCGAGCGGGCACCGGGCCCTCCGGCGCCCGGGCGACAACGAGCGCGGCGAGGTCCTCGCTCGTCGTCCGTTCGGCTCGCTGTTTGACCCCATGGAGCATCTGCCGGGACATGATGAAGTCCGCGGGGACGATGACGGCGAGGTAGAACGCTTCGACCCAGCGCGGTTCGAGCCTGAGTCGGCTGCGGAAGATGAACCGTGTCCGGTCCTCGGGCAGTTCGTCGACCACGAACTGCCAGCTCCAGTTGAGGGCGGCGCCGTAGCGTTCCTCCCACTGCGGCGGAAGGTGCTCTGTCGAGTGCAGGATGAGGTGCCGGTTCGGCTCGATCTCGGCGACCACGAAGGCCGTGTGCTTGTCGGGAGCGCCGTCCGGCACTCGGTCACCGACCTTCAGGTCCTGCCATTCTGGAACGAGCCGCTCCGCACTCGGCCCGTTGTCGGGGAAGAGCAGCCGGTCGACCCACCGCGCGGTGTACCACTGGCCGCGGCCCCAGCCCATCTGCACCAGCCACGGCCACACCCGATCCGGAGGGGCGTCGATCGTGATCGCGTGGGTGGTCACCGCCTGCGGGTGCGGGCACAGCTCATCGCCGGGAAGGGGGCGATGGCGCTCGGCGCGGGTCGCGCCGTAGGTGCGGCCCAACCACTGCAGCTCGGCGTAGCCCGCTGTCAGGGCTGCTGCCCAGGCCAACGTCATTGTTCGACGTGTCATCTCAGCCTCCTGACCGTTCGGCGCGGTCGCGGATGCCGATCAACATGCGGCGCATCATCGGGAAGTCTCCTAGCTCGATGAGGATGAGCGAGAGAAGTCCGGCCGGGGGGTGGCGCCAGTCCCGACGAACTCGCAGCCGGGTGACCAACCTGGTCCGGCCGCCGGGGAGTTCGGTCAAGGTCCACGACCAGGTACTCAGGGGCTGCTGCCACAGCAGCCACCGTTTCTCCTCGAAGCCGGCGACCTTGAACGCGGTGGCCTCCGTCGGGGTCGGGGACATCGGCACCCACTGGCCGATCTCGAGCCGCTGGTGGTCCAGCAGGATCTCGCGGGCGCTCGGGTGTGCGTAGTTGTCGAGCAGATCGTCGGAGTAGAAGCCGGCACGCAGGCAGCCGACCTGGACCAGCCACGGCCAGACGGCGGTCGGTGGCGCGTCGATGGTGATCGCGCGGGTGGCACGGAACGCCACCCCGTGAATGACGTCGTCACCCGGCATCGGCGCGGCGACCTCTTCGACGGTGGCGCCCCACCGCTGGTGCCAGCGTCGGTAGAGGGGCGCGGTCGCGAAGCGTGGCAGGTCGGCGATGACGGCGCCGATCTCGTGGCCGAGCTCGCGGAGGGTCGGCCGGGGCCGACGCTGCGGGAGCGTGGATGGCTGGGTCATGGTGGCCTCCCAAGGTCTAGTGGACGGGAGAGCGCTGAGGGAACGCTTCGTGCCGCTCGGCGAGCACCAGACCGGCGTGCCAGCCCGGGGCACGCCCGTTGAGTGGTGGGGTGATGTCGCGCATGTCGTGCCCGGTGCGCGCGAGCGACCAGGACACGAGCGAGTTGGAGTTCCACATGTCGTCGGCGCCGAGCTGGTCGCGTCCCCAGGTCAGCGGGGGCACCTCGCGCAGCGCGTGCAGCACGGACGCGACCTGGTCCTCATCGTCACTGACGCGGCGCGGTGACGCGACCGCTTCGTCGAGATCAGGTATCTGACCGTTCGGCCAGCAGCGGACCTCGTAACGGAACGCGCGCAGCCGGCCGAGCGGACGGGCGCCGACCGGCCCTTCGCAGACGACACCGCGCTCAGGGGCGGAAAGGTTCCACACCGGACCCATCTCCACCGCGTACGTCGTGCCGTCGACGTGGATCTGCAGGGCGGAGTGATACAGGTCGCACGCGCTTCGGTGCTGGTGCCACGCGGCGAGTCGTTCATAGAGGCGCCCGTTCCAGCGGACCCAGTGCCCTCCGGCACCCAGCGGCAGCCAGTACAGGTCAGTCCAGGCGTCGCCCATCTCGGATTACCTTTCCGCGACCACGTGCCCGCGCACCCAGCGCTCCAGCTTCGGCATGCGAAGGAGCAGGAGCACACCGAAGCTGCCGAGTGCGTGGATGACGACATCGAAGGCCGGGTTGACGACGCCCGAAGCGTCAGCCGCGATCCAGTACGGAACGAGCGTCACGAGGCCCGCGAGCGCTGAGAGGTTCGCCATCGCCTCCCACCAGGAGGTGCGTCGGAACAACCCCCAGGTAGCCAGCGTGAAGCCGATGATGGCCACCGCCGCGAGCACGCCGGTCGTCGCCCACGCGGTCCCGCCCGTGTCGATGCCTGTTGCTGCGTACGCCGGCGTCAACCACAGGAACGTGGTCCCGAACAGGAACAGCGAGACACCGCCTACGTTGCGGATGCTGAACATGTCACCCTCCGTCCCGGAGCCGACCCACCGAGAAGCGATGTAGCCAGTCCATGCCCCGCTGCCGGGCTCGCACAGGGCCGAACGACCTGAACGAGGCAACGATCGGCACCCGCTCAGTGAGCCAGTCGACGGGCGACGTACGCGGCCACCGCCGGTGGTTGCTCGGCGGCGGCGCTGGCCGAGCGAACTCCCCTGTGTCAGGCACCCGAACGATCGATGGACGCGTGGTCAAACCCACCTCCTCGCACGTCGCCACCGCACACGCGCGGACCTGGCTGGCGGTCTCGGCGGCCGAGGCAACGTTCGCCGCCCCGGCCGTACCCGGTGGCGTTCCAGGAGAACGTGGACGGGTCCTTGGGACGGCGGTCACCTGCGGCTGGACTCCATGTGCCTCTTCAGGGCCATCCAGTTCCGGCGTTCCCAGCCGGGTCCGACCAGGGCCAGCACAGGGGCCAGGATCCGCATCGGACCGACGAGTCCCACGTTCCAGTCCCATGTGAGGCGAGTCCCCTCGACGACCTCATCGAAACTCAGCGTGCCGTCGACCTGCAGGTAGCTGGAGCGTATGACGTCGTGGAGACGGTGCGGCCTGTCGTACTCCAGGATGGTCAGGATCATCTCGCCCTTCGCACCCCTGCCCCCTGGCTGGGCCACGAACTGGCAGCCTGCCTCGATCGGTCCCTCGCTCAGCTTCTCGGCGCGAACGATCCGGCGGTTGTACGTCGGTTCGTTGCGCTCGTCGGCGACCATGTCGAACACCGCGTCGACCGGCGCCCTGATGATGACTTCTCCGGTGATGTGACTCATGACCGTCCTTCCTTGCCGGCGGCGGCGTTCCCCTCTCGGACCTCGGCCGCCCCTCCGACTCCGGCCGGACGCCGTACACCCCGCAGCAGCAGGACCGAAGCGGCCAGGTACAGCAGCACGATGACCGGTTCCCCCGGGTCGTAGGCGACCGCGCCGGCGACGCCGGCGGCGGCTTGGAACGGCATGGCCACCACGTAGCTGAGCTGGTGCAGGACGCCGGACAGGAGCGCAAGTCCGGCGAGCGCGTATCCCCACGCCGCACGCCGCCACAGCAGCACCGCGGCCGCGACGTACAGCGGCACCAACAGGGTGAGGTCCAACGCCATCCCGAGGTGCACGATCGTGTCGGTCTCCACCAGCCGGCTCCCCGTCGGCACGTCACCGGTCACGGCGTTGTCGACGGCCAGAAGGATCCACAGACCACCGAGGACCGCGGCCAGCAGCCCGAGGATTCCGGCAACGGTGCGCGCGCTGGCCCGGCCGCAGAGCCGGTCGGCCAGGGCGGCGACGTCGAGCGAGGTCAACGTCAGGCCGAGCGCCAGCAGCCCCGCCGAGAAGACGGCCGCGTGGAGTACGAAGAGATCGTTGAAGCCGGTGCCGAACAGGTAGTAGGCGTAGGTGTAGACGACGTAAGAAATCAGGCTGGCGACGGCAAGGTGCGCCACAACCGACCCGCGCCACGCACGTCGGGCCGCGATCACCAGCCCTGGCACCACCAGCAGAGCGGTCACCATGTCATAGCCGCGCAACATCTCGGCGGTGGACTCGGAGCCGGTGTAGACGCCCTTCACCAGGAGCCCCGTGAGCGACGCGCACCCCACCAACCCGGCGAGGACCGCGCTCACTCCGATCGCGGCACGTACCCTCCGGCTACCGCTCGTAGCATTCGCGTGGCGCGCGGACGACCGGTGCTCATAGGTCTCGAGCGACATGAACGCTGCTCCTTCCTGCGACGACACGGTTGCCGACCGACCGACCCTCGAGCCAACGGGATCTCCTGACGCTCCCAGCGTGTCCCGCACCACTGACGACCACCCTCACCCCGGAGCGCGGTCGGCCTGGTGTGCGTCATGCTTCGAGGCGTAGAAGGGGAACCGCACCAGCATGGCTGCCAACATCACCGGGCAGGCCAGACTCGTCTGCACCTCGACCAGGTGGTCCGGGGCGAACCAGCCCAGCCAAGACCCGGCGATCAGGAAGAGACCGACCGCCATCGTGGCCCCGGACATCTCCAGGGTGTGTTGCCAATCCATCTTCCAGTACCGCATCCAGACCACCATCGGGACCGACAGGTTCAGCGCGATGACGAACACCGAGAGCTCCGGCGCGGTCTGCGTCAAGTCGTCGTAGCCCAGCAGCCCGGCGGCACCGAAGAACACCACGCTCAGCAGCACGGCGCCCAGACACATCACCACGCACATCTCGGCCAAGTGGACCGCGAACCGCCCCACGGGGGCCAGGACACGCGCGATGCCCGGCACCGAGGTGCGGTCGCGAGGCTTGAAGCCTGTGACTTCAGTTCTCACAGCGACCTCCTCGCTATTTCTCGACCAGGCCCGGCTGGATCTGCGCGTTGCACGAGGAGGAGCACCTGCGACGCGGCAACGCGCCATGAGCGGGCCCTGTCAATACACTGTCCAACCCCCGCCCCCGCATGGTGAGAGCCCAGCGGAACCACCTGTCGGGGCTAAGGTCCCTCCCTGCGATCTGTGCCTTGACCGGGGCGTCGGTGCTGCCGGATGGTTGGCCATCCTCAACGGGACTGGCGTGGAGCCGATGAGCCGGCGTCCAGCCCATCAGACCGAGCCGGATCCAGGAACGCGGTGACTCGTGCCCGGTGGAGCTGCGCCAATCCTGGCAAGCAGGAGGCCAGGTACGTCGACCCCCAAGACCTGATGGCGACCGCCCGCATTGTCTGCAGCAGCGCCGTCGCCTGACCCCACCAACCGCCAGGGTATCGAGCTCGGTGGCGACGCCTTCTTGATCCGGCTCCAGCGTCCGTCGAGACTGTGGTGGCTCTACTCGCCGGGCTGGAAGCTGTAGCTGTCCGGAACGTCGACGTGCTGGCCTCGAGGCCCGAACACGACCGCGATCTCCTGGTGGGGTCGCAGCCGGATCAGGGCCGGGTTGCCATCGGCCGGGGTCCCATCGACGTAGACCGTCAGCGTTCGTCCGGCGTTGTCGTGCAGGGCACCGATCCGCGTCGGGGTGAGCCGCACGTTCCATTCGGTGAAGACCTGGCCGAGGGTGAAGGTCTGGCCCTTCTGACCGCTCTCGATGTGGATGACCCCGTCGGCCTCGTGCGTGTGCAGCGGGCTGAGCTCCTCGGCCTGTGTGTCGATGCCGATCCCGGCCGGCACCGCGACCGGTTGGCCGTCGACGATCACGTCCAGGTGTGCGTGGTAGTGCTCCACGGTCGCCTCGGGTCCCAACGGGAGGCCCGCGGCATGGACCCGATCGGCGACATGCTGGGTCGGCGCCGGCCAGGGCGGCATCGATCGCGCACCGAGTCCGCTGAAGGCGGACAGGTCGTGGATCTCCGGTGTCCCGGCTCCGGTGTCCCTCGTGAGTGTCACGACGGCGATGACCCCGGCCGCGAGCACGGCAGCGCCGCCGACCGCGGCGGCCTTGCGACCACGTCGACGACGTCGCTCCTCGGCCTCCGCCTCTCGCCGAAGCGTGGCGGCGCGGTCGCGGGCGCTCTGGGTCGTCCGCGTGGTCCCCCGACGGGGCTGCACGGTGCTCACATGAGGTCCTGTCTGGCAAGGGGTGCGAAACGCATGAGCGGGCCCACGACGGTGTGACACCGTCGCGCTGGCCCGGCACCTCCATGGTGCGGGCCGGTTCCCGTCTCCGGGATGGGACTTCGGCCTTCGGTTGAGGGGCGTTGGTCATGGATGGCGACGGCCTCTCGACGGCCCACCAAGGAGTGACAAGCGAGCAAGGATCCGGATCCGGTGACGACAACCCGCCCTGCGCTTGGTCAGCGGCGTCGCGAGTGCACGTTCAGGATCGGATGAGCCTGGCGATAGCGGCGGATGCCTCCTTGAGCTTCACATCGGCCTCGGGTCCGCCAGCCTTGCCCGCGTCGACCACGCAGTGGGCCATGTGCTCGTCGAGGAGTCCGAGTCCCACGGACTGCAGGGCCCTGGTCATCGCGGATACCTGGGTGAGGATGTCGATGCAGTACTTCTCCTTCTCCACCATGGCGCTGGAGTCCGCGGGCCTGGCCCTCGATGCGGCGTAGGCGATTGAGGTACTCGTCCTTGCGGTGGATGTAGCCGTGCTGCCCGGTGGTCGTCTTGGTGTCCATTCGCCGGCCTCTCTTCCAGCTTCCGATCAGATCTTGCTCGTGCGTAGGCGGAGCGCGTTGGTGATGACGCTCACCGACGACAGCGCCATCGCGGCGGCAGCCAGGATCGGGGAGAGCAACACGCCGAAGGCGGGGTAGAGCACACCGGCCGCTATCGGGATCCCTGCCACGTTGTAGGCGAAGGCGAACCCCAGGTTCTGCCGGATGTTCGACATCGTGGCGTTCGACAGGTGCCGGGCTCGGTTGATGCCGGTCAGGTCGCCGTGCAGCAGGGTGATCCCGGCGCTCTCCATGGCGACATCGGTTCCCGAGCTCATGGCGATCCCGACATCGGCTGCCGCGAGGGCCGGTGCGTCGTTCACACCGTCACCGGCCATCGCGACCACACGTCCCTGGTCCCGGAGCCGGGCCACGACCTCGCCCTTGCGATCGGGCAGCACCTCGGCCTCCACGCGTTCGATGCCGAGCCGGCGGGCGACCGCTTCGGCGGTGACCCGGTTGTCGCCGGTCAGCATGACCACGTCGATCCCGGCCGAACGCAGGCCGGCCAAGGCCTCCGGGGTGCTCTCCTTGACCTGGTCGGCGATCGCGATGATGCCTGCGATCTGCTGATCCACGGCCACGAAGACGGCAGTCGCACCCTCGGCGCGCAGCGTGTCGGCGTCACCGGCAGCCACAGCGGTGTCGATGCCGTGGTCCTCGAGGAAGCCCGGGCTGCCGACCAGGATCCGGTGACCGTCGACCGTGCCGGTCACCCCCTGGCCGGCGGGGGCGTCGAAGTCGTCCACGGTCGGCAGGGGCTCGGTCTCCCTGGTCACCCCTCGGGCTTCCTCGACGATGGCGCGGGCCAGCGGATGTTCAGAGGCCTGCTCGAGCGCGCCGGCCATCCGCAGCACCTGCTGCTCGTCCCATGAGCCGGTCTGCAGCACTCTCGTCACCGACGGCTTGCCCTCGGTGAGCGTTCCCGTCTTGTCGACGACCAGGGTGTCGACCTTCTCCATCCGCTCCAGCCCTTCGGCGTTCTTGATCAGCACGCCGGTCCGAGCGCCGCGGCCGACACCGACCATGATCGACATCGGCGTCGCCAGACCCAGCGCGCAGGGGCAGGCGATGATGAGCACCGAGACCGCAACCACCAGAGCATGGGGCAGACGCGGCTCGGGTCCGATCGCGGCCCAGATCAGGAACGCCAGGACCGCGACCGCGATCACTGAAGGCACGAACCACGCCGAGACGCGGTCGGCCATCCGCTGGATCGGGGCGCGTGAGCGCTGGGCATCGGCGACCATCTGGACGATGCGGGCGAGCATGGTGTCGCGTCCCACCGCGTCCGCGCGCACCAGGAGCGTCCCGCTCTGGTTCAGGGTGCCGCCGATCACGCGGTCGTCGGTCGTCTTGTCGACCGGCAGCGACTCGCCGGTGATCAACGACTCGTCGAGGGACGAGCGACCCTCCTCGACGATGCCGTCCACCGGGACCTTCTCGCCGGGGCGGATCCGCAGCACGTCGCCGAGCTGCACCTGGTCCAGGGTGACGTCGTGCTCGGTGCCGTCATCGAGACGATGTGCGATCTTGGGGGTCAGATCGAGCAGAGCGCGGATCGCCCCGGAGGTCTGCTCGCGCGCACGGAGCTCGAGCACCTGCCCCAACAGCACCAGTGTGGTGATGACGGCAGCAGCCTCGAAGTAGACCGGGACGGTCCCGTCCATGGTGCGGAAGGAGTCGGGAAAGATGCCGGGCGCCGCGGTGGCCACCACGCTGAACGTCCAGGCGACCCCGGTGCCCATCGCGATCAGGGTGAACATGTTCAGCTTCAGGGTGCGCATCGAGGTCCAGGCACGGGTGAAGAACGGCCACCCGGCCCACAGCACCACCGGCGTGGCCAGCGCCAGCTGCAGCCACGCCGAGAGCTCGGCCGGCACGGCGTCCTCGACCGCGGGTATCAGCTCGGAGCCCATCTCCAGCACCACGATCGGGATCGACAGCGCGACGGCCACCCAGAACCGACGCGTCATGTCGACCAGCTCGGCGCTCGGCCCGGCGTCGGCCGTGGCGGTGACCGGCTCCAGCGCCATGCCGCAGATCGGGCAGGAGCCCGGACCCAGCTGCCGGATCTCCGGGTGCATCGGGCACGTGTACTCCACCGCGTCCTCGCCCGCGACAGGCGTCCTGTCGGGCTCGGGTCGCCGGCCTTCCTCCACGTACGCCGCGGGATCGGCCTCGAACCGATGAAGGCAGTGCTCGGAGCAGAAGAAGAACGTCCCGTCAGCGTGCTCGAGCCGAGGACCGTCGGCCTGCGGATCGACTGCCATGCCGCACACCGGGTCGGTCACCGGCCGAGTCGCTGTGGGTGCGTGCGTGTGGCTCTGTGAATCCGTCATGCCACGATCATACCCCCTAGGGGTACCCGGGCAAGGGTCGTTGGTCCCCTGAGGCTCGATCGCTCCCAGGGCTCGAGCCGTCTGACCGCGCCTTCGGCGTTCTCCTACGGGCGAGCCGGACCACACCACCGAGGTCGGATCTACCCTCCTGGAACGTGAGGCCGGCCACCTCGGAAGCGTCCGGCCCCCCTGGGCACAGACACCCGTTCTTGGCCGCTGTCAGCCGGTACGGACGGAGAACGCAGGAGGGGCCCCGGCCAGCGTTTCCGATGGTCGGGCCCCTGCTGAACGTGGTACCCCCGACCGGATTCGAACCGGCGCTACCGCCTTGAGAGGGCGGCGTGCTAGGCCGCTACACAACGGGGGCGAGCACGTGAGGACGCGAAGAGGGACTGTATCGAAGGCCCCCGGACGCACAAAATCCCGGCCCGTGGCCGGGACGCTCGCTGGGGTACTAGGACTCGAACCTAGACTAACTGAACCAGAATCAGTCGTGCTGCCAATTACACCATACCCCACTGGTTGACGGCTTCGTGCGCGTCTGCCGCGCTGCTCGAAGCGGGCGTCGCTGGCTCGGGGCCGACCGCCGGGAAACCTTACACGCGGCTCCGCGGGGCCTCCAAAACGGACGGAGCGGTGGTGGTGGCGACCTGCGTCGTGCGGCAGACGAGCACCACCAGGGCGAGGTACACCACGGACTGGGTGAGCGTCACGGGAACGGCCCACCAGCTGTTGCAGCTGGGGTCGAGCGTCGTGCTCATCTGGTCGTAGACCGCGGCTATCCCCAGGCTGAGCCAGTTGTTCAGGGTGTGCATCGCGATGCCGGCCTCGAGCCCGCCGGTGCGGATCACCAGGTAGCCCGCCACGAGGCCGAAGGCGAACCGGCTCAGGAAGACCGGCAGTGGCTGACCGAAGCCGTGGAAGGCTCCGAACACCAGACCGGTGACCAGGACCGGAACCCAGCCCCGGCGGGAGAACGCCCCGAGGCACTGGGTGAGGTAGCCGCGGAACATGAACTCCTCACCGCTGGCCTGGAACGGCGTCAGCAGCAGGATCACCAGGAGGTAGGCGACCACGGTTCTCGAGAGGTGGGCATCGGACGCGGGCACGTCGCACTGCTGGGGAACCACCGCCTGGACGGCGAACGTGGCCATCAGGGTCACCAAGGCACATCCGAAGCAGGCGAAGAGCAGCCGCCACCGCAGACGGCCTGCGACCGAGAGCAGCCATCGTGCGCCGACCCGGTGCAGCCGCCAGCTGAGCAGGATCGCCATCCCGATCGGCGTGGCCAGGACGAGGTCGATGTAGGCAAGGCTCGACGGGGTGATCCGGTCGGTGTCGCCCAACGCCGTCAGGGCCGCGCCCACGTCGTCGCCGTGAACGGCGTACCAGAGGGCGAAGGGGATCGAGACGACCAGAGCGGCGAAGAGCCCGAGCCAGGCGACCATGAGGACGATGCCCAGGACCTGACGCCAGCGACCGGGAAGTCCGGCGAGCTGGATCCGGTGGTACGGATAGACCTCCGGGGCCGCCGGGGGGCTCCCCCGGTCTGCCCCGGCCGTCATGCCAGCGCCGCCTGCAGGCGCGTCAGCGAGCGATCGCGGCCCAGGAGCTCCAAGGACTCGAACAGAGGCGGGCTCACCCGGCTTCCGGTCACTGCGACGCGCACCGGTCCGAACGCGTTGCGCGGCTTGAGACCCATGCCGTCGACGAGGGCCAGCCGCAGGGACTCCTCGATCGCGGAGGTGCTCCACTCCGCCAGCCCGGACAAGGTGTCGTAGGCCGTGCGGACGACGTCGCGTCCGTCCCGCTCGATCTCGTCGATGAGCTCGAACGACGCCTCGTCCACGAACAGGAAGCCGAGCATCGGCACGGCTTCCGAGAGGGTGTTGATCCGCTCATGGACCAAGGGCATCGCGGCGACGAGCAGCTGTCGCTGCTCCGGCGAGATCGGCTCGTCGACGAGCCCGGCCTCGGCGAGGAACGGGATCACCCGCTCGGTCATGTCCGGTACGGAGATCCGGCGCATGTGGGCGCTGTTGATCGCCTCCAGCTTCTTCATGTCGAAACGCGCCGGGTTGGGGTTGACCCGCCGGATGTCGAACGCCTCTGCCATCTCCTGCATGGTGAACACGTCCCGGTCCTCGGCGATGCCCCAGCCGAGCAGCGCCAGGTAGTTCAGCAGGCCCTCCGGCAGGAAGCCGCGGTCGACGTACTCGAGGAGGCCGGAGCCGGGGTCACGCTTCGACAGCTTCCGGTTGCCCTCCCCCATCACCATCGGCAGATGCCCGAACCGCGGCGGTCCGTTGCCCACGCCGAGCCGCTGGAGCGTGAGATACACCGGGATCTGGCGTGGGGTCGACGACAGCAGGTCCTCCCCGCGCAACACGTGCGTGATGCCCATCATCGCGTCGTCGCACGGGTTGGTCAGGGTGTACAGCGGGTCGCCGTTGGCGCGCAGGATCGCGAAGTCGGGCACGTTCTCCGGCAGGAAGGTCACCTCGCCGCGCACCAGGTCGTCGAAGACGACCGGATGGTCCGGCATCCGGAACCGCAGCACCGGAGTGCGTCCCTCGGCCTGCCAGACGGCGATCCGGTCGGGGTCCGGCTCACGGCAGAAGCCGTCGTATCCCTGGTTCTTCGAGCCGCTGGCCTGGCGTCGTGCGTCGACCTCCTCGTTCGTGCAGTAGCAGTCGTACGCCGCGCCCTCCTCGCGCAGGGTGCGGGCCACCTCCGCGTAGATCGGCAGGCGCTCGCTCTGCCGGTAGGGACCGTTGTCGCCACCGACCTCCGGGCCCTCGTCCCAGTCGATGCCGAGCCAGTTCAGGGAGTCGATGATCGAGTGATAGCCCTCGAGGGTGTTGCGCGCGAGGTCGGTGTCCTCGATGCGCAGCACGAGCGTGCCGCCGTAGTGACGGGCGAACGCCCAGTTGAACAGCGCACTGCGGACGTTCCCCACGTGCAGGTTGCCGGTCGGGCTCGGTGGGAAACGGACACGCACGTCCGACGGCTGGAGGTCGCCGAGGACCGGGTCGCTCATCTCTTCACCACCGTGTTGGTCAGGGCTCCGAGACCGCCGATGGACACTTCGACCTCGTCGCCCGGCTGCATCGGGCCGGTGCCTTCGGGCGTGCCGGTGAGGATGACATCCCCCGGCAGCAGTGTCATCACACTGCTGATGTAGGCGACCAGAGTGGGGATGTCGAAGATCAGGTCCTTGGTCGAGCCGTCCTGCACGAGATCGCCGTTCAGGTGGGTCTGCAGGCTGACCCCCTCGGCGAAGGCCTCCGGATCGAGGTCGGTCTCCATCCAGGGGCCGAGAGGGCAGAACGAGTCGAAGCCCTTCGCCCGGGTCCACTGGCCGTCCTTCTTCTGCAGGTCGCGGGCGGTCACGTCGTTGGCGATGGTGTAACCGAAGATGACGTCCGTCGCCTGCTCGGGCGGGACGTCGCGACAGATGCGGCCGATGACCACGGCCAGCTCACCCTCGTAGTCGAGTCGCTCGGTCTGCGGCGGGTAGAAGACCTGGTCGCCGGGGCCGACCACCGAGGTGTTGGGCTTGAGGAACATCAGGGGCTCGTCAGGCACGTCATTCCCGAGCTCGGCGGCGTGGGCGGCGTAGTTGCGGCCGATCGCCACCACCTTGCTCCGTGGGATCACGGGGGCGAGGAGCCGGACGCCCGAGAGCGGGTGCTCGGTCTGCGTCGGCTGGATGCCGGCGTACAACGGGTCACCGGACAGCTCGACCACGACGCTGTCGTCGGCGGGCTGGCCGAACTCGTCCAGCTCGCCGCTGATCACGCCGTACGCCGGGTCGCCGCCCGTGGTGAACCTCGCGATGCGCACGCGCCCGAGCCTATCCATGGGGTCGTGGATCATGGACCCGTGGTCTTGACACGCTCGACCGGCGGGAGCGACGTGGACGATGTGCTGGAGATCGGCGCCGAAGGCCGGCGCTTCCGAGATCAGGACTGGTACGCCCAGCCCATCGGTGGCGTGCGGTTCGTGGACTGTGTCTTCTCCGACGTGGACCTGACCGAGGCGACCACCGAAGGGACCACGTTCGAGCGGTGCACCTTCCACACCTGCCGCTTCAACGCCTCGACCCATCGGGCCACCGCGTTCGTCGGGTGCGACTTCCGGCGTACGAGCTTCTTCACCGCGACCCTCGACGGCTGCAAGCTGACCGGCTCGGTGTTCGCGGGGTGCACGCTGCGGCCGATCACCGTCGTGGGTGGGGCGTGGAGGGCCGTCTCGATGCGGGGCGCCGACCTCGCCGGGGTCGACCTGACGGAAGTCGACCTCCGTGACGCGGACCTGTCGATGGCCGACCTGACGCGGGCGGTGCTCACGTCCGCACAGCTCGACGGGGCCACCCTGCGCGAGACCGACCTGACCCGGGCAGACCTGCGCACGGCCTCGGTGGACCGTGTGGACCTCACGTCGGTGACGTTGCGCGAGACGCGGATCGACCTGCACGCCGCGGTCATGCTCGCCGAGCTGCACGGAGCGGTCGTCGATGTCGGACCATGAACGGGTGTGCGCGTCCGTGGTCTCGCCAAGCTCGACCGACGTGGTGAGCACGACGGACGGGGTGATCCCCAGCGATGGGGTGGTCTCGACGAGCCCGACCGACGCAGTGGGCTCGCCCGCCGCAGTGATCGCGACCGGCGGAGCCGGCTCGAGCGACGGGGCGCGGGCCTCGGCCCACCGCGCGCGCCTCGCCCCGTACGTGGAGCCGCACCTGGCTCGGCGTCGACGCGCCGTCGCTCATCCGGTGCACGACTTCCTGTTCGCCTACTACTCCTTCTCGCCCGCCAAGCTGCTCGACTGGCGCCCCGGCTGGCCGGCGTCCGGCTCGCCCGAGCTGCTGGCGGAGCGGCGCGGGCTGATCGCGTCGACGCTCGACCTGCTGCGGGCGACGGCCGGTCGTCCGGCGACGTTCGCGTGCTTCGGGCTGCACGAGTGGGCGATGGTGCATCGGGCCGACGAGACCCGGCACACCGTTCCGCTTCGGCTCGGCACGAGGGGCACCGACGACGTCGTCGAGTCCCACCGGATCACCTGCTCGCACTTCGACGCCTACCGCTTCTTCACGCCGTCCGCGGCCCCGCTCAACCAGCTCCGGCCCGGACCGGACGACCGGCCGGCGTTCGAGCAGCCGGGCTGCCTGCACGCGACCATGGACCTCTACAAGCACGCGTTCCGGCTCTGGCCCCTGGTCGGGTCGGACCTCGTCGCCGACTGCTTCGAGCTGGCGTGGGAGGTGCGGATCGTCGACATGCGTGCCGCGCCCTACGACCTGAGCGACACGACGCTGGATCCCCTGGGCGAGCCGTGGACACCGATAGCGGTCGACACGCCCGACGGGAAGCAGCAGTACGCCGCGCACCAGCGCCGGTTCGCCCGGCGCGCGGCCCCCCTCCGGCACCGCCTGGTCGGAGAGTGCGAACGACTGCTCGGCAACGGCTCGTGCGGAGGCTCCGACGGCGACCGGTGACCTTGTCGACCACCGAGCGGGACGCGTCCGGGCCGATTACCGTGGGCGGCATGGACGATCGGGTGTTGGCGACGTTCCTCAGCGCCGACGGCCGGCTGAGGACGATCCCGACCAAGCTGTCGAAGCTGCTCGTCGTCCTCGACCGCCTGGCGCAGGAGTTCGAGCCCGGCCACACCTACCCCGAGTCCCAGGTGAACGAGGTTCTCCAGCGCTTCCACCCGGACTACGCCGCTCTGCGCCGCTACCTCGTCGAGAACGGATTCATGACCCGCGAGGACAGCGTCTACTGGCGCTCCGGCGGCACGTTCGACGTCTGAGCCCTGCCAGGCCCAAGGTCACCAGCCGGGCGGGTGGCGGTCGGCCCAGGGGACCGCCGCCTCGACCTGGGCCGCGAGCGACAACAGCTGCTCCTCCTCGGCAGGACGGGCGGCGATCATCACCCCGACCGGCAGTCCGGTCGGGGTCCAGTGCAGGGGCAGCGACACGGCCGGCATGCCGGTGACGTTCCACGCGGACGTCCAGGGCGTGAAGGCCTTCTGCGCCTCGAAGTCGGCAGCCGGGTCGTCGTCGTTGCGCAGGGCACCGACCGGCAGCGGTGGTACGGCGAGCGTCGGGGTGAGCACCGCGTCGTACGGCGCGAGCAGGGCCAGGCAGTCGGCGGCGTGTCTCCGCATCGCGCCCAGCGCGAGCCCGAAGTCGGGACCGGAGACGCGTCTCCCCCGGCCGCCGAGCCAGCGCGTGAGCGGCCGTAGCAGGTCCTCCGCACCGGGCGGCGCCGGCGAGAGTGCGGTGAGCACCGCCCAGCAGATCTCGAACGTGGCCACGGCCTCGCGGGGCATCGGCACCGCGATGTCCTCGACCTCGTGACCCAGTGAGGCGAGCAGCCCCGAGGCGTCGTCCCAGGCCTGCCGGCACTCCGGGTCGACCGCCGCGTCGGCGATCACCGGCTCGGCGAACCGGGCGATCCGCATGGTGCCCGGCTCGCGGTCGCACGCAGCGAGGAACGACGCGGACGGCGGCGGAGCCCAGGAGGGGTCACCCGGACGTCGGCCCTCGAGCACGTCGAGGAGAGCGGCCGCGTCGCGCACGGTCCGGGCCAGGGTGCCCGCCGTCGCGAGCCCGGTCACCTCGCCGTACATCGGCCACCCGCTGACCCGGCCGCGCGTCGGCTTCAGGCCCACGAGGCCGCAGCACGACGCGGGGATGCGGATCGAGCCGCCGCCGTCGGACCCCTGGGCCAGCGGGACCAGCCCCGCGGCCACCGCCGCGGCGGCACCCCCCGAGGACCCCCCGGCCATCCGGGTCCGGTCCCAGGGCGTGACCGCGGGGGGCGCGACGTCCGGCTCGGTGTAGCACGGCGAGCCGAACTCCGGCGTGTTGGTCTTGCCGAGGCTCACCAGGCCGGCGTCCTCGATCGACAAGGTGACGCCGTCGGAGATGTCGGGCACGAAGTCGGCGTACGCCGCGGAGCCGAAGGTCGTGCGGACGCCCGCCGTCAGGTTCAGGTCCTTGATCGCGGTCGGTACGCCGTACAGCGGGCCGGCGTCGGTCGGCACCGGCAGCAACGCCTCCGCTCGCTGCACCGCCGACCGCGTGGTGCGCGAGACGAACGCGCCCACGTCGTCGCCGCGAGCGGCGTAGTGCTCGACGAGCTCCCGCGGCGACACCTCGCCCCGGCGTACGGCCACGCCCTGAGCGAGGGCGGTCAGGTCGTGGAGCTCGCTCACCCGGCCGACGCTAGCGGCTGCCTGCTCCCGCCTGCCCTGGACCGGGTACCGCGGGCGGCCGGGGCGGGGTCGCGTGGTGGCGCCGGAGACCGTAGGTGATGCCGTCGAGGAGGGCCTCCCACGATGCCTCGATCACGTTGTGGCCGACCCCGACGGTGACCCAGGAGGACTCGCCGTCGGAGGTCTCCATCAGCACCCGGGTGATCGCGTCGGTGCCGTGGCCCTGGTCGAGGATCCGCACCTTGTAGTCGATCAGCTCGAACTTCGCGACCTCCGGGAAGGCCCGGACCAGCGCCTGGCGGAGTGCCTGGTCGAGCGCGTTGACCGGGCCGTTGCCCTCCCCGGTCTCGACGTACCGCACACCCTCGGCCATCAGCTTGACGGTCGCCTCGGAGACCGCCTCCTCCCCCGGCTGAGCATGGGTGAGCGTCTCGGTGATGACGCGCCACGACTCGACGGTGAGGTACGACGGGCGGCGGCCGTCCGCCTCCTCGGCCAGCAGCAGCTCGAACGACGCGTCGGCCGCCTCGAACGTGTAGCCGCGCGACTCCAGCTCCTTGACCCGCGCGGTCACCCGGTCGACCAGGTCGCGGTCGCCGGACAGGTCGTAGCCGAGCTCACGGCCCTTGAGCTCGATCGAGGCTCGCCCGGCCATGTCGCTGACCAGCAACCGCATGTCGTTGCCGACGCCTACCGGGTCCATGTGCTGGTAGAGGCCCGGGTCGACCTTGATAGCGCTGGCGTGCAGCCCCGCCTTGTGCGCGAACGCCGACACCCCGACGTACGGCTGACGCGACGCCGGGGGGACGTTGGTGACCTCGGCGATGGCGTGGGCGATCCGGGTGGCCTCGGCCAGCAGGCCGTCCGGCAGCACGTCCCGGTCCAGCTTGAGCTGGAGATTGGCCACGACCGAGACGAGGTCGGCGTTGCCGGTGCGCTCGCCGTATCCGTTGATGGTCCCCTGAACGTGGCTCGCGCCGGCCTCCACGGCGGCCAACGTGTTGGCGACGGCACAACCGGTGTCGTTGTGGCAGTGGATGCCCACCGCGCCCGGCGTCGTCGACACCACGTCGTGCACGACGTCGCCCACCCACCCGGGCAGCATGCCGCCGTTCGTGTCGCACAACGCCACCACGCTGGCACCCGCCTCGAACGCCGTCCGGAGCACCTGCGTCGCATAGTCCCGGTCGGCACGGTAGCCGTCGAAGAAGTGCTCGGCGTCGAGGAAGACCTCGCGGCCCTCGGCGACCAGGTGGCTCACCGTGTCACGCACCATCTCGAGGTTCTCGGCGAGCGTGGTGCGCAACGCCAGCTCCACGTGCCGCGGGTGCGACTTCGCCACCAGGGTCACGACCGACGCGCCGCTGTCCCGGAGCGCCGCGACCAGAGGGTCGTCGGCGGCCGGTACACCGGGCCGACGGGTCGCCCCGAACGCCGCCAGCCGGGCGTGTCGCAGGTCGAGCTCGGTCCGGGCGCGGGCGAAGAACTCGGTGTCCTTGGGGCTCGCCCCGGGCCAGCCACCCTCGATGAAGCCCACGCCGAGCTCGTCGAGCTGCCGGGCGATCGTCAGCTTGTCGGCGACGGAGAGGTTCAGCCCCTCCTGCTGCGCGCCGTCGCGCAGTGTCGTGTCGTAGACGTGGAACTCGGTGTCCATGGGGGCCGTCCTGGTCGCTCGTGCTCGCCGAGTGGGTCGGCTGTTCGGGTCGATCCTGTCGTGCCGGGTCGTGCCGGGTCGTGCCGGGTCGTGCCGGGTCGTGCCGGGTCGTGCGGGGGAAATCACAAAGACCCCCCGTCGGGACGAGAGGTCTGCGCGTCGGGAGGGCCCGACGCGCTAGGTGATGATGACCGTGGTGCTGCGCATGGACCCATCGTGGCACGGGGAGGCATCGGCGGCCCGCGGATCTCACGATCCGGCCCGGGCCGGGTCAGCGGCCGACGAGCGGTGGCCGGCCGAACGGCGACCAGTCGACGCCGAGAGAGGCCTGGTGCCCGACGAAGCCGGCGAACGAGAGCACCGCGACCGTCACCACGGCCCAGCGTCCGGTACGACGGGCGGCGGCGTGCGCCACGACGCGCACCGGCCATCTCAGGTGCGCCGCGCCCGGACCGACCCACAGACCCGCCTCCAGGCCGAGCCCGGCGACGAAGAGGGTGACAACCGTGGAGGCACCGGCGGCGTAGCAGAGGAGGGCGCCCGCGACGGCCACGCCGACGGACCACAGGGCCAGGAGCAGCGCCCCCGGCACGGCCGCGACGAGGTACCAGGGTGCCGAGAGCGGAGCGACCAGCACGTCGTACCACCGGGCGCCTCGGAGACGACGACGGTCACCGTGGGCGGTGACGGTCGTCGTGCAGGTGCGCAGCAGCCACGAGGCACCGAGCAGGAGGAGCAGCCCCCACGACGGCCAGGCTGCGGTGAAGGCGGCTCCGGCCAGCCCGAGCGCGCTCACCAAGAGCCCACGCCGGAGAACCAGCAGGGAGCCGTCCCGCTCCGGCATCGGCTCGAGGTCGACCGGAAGGTCGTCGGGGTCCTCGACGTCGGTCACCTCGGCGGTCACCTCGGCACCGAGAGCGCGGGTACGCGGCGCGCCCTGGCTGACACTGGTCGCGGCCTCCGCCCGGTCGTGGGCGGCGAGGGCGAGGGGCAGGGTGAACGGGTCGTCGCAGGTCGCCGTAGGCCGGACGGGCGACGGCGCCCCGCCCCCGAGGCGGCGGATGATCTCCGGGAGGCTCGGCCGCTGGGCGGGGTCGGGATGGAGCGCGGCCGACAGGACCGCCCGGAGGTCGTCGGGCAGGCCCCCCAGGTCATGCTCCCCACGCCGGACGCGGTCCATGATCGCCATGGAGGGTCCGCGTCCGAACGGCGGGTTCCCGGTGCCGGCGTAGGCCACCGTGGACGCCCACGAGTGGACGTCGGAGGCCGTCGTGGCGTCGTCGCCGTACAGGATCTCGGGAGCCAGGTACCCGGGGGTCCCGAGCAGCCAGCCGGTGTGGGTGAGCTTCGGGTCGTCCGCCACCCGGGCCAGGCCGAAGTCGATCAGAATCGGGGTGCGCCCCTCGAGCAGCACGTTGGACGGCTTGACGTCACGGTGCAACACACCCACGGCGTGCACGCTCGCCACCCCCTCGGCGAGACACCGGGCGAACCAGGACAGGTCGGGACCGGTGATCGGACCCTCCTGGGGCACGTGGTCGTGCAGGCTCAGGCCAGGCACGTACCGCGTCGCGACGTAGGGCGTCGGGGCCCAGGGGTCGGCGTCCACGATCTCGGCGATCCACCGGCTCCGGATGCGCTCGAGCGAGCTCACCTCGCGAGCCAGGCGTCGCCTCGCCTCGTCGTCGCCGACGATGTGCGGGCGGAGCACCTTCAGCGCCACCCGTGGCCCGTCGCCCTTGCGAGCCAGGTGGACGACCCCCATCCCGCCCTCGCCCAGCAGTGCCAGCAGCGTGTAGCCGCCGACGGTGCGCGCACTGGACGGCTGGACGGACACGCCATCACGGTACAAGCCGACACCGCCCGGACCCGGCAGCGCGGGCCGATTCACCGGTGGCCCCACCGAGGCCGCACCGGCGGGCCCATCGGCGGGCTCATCGGCGGGCTCATCGGCGGCTGCCTCTCCTGCCGTACCCGCGGCCCCACCTGCGGCCGTCCGTGCGGCCGTGTCTGCGGCCGTGTCTGCGGCCTCATCTGCGGCCGTCCCTGCGACCTCATCGGCGGCTGCCTCTCCTGCCGTACCCGCGGCCGTCCCTGCGGCCGTCCCTGCGGCCGTGTCTGCGGCCGTGTCTGCGGCCGTGTCTGCGGCCTGGTGCCGGGCCACTGGCCGGTGGCCCGGAGCCGACCCGGTCCTGGTCCCGTCCTGACCTCCACCTGACCCCCTGACCCCCTCGTGACCCCCACCGATTGGTCAAAATCGGCACGTTTCCTGTGCAAAGTCTTGCCGTTTGGTGCCAAACGACGGGGGCAGCCGCAGGCGCGGGCCGGACGAAGGGTCAGACCAGGACGGTGTCGAGGTGCCCGGCGAGTGCGTACGGGTCGTCGAAGCGGTCGTAGACGCCCAGCTTCGCGGTTCGGTGAAGAACCCGCCGGTCACGCATGGCGAGCTTCCCACGGTGCACCGGCTCGCCGTACTCGATGAACGTGCGCTGGCTCTTCTTCGCGTCGCAGCACCACAGGTCGGTCTCGACGCTGGCCCGGGTGATCGGGATCTCGAAGAGGTCGAGACGCACCTTGCGGTCGGCGTAGACACGTCCGACGAGGAAGCTGAAGGCGAAGCGGAACACGCATCCGTGGCTGACCTGCACCGGGGCGGAGTGCCCGCGCTGGATGACCGTCGTGTCGTGCACCTCGCCACACAGGTACAGGTCTGCACCCTGCCGGTCGAGTGCCCGGTAGAACGCGGACCTCCGTCCCTCGGGCACCTGCAGGCGTCCGGAGGCCAGCCACCGGTACGGCGACATGGTCGGGATGTGTCCCTGGACGATGACGACGTGCCCCCGCCGCTTCGCGCGCCTGATCTCCTTCTCCATCCAGTCCAGCTGACCGTCGAAGACACCCAGCCGCACACCGGCCGGCCGTCGGGTGAACATGTCGACGGTGATCAGGGTGACCTGGTCGGCGAACGACACGGCGTACGACGTCCACTCGGCCGCCGACCCGAACGGCCGCCGGGCGAACCTCGGGACACCACCGGGGCGGGTGAAGTACCCGGCCCAGACGTCCTTGCAGTGCGGAACCAGGTAGTACCGGTTGTCGGGCTGCCCGTGCGTGTAGCCACTGGGGCTCCATCGCTCGTTGAGCGGGCCCGACCGGTCGTCGAGGATCTCGTGGTCACCGACAGCCGGGTAGAGGGGCAGGCCGCGACTGGAGAAGAGGTCCGCCGCGAACGGGTAGTAGACGCTCCCTGCGCTGGTGATGGCGAGCTCACACTGCGCGATGCTCTCGGGATCGCTCGCCTGGTTCACCGGCCCGAAGAGCTGCCGGTCGTCGGTGTCGACGTTCCATCGGCCCTCGACCAGGTCCCCGGCGAGGAGGACGGCGTCCGGGCTGTACGTCGAGACGACGCCCAGGCACTTGTCCACCGCGTCCAGCCACGACCGGTTCACCGAGTTGGGGCCGTGGTCCCAGCTCGGCAGGACCGACAGGTCGGCGACGTCTCCGTTGAAGAAGTCCGGCATCGAGACGAACGTGAACACCGGGTCGCCCGACGTCCGCCCGGGCGCGGACGCGAAGGCGCGCGTCGAGGCGCTGCCTGCCACGGCCGTGACGCCGATCCCCCCGAGTGACTGCAGGACGCCGCGGCGCGACATCGTGGACATGGTGAGACCTGCTTTCGATGTGGACCGGACGCAGGGTGCGCCGCTGCGCTCGCCCGGCTGGTTCGATGACCAGCACCACATTCTGCGTGGGAACAGCGTGACCTGTGGGATTTCAGCAGATCTGATGCATCCAGCCGAAGGTGTCGTCCGCGCGGCCGTACTGGATGTCGACCAGGGCTCGTCGGATGGCCATCGTGACCTCGCCGGCCTCGGTCGCCTCGGGGGTCTCGCCGCCCTCCCACTTGAGCGAGCCGACCGGGGTGACCACCGCGGCGGTCCCGCAGGCGAAGACCTCGGTGATGTTCCCGCTGGTCACGCCGTCGCGCCACTCGTCGATGGAGATCCTCCGCTCCTCGACCTGGTGGCCCATCTTCCCGGCGAGCTCGACGATGCTGGAGCGGGTGATGCCCTCCAGGATGGTGCCGAGCTCCGGGGTGACGATGCGGCCGTCGGCGTACACGAAGTACATGTTCATGCCGCCGAGCTCCTCGACGTAGGTCAGCTGCTGCGCGTCGAGGAACACGACCTGGTCGCACCCGTGCTCGGTGGCCTCCTGCTGGGCGACGAGTGACGAGGCGTAGTTGCCGCCGGTCTTGGCCGCCCCCATGCCGCCGCGCCCGGCGCGCGTGTAGTCGGTGGTCAGCCAGAGCGACACCGGCATCGGACCGCGCTTGAAGTAGGCGCCTGCAGGGCTCGCGATCACCATGAACGTGACGTGCTCGGCCGGGCGCACGCCGAGGAAGCGGTCGGTCGCGATCATGAAGGGGCGGAGGTACAGGCTCTTCTCCCCTGTTCCGTCCGGCACCCAGCGACGGTCGACCCGCACCAGCTCCTCGACGGCCTGCACGAAGTCGTCGGGCGGCAGCTCGGGCAGTGCCAGCCGGCGGCTCGAGCGGACCATCCGCTCGGCGTTCGCCTCCGGACGGAACGCCCAGATGCTGCCGTCGTCGTGACGGTAGGCCTTGAGTCCCTCGAAGATCTCCTGCGCGTAGTGGAACACCGCCGTGGCCGGGTCGAGCGTCAGCGGCCCGTACGGCGTGATCGTCGCCTGGTGCCACCCCTCAGCCGGGTTCCACCGGACCGTGTACATGTGGTCGGTGAAGTACGAGCCGAAGCCCGGGTTCGCGAGGATCTCCGCCAACCGGTCGTCGTCGACCGGCTGGGTCGTCAGGGTGGTGCTGATCTCCATGGCACGCACGTTAGTCCACCCGCGGTCAGGCCATGCGGCTCCCGCATGGGTCGATGACACCAGGCCGTGCGGGCTCGCCGGCGTGCCGAGGGCGTTGCGGGTCGAGTCGGTGTGCTCGCGCGCTCCCGTCACAGCACCCACCGGGGCGGCCACCCGCTCGGTGTCAGAGGCGCGACGCGATCGCGTCGCCGATCTCCGTCGTGCGCCGGGCTGCCCCGGCTACCCGGTCGGCGAGATCGGCGACGACCGCCGAGTCGACGGCGGCGGCGGCCGCGTCGTGGCCGAGGTGGTCGAGGAGGAGCGCTGCGGAGAGGATCGCGGCGGTCGGGTCTGCGACGCCCTGGCCGGCGATGTCCGGTGCCGACCCGTGCACGGGCTCGAACATGGACGGGGCGGTCCGCTCGGGGTTGATGTTCCCCGACGCGGCCAGGCCGATGCCGCCGGTCACCGCTGCCGCGAGGTCGGTGATGATGTCACCGAAGAGGTTGTCGGTCACGATCACGTCGAAGCGGGCCGGATCGGTGGTCAGGAAGATCGTGGCGGCGTCGACGTGCAGATAGTCGACACCCACGTCCGGGAACTCCACCGCGACCTCGTCCACGACGCGTGACCACAGGGAGCCGGCGTGCACCAGGACGTTGGTCTTGTGGACGAGGGTGAGCGTGCGACGGGGGCGCCGGCTGGCGCGGGCGAAGGCATCCCGGACGACCCTCTGCACGCCGTAGGCCGTGTTCAGGCTGACCTCGGTCGCCACCTCGTGCGGGGTGTCCGCCCGCAGGCGGCCCCCGTTGCCGGTGTACGGGCCCTCGGTGCCCTCCCGGACGACGACGAAGTCGACCTCGCCGGGATCGGCCAGCGGCGAGGGGACGCCGGGGTAGAGGCGGGCCGGCCGCAGGTTGACGTAGTGGTCGAGCTCGAAGCGGAGACGAAGGAGCAGCCCGCGCTCGAGGATGCCGGCTGGGAGCCGGCGGTCCCCGGGTTTGCCGCCGACCGCGCCGAGCAGGATGGCGTCGTGCCCCCGGATCTCGTCGAGCACGGAGTCGGGCAGCACCTCTCCGGTGCTGAGGTAGCGCTCGGCCCCCAGGTCGTAGCGGGTCTGCTCGACCTTCACGGGAGCGGCTGCCTCGAGCACCTTCACGGCCTCCGCCGTCACCTCGGGGCCGATGCCGTCGCCACCGATCACGGCCACCCGGATGGGTCCGGACGGCGACGAGGTGATCGGCGTCGAGGTCATGTCGGGCAGGTTAGTTGTCGTCCGGCCGCCGACCGCCGTTGTCCCGCAGGTCGAGCGAGGTCTGCAGGGCCTCCTGGCTGAACGGGTTCTCGGACTGGTGGTTCGCGGGACCCCAGTCGTCGGGGTACATGTCGTACACGGAACTGCTCCTCGTCTTCCTCGTGCGTGGACCGGCGGAGACGAGCCGCCTCGGAGCGGAGCCGGCGGTGTCCGGTCGTGGGTCACACGAACCGGATCAAGAGCTCGAGGTACGCGGATCACGCGGGGCCAAGGAGGTCTGGTGCGGATCCGCCGCGGAGCGGCTCGTTCAGGTGACAGGACCGGGGCGCGACGCCGAACACCGCGACGAGTCGGTCCCGTCTGTCAGGACCCGTCGCGGCGCACGATGAGTACGAACACGCTCCGCATGATGTGATCACGGTACGACGCGGACGGCTCCGCCGCAGCCGCTTATCCGGGAGTGTTCACGATGCGAGATCCGGATACCGGGATGAGAGACTCGACCGCGTGAGGAGGGACCGATGAGCGCACCGCCGGAGCTGCCGGAGATCGTCACCCGTGCCTTCGACGTGTCGCGGCGGGCGGGCTATGTGTCCTTCTGCCGCAACGAGACCGGCCGGCTGCTCGCCACGCTCGCGGCGACGCGGCACGGGACGATGGCCGAGTTCGGCACCGGCTGCGGCGTCGGCACGGCCTGGCTTCGCTCCGGCGTACGTGGGTCGGACACCCGCATCCTCACCGCCGAGCTGGATCCGGCACTGGCCGAGGCGGCGGCCGAGATCTTCGACGACGACGACCAGGTCGAGGTGCTGGCGGCGGACTGGGCGACGATGCTCGACCGAGGTCCGTTCTCGTTGCTGTTCCTGGACTCCGGCAAGCCGTCCGCCTCGAGTCCCGACAAGGTGGTCGAGCTGATGGACGAGGGCGGCATCGTGGTGCTCGACGACTTCACCCCGTGCGAGTCGTGGCCTCCGATCTTCGAGGGTCGCGTGGACACCTTGCGCGAGGAGTGGCTCAGCGACGAGCGGTTCGCCACCGTCGAGGTGCTGGTCGCGCCGGACGCGTCGGCCCTGATCGCCACCAAGCGCTGATGGACCGCGGAGGCCCCGGACCGTGGTCCGGGGCCTCCGTCGGTTGCACCTGAGCGTCAGTGCATGACCTCGACGACGCCCTCCTCCTCGGGGAGCACGACCGTCTCGATCATGTGGTTGATGGTCTCCGCCGACAGGGCCACGTTGATCGCCCAGAAGTAGATCACCAGGGCGAACACCCCGCACACGGCCTGCGAGGTCCACAGGCCCATGGGATGTGCCTGGTCCGTCCGACCGCTGAAGGTCGAGAGGTAGGTGATCAAGCCCATGCCGACCAGGTAGACCGGCAGCCACGCCGCGGCCCGGGGGTTCATGTGCTCGGGATCCATGTCGCGGTTCAAGATGATCAGGCAGCCGATGACGATCAGCACGCCGAGCTTCCAGTTCGTCTCCCAGCCGGTCCACATGATGATCCATGAGGCGACCACGAACGCGGCCGGCGAGATCACCTGGGCGAAGGGCAGCTCATACGGCCGATGAGCGTCGGGCAGGCGCTTGCGGAACGCGCCCAGCGAGAGCGGTGCGCCGGCGTACATCAGCACCGAGGCGGCCGTGATCAGTCCGACCAACGACTGCCAGCTCGGGAACGGCAGGAAGCAGATGCAGCCGATCACGAACGTCACGATCACTCCCAGCCACGGCACCTTGCGGTCGTTGAGCTTGCCGAACACGTTGTGGAAGTAGTTGTTGCGCGACAGACCGTAGGAGACCCGCGACCCGGCGGCGGTGTAGATGAGGCCGGTGCCGAGCGGCGAGACGACCGCGTCGAAGTAGAGCACCTTGGCGAGCCAGCCGAGGCTGACCAGGGCGGCCAGCTGGGCCCACGGACCGCTGAACGCGCCGTAGAGCGCGCCGGTGCCGCTGGCTCCCGGCGCGAGGCACCCGGGGTCGCCGCTGCCGTCGCACCACTTGTTGCCGATCGCGCTCGAGGGGAGAGCGAGCAGGAACACGATCTGCAGGCCGATGTAGACGACCAGACCGATCACGATGGAGCCGATGACCGCGAACGGGATGTCACGGTTGGGGTTCTTCGACTCACCTGCGAGCTGGTCGGCCTGCTCGAAGCCCAGGTAGGAGAAGATGATGCCGCTGATCGGGATGGCGAGCAGGATGCCCTTGAGGCCGTACGGGCTGAACCCGTCGGCGGCGTGGAAGTTCGACGTGTGCATGCCGTTGATCGCCACCACCAGGATGGTGAGCAGCGGCACTGCCACCTTCCACCAGGTCGCCGCGCTGTTGGTGGCGGCAAGGACACGGACGCCGAGGAAGTTGATCGAGGCCAGGACCGCCATCAGCAGGACCGCGAAGACGAGCCCGGTGTGCGTCAGCGTCCCGTCGGCCTTCAGCCAGCTGTCGGCGAAGGAGTAGTGCGTCAGGTACAGGATCGTGGCCGAGACCTCGATCGGGGCCACGGTGACGGCCTGGACGTAGGAGAACCACCCGAACGACGCACCGGCGTAGCCGCCGAAGGCGTAGTGCGGGAACCGCGCCGAGCCGCCGGACAGCGGGTACATCGCGCCGAGCTCGGCGTGCACGAGAGCGAGCAGCAGGATGCAGAATCCACCGATCACCCACGAGATGATCGCGGCGGGACCGGCGTGGAGCAGGCCTCGTTGGGCGCCGAACAACCAACCAGAACCGATGATCGAGCCCACGGATGCCCACAACAGACCGATGAGACCGATGTCACGGGCGAGCTCGACCCGTGACTTGCCACCGCCGGCTGCAGCGGGGGCAGGGCTGCTACCTGTGTCGACAGACATGAATCCTCCCTGTGGATGGCGGTCTCTGGCCCACGCCAAAGGCACCACCGGGGAGCGTAGACCCAACTGTGACCTGTGCAACAGCAGCGCGCGCCGGACGTCGTGTCTGACGCCATCGGGTCACGGACCGATCATTCCGGTTCGGGCGACACCAGCAACGACGGGAGGAGCGCCTGGCTCAGGGGTCCGATCGCCAGCGCGTAGCCGATCGTGCCGAGGCCCGCGACACCGCCCAGGAGAACCCCGAGGGCGACCACGGTCAGCTCCATCAGGGTGCGCACGATCCGTAGGGAGCGCCCCGTGCGTCGAGCCAGCCCGGTCATCAGCCCGTCCCGCGGACCGCGGCCCAGCTGTGCGCCGATGTACGCCGCGGTGGCGACGCCCTGCAGCGTGATGCCGGCGACCAGCAGCGTCAGTCTCACTCCCGTGGCCTGCGGGGTCGGCATCACCACGAGGAACGCGTCCGTGGAAAGGCCGATCACGAGGGCGTTGGAGACGGTTCCGAGCCCCGGGATCTCGCGCAGCGGGATCCAGGCCAGCAGCACCACGAAGCTGACGATCACCAGCGCCTGACCGATGTCGATCGGGACGTGCTTGGTCAGCCCCGAGTGGAGCACGTCCCAGGGCGCCAGGCCGAGATGGGAGCGCACCATCATGGCGATCGAGAGGCCGTACAGGAGGAGGCCGGCGTGCAGCTGCACCAGCCGTCGGGTGAGCCGGCCGGCGCGCAGCTGAGCGATCGGACCGAGCTGGTTGAGCACGACCCGAGGCGGGGCGGTCGTCATGGTCATGGTGGAAGCCTCGGACCAATTGGTCTGTTTCTCAAGAGCCAATTGTGAGAGAGTGGCCTGCATGACAGGGTCCATTGCTGCCCTCCGGGTGGCCCAGCTGGCTCACGACTTCGACCGCAGCCCGGCGTACGCCGGACTGGCCGACGAGCTGCGGCTCCTGATCGGGGACGGCCGGGTCGACACGGACCTGCGTCTGCCCAGTGAGCGCGACCTGAGCGCAGCCCTGGGTGTCTCGCGGACCACCGTGACCCGCGCGTACGCCTCGCTGGTCGAGACGGGGTACGCCGTCGCGCGGCAGGGGTCGGGCACGTACACGCGGGTGCCCGGCGGACGCCGTCAGGCGCTGGACCGCACACTCACTCCGCGCCTCGATGGGGAGGACGTCCTCGACCTCAGCTGCGCCGCGCCCTCCGCGCCCCCCGGCATCGCCATGGCGTACGCCGAAGCCGGCCACGACCTGCCGCTGTACCTCGGCGGGCACGGCTACTTCCCCACCGGCCTCCCGGCCCTGCAGGAGGCGATCGCCGCGACGTACGACGAACGCGGGCTGTCGACCGACCCCGCCCAGATCCTCGTCGTCCCCGGTGCGCTCTCGGGCCTGATGGTGACCGCCCAGGCCCTCGTCCGCGCGCGCGACCCGGTCCTGGTCGAGTCGCCGGGATACCCCAACGCCCATGCCGCCCTCACGCTGGCCGGCGCCCGGCGGGTCGCGGTGCCGATGGACGTCGACGGATGGGACCTGGACGCCGTGGCGCGCGTGGCCCGTCACGCCGGGCCACGGCTGGCCTACCTGATCCCCGACTTCCAGAACCCCACGGGCAACCTGATGGGAGACGACCAGCGTGCGGAGTACGCCGCCTTGCTGCGGCGCACCGGCACGGTTGCGGTCGTGGACGAGTCGCACGTCCACCTCGACCTCGAGGGGGCGGCGATGCCTCGGCCCTTCGCGACCTTCGCACCCGACACCATCACCCTGGGCAGCGCGAGCAAGAGCCTCTGGGGCGGCCTCCGGGTCGGATGGATCCGCTCGCCGCTGGCCCTGGTCGAGCGGCTGGTCGCGGCCCGGGTGGCGCTCGACCTGGGCTCACCGGTGTACGAGCAGCTGGTCACCGCACGGCTGCTGGCCCGTCGGAAGGAGCACTGGGCGGGCAACCGCACGCGACTCCGCACGCAGCGCGACGTACTGGCAGCGGCGATGACCGAACGGCTGCCCCACTGGCGGTTCCGGCTGCCGTCGGGTGGCTTGTCGTTGTGGTGTCAGCTCCCGGCGTCCGGACGCCGTGGCGGTGCGACCGCCCTCGCGGCCGAGGCCGAGCGGCGCGGCGTCGTGGTGTCGCCGGGTCCGGTGTTCGGCGTCGACGGGGGTTTCGACTCGTTCGTCCGCATCCCGTTCACCCGCCCCGAGGAGGAGCTGCGCGGTGCCGTCGACCGGCTCGCGGAGGCCTGGGTCGGCGTCGTCAGCGAGACCGCCGACGGCTCCGCCTCCCGGCGTACCCGGGTGATGGTCGCCTAGGCCCAGGGCGGGCCGTCCACCATCCCGGATGGTCGCTCGTCCAGCCGATGGCCGGATCGGGGATCAGACCAGGTCGACGGCGCGGAGCGAGGTGGCGTCGATGGCCTGCTCGATCTCGGCCAGGGCCTCGGGCGGGATGGCCGAGTCGACGGACAGCGCGACGAGCGCATGCCCGCCCTGGCTGTCGCGCGAGACCTGCATGCCGGCGATGTTGATGTCGCACTCACCGAGGATGCGGCCGACGGTCCCGACCATGCCGGGCCGGTCGGCGTAGGTGAGGAACGCCAGGTGGTCGGTGGGCTCGAGGTCGACCAGGAACTCGTTGACCGCCACCAGCCGCTCGCGCTGCGCGATGCCGACCAAGGTGCCGCTGACCGAGATCTGCGACCCGTCGGCCAGGGTGCCGCGGATCGTGATCAGGTTGCGGTGGTCAGGGCTCTCCGCCTCGGCGACGAGCCGGACGGCAGTGCCTCGCTCGGCGGCGAGCAGAGGTGCGTTCACGTAGGTGACGGGGTCCTCGACCACGTCGGTGAAGACCCCCTTGAGCGCGGCGAGCTCGAGCACCTTGACGTCGTGCTCGGTGATCTCTCCGCGCACCTCGACGTCGATCTGCTGGGCCACCTCACCCGCCAGCGCCGTGAAGATGCGACCCAGCTTCTCGGTCAGCGGGATGCCCGGACGCACGTCCTCGGCGATCACGCCGCCCTGGACGTTCACGGCGTCCGGGACGAGCTCGCCGCTGAGAGCAAGGCGTACCGACTTCGCGACGGCGATGCCCGCCTTCTCCTGGGCCTCCTCGGTCGACGCCCCGAGGTGGGGTGTCGCGACGACGTTCTCGAGCTCGAACAACGGGCTGTCGGTGCAGGGCTCCTGGGCGTAGACGTCGACTCCCGCCGCTGCGATGCGGCCCTCCTTGAGGGCGGCGTACAACGCGGCCTCGTCGACGATGCCTCCTCGAGCGGCGTTGACCAGGACCATGGTGGGCTTGGCCTTGGCCAGCTCGTCCGCGCCGATCAGGCCGAGCGTCTCAGGGGTCTTGGGCAGGTGGACGCTGATGAAGTCCGACTCCTCGAGGAGCGTGTCGAGGTCGACGAGGCGGACGCCCATCTGCGCGGCTCGTCCGGCCTGCACGTAGGGGTCGTAGGCGATGACGTTCATGCCGAAGGCGGCGAGCCGCTGGGCGACGAGGACGCCGATGCGTCCGAGCCCGACGATGCCGAGCGTCTTCTCGAACAGCTCGATGCCGGTGAACCGCGCCCGCTTCCACTCGCCGCTGCGCAGCGACGCGTGGGCTGCGCTGATCTGGCGGGCGGCAGCGAGGAGCAGCGCGATCGCGAGCTCGGCTGCGCTGACGATGTTCGACGTGGGCGCGTTCACCACCAT
Organism: Actinomycetota bacterium; assembly: GCA_046735295.1. Taxonomy (GTDB): domain Bacteria; phylum Actinomycetota; class Actinomycetes; order Propionibacteriales; family Nocardioidaceae; genus Nocardioides. Next base: position 8,896 of record JBKPTA010000030.1, on the reverse strand, counting down.
GACGCCCGACATCGTGGCGGCGCGGACGTCGACGTTGTCGAGGCCGACCCCCGCGCGGGCCACGACCTTGAGCTTCCGGGCGGCGGCCAGCGCCTCCGCGTCCACCTTGGTCGCCGAGCGGACCAGGATCGCGTCCGCGTCGACGATCGCGGACAGCAGCTCGGCGCGGTCGGCGCCGTTGCAGTGCCGGATCTCGAAGTCGGGGCCGAGCGCCTCGACGGTGGCAGGGCTGAGCTCCTCGGCGATCAGTACGACGGGCTTGCTCACGGCAGCGTGTCCTCGGTTCTCGGGTGAGTGAGCGGAGAGGGGAGCACGACGCTGTGCCCGATCGACTCTACCCGACCAGCGACGCAGCTTCGGGGCCGTCCCGATCCAGGGGCAGCGTGTCGCCATCGCTGTCCGCGGGGCTCGTCGAGTCCGGCGTACGCGTCACCTCAGCCGACAGGTCAGCCGTTCTCCGCGGCGTGCCCGGTGGGCTCGCCAGCACGCTCGGCAGGCACGCGAGTCAGCCCGGTCAGGTCAGCCCGGGGGACGGTGGGTCAGTGCTCCAGCGGGACCGCCGGTGCCGGATCGGGCACGAGCTCCTCGAGCCGCACCTCGAGCACCCGGCACAGCGCGAGCAGGGTCGACAGGCGGGGGTTGAGAGGCGACCCCGGCCGCGACTCGCCCTTCTCGAACTTCTGGTAGGTGTAGGACGCGATGCCGGCCAGGTGCGCCGTTCGCTCCTGGCTCAGCCCGCGCTGCTCCCTCGCTCGTTGCAGCCGTACCCCGATCTCACGGCCGAACTCCTCCCACGTGGGCTCACCGCGGCGCTGTCTCGACATGCCATCGATTGTGCTGGGATGCTCGCCGGGCATGGTCATACTAGTATGGCAATTCAGAGATGACTCGGGCTCCCCCCTGTGGACAACCGGCCGGACGGACGACCGGGTGTCGGACGCCGCCTCTAGCGTGGCCGACGGGGTCCGATGGACGGGGGAAGGATGCAGGACCAGACCGACACCGATCCGCGTCAGGCGTGTCCGCCGTGGTGCGGAACGGACCATCGGATCGGGCAGCACCCCGACGACCAGCATCACGTCAGCCTGCCCCGCCGGGTCGCCGTGGTCACCGGTGACTCCGTGCTCGATCCCGACGACCTCGCCGTCGCGGACGCAGTCGTCGCCCGGCTCGTGCGCGGGACGCACTCCGACCTGACCTGGCTCGAGGTCGTCAGCGAGGAGGGACGCGACGTCCGGATGGTGCTGACGGTCGACTCGGCCCGACGGCTCCTGGCCGTCCTCGAGGAGCTCGTCGCCATCGGTGCCGCCTGAGTTGTCCACAGCCGTCTCGAGCCCATCTATGCATGGTCATTCCGGTATGGGATGATCCACGGCGACGGAGACCGCTACTTCGACTCGGGAAAGGACTCCGCGATGACCACCCCCACCCTCGCTCCACTCATGCGCAGCCTCGTCGCCGTTCTCGCGGCCTCGGTGCAGACGGCAGCCAGATCGCTGTGGCACCAGGCGGAGAGTCGACGGGGAACGGGGTCGAGATCGAAACGGAGAGCCCGAGTGGTCGCGGGGGCGGCCATGGCTGCCGCTGGCCTGACCGCGGTGAGCCTCATGGCGGTGCCGGCGCAGGCGGTAGGTGGCCAGCTGGACATCGCCCGCGGGGTGGTCACCTACAACGGCTCCCCCGTCTCGGGGGCGACGGTGCACGCCTACCTGTGGCCGAACGGTCCCACGCTTGTCGGCGAGGCCGACGGCGCCGAGGTGCCGATCTTCGAGCTGAACGCCACCACCACCGACGTCACCGGTCACTACTACGTGTCGATGGCGAGCCCCGGCTCGATCCCGGCCATGTACCAGGAGACCGACGGCTCGGTCTCGGTGGAGGTCGACGTGATCAGCGGCGGCAGGTACATGACCACCAGTGACTCGGTGACCTACAGCAGCACTGCCGGGGTCTGGAAGGACGCCGAGACCGGCGTCAGCGTCGCCTCCGGTTCTGGGCAGGCGCTGGACTTCGGGGCCGGCACGTCGCAGAACACCTACAAGTTCGATGAGGGCGGCAACACCCTCGACAGTGCGGCGATGACCTATCAGGGCGATGCGACCACGACGGCCGCGGGCGCCGGCACGTGCACCTGGTCGGCAGGCGCCATGCACTACGGGCGTCCCGAGCACTTCATGAACGTCAACTCCTGGACCGGAGCCAAGGGTCGAGTCGCAGAGAGTTCGTCGTCCACCCACACGCTGGGCATCGGAGTCACCTCGGATGGGTTCAGCACGCTCAAGGCAGGTGGCACGGTGACGGTGGCGCTGAGCAGCAACAGCGAGACCACGGTCTCTGCAAGTGGACTGGTCGACCAGTCCCTCGGGAACAAGGTGAACGACCGCGACTTCTCCCTCGTCTGCCCGCTCGGGCCGACCGGGGACGGACGTCGCCGGCCGGTGTCCACCTACATGTTCCTGGACGGTTCGCTGCAGCACGGCATCAGCCACACGTACTACTTCTCCTCGTGCGGGCAGTTGAAGGCTGGGCAGACATTCCACACGACGACGGCCCATCAGGCCACGATTGCCCACGGCTTCGACCTCGGCCCGATCAACGTCAGCGCGCAGTCCGGATTCGGCAACTCCGTCCAGTTGTCCTTCACCGCCACCAAGGACGGGTTCGTCTGCGGAAGCAGCGACGCCGGACCGGTCAACTCCGGCAAGCTCGACAGTCGGTCGTTCAAATGAGACCAGCTGCGCGAGCGGGTGCGGCGGCGCTCCTCGTGGCGCTGACCGGCTGCGACCTCAACTCCTCGGGGAGCGGCCCGCAACTGGTGATCCCGGCCTCGCTCCACAACGTGGCGATCGGGGCGGGCAAGATGAAGCCCGGTGCCGAGAACAGCTTCGGCGGGATGGTCGTGTGCCTGGACCGCCCAGGGTCCATCACGCTCACCGGAGCGAAGCCGGTGGACCCCGAGGGTGGGATCCGCATCGACCAGTTCGGGGTGCGTCCCTCGCCGTTCTGGAAGGGCCGCGCCGGTATCCTGGGGCAGTACGGCGACCTCGCACACAACCACTTCAAGATGGGCCGCACGGTAGACGTGACGTGCGACCCCAGGACCGGGCGGGGCTATGAGTTCGCCGTGACGGTCTCGATGCCCGACAGCACCCAGGCCCGGATGACCGGAGTGAAGATCGACTACACCTCGGCCGGACAGGATCGGTCGCTGACCTTCCCGATCACGCTGTTCCTGTGTCCGCACAAGATCCGGGAGGGCGCGGACCTGTGCGGCCGATGACCCCTAGGGTCGTCTCGTCAACGCGCCGGTGGGGCTCACGACATGGTCGTCGCCTTCTCCTCGTGCCAAGGTCTGGAGGCCAACCAGACGTTCAGCACCACGACGGCCCACCAGGCCACGATCTGCCATGGCTTCGACCCCGGCCCGATCAACGTCAGCGCGCAGTCCGGATTCGGCAAGTCCGTCGACTTGTCCTTCACCGCCACCAAGGACGGGTACGTCTGCGGCAACAGCGACGCCGGACCGGTCAACTCCGGCAAGCTCGACAGTCGGTCGTTCGAATGAGACCAGCCGCCGGAGCGGGTGCGGCGGCGCTCCTCCTGGCGCTGACCGGCTGCGACCTCAACTCCTCGGGGAGCGGCCCGCAACTGGTGATCCCGGCCTCGCTCCACAACGTGGCGATGGGGGCGGGCAAGATGAAGCCCGGTGCCGAGAACAGCTTCGGCGGGATGGTCGTGTGCCTGGACCGCCCAGGATCGATCACGCTCACCGGAGCGAAGCCGGTGGATCCCGAAGGTGGGATCCGCATCGACCAGTTCGGGGTGCGGCCCTCGCCCTTCTGGAAGGGCCGCGTCAGCTTCGGCCAAGACAACGGCGACCTCGCTCAGAACCACTTCCGGGCCGGTCGCACGGTCAACGTGACCTGTGGCCCCCACGGACGGGGTGATGAGTTCGCGGTGACGGTCTCGATGCCGGACAGCACCGAGGCCAGGCTGGCCGGGGTGGAGATCACCTACACCTCGGCAGGACAGGATCGGTCGCTGACCTTCCCGATTACGCTGTTCCTGTGCCCGCACAAGATCCGGGGGGCGCGGACCTGTGCGGCCGACGATGCCGCCTAGGGTCGTCTCATCAGGCGCCGGTGGGCTCACGACACGGTCGTCGCTTCTCCTCGTGCCAACCGCAGCGTGGACTCGGCACGTCGGTCACCTTGTCCTTCATCACCACCAAGGCCGGCTTCACCGGCGGCAGCGACCAGGCCGGATCGAGCGACTCAGGCAGGCTCGCCAGTCGGTCGATCGAGTGAGAAGACGTCTCGCAGCCTTTGCGGCGACGCTCCTCGTGATGCTGACCGGCTGTGGATCCGGATCCTCCTGGGACGGCCCGCACCTGGTCACGCCGGGAACGCCTCACGACGTCGCCGTGGGCATGGGCAAGGTCCGTCCCGGAGTCGAGACCAGTTTCGGATCGATGATCATGTGCCTGGACCGTCCAGGGTCCATCACGCTCACCGGGGCGAAGCCGGTGGATCCGAGGGCGGGATCCGCATCGACCAGTTCGGAGTGCGCCCTTCTCCGTTCTGGCGGGGGACTGGGACCGCCATCGGTGTCCAGAACGGCGACCTGAAGGCCAACGGCTTCCAGGTCGGGCGGACGGTCGACGTGACCTGCAACCATCGCGGCCGGGGCTATGAGTTGGCCGTGGCGGTGTCGATGTCGGACAAGACGGAGGCTCGGATGAGCGGGGTGGGAGTCACCTACGCCTCGGACGGGCAGCGGGAGACGGTGACCTATCCGCTGACGATCTTCCTGTGCCCGCACAAGGTCCGCGGGGCGCGGACCTGTGCGGCCGACGATGCCTTCTAGAGGCGTCGTCCGGTCCGGCCCGGGCAAAGGGTCGGACTGCCTGCCGGATCTCCGCGAAAGTGGCGGCCAGCGCATCACGCTCAGACGTCGACCGCCGACTTCTCCGCCTGCACCTGTGGGACGCAGCGGAACGGGGACCGCCACTTCGGTGAGGGCCGGACTCACCGGGTGGCGGTGCCCTCGGTGTAGTCGCTGTCGTGCGACTTCACCCACGCCATCAGCTTCCGCAGCTCACGCCCGGTGGCCTCGATGGGGTGCTGCTCACCTTTCGCGCGCAGCGCCTGGAACTCCGGGCCGCCGGCGTCCTGGTCGTCGATGAACCGCTGGGCGAAGGACCCGTCCCGGATCCTGGCCAGCACGTCCTTCATGTTCTGCTTCACCCGCTCGTCGATCACTTGGGGGCCGGAGACGTAGTCGCCGTACTCCGCGGTGTCCGACACCGACCAGCGCTGCTTGGCGATCCCACCCTCATACATCAGGTCCACGATCAGCTTCAGCTCGTGGAGGCACTCGAAGTAGGCGACCTCGGGCTGGTAGCCCGCCTCGGTGAGCACCTCGAAGCCGTACTGGACCAGCTGCGAGGTACCGCCGCACAGCACGGCCTGCTCACCGAACAGATCGGTCTCGGTCTCCTCGGTGAACGTGGTGCGGATCCCGCCGGCCCGTAGACCACCGATCGCCTTGGCGTACGAAAGCGCGACGTCCCAGGCCTTGCCGGATGCATCCTCCTCGACGGCCACCAGGACCGGGACGCCGCGACCGTCGACGTACTCACGCCGGACGAGATGACCCGGTCCCTTCGGCGCGACCATGATGACGTCGACGCCCGCTGGCGGTGTGATGTAGCCGAACCTGATGTTGAACCCGTGCCCGAACACGAGTGTGTCGCCAGGAGCGATGTTGGGCTCGATCGCCTCGGCGTACAGCGTGCGCTGTGCGGGATCCGGAGCCAGTACCACGATCACGTCCGACTCCTCGACCGCCTCGGCCGGGGTCAGCACACGCAGACCCTCGGCCTCCGCCTTCGCCCGAGAGCTCGAACCCTCGAGCAGCCCGACGCGTACGTCGACCCCGGAGTCGCGCAGCGAGAGTGCATGAGCGTGGCCCTGGCTGCCGTAGCCGAGGACCGCGACGTTCTTGCCCTGGATCACGGACAGGTCGGCGTCGTCGTCGTAGAACATCTGGGCCACGGTGGGCTCTCCTTCGTCGGTGTGCGGTCAGGATCCCGCAGCGGTGGCCACGGTGATCGGACGGGGCGTGCGTTCGCTGATCGAGCGGGAGCCGCGGCCGATCGCGACCATGCCGGACTGGACCAGCTCCCGGATGCCGAAGGGTTCGAGCATCCGGCGGAAGTCGCCGAGCTTGTCGGCGTTGCCGGTGACCTCGATGGTCACCGCGTCGGGGGCGACATCGACGACCTTGGCGCGGAACAGCTGGACGGCGTCGAGCACCTGGCCGCGGGTGGCGGCGTCGGCGCGCACCTTGACCAGCATCAGCTCGCGGTTGACAGAGAGGGGGCCGTCGAGCTCGACGATCTTGATCACCTCGATCAGCTTGTTCAGCTGCTTGGTGACCTGCTCGAGCGGAGAGTCCTCCACGTTGACCACGATGGTCATCCGTGAGATCTCCTCGTGCTCGGTCGGGCCGACGGCGAGCGACTCGATGTTGAAGCCGCGTCGGCTGAAGAGACCGGCGATGCGGGCCAGGACACCGGGCTTGTTCTCCACGAGAACGGACAGGGTGTGGGTCGTCATGAGTACTACACCTCGTCCTCGTCGAACCTGGGCGCAAGGTCCCGGGCGTACTGGATGTCGTCGTTGCTGGTGCCCGCGGCGACCATCGGCCAGACCATCGCATCGCGGTGGACGCGGAAGTCGACCACCACCGGCCGGTCATCGATCTTCATCGCCTTCTCGATCGTGGCGTCGACGTCGCCGGGCGACTCGCAGGCCAGGCCCTCACAACCGTAGGCGTCCGCCAGCTTGACGAAGTCCGGGACCCGCTTGGAGTCCAGGTCGGTGTTGGAATAGCGCTCGTTGTAGAACAGCGTCTGCCACTGGCGGACCATGCCCAGCGACTCGTTGTTGATGATCGCGACCTTGATCGGGATGTCGTTGATGGTGCAGGTGGCCAGCTCCTGGTTGGTCATCTGGAAGCACCCGTCGCCGTCGATGGCCCAGACCGTCGCTTCGGGGCGCGCCACCTTCGCGCCCATGGCGGCCGGCACGGCGTACCCCATGGTCCCGAGGCCACCGGAGTTGATCCAGGTGCGCGGGTTCTCGAAGTCGATGTAGTGCGCTGCCCACATCTGGTGCTGGCCGACGCCCGCGCAGTAGATCGTGTCGGGCCCGGCGATGGCGCTCAGGCGCTCGAGGACGTACTGCGGTGCGAGGCTGCCGTCCGCAGGGGTGTCGTAGGCGACCGGATAACGCTTCTTGATACCGATGATGTAGTCGACCCACTGCTCGTAGTCGCCGGTACGACCGGCCGCCGACTCGGTTCGGAGCAACGTGGTGAGATCGGCGATCACCTCGCGGCAGTCGCCGACGATCGGGACGTCGGCCGTCCGGTTCTTGCCGATCTCGGCGGGGTCGATGTCCGCATGGATGATGAGCGCTCCGGGCGCGAACGAGTCGAGGTTGCCGGTGACTCGGTCGTCGAAGCGGGCTCCCAGGGAGATGATCAGGTCACTGCGCTGGAGACCGGCGACGGCGGCGACCGTGCCGTGCATGCCGGGCATCCCCAGGTGCTGAGGGTGGCTGTCCGGGAGGGCACCGCGCGCCATCAGGGTGGTGACGACCGGGATGCCGGTCAGGTTCGCCAGCTCGAGCAGCTCGCGAGACGCCCCCGCCCGGATCGTGCCGCCCCCCACGTACAGGACCGGTCTCCTGGCGTCCAGGATCAGCCGCACCGCCTCCTTGATCTGCTTGGCGTGGGGCCGGGTGATCGGTCGGTAGCCAGGCAGGTGCAGCTCGCTCGGCCAGGCGTAGGTCGTCGTCGCCTGGAGCGCCGACTTCGCGACGTCGATGAGCACCGGCCCCGGCCGTCCGGTCGCCGCGATGTAGAACGCCTCCGCCACGGTCCGCGGGATGTCTGCCGGGTCGGTGACCAGGAAGTTGTGCTTGGTGACGGGCATCGTGATGCCTCGGATGTCGGCCTCCTGGAAAGCGTCGGTGCCGATGGCGGACGCGCCGACCTGGCCGGTGACCGCGACCACCGGCACCGAGTCCATGTGGGCGTCGGCCAGCGGGGTCACCAGGTTCGTGGCGCCGGGTCCCGACGTGGCCATGCAGACGCCGACGCCGCCCGTCGCGGCGGCGTACCCCTGCGCCGCGTGGCCCGCGCCCTGCTCGTGCCGCACCAGGATGTGCCTGATCGAGGAGTCCATCAGCGGGTCGTACGCGGGGAGGATCGCACCGCCGGGGATGCCGAAGATGTGCCGCGTGCCGGCCGCCTCCAACGACCTGATCAAGCTCTGCGCGCCGGTCGTCGTCGCGCCCGCCTGCTGGGTCATGACCGTGTCCTGTCTGTGCCGTGATGTCGCCTGTGGTGCCGGGCTCCGCGGGAACAAAAAACCCCTCGGCCGAGGTCGGCGAGGGGCGACGCGAGGACGAGCCTGTGCTCAACCCGCGCGTCGGGTGCGTACGAGGAGCAGCGTGCCGGAGGAGCGCATGCGCCCACGGTCCCCGGAGGCGTTCCCGGCCGTCAAGCGCAGGACACCTGCCGTCCCGGATGCTGATACGCAGATCCCAGCAGATGAGAGGCGTGCTTGCTCACCGTCAGGTCCGGCCGCGCCCCGTGGTGACGCAGGCCTTGTTGCCCTGGGCGTCGGCCAGCACCCAGAAACGTGGAGCGTGCTCGTCGGCGACCAACGTTCCTCCGTCCGCCACCGCCGCCGCGATGCGTTCCTCGGCGATCTCCGGCGGCACGCGCACGTCGAGGTGGAAGCGCTGGCGTGGCTCGTCGTGCGGATCGGTCTCCTGGAACCACAGCGTGGGCAGGGCCCCGGCCAGGTCACGCAGCTCCTCGT
>JBKPTA010000029.1:0-52772 GCA_046735295.1 Actinomycetota bacterium | reverse complement strand
TTGGTGCGGAGCATCCGCCGCAGACGCCTCGCCACCACCGGGTCGACCGCGTCGCCACGCTCGCCGAGGACGTCGAGAAAGGTGCGGGTACGCGCCTGGAGACGAGGCGGCTTCAGCACGAGGTCGATCAGCAGTCGGGCCGGGCCACCCCCGTCACCAGGCTCGGTGAACTCCCGCGAGGACGAATCGGGGATCCAGCCCGACGCGTTCGCCCCGTGGAGGCGGTGGTCGATCAGCGGCTCGTGGATGTTGCGGCGCTGCCCGAACGCCGTCGCCAGCAGCGCCACCCAGAAGTCGTGGGAGACGGGCGACCCCTCGGGGGGCCAGCCCCAGAGATCCACGAACGCCCGGGTCACCGCCATGCTGCAGCCCTTGAGCGCCGCCGCCGGCGGGAGGCCGCGCTCGGCGAGGAGGTCGTAGAACGACGCGGCGATCCGGGCTCCACCGTCGTCCACGAGAGTGAAGTCGTGGAACACCGCCATCGGCCGTCGCCGGCCTACGTGCTGCGCCACGGTCGCGAGCTTCGGAGGACGCCAGCTGTCGTCCTGGTCTGCGAAGAAGATCAGGTTGCCCCCGCACGCCCGGCTGGCGGCCACGAAGTTCTGGGCGTAACCGAGCCTCGGGCCGCCGGCGATCACGTCGACGCGGAACGCCGCGCGCCGCGCGAAGGCGTGCAGGATCGACACCGTGTCGTCCTCTGACGCGTCGTCGCGCACGACGAGCTCGTCGGGCGGGCAGGTCTGCGCGGCCAGGCTCTCGAGCATCTCGGGCAGGAAGCGCTCGCCGTTGTAGGTCGCCATCGCGACAGAGATCGCCGGCCGGCCGGTCAGCGCTGACCGCAGCGACACCATGCGACGACCCTAGAGGCCCGCGACCATCGGTCGGCGCCGATGGGGACGACAGCGGTTCCGGCGCGGCACCATGCTCATTGCCGGACCCGCCAGATGGGCTGGTCGACGCCCTCGCTGGCGAGCTTCACGGCGTTCCCCCGACGGGTGAACCCGATCGCCTCACCCTGGTGCTCCGACGGGAGCGAGATCACCCGGGGGGTGCCGCCGATCCGGGAGTACAGGTAGGCGCGCGAGTAGGTGCGCAGCACGAACCGCTTGCCGCTGGGGGCGAAGTCGCCCCCCGTGACGACCGCCGGGGCACTGCCGACACGTCGCAAAGTGTTCACGTGCCGGGGCGAGAGGTACTTCGGCGCCCGGTAGATCCCACCACCGCTGGTCGACTTGGTGACGACGTACACCCGGCCCGAGCCGGGACGGACCAGCAGTGCCTCGGCGTTGTGCCGGCCGTCCGGGTAGCGGAGCGAGAAGACCCTCCCCCGCACCCCTCCACTCGCGAGCTCGCGGGGCTCGGTCACCCGGACCACGGAGATGGTGTCACGTGACAGCGTGTTGTTGCCGATGTCGCCGAACCACAGCGTGTGGTCGGGCCCGGACGCCATGTCCTCCCAGTCGCGGGCGGTGACGTGGCGCACGTGGAAGACCGCCTTGGTCTGTCCGTGGCGGCCGACAGCGAAGAACCGGGCCCGGTCGCCGCTGTCGTTGTGCAGGAACACCAGGGATCGCTGATAGGTGCTCCGGGAGATCCCGCTGGCCTCGGAGATCCTGTCGTCGCGCACGGTGCTCCATACCGACGTCTGTGACCATCGTGGGGTCGAGCTGTCTGCACTGGCGGCAGGGGTCACGACCATCGTGGCGACCACCGCAGCCAGAGCGATACGGGGGCCGAAAGCCACGCCGTCTCCTCTCACGGGGGGATTTCTCGAGAATCGAGCCTCCGCATCCTAACGGCGGCTCAGTCCTGGATGCGATTTCCCGACTCGTCCCAGTGCGCGGCGACCTTCTTGCTCGGCTGCACCCGGGGCGGCTCGCCGGGCATCTTCGGGTCGACGACGAGAGCGCTGTAGTGCCGAGACAACTGAGCGACGATGTCGCGTTGTATCTCCCGACGCCGGTTTCGCCGAACAGCTCCCGATCTTCCCGGCCTTGAGTGAGAGCGGGAAGGCACCGAGCGCCGTCTGCCGCCGGCCGGCCCTCCTTGGCTGGCTGAAGGGGACGCCAGCCGCTACATGTTCCTCCCGCTTCTCGTCCCACTGAGACGACGGACACCCCGCTGTCGAGGTGCTCATCGAACAAGGCAGCATGTCCACTTTGGAGTGCGTGTTGCATCGAGGTGCGCCGCCCCGTCCCGACGGCACAAGGGGCACAAGGGGAAGGACAAGAGGGTTCATCACCAGGCCTCCGGGCCGCTGGCGTGGCTGTAGACCGTCATGGCATGGGACTGACGACGTCGCCGACGGATATGGTCCCGTCCGTGGAGTCTCGGACGATCGACGGGTCGACCGACAGAAGGCAACGCGGTCGTGTGGCCGCGTCGCTGCTCGGGGCCGCGGGCACATCCCTCGTCCTGCTCGGACTGCTCGTACTCGTCACCATGTCAGTTGAGCTCGGCTGGTGGAGTCGCTTCGACACCTTCGTTTACGACTGGGCAACGTCGCAGCGGGGATCATCGCTATGGCATGCGCTCAAGGTCGTCTGGGACGTTGCCGACCCCGAGTTCACACTGCCTGCCACGGTGGGCTTCAGTCTGTTGGCGTCGTGGCGCCTGCACCGATGGTCGATCGCCGCTGAGGCGGCGTTTCGGGTCGCTCTGCTCGCGACGTCGGTACTGCTGCTCAAGCCGCTTCTCGCCGTCCCCAGCCCTCGAGACTCCATCGCCGCCCACGGCGGAGCCTTTCCGTCCGGTCACACGACTACGACGGTGGTTTGCCTGGCGATGCTCCTCAGCTGGGCTCGGTGGCCGCGGTCGATGATCGGCCGAGTGGCAGTGAGCGCCGTTGTCGTCTCCATCGTGGGTGGGTCCGTGATCTATGTGGGCTACCACTATGTGAGCGACGTGGTAGGAGGGCTTGTGCTCGGCTTGCTCCTCGCGACCTTGCCGCTTCCATCCTGGCGGCGTTCCCTCAGGACGTGAGAGTCCGCGGCAGGCCCGTGCCAACTGGCCTGCCTGACCAGGCGCGGCCCTCGGAGGCGGCCCTGGTCCCACCAGAGGGACCAAGGTCGTTGCTTCGGCCGACGACGCCCCCGTGTGCACCGGGATGTGCCTACGGATGACGCGAGGTGGGACAGGCCGCCGGCGACTTGTGACCGGGACTCGACCGCGCGCCCCGGACGGTGCCCCTTCCGAGCGCGTCTGCCCGGTATCGATCAAGGTAGGTCCCCTAGACCCCGCGACGTCGGCGTCGGCCACCCGTCACTCTCAAGCCCAGTCGTCCGCCGCACCAGCGATATGGTCGCTGGGCGCGCCGCGACGAGCCCGACGGCCGAGAGGCCCAGCTTCACGCCATGGGCCGCCACAAGGGCGCTGGGAACCACCGTTTCCAGAAGGGGAACAGGCTGCGGATGACGGGTCTTGACCGTGGAGGGCTCATGTGTGTCGTTGAGCTGAGCCGCCACTCACACACCACGGCGCGGTTGAGCTCGTCGATCGAGGCCGCGGAGCCTCAGGGCCTCGAGCCAGTCGGAGAAGAACCGGGTGGCCTGACCCGTAGATGACCACCGTCCGCTCGGAGCGGCCCTCGGCTAGCAGATGTCGGGCGAAACTCCGGGCAAGGTCTTGGCGTCGCTCGGCCCCGGGCCCCGGGTCATCGGGTCAGTGAGCGCCGTGCCACTCCCACGACAGATCAATCCGAATCATCCGGCCAGTTCAGAGGGTTCTTCCGGCTGGGTTGGACCCGGGGCGGCTCGCCGGGCATCTTCGGGTAGTCGGGGGGGTAGTTCAGCTCGACGGAACCCTGCTCCTCGAACAGCCGGAGCAGGGGTTCCAGGGAGTACTGCTGGTCGTCGATGGTCGACCAGGGGTCGCCGTCGGCAACCCGCTCCGGCACCGTGAAGAGGTTGTACGCCGCTGGGTCGGTCACGTCACGGAGCTCGCTCCAGGTCATCGGCGTCGACACCGGCGCACCGGCGATCGGGCGCAAGGAGTAAGCCGAGGCGATGGTGCGGTCGCGGTTGTTCTGGTTGTAGTCGACGAAGATCCGCTCGCCGCGCTCCTCCTTCCACCACGCGGTGGTGACGCCGTCGTCACGCCTCTCGAGCTCACGGCCGAAGCCGATGGCGGCGTGCCGAACGTCGACGAACTCCCAACGCGGCTCGATCCGCACGTAGACGTGCACCCCGCGGTTGCCGCTCGTCTTGGGGTAGCCCTTCAGGCCGAGCTCTCCGAGCAGCTCCTCCGCCACCAGCGCCACCCGCACCGCGTCCGCGAACGTCGTACCGGGCTGGGGGTCGAGGTCGATCCGCAGCTCGTCGGGTCGGTCGACGTCGTTGCGGCGTACCGGCCAGGGGTGGAACGTCAGCGCTCCCATGTGGGCGCACCAGACCGGCACCGCGATCTCGGTCGGGCAGATCTCGTCGGCGGTCCGGCCGGAAGGGAAGGTGACCTGGACCGACTCGAGGTAGTCAGGGGCACCCTTGGGCACGCGCTTCTGGTAGAAGGCGTCGGCGTCCTTGTCGGTCGGGCCGGTGGCCAGCCTCATGCCCGGGCGGACTCCGGCGGTCCACCGCTCGAGCGCGGTCGGGCGGTGGAGGAGGGCGCGCATCAGGCCGTCGTCGACGCTCGCGAAGTACTCGGCCACCATCAGCTTGGTGACCTCCGGCGTGGTGTCGGTCTTCTCGTAGATGACCCGGTCCGGGCTGCTCACCCGAACCGAACGTGGCCCTGCCTCCACCTCGGCAGCGGGCGTCTTCGGCATGCCGCCAGGCTAACCGTCACGGTCCGGTAAGACCGGAGTCCGCTCCGAGGTTGCTGCTCCGACTACCGTGGTGACATGGGTTACCAGGTGGAGAAGTCCGACGAGGAGTGGCGCGAGCAGCTCTCCCCGGAGGAGTACGCCGTGCTTCGCGAGGCCGGCACGGAGCGCCCGTTCGTCGGTGAGTACACCGACACCGAGACCAAGGGCGTGTACTCGTGCAAGGCCTGCGGGGCGACGCTCTTCGAGTCCGACACCAAGTTCCACTCCGGTTGCGGCTGGCCGAGCTTCTACCAGCCGATCACCGACACCGTGGAGTACCTCGAGGACGACTCCCACGGCATGAAACGCGTCGAGGTCCGCTGCGCGAACTGCGGCTCCCACCTCGGCCACGTCTTCCCGGACGGCTACGGCACCCCCACCGGCGACCGCTACTGCATCAACTCTGTCGCCCTCACCCTCGAGCCCCGTTGAGTCAGGGGAGGCGGGAGAGGAGGTCGGCCACGGGTGTGCGGGCGCCGGTGAAGAAGGGGATCTCGAGGCGGACGTGGCGGCGGGTCTCCGAGCCGCGGAGGTGACGCATCAGATCCACGATCCGTGAGAGGTCGTCGGCCTCGAAGGCGAGGATCCACTCGTAGTCGCCGAGGGCGAAGCTGGAGACGGTGTTCGCGCGGACATCGGGATACTCGCGCGCCATCTGCCCGTGCTCGGCGAGCAGGCGGCGGCGCTCGGCGTCCTCGAGGAGGTACCACTCATAGGAGCGCACGAACGGGTACACGCACACGTGTGCCCGCGCCTCCTCCTCGGCCAGGAACGCCGGGACGTGGCTCTTGTTGAACTCCGCCGGGCGGTGCAGGGCCATCTGCGACCACACCGGCGTCAGCCGACGGCCGAACGCCGTGCTCCGCAGCCGGTTGTACGCCGACTGGAGCTGCTCGCTGGTCGAGGCGTGCCACCAGACCATGACGTCCGCGTCCGCGCGGATCCCCGACACGTCGTACGTCCCGCGGACGACGACGTCGTCGACCGCGAGCTTTCCGAACAGCTCGTCGACCTCGGCCGCCTCTGCACCGCGGTCGGCGCCGGGTCCGAGCCGCTCCTCCAGCCGGAAGACCGACCACATCGTGTACCGGATCGTGTCGTTGAGCTCTCGGGTACGCGCAGCGTGCGTCGGCTCGTTGACGGGCTCGGTCGAAGGCTGGGCCATGGCTCCATTGTGCCGAGCGGCTGGGCGACACGCGCAGGGGCGTCGTCCCGAGTGGCCGGCGGCGCCCCGACTGCCGGCCCCGTGGTCACTCCGCCGAGCTGAGCAGCACCGCGGCTGCCTGCCGGCCCGAGCCGATCACCGCCGGGATCCCCACACCGTCGTACGCCGCGCCGCACACCGCGAGCCCGGGCACCCTCGCCACGTCGTCCCGGATCCGCCGGACCCGCTGGAGGTGACCGACGGCGTACTGGGGCAGCCCACCACCCCACCGCTGCACCCGGGCGTCGACCGGCTCGATCGGCTGACCAGTCGCCTCGGCCAGCTCGGAGACGGCGATCGCGACCAGCTCGTCGTCGGGAACCTGCAGGACGGACTCCTCCCGATGGCGTCCGAGCGAGGCGCGCAGGATCCGCAGCTCCGACGCGGCGCCGACCCAGGCCCACTTCGAGAACGAGTACGTCGCACCCTTGATCCGCCGGCCGTCCACCGGCGGCACCAGGAAGCCGGACGAGTCCCCGACCTCGAGCTCCCGCACCGCCAGGGTCACGATCGCCATCGACGCGTACTCGATCGCGGCCAGCTCGGCGCTCGCCGTCGGTGCGACCCCGCGGAGCAGCCTCGCGCTCGGTGGCGCCGGCGCGGCCAGGACTACGCGCGCCGTGTCCAGCAGCTCGCCGGAACGGGCCGAACCCACGGTCAGCCGGAAGCCGCGCGGCGTACGTGCGAGCTCCCGGACCGGCGACGACGTGTGCACCTCGAGTCCCGACGCGAGCACGCGTGGCAGCCGGCCGAGGCCGCCGGCGATCCCCGCGAAGACGGGCTCGCCGGTCGGGCCGGACGTCGCGGCGGCTCCGGCCAGCAGCGAGCCGTGGCGGCGGAGCGCCTCGCGGACCTGGGGAACCGTCGCCGCGGACGACAACAGCCGCGCGTGCCCGGCGTACACGCCGCCGAGCAGGGGCTCCACGAGCCGCTCGACGACCTCGTTCCCGAGCCGCGAGCCGACCAGCTCGGCGACGGAGACGTCGTCCTCCTCCAGCGGGACGGCGACCTCGTGCGCGGCCCGCGCCAGCCCCTCGTCCGAGAGCACCCCTGACGTCGCAAGCTCGGCCGGGTCGGCCGGTACGCCGAGCAGCGTGCGCGGCAGCGGGCGGAGCGCGCCCCGGGTCCACAGCTGTGAGGATCCCGACGCGGGATGCGCCACGTCGAGACCGAGCTCCGCGGCCAGGCCGACCGCCTCCGGACGGCGCGCCAGCATCGACTCTGCGCCCACGTCCACCTCGACGCCCGCGACCGAGCCGAGGCGCAGCTTGCCCCCCACCTCCGGCGAGCCCTCCAAGACCAGGACCGACAGGCCGGCCGAGGCCAGCTCGCGGGCGGCGACCAGGCCGCCGATGCCGCCTCCGACCACGACGGCGTCCGGTCGCGGCTCTGGCACGACGCCACTCTCCCATCTGCTCGAACGCCGCCCGGAGGCACCTGGATGCACCAATTCCTCGGCAGCAGCCGTGGCACCGGCCTGCGGCACGCACGCTCAGTAGGCCTGCACGAACTCCGTCAGCCGCTTCAACTGGTCCGGGTCGGTCGACGGGAGGACGCCGTGCCCGAGGTTGAAGACGTGTCCACGAGCGGAGCGGCCCGCGTCGAGGATCTCGGCCGCGCGCGACGTCAGCACCTCGGGCGGCGCGAACAACAGGGTCGGGTCGAGATTTCCCTGCACGGCCCGGTCTCCCACCTTGGGGATCGCCTCCGCGAGCGGCGTACGCCAGTCGACGCCGACGACCTCGGCCCCCGCCTCGGCCATCAGCGGCAGCAGGCTGCCGGTACCGACGCCGAAGTGGATGCGCGGGACGTCGAGGTCGGCCACGGCCCCGAGCACGGCAGCCGAGTACGGCATGACCGAGCGGCGGTAGTCGTCCGGCGTGAGCGCTCCGGCCCACGAGTCGAAGAGCTGCACGGCCGAGGCGCCGGCCTCGACCTGCACCTGCAGGTACGCCGCGGCGATGCGTGCGATCTTGGCCATCAGCGCGTCCCAGAGCTCCGGCGCCCCGAACATCATCGCCTTGGTCGTCGCGTGGTCGCGGGACGGACCACCCTCGACCAGGTACGAGGCAACCGTGAACGGCGCGCCCGCGAAGCCGATCAGCGGCGTGGCCCCGAGCTCGGCCACGAGCGAACGGATGGCCGTGGTCGTGAACGGCACGTGCTCGGGCGTGAGGTCCGGAATGGCTGCGACGTCCGCCGGGGTGCGCACCGGGTGCGCCACGACCGGGCCGACCCCCGGCTCGATGTCGAGGTCCACCCCGACGGCCTTGAGCGGCAGCACGATGTCGGAGAAGAGGATCGCCGCGTCGACGCCGTACCTGCGGACCGGCTGCAGCGTGATCTCGGTGACCAGATCGGGGTCCATGCACGACTCGAGCATCCCGATGCCCTCGCGCACCTTCAGGTACTCCGGCAGGGAGCGCCCCGCCTGCCGCATGTACCAGACGGGGGTGTGGTCCGTCGGCTCCCCACGGGCCGCGCGGAGGAAGGCGCCGTCGTGCGGGGTCGTCATGAGGCGCATCGTGCCAAATCGTTCCTCCGTGTCGGACAGGGCCCGGCGTGTGTGCCCGCCCTGGACCGCGCTTCGGGGCCTACTGTGACCCCATGGTCGTGGGGAGTGAGGCCCGCCCGGGCTCGGGTGTGCCGCCGGACCCTCCGGAGTTCACCGACGCGGTTCGCGCGATGAACGACGCACGGCTGCGCCCGGAGGTGCTCGCCGAACCGATGCCGGCACCGCAGCGGATCGCGCCGTACGCCGCGGCGCTCAGCGCGGACGTCACGGTCGACGGGCACGACCTCAGCACGGGCCGGATCATCCTGCTGCACGACCCCGCCGGGAACGAGTCCTGGGACGGCACGTTCCGCTGTGTGGCGTACGTGCGCGCCGAGATCGACCTCGAGATGATCACCGATCCGGCGCTCGCCGACGTCGGCTGGTCGTGGCTGACCGAGGCGCTGGCCGCCCACGGTGCCTCGTACACCGCCGCGTCCGGGACCGTGACCCGCGTGGCGACCGACAGCTTCGGGGCGATGGCGGACGACTCGGGCACCGCACAGATCGAGATCCGGGCCTCCTGGACTCCGCAGCACGACGGCGAGCAGCTCGAGATCACCGGACACGTCGAGGCATGGGGCGAACTACTGTGTACGGCGGCAGGCCTGCCGCCGGTGCCCGAGGGTGTGACCGTCATGCCCAGCCGCCGTGGCCGCCGCGGCGCCGGTCCCTGACGACCCATGGAACCTGACCCGGACGACACCCTGCGCGAGGTATCCGCGCCGGCGGCCGTGTCCAGGGGCGCCGAGGATCTCGCGCCGGATCCCGCGCCGCCGCCGGCGTCGCCGCCGCCCCCGTTGCTGGAGCTTCGCGACGGCCTGCCGCCCCTGACCGAGACCCCGCAAGCTCTCGCCCACGACTGCCGCTTGCTCGCCGCGGCCGACGGCCCGGTCGCCATCGACGCCGAGCGGGCCTCGGGCTACCGCTACTCCTCCCGCGCGTACCTGATCCAGCTGCGTCGCGAGGGCGCCGGCACGTTCCTGATCGACCCGATCGGCTTCGAGTCGCTCGAGCCGCTGCAGGACGCCCTGGAGGGGTCGGAGTGGATCGTGCACGCGGCGACCCAGGACCTTCCGTGCCTGGCCGAGGTAGGCCTCACGCCGGCGTCCCTGTTCGACACCGAGCTCGCCGGCCGCCTGCTCGGCTACCCGCGCGTAGGCCTGGCGACCCTCGTCGAGACGCTGCTCGGCTACCGGATGAAGAAGGAGCACTCGGCGGCGGACTGGTCCACCCGTCCGTTCCCGCAGTCCTGGCTCGAGTACGCGGCGCTCGACGTCGAGGTGCTCATCGAGCTGCGCGAGGTGCTGGCGCGCGAGCTGCACGAGGCGGGCAAGGACGAGTGGGCCCGCCAGGAGTTCGACTGGCTGCGCGGCTTCACGCCGTTCGTCCGCAACGAGCCGTGGCGGCGTACGTCGGGGCTCCATCGCGTGCGCGGACGACGTCTGCTCGCGGCGGTGCGTGAGCTGTGGGAGGAGCGTGACGAGCTGGCCCGCACGCGCGACGTCTCGCCCGGGCGGATCATCGGCGACAACGCGATCGTCGCAGCGGCCCTGGCCGACCCCGTGACGAGGGCCGACCTCCTCGCCCTCAAGGGCTTCCACGGCCGCGGTGCCCAGCGGTACGCCGATCGCTGGGTCGCCGCCCTCGCGCGGGCCCGGGCCCTGCCCGAGGCCCAGCTGCCGGTGCGCGCGCCCCGCACGGACGGACCCCCGACGCCGCGGGCCTGGGCCGAGCGTGATCCGGTGGCCGCGGAACGGCTCGTCCTCGCGCGCGACGGCATGACCCAGCTCTCCGAGGAGCACCAGGTGCCCGCTGAGAACCTGCTGACCCCCGACACCGTGCGCCGGGTGATGTGGGAGCCGGCGGGCGCCGACCTGGCCTCCATCGCCGAGCAGCTCCGCGATCTGGGCGCCCGAGAGTGGCAGATCGAGCTGACCGCTCCGATGCTCCTCGACGCGATCTGCTCGGCTCAGCCGCCGCTCTGACTCGGGCTCGGGCTGGGGCCGAACCGTGGGCCCAGCACGCGGTACGACGCGCGGTCGATCCTGCGCGCCGTCGTGAGGACATCGGCCGGACGGTCGGCGAGGAGCTCCTGCAGCAGAGGCTCGACCGCCAGGTCGAGATCGTCGGACTCACTGACGACCGGCGGGTAGACCACGCTCTTCACGCTGAAGGTGAACACCGAGGCGTGCCGTGGCAGCTGACCCGGCTGCTGGAAGGCGTCGGACAGTGCGACCGTCTGGTTGGCCGGCTGCAGGTATCCCCCGTAGCAGACCAGAGCCAGGGCACCGGGTGAGCTGGCGTACACCAGGAAGTCGGCTGCCGTCCCGACGTCGCGGGCGTGGCTGGACAGGCACAAGCCGGTGAGCGCCCCCACCGTCGCCGAGGAGCCCAGGCTCGGCATGGGCATCACGTCGAAGCGCGCTCCCGCCGCACGCAGGTCCGGGACCATCCGGCGGGAGCCCTCGAGCAGGGCCAGCTTGTTGCGGGCGAACCACTCCACCGGCGTGCGCCGCGCGAGGCGGGCCGCCGAGAGGGTCGCCCCCGGGGCCCGGAGCGCCCGGATGGTCCTGGTCAGCGTCTCGAGGTTCCTGCTGTCGGTGAAGGCCAGGGTCGTCGGCTGGTCGTTGTCGTCGAAGAGCTGGCCGCCACCGGAGTAGATGAAGGGGGCGAGGCCGGAGAGGGTCGGGTCGAGGTAGACCCCGGCGACGCCGGGGTGGTGGCCCACCGCCCACCGGCCGGCTGCGGCGAACTGGTCGAGGGTCCAGCCCTGCCCCGGAGTGGGGGGATCGTTCCGGATCCGGCGTAGCTGGACCAGCCTCTTGTTGTAGAAGATCACCGACGGCGCGATGCCGTAGGGCAGGCACTGCAACCGGTTGTCGCTGCCGAACGCCGTCAGGCTGCTGCGCGGGTACTCGTCCCCGAAGTCGAACCCGCGGTCGTCGAGGAGCTGGTCGACCGGCTGGACCAGCTGGTGCTGGACGAGGTAGGACAGGTGGCGTCGCGAGGCCAGGAACACGTCGGGAACCCGCTCGCCCGCGCGGAACGACGCGAGCATGGCGGCGTCGTTCGGCCACGCCTCGACCTTCACCGAGACCGCCCGCCCCGCCGGTGCGTAGGTCTCCGCCATCGTCTGGTACTGGTCGATCTCGCCGGCCGATCCGATCACGCCGAAGGTCAGGGTGTGGGGCCGCGACTGGGTCTGCCCCGACGTCGCCGTGCTCGTGGAGGCGCCGACCGGCGAGCTCTCTCCGGCGGAGGACGTCGAGGTGTTGCACGCGGCCAGCGCCGCCGTACCCACGAGGGCGGCGGTCAGGAGGGCGGTGCTGTTCCGAGCCCGCCTCCCTCTCGCCCGCACGGGCGAAACCCTAACCGCTGGTGGAAGCCTGGTGCGCCGGACCGGGAGCGCCTCACGGCGCGTGGCCGCTCGTAGCGGCTGATGTTGGGACCCGGGGCTGCCGCGGCCCGGCGCACACGAGGCAGTGTAACGAGCCGCCCCCTCCGACTGCTCCTGTTGTCCCCAGTTCTCGCGGCGCGGCGGCCCGGTCCAGACCAGAGATGCGTGCCGTGACGTCAGCCGAGACTGCCGGCGAGCTCGAGGCGGGCCGCTCGGTCGAGCTGGTCGGCGACCGTCTGGATGCGGGCGGCAGCGACGGTGTCACCGTCGGGCAGCTCGACGCGACCGGCGGCAACGACACGTGCGAACGCCGCGGCGCGGAGCAGGACGTCGGCGAAGTCGCTGGCCGCGATGCCGCGGAGGACCTGGTCGACCATGTCACGGAGCTCGTCCGGCCCGGGCGGGTCGGCGACCCCGGCGACCACACGGTCGACGGCGGCCCGGGCTCGCCCGGCATCGAACTCCCGCGCGACCCCGACCGGGTCGGCGTACACCCACGAGCGCAGCAGGTACAGCCGCCACAGACAGCCGGCGATGGAGTCGGCTGGTCGGTGCGCCCACGCCTCGGCGATGGCCTCGATCCCCTCGGTGTCGGCCAGGTGGAGCACCCGCTCGGCGATCTCGCGGTCCGCGGAGTCGTGCGCCCTGCGGACCAGCACGTGGGCCGCACGGTCGGCCGCCTCGGCGATCCGGACCGGGTCGGCGTGCTCGGACTCGATGCCCTCGAAGAACCGGCCACCCGGCGTGAGCGGGCGGTGGTACGGGCGGTCGGTCACTGCTCCACCGTAGCGAGCCGGCTCATCCGGCGAGCAGCTTCCGGATGCGCTGGTCGCTGACCGGGCCGTCGGTGCCGAGCTGCTGGGCGAAGAGCGACACCCGGTACTCCTCCAGCATCCACCGCGCCTTCCGCAGTATGTCGCCCGGCGGTCGCCCTTCCTGGAGGGCATCGACCTGGTGTCGGTAGGCCTCGTCGAGCGGGCGTACCTGGTCCATCTGCTGCCGGTCGCGGGCCACGTGGTCGTCCAGCTGCTCACGTCGGCGCCGGATCGCGAGGAGGTACGTCGGGAAGCGGCGCAGCCGGTCCGCTCCGGCCTCGCCGAGGAAGCCGCGGGCCACCAGGCGCGCCAGCTGCTCCCTCATGTCCTGCAGCGCGGGCAGGGTGACCAGCTCCGCGCGGCCGCTGAGCAGGCGGTCGGTGTCGCGCCAGTCGGCCAGCACGCGCAGCACCAGATGGAGGACCTCGACGGCACGCTGGTCCACGGATTCGCGGCCGGCCGTCACCAGCGCTGCGTACCCCTCAGGGGTGCGGACCGGCGGATGGGCGTCGACGACGTCGGAGAGGATCGCCGCCCGCACGTCGTCGAGCAGGTCGGACACCGAGGGGTACGGCGACCCGGCCAACCCGAGCCTCTGCGTCGGGTCGAGGCGCGCGACTGGGTCGTGGCCGAACGGGATCGCGAGGAGCAGCAGGCGGCGTACGCCGTGCCGGTGACGCGCCGCGGCCTCCTCGGTCGAGCCGAACACGCCGAGCCCCACCGTCGCGCCCTCGTCCAGCAGGGCCGGGTGGGCGACCACCTCGTGCCCGGCCCGGCGCTGCAGGATCTCCTCCGGGAGCTCGCCGAAGGTCCAGTCGCTCTGTCCGGTGGCGCTGTACCCGGTGTCGTCGGCCACAGCCGCGAGCGCGGCGTCGAACTCGGCCTCGAGCGGCGCCTTCAAGGCATCGAGGTTCTTGCCCCGGGCCTGCTCGGCACCCTCGTCGTCGAGGACGCGGTAGGTGGGCTGCAGGTGGGCCGGCACCTTGCTCCAGTCCCAGGCCTCGCGCGGGACGACGACGCCGGCGGTCGAGCGGGCCCAGCGCTCGAGGGCGTCGAGCAGCGGCTCCTCGCCCGGCGGTGTCACGGCCAGGAACTCCCGTGCCTTGTCGGGCGCCGGGACGAAGCTGACCCGGAGGTTCTTCGGCAGGCTCCGGATCAGGCTGGTGACGAGCTCGTGCCGCACGCCTGGGACGTTCCAGGAGAAGTCGTCCGCCGCGACCCGGTTGAGCGTCGCGACCGGGACGTCGATGGTGAGCCCGTCGTCGACCGCGCCGGGCTCGAAGTGGTAGCTGATCGGGAACGCCATCCCCTCCCCTTGCTTCCAGTGCTCGGGGAAGTCCTCCTCCCGCACCTGCCCGGCGGTGTCGTGGGTGAGCATCACCGGGTCGAAGGTGAGCAGCTCGGGATGCCGCTGTCGCTCCTGCTTCCACCACGCGTCGAAGTGCGCACCGCTGACGACCTCGGGCCCGACGCGGGCGTCGTAGAAGTCGAACAGAGTGTGCTCGTCGACGACGATGTCGCGGCGCCGAGCGCGGTGCTCGAGCTCCTCGGCCTCCTCCAGCAGCCGCTGGTTCTCGGCCAGGAACCGGTGCCGGCTGGACCACTCGCCGTACACCAGGGCGTGCCGGATGAACAGCTCGCGGCTGAGCTCACGGTTGACCTTGCCGAACTGCACGAGCCGGTCGGTCGCGAGCGGGACGCCGTACAGCGTCACGCGTTCATAGGCCAGCACCGCGGCCCGCTTCTTCGACCAGTGCGGCTCGCTGTAGGTGCGCTTCACGAGGTGGTCACCGAGGCGCTCGGCCCACTCCGGCCGGATCGCGGCGTTCTGCCGGGCCCACAGCCGGCTCGTCTCGACGAGCTCGCCGGCCATCAGATAGGCCGGGTTGCGCCCGCGCAGCCCGCTCCCGGGAAAGACGGCGAACCGTGTGCCGCGGGCGCCGAGGTACTCGCGAGGACCGCGCGCACCGCGGCGTTCGCCGGGCCTGGGCCTCTCCCGGTCCTCCAGCACCCCGATGTGGGACAGCAGACCCGACAGCAATGCCTGGTGGATCCCGTCCGCGTCGTCCCTGCCCTCCCCGGACGTCCTTCGGTCGGAGCCATCCCAGGCTCCCTTCGCTCCACGTCCGGAGGGGCCGAGCTCGATCCCGAGCTCCCGGCAGACCTGGCGGAGCTGCGACTCGAAGTCCTGCCACTCGCGCACGCGGAGATAGTTCAGGTACTCCCGTCGGCACATGCGCCGGAACGCGCTGCTCGACAGCTCACGCTGCTGCCCGCGCAGGTGACGCCAGAGGTTGAGCCAGGTCAGGAAGTCCGACGTCGGGTCCGTGAAGCGAGCGTGGAGCTGATCGGCTCGGGCCTGCTCCTCAACCGGCCGCTCCCGCGGGTCCTGCAGGGACAGCGCAGCCGCGATCACCAGGATCTCGCGGACACAGCCCAGGCGCTCAGCCTCCAGGATCATCCGCCCCAGCCGCGGGTCGATCGGGAGTCGCGCCAGCCGGCGGCCCAGACGGGTGAGCCGCCGCCCGTCGTCGGTCGCGCCTCCGCCGCCGTCGGTCGAGCCGTCTCGATCGGCGACCAGTGCTCCCAGCTCCTCCAGCAGCTGGACGCCCGACGTCACCTGGCGCCGGTCGGGCGGCTCGACGAAGGGGAATCGGGCGATGTCACCCAGTCCGAGCGACGACATCTGCAGGATCACCGAGGCGAGGTTGGTGCGCAGGATCTCCGGGTCGGTGAACGGGGGCCGGCTCTGGTAGTCCTCCTCGGAGTAGAGCCGGATCGCGATGCCGGCCTCGACCCGACCGCACCGCCCCGAGCGCTGGTTGGCGGAGGCCTGGCTGATGGTCTCGATGGGGAGGCGCTGGACCTTCGTCCTCATGGAGTACCGCGAGATGCGCGCGACGCCGGTGTCCACGACGTACCGGATCCCGGGAACGGTGAGCGAGGTCTCCGCGACGTTCGTCGCCAGGACGACGCGCCGTGTGGTCTGCGGATGCGAGGAGAAGACCCGATGCTGCTCGGCGGCCGACAGCCGTGAGAACAGCGGCACCACCTCCAACGTGCGCCCGGGGTCGGGCTTCACCTCGGAGAGGGCGTCGGCCGTGTCGCGGATCTCGCGCTCGCCGGGCAGGAACACCAGGACGTCCCCGGGACCCTCGCGCGAGAGCTCGCGTACGGCGTCCACGATCGCCTCCGTCTGGTCCCGAACGACGACCTCCCCCTCCTCGTCGACGTCGCTGCGCCCGTCTGTCGAGCCCGTGGGGCCGGCCGAGAGCACGAGTGGCCGGTAGCGGATCTCGACGGGGTACATCCGCCCGGACACCTCGATGACCGGTGCCGGCCGTCCGCGCCGGTCGGCGAAGTGACGTGCAAACCGCTCCGGGTCGATCGTCGCCGAGGTGATGACCAGCTTGAGCTCCGGACGCCGCGGCAGGAGCTGCTTGAGATACCCCAGCAGGAAGTCGATGTTGAGGCTCCGCTCGTGAGCCTCGTCGAGGATGAGCGTGTCGTAGCGCCGCAGCTGCCGGTCGCGCTGCAGCTCGGCCAGCAGGATGCCGTCGGTCATCACCTTGACCCGGGTGTCCCGCGAGGTGCGGTCGGTGAAGCGCACCTGGTAGCCGACCTCGGTGCCCAGCTCGGACCCGAGCTCGGCCGCCAGGCGCTCGGCGACAGACCGGGCGGCGATGCGCCGGGGCTGCGTGTGCCCGATCAGCCCGCCTCGCCGGCCGGGCTCGCGCCCCCGTCCGCGACCGATCTCGAGGCAGATCTTCGGCAGCTGGGTGGTCTTCCCCGACCCCGTCTCCCCCGCCACGACCACCACCTGGTGGTCCCGGATCGCTGCGGCGATGTCGTCGCGCCGCCCACTGATCGGCAGCTCGGCCGGGAAGGAGATGTCCACAACGCGGCCGATTGTCTCCCACGGCCGGTCCCGGTTCCCAGCGAGTTCTGCCGCGGACTCCTCGCCCGGCGACCAGCGGCGTTCAGGTTGCGGTCAGCCACTCGACACCACGAACCCACCGCACGCACAGGTTCGGCACAGGATGCCGACGCAGAGTCGAGGACATGACCTCCCTCCAGCGCAGCAGACGGCTCCAGGCCGGGCTGGCCGGACTCGGCGTGCTCAGCGCGCTCGGTGCGGCCGTCGGGCTCGGGCTGACCACCCACACCCGGGGCTCGACGCAGTCGGGGAACGCTGGGACGAGCGACGGCGGCAGTGCGGTGACCTCACCTCGAGGCGACGACGAGCGCGAGGGCTCCGGCGGAGCCGCCGCGTCGTCCCGGCGCAGCAGCCAGGCCAGCCCCGTCACGCCACCGAGCAGCGCCGCCCCGCAGGCGACCACGAGCGGGTCCTGACGCGATGGACGCGACGTACCGCTTCGAGGTCTGGAGCACCCGCGCCTCCGTGGTGGTGACGGACCCGTCGGCGCTCGGCGCGGCCGTCGAGATCGTGCGCGCCGGGCTCGACGAGATCGACCGCGCCTGCTCCCGCTTCCGGGCCGACTCCGAGCTCAGCACGCTGACCCAGGGGACGTCGCGGCTCTCGCCGATGCTGGCCGACCTGGTCGGGACGGCTCTGGACGCGGCTGAGGCGAGTGGCGGCCTCGTCGACCCGACGGTCGGCAGCGCTCTCGACGCGCTGGGCTACGACCGCAGCATCGAGCTCCTGCCTGCCGACGGCGCGCCGGTGCGGCTCGTGCCGTCGGTACCTGGTTGGCGCCGTGTCCACCTGTACGGCGACCGGCTCGAGCTGCCACCCGACGTGGCTCTCGACCTGGGGGCCACGGCCAAGGCTCGGGCCGCCGACCTGCTCGCCCGGCGGGCCGCCGAGACCACCAGGGTCGGCGTCCTGGTCGAGCTCGGTGGTGACCTCGCAACCGCTGGTCCGGCCCCGCACGAGGGCTGGCAGGTGCTGGTGCGCGACACCGACGACGACCCGGCCTGCCAGGTGACCATCGCACCCGGGTGGGCACTGGCGACCTCCTCGACGGTACGGCGCACCTGGCGCCGCGGCGGCGTCCGGATCCACCACGTCGTCGACCCCCGTACTGCGGCGCCGGCCGCGCCGGTGTGGCGCAGCGCGACCGTCGCCGCGCCCACCTGCGTCGAGGCCAACACGGCCGCCACCGCGGCGATCGTGCTCGGCCGGGGCGCCGCGCGATGGCTCGCCGAGCGCGGTCACACCGCGCGGCTGGTCGACCAGCGACGTCGGGTCGTCCGGGTCGGCGGCTGGCCGGAGGAGGTGGCCGCATGACCGCCGCCGCTCTCGACTCCGCACTCTGGGACCTGGGCCGCGGGACCGGGGTCGTCGCCCTGCTGATGTTCACCCTCTCTCTGGTTCTCGGGATCGTCGCTCGTTCCGGTCGGCGCGTACCGGGGCTCGGGCGCTTCGGCACGAGCGACCTGCACCGCACAGCCGCGCTCACCGGAACGGGACTGGTCGCCGTGCACCTCTCGAGCCTGCTGCTCGACCCCTACGCCCAGCTGAAGGCGGTGGACCTCGCGCTCCCGTTCCTGGCGTCCTACCGGCCGCTGTGGCTGGGGCTCGGCACGCTCGCGGTGGACACGCTGCTGGTCGTGACCGCGGTCTCACTGCTGCGCCACCGGGTCGGCCCGAAGCTCTTCCGCGTCGTGCACTGGGCGACGTACCTGCTCTGGCCGACGGCCCTGCTCCACGCCCTGGGCAGCGGCTCCGACGCCGGCACCGTGTGGTTCCGCTGGCTCGCTGTCGGCTGCATCACGGCCGTCGTGACCGCCATCGGCTGGCGCCTGGCTCCGTCGTACGCCGGGCGCGGCTGGGCCCGCCACCCGCGGAGGACCGCGTGACCGTCCAGACCACCCGCCGGACCGCAGCCCGGAGCGGCGGGTCGACCGCCACCAGGCTCCTGCTGGACGGTGCCGGGAGCGACTACAACGCCCATGCGACGCGCTACGGAGGGCTGCCGCGACGCGGGCTCGACGACCTGCTCGCCGAGGTGGCCGACAGCGGCCTCGTCGGCCGTGGCGGGGCGGGCTTCCCGACCGCTACCAAGGTCCGTGCCGTGGCCGCGGGCTCGCGCCGGCCGGTCGTCGTCGGGAACGCCATGGAGGGAGAGCCACTGAGCTCCAAGGACGCGGTGCTGATCGCGCGCAACCCGCACCTGGTGCTCGACGGGCTGGAGATCCTCGGGCGCTCCCTGCACGCGCACCGACTCCTCCTCGCCGTCGGGCCGGACGCCGATGCCGCCGCCGTGCTGACCGCCGCACGGCATCGTGGAGTGCAGGTCATCCGGGCCACCGGCGGCTTCGTCGCCGGACAGGAGACCGCGCTCGTCAGCCAGCTCGAGGGCGGCCCGGCGGTCCCACGCGACCCCTTCACCCGGGTCACCGAGCGCGGGGTGCACGGCCGACCCACGTTGGTCCTCAACGTCGAGACCCTCGCCCAGCTCGCCCTCGTCGTGCGCTACGGCGCGGACTGGTACCGGTCCTCCGGCACCGCCGGTGAGCCCGGCCTGTCGCTGTTCACGATCAGTGGCTCGGTCCGGTACCCGGGTGTGGTGGAGGCCGCCCGCGGGAGCCGCATCGCCGACGTCCTCTCCCCGGCGCGACCGACGCGTCCGGAGGCCGTCCTCGTGGGCGGGTTCCACGGTGCCTGGGTGCCCGCCTCCCGTCTCGACGTGCGGCTCACCCCCTCCGAGCTCGCGCCGTTCCGCGCCGCTGTCGGTGCCGGTGTCCTCCACGTGCTCGGCGGCACCACCTGCCCGGTCGCCTTCGCCGCCCAGGTCGCCTCCTACCTCGCGGCTGAGTCGACCCGCCAGTGCGGTCCGTGCCTGAACGGGCTCCCCCACATCGCCTCGAGCCTGGGACGACTCGCGGCCGGCGTCCGGGACCGCTCGTTGCCGTCGGAGATCCGCCGGATGAGCCAGCTGGTGACCGGACGCGGCGCGTGTGCGCACCCGGACGGGAGTGCCCGGTTCGTCGTCTCCACGTTGGAGGTCTTCGCCGAGCACGTCTCTGCTCACCTGGACGGCTGGTGCCCCAGCGGGCGCCCGGGAGCGCCGTCGTGACCACCCGCCTGCACGTGGACTGGACTCGGTGCGACGGCCACGGGAGCTGCGCCGAGCTGCTGCCGCGCCTGCTGGCCACCGACGACTTCGGATTCCCGGTCTCGCGCTCGGGTGAGCGCGACCCTGCCGTGGCCTGGCGGGACGAGGACGCCGCCCGGCACGCCGTCCGGAACTGCCCCGTCATGGCCCTCCGCCTGTACCGGGCCGCGGGCTGAGGGCCGGCGGCGCCGGCGGCTGTCCGGTCAGGGACCGTTCTGACCGAACGGCTGGTGGGGGGCACCGTGCGGTCCGTCGGGGAACGCACCTCGCTGGTCGAGACCGGCGAAGCCACCCGGTCCGCGGAAGAGCTGACCCGTGTCCTCCGCCGAAGCGCGCCCGAGGATGAAGCCGCTCAGACCACCGATGATGAGACAGGCCAGCGCCACCGCGACGACGGCGCGCATGCCGAGCACCTGGTCGACGAACCGCGGCCGCGGGGACGCGGCGTACGCCGGGTAGCCCGCGGGGAGGGGCGTCGCGTACGCCGGCTGTCCCGCCGGCGGGGACGACGCACCGGAGGGCGGGGCCTCGCCCTCGGGTGGCCGGGGTGGGGAGGGTGCCTGGGGCTCGATCGGGCGGCTCTCGTCTTCGCTCATGGCCGCACTGTGGGCGGAGCCTCTGTGACGAGCCTGTGCGCCGGATCAGAGCTGGTCGTGAGTCGCGGACAGCCCGTGCACAGGAAACTCACAGCCGGCAGCAGCAGACTGTGCGGCATGGAGCTCACCCGTCCCGACGGTTCACGCCTGCGCGTGCTCGTCGTCGACGACGAGGTCAACATCGCCGAGCTGATCAGCCTGGCCCTGCGCTACGAGGGGTTCGACGTCTCGGTGGCGCACACGGGGGCCAAGGCGGTGTCGACCGCCCGGTCGATCGGCCCGGACGCCGTCGTGCTCGACATGATGCTGCCGGACCTCGGGGGGCTCGAGGTGCTGCGCCGGATGCGCGCCGTCGACCCGGACGTGCCGGTGGTCTTCCTGACGGCGCGGGACGCCGTCGAGGACCGGATCGCCGGGCTCACCGCCGGCGGCGACGACTACGTCACCAAGCCGTTCTCGCTCGAGGAGCTGGTGGCCCGCCTCCGCGGGCTGTTGCGGCGTGCCGGTGCGCGTCGGGCGGACACCGGTTCGGTGCTCACCGTCGGCGACCTCGAGCTGGACGAGGACAGCCACGAGGTACGCCGGGCGGGCGACGAGATCACCTTGACCGCCACCGAGTTCGAGCTGCTCCGCTTCCTGATGCGCAACCCCAAGCGGGTGCTCTCGAAGGCTCAGATCCTGGACCGGGTCTGGAACTACGACTTCGGCGGCCAGGCCAACGTCGTCGAGCTGTACATCTCCTACCTGCGCAAGAAGATCGACGCCGGTCGCGAGCCGATGATCCACACCATGCGCGGAGCCGGCTACGTCCTGAAGCCGGTGTCATGAGGCGTGTCCTCGCCTCCCTCACCGCGCGACTCGTCGTCACCGCCGTCGCTCTCGTCGCTGTCGTCGTGGTGCTGATCGGAGCCGCAGCCACGTGGGCGCTCCGCGCGTACCTCTCGAACCGGCTCGACCAGGACGTCACGTCCTCGCTGGAGCGCCTCAAGCCCGGTCCCCGTGCCTTCGGTCCGCCCGGCGACGCAGACGACCGCTCCTACGGCGTCACCCGTGAGGGCTCGGTGACCGCGGGACGGACGGACAGCCAGTCGGTCGGACAGCTCTCGACCAGGGACGGGAGCCGTGCGTTGTCCGCGGCCCAGGTGCAGGTGCTCACCTCGGTACCTCCCGACGGCAGCCCCCACGAGGTCGCGATCCCGGACCTCGGGGAGTACCGGGTGGCCGCTCTCCAGGGCCCGGTCTCCTTCGACCTCGGCCAGACGAGCGCACCGGGCGTCGTGGCCGTCGGGCTGCCGACGTCCGCCGTCGACGGTCCGATCAAACAGCTCGTCGTCTGGGAGATCCTCTTCGGCCTGGCGGGCATCGCAGCGGCCGCCGGCGCCGGCACCTACGTGGTGCGCCGTCAGCTGCGTCCGCTCCGCGAGGTCGCGTCGACCGCGCACACCGTTGCCGGACTGCCGTTGGCCGAAGGTGAGACCGCGATCACGCCACGCGTCCCGCGCCACCTGACCGACGAGCGGACCGAGGTCGGCCAGGTGGGCTCGGCACTCAACACGCTGCTCGCCCACGTGGAGAGCTCCCTGGCCCAGCGTCACCGGAGCGAGCAGCAGGTGCGGCAGTTCGTGGCCGACGCCTCTCACGAGCTGCGGACGCCGTTGACCACGATCGCGGGCTACACCGAGCTGGCCCGGAGACGCCCCGGCGACGAGGGCGCGCTGCGCACAGCCCTGGGCAAGGTCGACGAGGAGTCGGCCCGGATGACCGCGATGGTCGAGGACCTCCTGCTTCTCGCACGCCTCGACGCCGGTCGGCCGCTGGTCCGCGAGCGGGTCGACCTGTCGCGGCTCCTCGTCGAGGCGGTGTCGGACGCGCGTGTCGTGGCACCCGGCCACCGCTGGCGGCTCGAGCTGCCCGAGGAGTCGATCGCGGTGACCGGGGACGCCGACCGACTGCACCAGGTGATCACCAACCTGCTCGCCAACGCCAGCAAGCACACGCCCCCCGGGACGACGGTGACGGTGACCGGCACGCCGTCCGGCTTCGCGGTGCACGACGACGGTCCCGGCTTCCCGCCCGGCCTCGCGGCGACGGCGTTCGAGCGCTTCGTCCGCGGCGACGCCTCCCGGT
Source organism: Actinomycetota bacterium (assembly GCA_046735295.1). Lineage (GTDB taxonomy): Bacteria > Actinomycetota > Actinomycetes > Propionibacteriales > Nocardioidaceae > Nocardioides. The sequence goes on along the minus strand of JBKPTA010000029.1, from coordinate 30,193 downwards.
CCCGCGGAGCCGACACCGGGAGTGACTCCGCTTCCGGCGGCAGCTCGGCCGCACCCGGCGGCGCGGGTCTCGGGCTGTCCCTGGTGGACGCGATCGTCTCGGCCCACGGCGGCGCCGTCACCCTCGACTCCCGCCCGGGCTCCACCACCATCACGGTGTCCCTGCCCGGACAGTCCGAGCCCTCCACGACATCTCACGGGCGTTGAGCGCTGCGGGGGAGACCACACGGCGGGGGCGGGGGCTTCGACTACGGTCAGCGGTCATGAGGCTCCCGCAGCGGGTCGACCACCTGATCGTCGGCGCCGGGTTCGCCGGCCTGGGTGCCGCGATCGCGCTGGCCGAGGACGGCGAGACCGACCACGTGCTGATCGAGAGGGCGGGCGACGTCGGGGGGACCTGGCGCGACAACACCTATCCCGGCGCCTGCTGTGACGTGCCCAGCCAGCTCTACTCGTACTCGTTCGCGCGTAATCCCGAGTGGACCTCGTCGTACTCGCCGCAGCCCGAGATCCAGGCCTACCTGCAGCGGATCGCCCGCGCCTACGACCTGACCGACCGGATCGTCCTCGACACCGAGCTGGAGCAGGCGGTCTGGGACGACGACGCCCAGGTCTGGGGCTGCCGTACGACGTCGGGTGAGGTGGTGGCACGCACGCTGATCACCGCGACCGGTGGCCTGTCGGCACCCCGCCTGCCCGAGATCGAGGGCATCGAGACGTTCGGCGGCGCACTGTTCCACTCCGCCGGCTGGGACCACTCGGTGGGCCTCGAGGGCGAGCGCGTCGCCGTCATCGGCACCGGGGCGTCGGCGATCCAGATCGTCCCGGAGGTCCAACGGGTGGCCGCACACCTCGACGTCTACCAACGCACCCCGCCCTGGGTGATCCCCCGCAACGACCGTCTCTACCCACGACTGGAGCGTCAGGCACTCCGGCGGATCCCGGCACTGGGGAGGCTCTATCGCACCGGCATCTACTGGGCGCACGAAGGGTACGTCCCGGCCTTCACGTGGCAGCCCCGGCTCGCTGCGCCCGCACAGAGGGCCGCGACGATCAACATCCAGAAGGCGATCGAGGATCCCGAGCTGCGAGCGAAGGTCACGCCGGTGTTCCGGCTCGGGTGCAAGCGCGTGCTGCGCTCGAACACCTACTACCCTGCGCTCGCCGCCGACAACGTCGACGTCGTGACCGACCCGATCGCGCGCATCACGGCCACGGGCATCGTCACCGTCGACCCTGCGGCCGGTGAGGTCGAGCACCCCGTCGACGTGATCGTGCTCGCGACGGGCTTCTGGACGACCGAACCGCCGATCGCCCGACGTGTCGTCGGCCGGACCGGCCGCACCCTCGCGGAGGACTGGGCGGACGCCGGCATGTCGGCGTACAAGGGCACGACGGTGCACGGGTTCCCGAACCTGTTCATGATGACCGGGCCGAACACCGGCCAGGGCCACACCAGCGTCGTGTTCACCATCGAGTCCCAGGTCGCCTACCTGCGCGACGCGCTGCGCACCATGCGCGAGCGCGGCTACGGTGCCGTCGAGCCGCGGGCGGAGGCCCAGCGCGCGTGGAACGCGGACGTCCAGCGGCGGATGCGCCGGACCGTGTGGAACACCGGCGGCTGCTCCTCGTGGTATCTCGACCGGCACGGCCGCAACACCGTGCTCTGGCCCAAGTCCACCTTCACGTTCCGCCGCAGGCTCGCCCACTTCGACGCCGACGCCTACGACGTGCAGATCGCGCACTCAGCCGTGGAGGGTCACGTGCCTGAGCCCCGGCCAGGGCGCGGTCTCAGGCTCACGACCCCCTCCCGGCACGGCGACGACACGAGGACCCGGTGAGGTTGGACGTCGGAGACCCGGTCCGGGTCGAGATGGAGAAGTGGGGCGGCCGGCGGCACTGGCAGTTCGACGCGCTGTGGCTGGGCAGCGACGGGCACGGCGACTGGATCGGGTTGCCGGCGGGTACCGCCTTCGACCGCCCGGGGGCGCACGTCGTCTCCACCAACCTGCAGGTCGGGCTCTCCCCACGACCCGACGCCCCCGAGGAGGAGCGGTGGTGGGTGGGCACGTTCCACGGACCGGGGGGCACGCTCCCGGTCTCGGTGTACGTCGACATCAGCACTCCTCCGACGTGGCAGGGCGCGACCCTGCGCACCGTCGATCTCGATCTCGACGTGGTGCGCGACGACGACGGCCGGGTCTGGGTCGAGGACGAGGACGAGTTCGCCGAGCACCAGGTCTCGCTCGGCTACCCGGACGCCGTCATCGAGGCGGCGCGCAGGTCGGGCGACCGGGTACGCCGCCTGGTCGGCACCGCCGGCGCGCCGTACGACGGGAGCCACGAGCGGTGGCTGAGGACGCTGACCGACCTCATCGCACGAAGCTGAACAGGCGTCCCGGCAGCCGTTCCGTCGACGGAACGGCCAGCCGTGACACCCCGAGCCTCCACCTCCCCTCGTCCGGGACGAGGAACTCGATGCTCGAGAAGCCGTTCGCCACGAACCGGTCACGGACCCACTCGGCGGGATCGGCGTAGTCGTGCGCCGGCTCGGTCCGGAGACGGTTGCTGCGGGTCCAGAGGACGGTGCCTGACGGAGCGAGCATCGACGCAGCCGCCGCGATCGTCGCCTCACCGTCGGCGTCCGAGATGTTGCCGAAGACCCCGATCAGCATGAGCACGTCGACGGGAAGCCGGTCCGCCCAGGTCGTGGGGTCGGCGGCGTCGCCGGTCCGCACCTCCAACGCGACGCCGGCCTGCGCGGCCGACCGGCGAGCCCCCTCGGCGAGCTCCGGGTCCAGCTCGACGGCGCACGCCGAGACCGCGCGCGAGGTGGCGGCCAGCACCGGCACGGTGTCGCGGGCGTCGCCGGAGCAGAGGTTGAGCAACCGAACCGGCTCCGGAGCGCCCGCCACCACGGCCGACAACCGGGCCCGTACCTCGACCAGCCGACGCGAGACCGGTGACTCCGGGTCGTCGTAGTCGCGGTGCCACGCCCGCCAGTCCGTTCCCCGGGGCTGCTCGGTCACCTCACGTATCCCCCTTCGGGCTCCACCATCTCCAGTCTTACGCCGAGGAGCCGCACCGGCCGGTTCTGCTCGACCCGCGCGAGCAAGGACACCGCCGCGTCGGCAAGGGTCGAGACGTCGTTCGTCGGCTCGGGCAGCGTGAGGGAGCGGCTGACCGTCACGAACGGCCGGTACCGCACCTTCAGCCCGACCCGAGCTGCCGGCCGACCCTCGCGGTCGATGTCCTGCACGACGCGGGCGGTCAGTGCCCGGACCTCGGCCGGCACGACGCCCCACTCGAGGTCCTCCTGGTAGGTCTCCTCACGGCCGTGTGCCCGCGGCGTCCACGGCGTCGCGTCGACCGGGCTGGTGTCGGCGCCTCGGCCGAGCCGGTGGTACCACGGCCCCATCGTCGGACCGATCGCGTCGGCGAGCATCTGCGTGTCCGACTCGGCCAGCTCGCGCACGGTGTGGATCCCGAGCGCCGCCAGACGCTTGCCGATCTTCGACCCGATGCCCCACAGCGCGGTCGTGGGCCGGTGGCCCATCACGTCGTCCCACTCCGCCGCGGTCAGGTACCCGACACCCGAGCCGTCGCCCTCGCCCCTCTTGCCGAACGCCGTCGCGATCTTCGCCCGTAGCTTGTTGTCGCCGATCCCGACCCCACACGTGAGCTCGGTCGCCTCCCGCACCTGCTCGCGGATGTGCTCGGCGAAGTCGCGTGGGTCACCGAGGTCGCCGTGCCCGGGGCCCGGCCCCAGGAACGCCTCGTCCCAGCCGAGCACCTCGACGACGACCGGCACGCCGCCCCACTCCAGCGAGCGAAGGGTGTCCATCACCCGGGCCGAGGCCTCGTCGTACGCCGGCCTGTCCACCGGAAGGAAGACCGCATCGGGGATCTTGCGCGCGGCGAGGCGCAGGGGCATCCCCGAGCCCACGCCGTGCTCGCGGGCGGCGTACGACGCCGTGGCGACCACCCCGCGCTCAGTCGGGTCGCCGCGACCGCCGACCACGACCGGCTTCCCGACCAGCTCGGGGCGGCGCAGCATCTCGACCGCGGCGATGAACTGGTCGAGGTCCACGTGCAGCACCCACTCCTGGAGCTGGCTCATCAGCCGCGCACCGGGGGGATGGAATCGGTGGCCTCGAGGCTGGTCATCCCGGTGAGCAGCAGGAGGTCGGCCACGACCGACCGCAGCTGGGCCAGCACCACCTCGGCCGAGAGGTCCTCGCTGCGCTCCACCCCGCTGGTGGCGACACCGACCGCGACCAGCGCGGGCTGGGCCGCCGCAGCCAGCCGGTCGGCGTCGAGCTCGACGGCCACCACTTCGGCGGTCGCCGCGAGCTCGGCCGCGACCACGGCGTACGACGGCGGGATCGGCTGCTGGCGGTACGCCGCGACGGCACACTGGCGGACCAGCACGCGGGTGCTGCGCAGGGCCCGGTCCAGCGGCTCGACCAGCTCGGCCATCTTGCGCAGTCCTTTGGCGTGCCGGACCCGGAACGGCGACGACGCGACGACATCCAGCCCCTCGTCGGCGGCGTCCTGGAGCTCGCGGATCAGCGGGTCGGTGGCGCGGGCCTCAGCGAGCAGGGCCATGCCCCGCTCCACGTCACCGTCGACCATGACGTCGCTCGCGGCCAGCAGCAGGTCCCGGATCTTGCGCACCACCTGCGCCGCCTGCTCGCGGGGCCGCCGTAGCGGGGCCGCCGGCACGACCGTGGCCGCGACCAGCGCGACGGCGCCTCCGATCAGCGCGTCGGTCCAGCGCGTGAAGGCCTGCCCGGGGCCCGGCTTCAGGGCGGTGATCACGATCGACTGCACCGCCGCCTGGATCAGGAAGATCTGGCCGTTGTCGAGCAGGAGCGCCGCGCTCATCGCGAGCCCCACGACCAGCATGATCACCCACGCGTCGGTGCCGAGGACGCGGACCAGCAGGTCTGCGCCGAAGACTCCGAGCGCCACCCCGACGGTCACCTCGGCGACCCGCCGCAGCCGCTGCCCGTACGACGTACCGAGGGACACCACGGCCGCCACCGGGGCGAAGAACGGGGTCGGATGGTGGAAGACGCTGGAGGCCAGCCACCACGCCACCCCCGCGGCGACCGCGCACTGCGCGACCGCCCAGCGCTTCGCGCGCCACCGGTCGAGACGGGTCGAGAGCGAGGACCGGCCCCGGACCAGCGCACCCTCGAGCACTGGCGCAGCCATGGCGCCGATCCTTTCACGCACGATGGAGCCTGCTCGCCCCGCGAGCGGCACCGGAGTCGCGGAGCCGCCCGCTCGCCCCGCCCAGGGCTCGGTGACGCCCGCGGGCCCCTCGCTTGTCCGGCTCTGGTGCAGCGACCAGGATCGGCGCATGGTGCAACCGCTCGACCCGACGGCCGCGGCGTTCCTGATGGCGGAGAACCGCCGGATGCCCATGCACGTCGGGGCCCTCCAGCTCTTCTCCAAGCCGGCGGGGGCCGGGCGGGGCTTCGTGCACGACCTGTATGCGCAGCTGAGGGAGGCCGACGACATCGCACCGCTGTTCCTCAAGCACCCGGTCCGGTCGCTGCGCACCGGTGGACAGTACGTGTGGCGCGAGGACGCCGAGTTCGACATCGACTACCACGTACGCCACAGCGCGCTGCCCAAGCCAGGACGCGTGCGTGAGCTCCTCGAGCTGTGCTCGCGGCTGCACTCGACGCGCCTGGCCACCGAGCGCCCGCTGTGGGAGTGGCACCTGATCGAGGGGCTGCGAGACGGCCGGGTGGCGATGTACGCCAAGCTCCACCACGCGCTCGTGGACGGCGTCTCGGCGATGCGCCTGCTCCAGAGCATCCTGACCACCGATCCCGAGCGCACCGGCATGCCGGCCCCGTGGGAGAACAAGCCGTCCACGGCCACGCTGCACCACGCACGCGAGCAGGCGGAGCAGGTCCCGTCCGACGTACGTCAGGAGGCGATCCGGACGGCGCTCGCCATCAGCGCCGAGGCGGCCGGGCTCGCCGGCGCCCTGGTCAGGACCGTGCAGATGTCCTTGCGCAACGAGACCTCGGCGCTGGCGCTGTACGCGCCGCGGACGATCCTCAACCAACCGATCACCGCGGCCCGTCGGTTCGCCGCGCAGGACTGGCCGCTGGACCGGCTGCGGAACATCAGCAGGGCCAGCGGCACGACGCTGAACGACGTCGTGCTGGCGATGTGCAGCGGGGCGATGCGCACCTACCTGCTGGAGCTGGACGCGCTGCCCGACACCACGCTGATCGCGATGGTGCCGGTCGGGCTGCGGGCCAAGGAGTCGCACCTTCCGTCCGTCCACGGTGGCAACGCGCTCGGGTCGGTGATGGTCAAGCTCGGTACCGACCTGGCCGACCCTGCCGACCGGTTGCACCTGGTGCACGCGTCGATGACCGCCGGGAAGCGCGCCCTGGCCGAGATGACACCGGTCCAGATCCTGGCGATGAGCGCACTGGGTCAGGCGCCGGCGATCCTCGGGCCGATGCTGCGGATCGGCGGTGTGCTCAGGCCGCCCTACAACCTGGTGATCAGCAACGTGCCCGGGCCACGATCGACGCAGTACTTCGACGGCATGCGGCTGGAGGGCACCTACCCGCTGTCCATCCCGATCGACGGGATGGCCCTGAACATCACCTGCAACTCCTACGCCGACCAGATGGCCTTCGGCCTGACCGGCTGCCGGCGTACCGTCCCGCACCTGCAGCGCCTGCTGACCCACCTGGACAGCGAGCTGAACGCCCTGGAGCGGGCGGCCGGCGTCTGAACGCGAACGGGGCCGGGACGACCCGGGTGCTACGCCGTGACCGGCGCGTCGGTGAGCGGCGGAGCCGCCTCGAGGAGGGCGTCGAGCAGGGCGCGGTCGCCCTCGACGGTCACCCGGTCGAGACACCGGTCGACGAACAACCAGTAGATCCCCTCCGCGTCGCCCTCGACCACCACGTCGGGGTCGTCGATCGGGCCGTCCACGACCTCACCGTGGACGAGCGAGGTGATCTCGGGACCGGCCCGGAACTCGAAGCGCCCGGCGGGTGCCCGGGACGCCATCACGACGTCCATGGCGTTCGACAGCCATCCCTCGAAGAGCTCGTCCTGGTCGGTCGGCGGACCCAGCGAGCGGGCTCCCCACAGGGCGAGCTCGCGCAGGGCCGGCTTGAGCTCGCGACCGTAGTCGGTCAGCTCGTAGACCCGGGACGCCGCCGGCGGCGGCAGCGTACGGCGCGCGACGACCCCGTGGGCCTCCAGGTCGCGGAGACGCGCCGCCAGGATGTTGGTCCCGATGCCGTGGAGATGGTCGACGAGGTCGGTGTAGCGCTTCGGTCCGTGCATCAGCTCGCGGACGACGAGCAGCGCCCAGCGGTCCCCCACGAGATCCAACGCGTGTGCCATCGGACAGTACTGCTCGTAGCGCTTGGCCATGCCGAAAGCATACCACTTGGTCACAATTCAGCAGAATCTACTTGCGAAAGTGAAGTAGAGGCTGCTACGGTCGCCCGCATGACTTCAGAAATGCAAGTAACCCCGGTACGGTCCACCGACCACCGCCGTTGGCTGGCGCTCGCGCTCCTGTGTGTCGTCCAGTTCATGGTGGTCCTCGACATCGCGATCGTGAACGTCGCGCTCCCCTCCATCAAGGTCGACCTCGGGTTCTCCCAGGGTGACCTCCAGTGGGTGATCAGCGCCTATGCCTTGGTGTTCGGAGGCTTCCTCCTGCTGGGTGGCCGCGCCGCCGACATGCTGGGGCGCCGCCGCATCTTCCTGGTCGGGATCGTGGTCTTCACCCTGGCCTCCCTGTTCGCCGGACTCGCCTGGTCAGAGCCGTCGCTGATCAGCGCCCGCGCCGTCCAGGGTCTGGGAGCCGCGATCATCACGCCCGCCGCCCTGTCCATCCTCTCCACGACGTTCGCCGAGGGTCGAGAGCGCAACATCGCCCTGGGCGCCTGGGGCGCGGTCGGTGGCTTCGGAGCCGTCGCTGGCGTGCTGCTGGGCGGCGTCCTCACCGACGCCCTCAGCTGGGAGTGGATCTTCTTCGTCAACGTGCCCGTCGGTGTCCTCGGTTTCGCGCTGGCTCCCCTGCTGCTGCAGGAGAGCCGCGACGCGCGCGTCAACAGGTTCGACCTGCCCGGCGCGGTCCTCGTGACGGTGGGTCTCTCGTCGACGGTGTACGCGATCACCCAGGCCGGGCAGAAGGGCTGGCTCGCGGGCGAGACCGTCGGCGTCTTCGGGGCCTCGCTGGTGCTGCTCGGCGCCTTCGTCGCCTGGGAGCTGCGTCACCCCGAGCCGCTGATGCGGTTCGGCATCCTGCAGACACGCACCGTCAGCGGAGCCAACGTCGCCGGGTTCATCCTCGGTACCGCCTTGTTCTCGATGTTCCTGATGCTGACCCTCTACATGCAGCAGGTCCTGGGCTACTCCGCGATGAGGACCGGCGTCGCCTACCTCGCCGTGGCCGGGACCGCGATCGTCTGGTCGGGTGTGGCCGGCCAGCTGGTGACCCGGGTCGGCGTCAAGCCGGTGCTGGTGATCGGGATGACCATGCTGACCGCCGGGCTGCTGTACTTCACCCGGGTGTCGGTCGGCGGGAGCTACCTGGGCGACCTGATGCCAGGCTTCCTGATCATCGGCGTGGGGATCGGCTTCTCGTTCGTGCCGATCTCGATCGCGGCGCTGGCCGGAGTGACGGCGTCCGAGGCCGGGCTGGCGTCGGGCCTGATCAACACCTCGCAGCAGATCGGTGGCGCACTCGGCATCGCCGCCATGTCCACGATCGCCACGTCTCGCACCGAGGACTCGGTGGGCACCGGGTCGGCCCTGCCCGTGGCTCTCGTCGACGGATTCTCGTCGGCGTTCCTGATCGGTGCGGTCGTCGCCGCCCTGGGCATCGTCGCCGCCCTGACCCTGATCCGGCGCGACGAGCTGACCGTGGAGGTGCCGTCCGCCCTACCGGCGGAGGAGGCGCTCGACGCCGCCTGAGGACCGGTCGTCGGCGAGCGTTGTGGGGCGGGTCCGCAAGGACCCGCCCCACAGCCATGCGCTTGGGTGACCGACGTCTGTGGGTCGCCCACCCATCGACCCTGACGTCCGCCGAGCCGGGGCGACACGCTGGAGACAGGAGGTGTCGTCATGTTCACTCTTCGCAACATCGGCGGTGTCGCGTTCTTCCTGGCCGGCACCACCTGGCTCTGGCTCACACCGGCGTTCGCGACCAAGGGCGTCTCGAGGACCGGGGCCGCCTGGGCCGTGACCAACGTGCTGTGCCTGGTCACGATGGCCGTCTTCTGCGTGGCCACGTGGGGCCTCTTCGCCCGCGAGAGCTGGTGGGAGCCGGTCGCGATCGGCGCGGCGGTTCTCGGTCTGCTCTCGCTCATTCCGTACTGGTTCGCCGCCACCGACGGCGGTGAGGCGGCCGGGACGGCCGCCTACAACTCGGCCCTGCACGTGCTGATGGTCGCGGGCGTCTTCGTCCTTCTGTTGGTGCCGTCCCTCGAGCAGTGGGTGAGCCACCACGTGATGGGCGCGTAGCCGCGGCCGCGCGCCAGGAGTACGGGCTAGGAGTAGAGGCGCGACACGAGCGCGTCGAACGCCCGGTCGGGCATCACGGCCCGCGCGGTCCTCACCGACCGGGCGCCGCGACCGACGCGGTAGCGCGTCCGGGGACGACGTGCGGTGGCTGCCTTCACGACAGCCTTCCCGACGACGTCCGGCCGGCTGGCCACGACCGGCCGGTACGACTGGGCGAACCGACGGCGCAGACCTTCGGCCTGCTGCTCGTACGCCGTCCCGCGGCTGGTCTCGACCGCACTGTCGGCTGCGAGGTCGCTCCACTCGGTGAGGATGGCGCCAGGCACGATGATCACGACGTGGATGCCGAACGGCGCGAGCTCGAGCCGCAAGCTGTCACTGAAGCCCTCCACGGCGAACTTCGTGGCGTGGTACCAGGCCCCCAGCGGCTCGTAGAACTTCCCACCGATGCTGCTGATGTTGAGGATCCGGCCGCTCGCGCGTTCGCGCATCCCGGGCGTCACCAGCTGGGTCAGTCGGGCCAGCCCGAACACGTTGACCTCGAACTGGCGCCGTGCCTCCTCGATCGGCACGTTCTCGACCGCGCCGTAGGAGCCGTAGCCGGCGTTGTTGACCAGGACGTCCACCCGTCCGTGCGCGCGGAGGATGCGCTCGACGCCCGCGGTCATCGCGGCGTCGTCGGTGACGTCCATCGCGAACGTCGTCACGCCGGCCCGGGCAAGGCCCTGCATCCGCTCGACCCGTCGGGCCACGGCGTACGTCGTGAAGCCGGCCTCGTGCAGGCGGATCGCCGCCCGCTCCCCGATCCCGCTCGAGCCTCCGGTCACCAACGCCACACGGTCGCCCATGCGGTCATCATGTCGCGTCGGGGCCGGTCGTGACCGGATCGGTATCTGTGGTTCGTGGCTCGGGAGCGCTGCGCGGGCATAGCGTGGGCGCGTGCTCTTCTACGGCGTCCTCGGTGTGATCGCGCTGAGCCTCCTTGCGGCGCTGCTCCGGTCGCCGGTCTTCTGGCACCTCGTGCGCGGTGAGGGAGTCGACCCGTCGCAGTGGGGCAGCTGGCACGACCACCTCGCCGACCTCGGCCTGGGGGTCTCGCGGCGGAACGACGGCCGCGAGGGCCGGCGTGAGTCGCGGGTCCTGTCCCGCCACACGCGCCGCCGCTGACCTGGCGACCAGGTCACGCCTCGCCAGCGTGACGCAGTCGCCATTCAGCCTCTCCGGCGTGACGCGCTCGCCAGGTCACGCGACGTCATAGCGGTCGAGGTCCATCACCTTCGCCCACGCGGCGACGAAGTCGCGGACGAACTTCTCTCCGGCGTCGTCGGAGGCGTAGACCTCCGCCAGAGCCCGGAGCTCGGAGTTCGAGCCGAACACCAGGTCGACCCGGCTCCCGGTCCAGCGGACCGAGCCGGAGGCGTCGCGGCCCTCGAAGGTCTCGGCGTCGTCGGAGGTCGGCGTCCAGGTGGTGCCGAGCTCGAGCAGGTTCACGAAGAAGTCGTTGCTGAGCACTCCCGGCCGTTCGGTGAGCACGCCGAGCGAGGAGTCACCGTGGTTCGCGCCCAGCACCCGCAGGCCGCCGACCAGGGCGGTCATCTCCGGGGCGCTCAAGGTGAGCAGGTTGGCCCGGTCGACCAGTTGGTACTCCGCCGGAAGCTGATGTCCCTTGCCGAGGTAGTTCCGGAAGCCGTCGGCGGACGGCTCCAACGCCGCGAACGACTCGAGGTCGGTCTGCTCCTGCGTCGCGTCGGTGCGACCCGGCGTGAACGGCACCGACACCTCGTGCCCACCCTCGCGGACCGCCTTCTCGACCGCCGCACAGCCGGCCAGGACCACCAGATCCGCGAAGGAGACCCGCTTGGCGTCCTCACGGTCGTTGAAGGCCTCGCCGATGCCCTCGAGCGTACGGACGACGGTCGCCAGCTGGTCGGGGTCGTTGACCTCCCAGCCGCTCTGCGGCTCGAGCCGGATGCGGCCACCGTTGGCGCCACCGCGCTTGTCGCTGCCGCGGAACGTCGAGGCCGACGCCCAGGCCGTGCGCACCAGCTGTCCGATGGAGAGGCCGGAGTCCAGCACCTCCTGCTTGAGGGCGGCGACGTCCGCGTCGTCGATGGCGGCGTACGTCGCCTCCGGGACCGGGTCCTGCCACACCAGCATCTCCGACGGCACCTCGGGCCCCAGGTACCGCTGGATGGGCCCCATGTCGCGGTGCGTCAGCTTGAACCAGGCACGCGCGAAGGCATCGGCGAACTCGTCGGGGTTCTCGTGGAACCGCTTCGAGATCTCGCCGTACACCGGGTCCATCCGCAGCGCCAGGTCGGTCGTCAGCATCGTCGGGGGCCGCGCGTCGCCGCCCTCGTCGGGTGCGGGGATCGTGCCCGCCCCGGCGCCGTCCTTCGCCACCCACTGGTGCGCGCCGGCGGGCGAGGTCGTCAGCTCCCACTCGTAGCCGAACAGGTTGTCGAAGAACCCGTTGTCCCACTGCGTCGGACTCGACGTCCAGGTCACCTCCAGGCCGCTCGTGATCGCGTCCTTGCCCGTGCCGGTTCCGAACGTGTTCCGCCAGCCCAGCCCCTGCAGCTCCAGGGGCGCACCCTCGGGCTCTGGACCCACGTGCTCGTCCGGGCTTGCCGCGCCATGGGTCTTGCCGAACGTGTGGCCGCCGGCGATCAGGGCGACGGTCTCCTCGTCGTTCATCGCCATCCGGCGGAACGTCTCGCGGATGTCGCGCGCCGCCGCGAGCGGGTCGGGGGTGCCGTTCGGACCCTCGGGGTTGACGTAGATCAGGCCCATCTGCACAGCGGCCAGCGGCGTCTCGAGCTCACGGTCGCCGGTGTAGCGCTCGTCACCGAGCCAGGTCTGCTCCGGGCCCCAGTACACGTCCTCGTCCGGCTCCCACACGTCCTCGCGGCCACCGCCGAACCCGAAGGTCTGGAAGCCCATCGACTCCAGCGCGACGTTGCCCGTCAACACCATCAGGTCGGCCCAGGACAGTCTCTTGCCGTACTTCTTCTTCACCGGCCACAGCAGCCGTCGGGCCTTGTCGAGGTTGCCGTTGTCGGGCCAGGAGTTGATGGGCGCGAACCGCTGCTGGCCGCCGCCGGCTCCGCCGCGGCCGTCGCTGATCCGGTAGGTGCCGGCGCTGTGCCACGCCATCCGGATCATGAACGGCCCGTAGTGCCCGAAGTCGGCCGGCCACCAGTCCTGGGACGTGGTGAGCACCTCCGCGATGTCGCGCTTCACGGCGGGCAGGTCGAGGCTGGTGAACTCGGCCGCGTAGTCGAAGTCGTCGTCCATCGGGTTCGACACCGGCTGGTGCTTGGCCAGGATCTTGAGGTTGAGCCGCGTGGGCCACCAGCCCTGGTTGCTGTTGCCACCCTCCGTCGGGTACGTCGGGCGGTCGTGCGCGACGGGGCAGCCACCGGCGTCCTGACCGAGGTCCTCCGCGCTCACGGGGCCCTCGGCGGACTCGACGTTCATGTCGCCGACCTTGGCGTCGTGGGTGCCCGGTTGCGTGCTGTCGGAGGTCATGGGGTTTCCTTCCGGTCTCGGTGTCAGGCGTTCTCGGTGTCAGGCGTTCCAGTGTCAGGCGTTCTCGGTGTCAGGCGTTCTCGGTGTGGTGCGACGAGCAGGGGGGGCACAGGCCCCAGTAGATGACCTCGGCCTCGTCGACGACGTAGCCGTGGTCGTCGGAGGCACTGAGGCAGGGGACGTGCCCGACCGCGCAGTCGACGTCGGTGATCGCCCCGCAGGCGCGGCACACGAGGTGGTGGTGGTTGTCCCCCACGCGGGCTTCGTAGCGCGCGACGGAGCCGTTCGGCTGGATGCGCCGCGCGAGCCCGGCCTCGGTCAGGGTGCGCAGGGAGTCGTAGACCGCCTGGTGGGAGACGTCCGGCAGCTCGCGGCGTACGGCGTCGATCACCGACTCGGTGTCGGCGTGGGCGAGCTCGACGAGGGCATCCAGCACCGCGAGCCGCTGCCGGGTCACGCGCAGGCCCGCGTCACGCAGCAGGCGCGGGAACGGGTGGGCTCCGGGGTCGGGGGGCACCCTTCGATCCTGGTCCCTTTTCTTGAACGAGTCAAGAAACGGGTGTGAACTCCCGATAGCCGCCACCCACCGCGTCCGCCACCGCCCGGAGCCGGGCCCTGGTCACGTCGGAGACGTGCGCCAGACCTGCCAGGTCGGCGTTCGACCCGGGTCGTACCGGCTCGGCGGCGTTGACCGAGACACAGGTACGCCGCCCCCCGTCCGCGGCGTTCTGGAGTGCCAGCGCGTGGCCCGTCGTCCCGCTGCCGGCGAACGGGTCGAGCACGCATACGTCGTCGGGCATCGTCTCGAGGATCCGCCGGATCAGACCGGTCGGCTTGGGCGACTCGAAGAGATGCCCCACCAGTGCCTTGAGCTCGGAGACCGCCGAGTCCGTCGAGCCGATCTCCTGGGCGAGCCAGATCGTGCGCAGCTTCTTGCGCCGACCCTCGTGCAGCCAGTCGCGCTGGAAGACGTCGGCACGGCGACGGTCCGCGGCGCCCACCCAGCGACAGACCAGGTCGTCGGGTTGCGCGTCGATCTTGGCCGCCGACCACCGCCACACCGCAGGCGTGCCGTCGCCGAACACCGGCTTGATCTCGAGGGCGTCCGCGAACGGCTCGGTCGCGACGCGCCCCGTCTCGGGCGACCCGAAGACGGCGAAGTGCATCGTCGGTGCGGTGATCGGGTTGAACTTCTTGTTCGTGTTGCGCAGGGGAAGGCGCCGATAGCGCCGGCCGTCGTCGGTGGTCAACGAGAAGTCGCGCGGGTCCACCAGGGAGGGGCTGGAGGCGTCGAGCACGCAGCGGGGCGACCTGGCGTAGACCAGCAGGTACTCGTGAGCCGTGGCGAAGCCCCGGCCGAGCTGGCGCCCCTTGGGGTTGAGGTTCACCACGAGCTGCGCGAGGAACTGCTCCTCGCCGAACACCTCGTCCATCAGCAGCCGCAGCCGGGCGGCCTCGTGGTCGTCGATGCTGACGAACACCGCGCCCCGGTCGCTCATCACGTCTCGGACCGCGTGGAGCCTGGGTCGCATCATCGCGACCCAGGCCTGATGCCTGTCGGCCCGCCGCCCGTCGAGCTTGTCGCGGTAGGCGAACGGGTTGCCGGTGTTGTACGGCGGATCCAGGTAGACCACGTCGAACGGGCCGTACGCGGGTGACAGCCGGGGCAGCACGGCGAGGTTGTCCCCCTCGACGAAGGTGTTCCACGGCTCTACGCGCCTCATCGGCCTCACGGGCCTCACGCTAACCGCGAGTGGCAGGCCGGCGGAGGAGGCGGGCCGTGACAGCGTCAGGTGTTCGGCAGCACCGCGATCGCCACGGTCGTCACCGCGGCCAGGCACTCCTCGAGGGGGGTCGCCACCTCGCGCGGCACGATCGCGACCGCCCCTTCCTGGTTGACGATCACGTCCGCCCCGGGCGGCCGGTCGCAGCCCACCGTCAGCACCTGACCGACGACCCGCTGTCCGGGGACGCGGTTCTGGGCGCGGATCTCGGCGCGGATCCGGTGGCGCACCGCGGGCACCCCGAACTGGCGCGCGAAGGCAGCGAGCTCTGCGACGGTGTCCAACGGCGCGGCCACGGTCTGCGGCCGCCCGCCGGCCCCGGTCATCGAGATCAGGGGCAGCACCTTCGCGCCCTCCAGCGGACCAGCCGGGTACGACGGGCTCCCGGTCGCGCTGGACGAGGGACCGCTCGCCGGGCCCGTCGCCGTCGTCGAGGAGGACGATCCGCAGCCGGCCGTTCCGCCCAGGACCAGACAGGTCGCCACGGCGGCGGCTGTGTTCCCGAGGGTGCGTCGCATGGTGATGGGACGGCGCCGGGCTCGGGCGGGTTCCGAGGAGAGTACGACGAACAGTCCCGCGACACATCCGGGCGGCGACGGATCTGTTCCGAGCCCTCCGCTCACGGGGGCGGCCCGTCCGCCAGGGCAGGAACGAGCTCGAACCCGGTGACAGCCTCCACGCGGGCGGCGACCGCCAGGGTGCGCAGGTCGGCCCAGCGCGGGCCGATCACCTGGAGCCCGACCGGCAGCCCGTCGGACGACAGGCCGGTGGGCACGGCCGTCGCGGGCTGGCCGGTCAGGTTGGCGGGCAGGGCGAGCGCGCACCAGTCGTCGAAGAAGGGGTCGACCGGCTGTCCGTCGATCACGGTGGGTCCGGGTACGTCGACTCCGAACGCCGGCACCGGCATCGAGGGCGTCAGCAGCACGTCGTACTCGGTGAAGAAGGTCTGCCAGGTCTCGGTGAAGGCCACCCGGCGCTGCTGGGCGTCGAGGTAGTCCGCGGCCGTGACGGCCCGGCCGGCCTCCGTGATCTCGCGCGTGGCGGGCTCGACGCCGTCGTGGTCGAGCAGAGGACGCTCGGAGGCGAACCCCTCGGGGAGGGCGATGTGGTTCCAGAGCTTGACCGGCGGGTCCGTCCGGGGATGCGCCGGCACCACCCGGGCGCCGTCGTCGGCGAGCCGGTCCACCACCGCCCGGAACGCGTCGCGGACGTCGGCGTCGACCGCCGCCCAGCCCAGGTCGTCGGAGACCGCGACCGTCAGCCGCGACCACTCCACGTCGACGTCCTCACCGAGCGGCACCGGCCAGGTGAGCGGATCGGCCGGGTGGGCGCCGGCCATCACGTGCACCGCCAGCACGAGGTCGGCGACCGAGCTGCCGAGCGGCCCGTCCACCGACAGCGTCGGCCAGCCGCGGAAGCCGGGCAGCTTCGGCACCAGCCCGAAGGAGGGCTTGTGCCCGACCACGCCGCAGAACGCCGACGGGATGCGGATCGAGCCGCCGCCGTCGGTGCCCAGGGCGAGCGGCGTCGCGCCGTAGGCCACCGAGGCACCCGCCCCTCCGCTCGACCCACCCGGGGTCCGGTCGAGTGCCCACGGGTTCCGGGTCAGCCCGAAGACCTGGTTGTCGGTGAAGCCGCGGTAGCAGAACTCCGGGTTGTTCGTCTTCCCCACGACCACCGCGCCGGCGTCGCGCAGCCGCGCGACCGGTACGGCGTCGACCTCCGCCACGAAGTCGCGCAGGGCCATCGACCCGTTGGTGGCCGGCTGGCCCGCCATCCATACGTGGTCCTTGACCGACACCGGCACGCCCGCCAGCGGACCGTACGCCGAGGGGTCGCGGTCGATCTCGCGTGCCCGGGCGAGCGCCTGCTCGTGCAGCACGACCGTGAAGGCGTTGACCGCTCCGTCCCAGGCGTCGATCCGCTGGAGCGCGGACGTGACGAGCTCCTCGGCGGACGTGGCACCACTCCGGACGGCAGCCGACATGGACGCCGCATCGCGCCGTTCCACCTCGGCTCAGCCCTCGGTGCGCTCGTGCGCCATCGCCTCGCGCTCGAGGATGTCGGCCTGCTGCTCCGCGAGCCGCACCTCGGATTCGGTGTCGATCGACCGGCTCAGCGCCCAGTAGAGGACGGCCGAGACGGGGAGACCGACGAAGAGCGAGTAGTCCGCGCCGTGTGCAGCGTTCGCGACCCAGCCGGAGTACAGACCGGTGCTGAAGAACGGCAGCATCGCGCCGAACCCGACCAGGTAGGAGACGATGCCGCGCCATCCCCACCGCCCGTAGATGCCGTCGGGCTTGAAGATCTCGCCGATCGCGTAGTGACCCTTCCGGACTATGAAGTAGTCGACCAGGTTCACCGCCGTCCAGGGGATGAAGAAGTAGAGGACCAGTAGCAGGAAGTTCTCGAAGTTGTCGAGGAACGACGACGAGGCGCCCAGCGCCACCACCAAGGACAGCAGGGCGGTCAGACCGATCGTGAGCAGGCGGACGCCCAGGGTCGGGCGCACCTTCTTGAACGAGTCCACGGCGCTGATCAGGGTGAGCGACCCGCCGTACATGTTCAGCGCGGTGACCGACAGCAGTCCTAGAGCCGAGAAGACGAGGATGGTGTTGCCGAACCCGTTGAAGAACTCGTCGCCGGACTCCTTCAGCGAGCCGATGGTGTCGAAGTTCGCGCCGGCCCAGGCGGCGAGTGCCGAGCCGATGAACATGATCCAGGCCGCGCCGAGGGCGGAGCCGCCGTAGGTCCACCAGAAGGTACGCCGGATGGTCACGTCCGGAGGCAGGTAGCGGGAGTAGTCGGAGACGTAGATCGCCCAGCTGATCTGGTAGCCCGCCACCACCGAGAACTGGAGCAGGAACGGGGTCAGGTCGAACGTGCCGAGGTCGAACGCGCCCGCCGGGTAGTTCAGGGTGAGCACGACGATCGTGAGGATGCCGAACAGCACGAGGAAGCCGTAGGTCAGACCCTGCTCCATCCGGTGGATCGCGTCATACCCGAGGACCGCCGCCGCCGCGGCCAGGACGGTGCCGATCACCAACCACGCCTTGGTGCTGCCGCCGGCCACCTCGTTCATCGCGTCCGAGGCGAGCAGGGTGTTGAAGACGTTGAAGCCGGCGTACTGCAGGTAGGCGAAGAGCCAGACCAGGATCGCGCCGACGTAGCCGAACTGCGGTCGCGACTGGATCATCTGCGGGAGGCCCAGCTGTGGGCCCTGCGAGGAGTGCGCGGCCATGAAGAAGGTGCCCACCAGGACGCCGAGCACGATCGCGATCAGGGACCAGATCAGGTTCCCGCCGGTGGTGACGCCGAGGACGCCCACCGCGAGCGTCGCGATCTGGGCGTTGCTCATGAACCACAGCGGTCCGAGGTGCCAGAGCCTGCCGTGCCGCTCGGCGAGTGGGACATAGTCGATGGAGCGGATCTCCACCGCTCCGCGGCGGGGTTCGGCGGTCGTGGTCATCGGCGTCCTTTCCGAGTTGCGGCGATGAGTTCGTGCCGCGCGCCCGTGGCGCGCTGGTCAGGCGTCAGGGAACGCCTGCCCCTTGCCGAGGACGGTCAAACCGCCCTCGACCATGAATCCGCGCTTCGCATCGAGCTCCGGGTCGACGCCGATCTCAGCCGCGGGCGGGACCCGCACGGCCTTGTCGAGGATGGCGTTGCGAACCACCGCACCCTCGCCGACCAGGACCTGGTCCATGAGCACGGAGTCCTCCACGACCGCTCCTTGCTCGACCCGCACGGCCGGTGACAGCACGGACCGGCGTACCTCGCCGCCGGAGACGACGACGCCCGGCGACAGCAGCGCCTCCTCGGCGACCGGGAGCGTGCCGTCCGACCCCTTGGCCAGCTTGACCGGCGGATGCGGCCCGTAGGCGGTGTAGATGGACCAGTCGCTGTTGTAGAGGTTGAAGACCGGGAGGGGCGACACGACGTCCATGTGTGCGTCGTAGAACGACCGCAACGTCCCGACGTCGCGCCAGTAGCCACGGTCGCGGTCGGTCGCCCCGGGCACCTGGTTGTCCTTGAAGTCGTAGACGGCGGCGTCGCGGCGGCGTACGAACGCCGGCACGATGTCACCGCCCATGTCGTGCTTCGACCCCTGCATGTCCGAGTCTCGGGTGACGGCCTCGACCAGCGCGCCGGCGTCGAAGACGTAGTTGCCCATGCTCGCGAGCACCTCGTCGGGGTTGTCCGGCAGACCGTCGGGACTCGTCGGCTTCTCCAGGAAGTCCCGGATCCGGCGGGGGTCGTCGGGGCTCACCTCGATGACCCCGAACTGGTCGGCCAGCGCGATCGGCTGCCGGATCGCCGCCACGGTGCACGACGCCCCGGACTCGACGTGCTGGTCGACCATCTGGGCGAAGTCCATCCGGTAGACGTGGTCGGCACCGACCACCACGACGATGTCGGGCTGGTCGTCGTGGATCAGGTTGAGGCTCTGGTAGATGGCGTCGGCACTGCCGAGGTACCAGTGCTTGCCGACGCGCTGCTGCGCCGGAACCGGCGCGACGTAGTTCCCCAGCAGCGTCGACATCCGCCAGGTGGTGGTGACGTGCCGGTCGAGCGAGTGCGACTTGTACTGCGTGAGGACGACGATGCGCAGGTAGCCGCTGTTGACGACGTTGGACAGCGCGAAGTCGATCAGCCGGTAGATGCCCGCGAACGGCACCGCAGGTTTCGCCCGGTCGGCGGTGAGCGGCATCAGCCGTTTCCCCTCGCCGCCCGCGAGCACGATGGCCAGGACCCGCTGACGACCGAGGACGCTCATGTTGGCACCGTAGTCCGAGAGCTCTGGTCGCGCGTAGCGCGAACAGAGATCGAGAAGCACCCGGACACCTCCCCATCCCCCAGAACATCGAGAAGGCCCCTCGACCCGCCGGCGGGCAGCGCGACCGAGAGCTCTGGTCGCGCGTAGCGCGAACAGAGATCGAGAAGAACCCGGGCACCTCCCGGTCCCCGCACCATCGGGAAGGCTCCTCGACCCGCGGGCGGGCAGGGCGACCGAGAGCTCTGGTCGCGCGTAGCGCGAACAGAGATCGAGAAGCACCCGGACACCACCCGATCCCCGCACCATCGGGAAGGCTCCTCGACCCGCGGGGGCGGGCCACCTCCTCGGCCGGCGGGGCGGAGCGACTCCACAACCGGCGACTGCCCCGGGTAGCGTCCGAGCGTGCGCGTCGACATCGTCACCAAGGAGTACCCACCGTCGATCTACGGCGGGGCGGGCGTGCACGTCGCCGAGCTGGTCCGGGCGCTGCGAGCGCTCGAGGGGATCGACGTGCGGGTGCAGGCGTTCGGCGAGCCGCGCGACGAGGCGGGAGTGACGTCGTACGCCGACCTCCCCGCGCTCGCCGACGCCAATGCCGCCCTGAAGACTCTGGGCGTCGACCTCGCGATCGCGGCGGGCTGCGCCGGGACCGACCTGGTGCATTCGCACACGTGGTACGCCAACCTCGCCGGTCACCTGGCCGGCCTGCTGTACGACGTCCCACACGTGGTGACTGCACACTCGCTCGAGCCGCTGCGGCCGTGGAAGGCCGAGCAGCTGGGAGGCGGGTACGCCGTGTCGTCCTTCGCCGAGCGAACGTCGTACCTCGGCGCCGCGGCGGTGATCGCGGTCTCCTCCGCGATGCGCGACGACGTGCTGAACGCCTACCCGGACGTGGATCCCGATCGGGTCCACGTCGTGCACAACGGGATCGACACCGAGACCTGGTCGCACGTCGACGATCCGTTGCGCGTGCGCTCGCACGGTGTCGACCCGGAGCGGCCGTCGGTGGTGTTCGTCGGACGGATCACCCGGCAGAAGGGACTGCCCCTGTTCCTTCGGTCGTGCCGCGAGCTGCCGGCCGACGTCCAGCTGGTGCTCTGTGCCGGCGCCCCGGACACGCCGGAGATCCAGGCAGAGGTCGAGGCCCTCGTGGCGGAGCTCGCCCAGAGCCGCGACGGCGTGGTCTGGATCCGCGAGATGCTGCCTCGTGCCGACGTCGTGGCGCTGCTGTCGGCGGCGACCGCATTCGTGTGCCCGTCGATCTACGAGCCCCTCGGAATCGTGAACCTCGAGGCGATGGCGTGCGAGACGGCCGTGGTCGCCACCGCGACCGGCGGCATCCCCGAGGTCGTCGTCGACGGCGAGACCGGGGTGCTGGTCCCGATCGAGCAGGCGACCGACGGCACCGGGACGCCGCTCGACCCGGACCGGTACGTCGCCGACTTCGCGGCCGCCCTCACGTCCGTGGTGACCGACCCCGAGCGCGCCGCGCGCCTGGGTCGGGCCGGCCGCGAGCGCGCCATCGCGGCGTTCTCCTGGCGGACCATCGCCGAACGGACCCGGCAGGTCTACGACGCGCTGGCCTAGTCCGGCGACGGAGTCTGCCGACCTCCCCGCCCACGTCCCATGACGCATGCGCTCGAGCGGATATCGCGTCCTCTTGCCCGTCGTCACGAACGGGGCATACCTTGACGGCCATGGAGCTGCTCCCGTCGGCCCACGTCGACACGTTCTGCCGCGACCATCTCCCGCCGGCCGAGCAGTGGCCGGAGCTGATCTTCGACCTCCCCGAGCTCCGGTACCCCGACCGCCTCAACTGCGCCACCACACTCCTCGACGACGTCGCCGCGCGCCACGGGGTGGAGCGCCCGTGCCTGCGCCAGCCCGGTCGACCGACGTGGTCGTACGCCGAGCTGCTCGCTGCGGCGAACCGGGTCGCCCGTGTGCTCGTCGAGGACCTCGGGATCGTGCCCGGCAACCGCGTGCTCCTCCGCGGGCCCAACAACCAGTGGCTGTCCGCCGCGTGGTTCGGCGTGCTGAAGGCCGGCGCCGTGCTGGTCACGACCATGCCGCTGCTACGCACGGGTGAGCTGCAGACGATCCACGAGATCGCGCACCTCGACGCCGCCCTGGTCGACCACCGCTTCCTCGAGGCGGTGGAGCCCCTCGGCGTCCCGACGATGGCCTTCGGGCACGAGGCCTGGGCCGAGCAGGTCGCAGCCAAGGACCCGACGTTCGAGGACGTGCCGACATCGAGCGACGACGTGTGCATGCTCGCGTTCACCTCGGGCACCACGGGCCGGCCGAAGGCGACGATGCACTTCCACCGCGACGTGATGTCGATCTGCGAGACGTTCTCCCGGCACGTCCTGCAGCCCTCACCGGACGACCTCTTCACCGGTACGCCGCCCTACGGGTTCACCTTCGGGCTCGGTGGCGTCCTGCTCTTCCCCCTGCACGCCGGTGCCTCGACGCTGCTCGTGGAGAAGGCCACGCCGGTCGAGCTCGCGGACCTCATCGACGAGCACGGCGTGACCGTCTGCTTCACGGCACCCACGGCGTACAAGGCGATGCTCGCGGCCGGCCGGACCGTGCCGACGCTGGCCAAGGCGGTCTCCGCCGGGGAGCATCTGCCGAAGGCCACGTGGGAGGCGTTCCGTGAGGCGACCGGGGTCGAGATCATCGACGGCATCGGGTCGACGGAGATGCTGCACATCTTCGTCTCGGCCTCGGGTGCCGACATCAGGCCGGGGTCGACGGGCCGCGCGGTTCCCGGTTACGTCGCGACGATCGTCGACGATCTCGGCAACGAGCTCCCGGCCGGTGAGTCGGGCCGGCTCGCGGTCCGGGGACCGACCGGGTGCCGCTACCTCGACGACCCGCGCCAGGCGGCGTACGTCCAGAACGGGTGGAACCTCACCGGTGACACGTTCATCCGGGACGACGACGGCTACTTCTGGTACCAGGCGCGGAGCGACGACATGATCATCAGCTCCGGCTACAACATCGCCGCACCCGAGGTCGAGGAGGCGCTGCTGAAGCACCCGCTGGTGGCCGAGTGCGCCGTCGTGGGCGTCCCGGACGAGGCGCGTGGCCAGATCGTCAAGGCCTACGTCGTGAGCGCGGGAGAGGTGACCGCCGACGAGCTCCAGGACTTCGTGAAGGCCGAGATCGCGCCGTACAAGTACCCGCGCGCAGTCGAGTTCGTCGACGAGCTGCCGAAGACCGCCACCGGGAAGCTGCAGCGCTTCCGGCTGCGCGCGTCGGCATCGGCGCACCGGGCCGAGCAGGCCGACCGTCCCGAGCCGATGGCGCCTGCGGCCGATGCCTGACCGGTCCCCGCGCCACCTGATCCTGTCACTGTTCGGGCTGTACGGGCGTGACGAGGCGAACGGGCTCTCGGTGCGCTCCCTGATCTCGCTGATGGCCGATCTCGAGGTCGACGCCGCGGCGACCCGGTCGTCGGTGTCGCGGCTGAAGAAGCGTGGCGTGCTCGACCCGGCAAGGACCGACGGGCAGGCGGGATACCGGCTGTCGGACGAAGCGCTCGCCGTGCTGCGGGAGGGCGACGCGCGCATCTGGTCTACGCCGCGAGCGCTGGTCGCCGACGGGTGGCTGATGGTCGTGTTCTCGGTGCCCGAGGCCGAGCGCGGCAAGCGGCACGAGCTCCGGTCGCTGCTGATCCGGCTGGGGTTCGGCACGGCGGCACCCGGCGTATGGATCGCGCCGAGCACGGCGTACGACGAGACGCTGGCGTCGCTGGACCGCGCAGGGCTCACGTCGTACACCGAGCTCTTCCGGGGCGACTACCTCGGCTCCGGGCCGGCCGGCGTACGGGTGGGCGAGTGGTGGGACCTGCCGTCGATCGCCACGCGGTACGACGCGTTCCTCGCCGATCACCGAGCCCTGACCCGCGTGCGCTCCCCCCGCCCGGCCCGGGCGTTCACGGCGTACGTGCCGATGCTGACGGCCTGGCGCCGGCTGCCCTACCTCGACCCCGGCATCCCACTGGAGCTGCTGCCCGACGACTGGCCGGGCATCCGGGCCGGGGAGCTGTTCACCGAGCTCGACGACCGCCTGCGCGGACCTGCCTCGAAGCACGCCCACGCGCGGCTCGACACCTCCCGATGACCCCGGTCCACCGAGGCTAGAGAACAGCGAGCCCCTGGATCTCCACGAGTGCGTCCGCGTCCCACAGCCGGGCCACCCCGACGCCGGCCATGGCGGGGTAGTCGGTGCCCACGAGTCGTCTCCACACCTCACCGATCTCGCGGGCATGGGCGCGGTAGTCGTCCATGTCGACGATGTAGATCGTCAGCGAGGAGATGCCGTCGGGGAAGCCACCGGCCGCGTGGAGCGCGCTGAGCAGGTTGGCCAGAGCCTGCTCGAACTGGGCGACGACGCCGCCGGGCACGATCGCGCCGGAGGCGTCCATGCCGGTCTGGCCGGCCAGGTGGATCGTCGTCCCACGCGCGACCACCGCGTGCGAGAAGCCGGAGGGCTCGGCCAGGGAAGACGGGTTGATGCGCTGGAGGTTTGCCATGACTAGGACTGCACCGACCCTCCGTCGACGTTGATGCCCTGACCGTTGATCGCCGCGTTGTCGACGCAGAGCATCACGGTAGCCGCGACCTCGTCGCCGGTCACCAGGCGGCCGATGGGCTGCATCTCGGCCAGGATCTGCCGCGCTTCCGCCTCCGATCGCCCGGTCCCGGAGGCGATGGCGGCCACGGACTCGTCGGTCATCGGCGTGTCGACGTACCCGGGGCAGACGGCGTTCACGGTGACGCCGGTCCGCGCGACCTCCATGGCCGCCGTACGGACGAGCCCGAGCACGCCGTGCTTGCTCGCTGTGTACGCCGCGATCCGCGGCGAGCCGACCTTCCCGGCGACCGACGCGATCACGACCACGCGCCCGAACCCGGCCGACGTCATCGACGGCAGCGCGCGGCGCAGGCACCGGAACGGCGCGGTCAGGTTGAGGTCGAGCATCCGCTGCCAGTCCTCGTCCGTCGTGCGTACCAGCGGCGCCGACATCGACGCTCCGGCGTTCACCACGAGGATCTCGACCGGACCCCACTCCCCCTCGACCCGCGCGAACGCCGCCTCGATCGCCCCCGGATCCGTCATGTCGGCGGGCACGACCAGGGCCTCTCCGGGAAGGAGGTCCGCGACCTCCCGCAGCGCGTCGGCGTCGCGCGACACCAGCGCCACCCGGTGCCCGGCGCCCGACAGCGCGAGGGAGCAGGCGGCCCCGATCCCCTTCGAGGCGCCGGTGACCAGCGCGATCACGCGGCGGCCCTTCGCGCCGCCAGCTGGACCGAGCCATCGATGGCCCTGCCCGTACGTCGTCCCCCGATGCTCATCGGAACGCCGGGATCCCGGTCAGCTCGCCGCCCACCGACAGCAGGTGCATCTCCTCGGTGCCCTCGTACGTCATCACGGTCTCGAGGTTGTTCATGTGCCGCATCACGGTGTGGTCGAGCGTGATGCCGGCCGCGCCCAGGGTGGTCCGGGCCTCCCGGGCCACGTCCAGCGCTGCGCGGACGTTGGCGTACTTGCCGTACGAGACCTGGGTCGGCGTCAGCGTCCCGGCGTCCTTGAGCGCCCCGAGCCGCCAGGCGACGAGCGCGGCGTTGTTGACGGCCACCGTCATCAGCGCCAGCTTGCGCTGGGTCAGCTGGAACGACGCCAGCGGCTTGCCGAACTGCTCGCGCTCGCGGGTGTAGGCCAGCGACTCCTCGAGACAGGCCCGAGCGGCGCCGACGACGCCCCACACGATGCCGTATCGCGCCTCGTTGAGGCACGACAGCGGACCCTTCAGTCCGCGGACCTCCGGGAACGCTGCGGCCGCGGGCAGCCG
This sequence comes from Actinomycetota bacterium, assembly GCA_046735295.1. Classification (GTDB taxonomy): domain Bacteria; phylum Actinomycetota; class Actinomycetes; order Propionibacteriales; family Nocardioidaceae; genus Nocardioides. The sequence goes on along the minus strand of JBKPTA010000029.1, from coordinate 4,705 downwards.
CAGGTCGTCGAAGGTCAGCTCGGCGGACACCGACGCGCGGAGGGAGAGCTTGCGCCGGATCTTGTGGGCACCGAAGCCCTCGGTGTCCGACGGGACGACGAACCCGCGGATGCCCTCGTCCGTCTGGGCCCAGACGATCGCGACGTCCGCCAGGGTGCCGTTGGTGATCCACATCTTCGAGCCGTTCAGGACCCAGTCGCCGCCGTCTCGTCCTGAGCCTGCCGACGGGTCCCGGCGGGCGCGGGTCTTCATCGAGCCGGGGTCGCTGCCGGCGTCGGGCTCGGTGAGACCGAAGCATCCGATCGCCTCGCCGGTCGCCATCCGCGCCAGCCACTCCTCCTTCTGCTCCTCGCTTCCCCAGCGATGGATCGCGAACATCGCGAGCGACCCCTGCACACTGACGAAGCTGCGCAGCCCGGAGTCGACCGCCTCCAGCTCACGGCAGGCCACGCCGTACGCCGTGGCACTGGTGCCGGCGCAGCCGTAGCCGTCGAGGTGCATCCCCAGCAGCCCGAGCTTGCCGAGGCGGGGGCCGAGGTCGTCGGGCAGCGTGCCTTCGTCGTACCACTCGGCGATGTGGGGCGCGAGCTCGCTCCGCGCGAAGTCTCGGACGGTGTCGCGGATCGCGCGGTCCTCGTCGCTGAGCAGGTCGTCGATCCCCAGGAAGTCGTGCACAGCGGAGTCGTGGGTCATCGTCCCGTCCATTCCGGGGGTCGCTTGGCGGTGAACGCGGCGTGGAACTCCGCATGGTCGTGGGTGGTCATCAGCAGCGCCTGGGTCATCGCGTCCAGCTCCATGGCGGGCCCGATCGGCATGTCGAGCTCGCGGGTGATCAGGGCCTTGGTCTGCTGGAGGCCGAGCGTGGGGCCGTCGGCCAGCCGCCGGGCGAGCGCAGCGCAGGCTCCGTCGAGGTCGTCGGTGAGCTGGGTGACCAGGCCGTACCGGTCGGCTGTCTCGGCGTCGATGGTGTCGCCGAGCATCAGCAGCTCGGTCGCGCGGCCGTAGCCGACCAGCCGAGGAAGGAGGTACGCCGCTCCCATGTCGCCCCCGGACAGCCCGACCTTGGTGAAGAGGAACGCGAACCTCGCCTGCGGCGTGCAGATACGGAAGTCGGCGGCGATCGCGATCACGCTCCCGGCACCGGCGGCGATCCCCTGGATGCCGGCGATGATCGGGATCGGGCACTCGCGCATGGCCCGGATCACGTCGCCGGTCATCCTGGTGAAGCCGATCAGCCCGTCGGCGTCCATCGAGATCAGCTCGCCGATGATCTCGTCGACGTCGCCGCCGCCGCAGAAGCCCTGGCCCCGGCCGCGGATCACCAGCACCTGCGTGTCGCCCCGGTGCGGTAGCTCCGCGAGCAGGTCGCGGAGGTCGGCGTAGGACTCGAAGGTCAGCGGGTTCAGCTTCTCGGGACGGTTCAGGGTCACCGTGGCGACGCCGTCGACCACCGAGAAGTCGAAGTGCTGCCAGTCGTCGGTGATCCCGGCGCTGGCCCGGTATCGGCTCACTCGCTGCCTTTCATGAGTCCGCGGGCGATGATCGTCCGCTGTACCTCCGAGGCACCCTCGTAGATGCGCGGCGCCCGGACCTCACGATAGAGCCGCTCGAGCAGATGGCCGCGCTGGAGACCGCGCGCCCCGTGCAGCTGGACGGCCTGGTCGACGACCCACTGGGCGGCCTCGGTGGCGAACAGCTTCGCCTGCGCCGCCGTCGTCGTGACGTGGAGGGCTCCTCCCGCCGGTCGACCGTGAGCCGACCACTCGTCGTACGCCGCGGCCGCGCGGCGTACCAGGAGACGACCGGCCTCGACCCGGGTCGCCATCTCGGCGAGGGTGTGCTGGGTCGCCTGCTGGTCGATCAGCTTCCCGCCGAACAGGTCCCGCTCGCGGGCCCACCTCAGGCTGGCGTCGAGCGCCGCCTGACCCATGCCGACCGCGAAGGCGCCGACACTCGGCCGGAAGAGGTCGAGGGTCTGCATGGCGACGCCGAAGCCGTGGTCGACCTCACCGAGGACGTCCTCGCCGGTCACCCGGACGCCGTCGAAGCGCAGGGTGCCGACGGCGTGCGGCGCGACCATGTCGAGACGGTCGCCGATGAGGCCCGGGGCGTCCCCGGCCACCGCGAACGCCGTGATGCCGCGCGCCCGGGCGCCGGGCGTCGTCCTGGCGAACACGGAGTAGACGTCGGCGTCGGGGGCGTTGGAGATCCAGGTCTTGGTGCCGTGCAGCGTCCAGGCTGTTGGTCCGGCTCCGGCCGAGGGGTCCGGGCGTGCCTCGAGGCTGAGCGCGCCGGCGTCGGAGCCTGCGTCGGGCTCGGAGAGCGCGAAGGCCGGGACGACGTCCCCGTTCGCGACCCCCGGGATCCAGCGCTCACGGGTGGCGTCGTTCCCCGACTGCAGGATGGGATAGGCGCCGAGCCCCTGCAGGGCGAGCGCGGTCTCCGCCTCGGTGTCGACCGTCGCGAGCATCTCGCGGAGCAGGCACAGCTGCATCGCCGCCGCGTCGCGCGGTGGGGGTTCGCGAGGAGGCGAGGGCGCCGCCTCGAAGGGCTCGAAGGGCTCGAAGGGCTCGTGGGGCGCGCCGCCGAAGAGGCCGCGGAGGAGTCCGGCGTCGCCCAACGCCTTGACCAGCGGCCGGTTCACCGCCCCGTGGACGGGTGGGAGGCGCTCCAGTGAGGCGGCCACCGACCGCACCCACGCGGCGTACGCCTGCTGCTCGGCGGTCAGCCCGAACGCGGTCCCGTCGCCCACGCCGCCGACCATACTCGTGACCGTATTGCGCCTTGACAACGCCCGTCAAGAAGACGCTATGTTTGGTGATCCGTGACGTTTGAGCCCCTCAAGCCCCCCAGCCAGGGCCCAAACGTCACGGACTCGTCCAGATCTGGCGGAGGCACGATGCGGATCGCGGTGGTCGGCGGGGGTCCTGGCGGGCTGTACTTCTCGGCCCTCGCCCAGCAGCTCGCCGCCGCCACCGGGCAGACCCACGAGATCACGGTCTGGGAGCGCAACGCCCCGGACGACACGTTCGGGTTCGGGGTGGTCTTCAGTGACGAGACGCTCGGCGGGATCGAGCACGCCGACCCTGCGGTCTTCGCGCAGATGCAGCGCGACTTCGCGATCTGGGACGACATCGACGTCCACGTCAAAGGCGACGTCGTCACCAGCGGGGGTCACGCGTTCGCCGCGATGAGCCGGCGCCGCCTGCTCGAGATCCTCCAGGACCGCTGCCGCGAGCTCGGGGTGAGCCTGCACTTCCGCTGCGAGGCGCCGGACGTCGCCGAGCTCGCCGCGTCCTACGACCTGGTGGTGGCGGCCGACGGCCTCAACTCCGCCGTCCGCAAGCGTTACGCCGACACGTTCCGGCCGACCCTCGACGTACGCGACTGCCGCTACATCTGGCTCGGCACCGACCTGGTCTTCGACGCGTTCAAGTTCTACATCCGCGAGACGCCCCACGGCGTGATGCAGATCCACGGCTACCCGTACGACGCCACCGGCTCGACCTTCATCGTGGAGATGACCAGTGAGGTCTGGCGCCGGGCAGGCTTCGCCGACTTCGCCGACGTGAACGACGCAGCGGCGGGCTCGGGGCGGGCCGTGCTTCGGCCGGGCGAGTCCGACGAGAAGTCGATCGCCCTGATCTGCGAGCTGTTCGCCGACGTGCTCGACGGGCACGAGGTGATGGCCAACAACTCCCGCTGGATCAGCTTCACGACGGTCCGCAACGAGCACTGGGTGCACGAGAACGTCGTGATCCTCGGCGACGCGGCGCACACGGCGCACTTCTCGATCGGCTCGGGCACCAAGCTCGCGATGGAGGACGCCCTCGCCCTCGCCGCGTGCCTGCACGAGGAGCCGACCATCGAGGCCGCGCTCGCGACGTACGAGGAGGAGCGCAAGGCTGTCGTGCTCTCGACCCAGCGCGCGGCGCAGGCGAGCCTGGAGTGGTTCGAGAACCTCGCCCAGTACGTCCACCAGGAGCCGACGCAGTTCGCGTTCAACATCATGACCCGGTCCCGCCGGGTCACCTATGACAACCTGCGCGTGCGCGACCCGGAGTTCGTCGCCCGCTGCGAGGCCTGGTACGCCGAGCACGAGTCGCGGGTCGATCCCGAGCTGTCGGTCGAGCCCGTGTCGTCGGTCGAGCCGGCGCCGTCGGTCGAGCCTGTCGAGACCACGGCTCCCCCGATGTTCCAGCCGATCACCCTCCGCGCCCCCGAGGGGCCGGGACTGACGCTCAACAACCGGGTGGTCGTCTCGCCGATGGACATGTACGTCGCGCAGGACGGCGTGCCGACCGAGTTCCACCTCGTGCACCTCGGCGGCAAGGCGCTCGGCGGCGCCGGACTGGTGATGACCGAGATGATCTGCCCCTCGCCGGTCGGCCGGATCAGCCCCGGCTGCGGCGGGCTGTGGACCGACGAGCAGCGCGACGGCTGGAAGCGCACCGTCGACTTCGTGCACGCGAACACATCGGCAGCGATCGGCTGCCAGCTCGGCCACTCGGGCGCGAAGGGCTCGACCAAGCTGATGTGGGAGGGCATCGACGAGCCCCTGCCGTCGGGCAACTGGCAGGTCGTCGCCGCCTCACCGGTGCCCTACTCGGAGATCAACCAGACGCCGCTGGAGCTCGACCGCGCGGGACTCGAGGAGATCCGCGAGCAGTTCGTCGCCTCCGCCCGGCGCGCGGCTGAGGCCGGC
>JBKPTA010000028.1:0-86975 GCA_046735295.1 Actinomycetota bacterium | reverse complement strand
GCAACACCGCGTTCATGACCTGGAACCTGATGCACCTGGCCAAGATGCTCCACGACGCCGGCGGGATCCCCGCCCACGGAAACCAACGCTCGGAGTGGGACGCCGGCTGTCGCTTCGACTACGAGAACCCCGAGTACCGCTAGTCGGATGCACGATCGTCGAGGTCGTGGGGTCGACGTCCCGACCAACTGGCATGCAGACGACAATCTGGAGGCACCGGCATTGTCGTTCGTATGCCAGTTGGTTGTGCGTGCAGCTCAGAAGTCCTGCGGCTGGGTGAAGAACCCATGCGGGTCGTAGGCCGCCCGGACCTGGGCGAGGCGGCCCGCGTTCGATCCGAAGTACGCGCGCTGGTAGTCGGTCAGTGACGCGTCGGCGTAGTTGACGTAGGCGCCCGTGCCCCAGGTCGGCGTCATCGCGCTGCGGAAGCCGCGGACGTACGACGTCGCCCTCGTCGCGGGGCCTGAGTCGTACGTCGCGGTGTACTGGACCGTGGCCAGGGCCCAGCGATGGCCGAAGGCGGTGTCGGTCGGTCCGACGTCGCCCACCTTGCCGCCGAGCGCGTCGAACGAGATGCCGGCCTCGTTCAGGCCGCTGCCCTCGGCGGCCCGGACGTGGTCGACCAGCGTGCTCACGTCGACGGCGGGCTCGTCGATGATGTGGGAGGTCGCGGCGAAGGCCTCGCGGTCCAGGGAGCCGCCAGGTCCCGTGTGGCACTGGTCGACCGGGATCGAGGAGCAACCCGCGTAGGTCAGCATCGTCGCGAGATAGCTCGCCGTCGCTCGCGAGTCGGTGGAGGGGCTGGGGACCTTCGACAGGAAGGGCCTCAGGGCGGCGTCCAGGCCCGACGCCGGGCCCGTCCACGTCGCCGACATGAACAGTGCCGGCCCGCCCGGATGCCGACGACCGCCGAGCAGCTTGAGCGTCGCCCACAGCCTGGGGTCGGCGCTCGGGATCGTCATGAGCCAGGGCGGCACGACCTGGTCGGCTGCCGAGAAGGGCCACGCGACGTAGGCGCGGGTGATGGCCGGGGCTGCGAACGTGCGGAAGGTGAACGACGTGACGACGCCGAGATGACCGCCCCCTCCTCCGCGGAGCGACCAGTAGAGGGCGGGCTCCTCGTCGCTGCTCGCGGTCACGATCCTCCCGTCGGCCAGCACGACCTGCATCGCGGCGACCGAGTCGCAGCTGAGGCCGTAGGCGCGGGTCAGCACGCCGACCCCGCCGCCCAGGGTGAGCCCCGCGATGCCGACGGTCGGACAGGAGCCTCCGGGGATCCCCCGGCCACGCGTGCCCAGGGCGTCGTACACCTCGACGAGCGATGCTCCTGCGCCGACCCTCGCCAGGGTGCCGCTCAGCGACACCTGGCCGAGCGGTCGCACGTCGACCACGAGGGCCCCGTCGCCGGCCGACCAGCCGGGGTAGCTGTGGCCGCCGGAGCGGATGGCGACCGGCACCCCGTGGTGCTGCGCGAACGCGAACGCCGTGGCGATGTCCCCGGCGTTCGCCACCGAGAGGACGGCGAGCGGCCGGGCGCCGTCGTACCGGGGGTTCTGGGGGAGCCGAACCGTGTCGTACGTCGCGGAACCGGGCCGGGCGAGAGTCCCGTCGACATGGGTGGCGAGCCGCTGCCAGTCCGCGGACGAGGGCCGCTTCCCCGGAGGCCCTGTCGTCGAGCCCGACGGCCGGACCGACGGGGCGGGCGTGGCGGGCGGCGGTTCCGCGTCCTGCGGCGTGCAGGCGTCCACGACACCGACGGCACCGGCGAGCCCGCCGGACAGCAGCGCCCTCCGGGCGACGTGGGCCACGTGCCCAGCCTAGGGAGGGAGACCCCGGGACCCGGACGCGCAGCCGCGAGGTCGCGCCGGACCCCCGAGCCCACAGGTGAGCCGGACAGCCCGGTCCGGAGCGTCGGCTCGGGTGCCGATGAGCACCCGCTCCGACGGGCCGGGACCACGATGTCGGGACGAGGGACCAGGGTGTCGAGTCGGTGGACGGCCAGGACGCTGTCAGCTCACCGGCCTGAGCGACGGACCGCACGAGGCGGCCTGGGCCGCCGGGCGGACGACCCGCCTGGTCGCATCCCGCCTGGTCGCATCCCGCCTGGTCGCATCCCGCCTGGTCGCATCCCGCCTGGTCGCATCCCGCCTGGGCGCCGGCGGCGACACCACCCGCTCGGAGGTCGTCACCCCAGCGGCCCGGTCGGGTGAGCGTCCCCGCGTCACCCCCGGGTGAGCCTTGCCTTCCTTGCAAGGCCGGGTGGCCGGTGGGGAGGATCGAGGGGTGAGCATGGAGATCGGGACCGACGAGGAGCCGCAGCACTGGCACGACGACATCGGTGACGACGTCGGGAACCGGCTGAACTGGCTGCGCGCGGGCGTACTGGGAGCCAACGACGGGATCGTGTCGACCGCGGGCATCGTGATGGGCGTGGCCGGCGCGACGTCGGAGCGCTCGCCGGTGCTCGTCGCCGGCATCGCCGGGCTCGTCGCAGGTGCCCTGAGCATGGGAGCCGGCGAGTACGTCTCGGTCTCCACACAGCGCGACTCAGAGAAGGCGATGCTCGCCATGGAGGCCCAGGAGCTGGAGCGGATGCCCCAGACCGAGCTCCGTGAGCTCGCCAACATCTACGAGCGCAAGGGGCTCAGTCACGCCTTGGCTCGCCGCGTGGCCGAGGAGCTGACCGAGCACGACGCGTTGGCCGCCCACGCCGAGGCGGAGTTCGGGATCGACAAGGACAACCTCACCAACCCCTGGCACGCCGCCCTCGCCTCGATGGTCTCGTTCACGATCGGCGCGTTGCTGCCCGTGCTGGTGATCACCCTGAGCCCGCACGCCGCCCGGATCTGGGCGACGGTGGCGGCGGTGACGATCGCGCTCGCGATGGCCGGCTTCCTCAGTGCCCGGCTCGGGTACAGCCCGTGGGGTCGCGCCGTCCTCCGCAACGTCGGCGGCGGCCTGGTGGCCATGGGCATCACCTACACCGTCGGAGCGGTCATCGGCCCGCACGTCTGAGGCTCCCGCCCGATGCGGATGTTCGTGGCGGTGGTGCCGCCGCCGGCGGTGGTCGAGCACCTCGACGGGTTCCTCGAGGTACGCCGCGGGTCCGCGGCGTACCGATGGACGCCGGCGGAGCATCTCCACGTGACGCTGGCCTTCCTCGCCGACGTACCCGACCGGAAGCTCGACGAGCTCGTCGAGCGGCTCGGCCGGGCCGCCGCTCGACGGCATGCCTTCGTGGCGGCCGTGGCCGGCGGCGGCGCCTTCCCGAGTGTCGACCGGGCGCGGGTGCTGTGGGCTGGGCTCGACCTGGGCGAGGAGGGGCGGATCGAGCTGTCGCGGATGGCGACCGGCACCCGCGCGGCGGCCAACCGCACCGGCGTACCGGTCGACGGGCAGCGGTTCCGCCCGCATGTCACCGTCGCCCGTCTGGGACGACCGCAGGAGGTCACGTCGTGGGTGCGCCTCCTGGAGGCCTACCGTGGCCCCGCCTGGACGGTCGACCGATGCACCCTCCTCGCGTCGTATCTGGGTGAGGGTCCCCGCAACCGCCCCCGCTACGAGGTGGTGGACGACTTCGTGATGTCGCGTCGAGGCGTCCCCGGAGTTGAGTGACGGGCGTCAGGGCCAGGGAAAACGCGCCCGGAGGGCCAACTCAACACCGCCAGCTCTCGTGCCCTAGGTTCGTCCGCGTGAGAGTTGCGGTGGCGAAGGAGACCCGGGACGGCGAGGCGCGTGTCGCGCTGGTACCCGAGCTGGTGGGCAAGCTGATCGGGCTCGGGTACGACGTCGCGGTCGAGCCGGGCGCAGGGGTGCACGCCCTGTTCGCCGACGAGGAGTACGCCGAGGCCGGCGCCACCGTCGAGGCCGATGCGTTCGACGGAGCCGACCTGGTGGTCTCGGTCCAGCCGCTCGCAGCCGGCCAGCTCCGGCGGCTCGCCTCCGGGACCACCACGATCTCGTTCCTCCCGACCTTCACCGAGCAGCAGACCGTGGTCGAGCTCCGCGACGCCGGCATCTCCGCCCACGCCGTCGAGCTGATCCCGCGCATCTCCCGCGCCCAGTCGATGGACGCGCTCAGCTCGCAGGCACTGGTCGCCGGCTACCGCTGCGCGATCGTCGCCGCCGGCATGCTCCGACGCTTCTTCCCGCTCAACATGACGGCCGCCGGTACCGTGCAGGCCGCCGAGATCGTCGTCCTCGGTGCCGGCGTCGCCGGCCTCCAGGCCATCGCGACCGCCAAGCGCCTCGGCGCGGTCGTCCGCGCGTACGACGTCCGTGCAGCCGCGGCGGAGGAGATCCGCTCGATGGGCGCGAAGTCGATCGACCTGGACCTCGAGACGCTCGAGGGCTCCGGCGGCTACGCCCGCGAGATGACCGACGACCGCGCCGCCCGGCAACGCGAGCTGCTCACGCCGTACATCGCGAGGGCCGACGCGCTCATCACCACCGCCGCCGTTCCCGGCCGGCCCGCGCCGATGCTCGTCACCCGCGAGATGGTCGAGCAGATGCGACCGGGATCGGTGGTGGTCGACCTGGCAGCCGAGTCGGGTGGGAACGTGCAGGGCTCGGTGGCGGGCGAGGTGGTACGCATCGGCAACGCACAGGTATGGGGTGGGCGCAACGTCCCGAGCCAGATGCCCGGTCCGGCGTCCAGGCTCTACGCCCAGAACATCGTCAACCTGGTGACCTTGATGACCACCCGGGACGACGACGGCAACGGCGTCTTCTCCCCTGACTACGCCGACGAGATCGTCTCCGGCAGCTGCGTCACGCGGAAGGGTCGGATCGTGCACGAGGCCACGCGGGAGGCCATCGAGGTCCCGGCCGCCCCGGTGCCCGCCGAGCCCGTCCCCGTGCAGCCCGCGCCGCCCGACAGCGGCCCGGCCGAGCAGGTGCTCGAGGCCGATCTTCCCTACGACCAGGAGGCCGACCAGTGATCCTCGCCACCGGAGTCGTCTGGCTGACGATCTTCGTGCTCAGCGTCTTCGTCGGGATCGAGGTGATCTCGAAGGTCTCCTCGACGTTGCACACGCCACTGATGTCCGGCGCGAACGCCATCCACGGGATCATCCTGCTCGGCGCGATCCTGGTCACCGGCACCACCGACAACAACCTCGCGCTGGTCGTGGGGCTCATCGCGATCGTGCTCGCGTCGGTGAACATGGTGGGCGGCTTCGTGGTCACCGACAGGATGCTTCAGATGTTCGTACGCAAGAAGCCGACGGCAGCCGAGAGTGACCAGGACCGGGCCGCCTGATGCCCACCTGGATCCAGCTGGTCTTCCTCGCCTGCGGGGTCTGCTTCATCCTCGCCCTGAAGGGCCTGTCCGGGCCGAGGACCGCCCGCAACGGCAACCTGCTCGGCGCGTTCGCCGCGGTCGTGGCCTGCCTGATGCCGTTCTTCTGGTCCGATCTGCATCTCAAGCACGTCCCGCTGATCATCGTCGCGATCGCGATCGGCACCGTCGGCGGTGTGTACGGAGCCCGCACCGTGCAGATGACGCAGATGCCGCAGATGGTGGCGCTGTTCAACGGCGTCGGTGGTGGCGCCGCTGCTCTCGTCGCTCTGCTCGAGCTGCACGACGTCGACGTCACGACGTCCACCCCCTGGTTCACGCTGGCCGCTACGGCGTTCACGATCGCGGTCGGCTCGATCTCGTTCGCCGGCTCGATCGTCACCTTCGCCAAGCTGCAGGAGCTGATGACGTCGCGACCGGTCGTGTTCCCCGGTCTGCCGGTCGTCTTCGGCGGCTCCTTGGTCGCGGCCGTCGTGCTCGCCGCACTCCTCGTCAACGACCCGCACATGTGGCTCGGCATCGCGCTGGCCCTCATCGGTCTGCTGATCGGTGTCCTGCTGGTGCTGCCCGTCGGCGGCGCCGACGTCCCCATTGTGATCTCGCTGCTGAACGCGTTCACCGGCCTGACCGTGGCCGCCGGCGGGTACGTGCTGTCGAACGTGCTGCTGCTGATCGCCGGCACGCTGGTGGGCGCGTCCGGTACCTTCCTCACCCTGCTGATGGCACGCGCCATGGGTCGATCGGTGGCCAACATCCTGTTCGGGGCGCTCAAGGGCGGCTCGACACTCGGCTCCAGCGAGGCCAGCGACCGGCCGGTGCGCAGCGTCACCCCGCAGGACGCCGCGATCATGCTCGGGTACGCCGACCGCGTGATCATCGTGCCTGGCTACGGGCTCGCGGTCGCCCAGGCCCAGCACTCCCTGCGCGAGCTCGTCGACGTGCTCACCGCCAAGGGCATCCAGGTCGACTACGCGATCCACCCGGTCGCCGGCCGGATGCCCGGCCACATGAACGTCCTCCTCGCCGAGGCTCAGGTCCCCTACGAGCAGCTGCGCGAGATGGACCAGATCAACGGCGACTTCAAGGACGCCGACGTCGTGCTGGTCGTCGGCGCGAACGACGTGGTCAACCCCGCGGCGAAGTCGACGCCCGGAGCCCCGATCTACGGGATGCCGATCCTCAACGCCGACGAGGCGCGGCAGATCATCTTCATGAAGCGGTCGATGCGCCCCGGCTTCGCCGGCATCGAGAACGAGCTCCTGTTCGACGAGAAGACGTCCCTGCTCTTCGGCGACGCCAAGGACTCTATGGGCAAGCTGCTCAACGCGGTCAAGGCGCTCTGAGTCCCCTCGCCACGTCGCACGCCGGGAGCGATCTGCGGGTCCCGTCCGGATGACGCTTCGGGGACCTGCTCGTTGTTCGGGGCATGAGTCAGAACGACCACGAGCCCGGCGGGCACCCCGACGACGAGCCGGAGTCGCGCGAGGCCACGGTGGGCAAGGAGGTCGTCTACGGCGTCCTGGGGCTGCTCGTGGCGAGCATCGCGGTCCTCATCGCCACCGGGCGCGTGCCGATCTTCCCTGGCGGGTGACCTGCGGAGGTCGTGTGGCGCACACCGCCCTCGGCGCGGTCCCAGGCACACGACCCGACCGGACCCGACGGGCCCCGTCTAGTCGGCGAGCCCGTACAGGCGGTCACCCGCGTCGCCGAGCCCCGGGACGATGTAGCCCTTGTCGTTGAGCTTCTCGTCCATCGCCGCCGTGACCACGGTGACCGGGACGTCGAGTCCCTCGAGCTCCTGCTCCAGCCGCGCGCAGCCCTCGGGCGCAGCCAGGAGGCAGATCGCGGTGATGTCGTCGGCCCCACGGGCGGTGAGGAACCGGATCGCGGCGGCCAGCGTGCCGCCCGTGGCGAGCATCGGGTCGAGCACGTAGCACTGCCTGCCCGCGAGGTCGTCGGGCAGCCGCTCGGCGTACGTCGAGGCCTGAAGGGTCTCCTCGTTGCGCATCATCCCGAGGAAGCCGACCTCCGCGGTCGGCAACAGCTTCATCATCCCCTCGAGCATCCCGAGCCCCGCCCGCAGGATCGGCACCACCATCGGCTGCGGCGCCGAGAGTCGTACGCCGGTCGTGGGCGCGACCGGGGTGGTGATCTCGAACGGCTCGATCCGAACGTCGCGGGTCGCCTCGTAGGCCAGCAGCGTGACCAGCTGGTCGACCAGCCGTCGGAACGTCGGCGAGTCCGTCCGCTCGTCGCGCAGGGCAGTCAGCTTGTGGGCGACGAGCGGGTGGTCGACGACGATCGTGCGCATGGCCGCACCCTAGGGCACGTCACCGGGCGCGGTGAGCGGCCGGACCCCGAGCCTGCGGCAACAGGGTTGGCACGGTGAAATGGCTCTGTCACTCTGGACGTGTCCTGCTGGTCCACATGCAGCCCACATGGAGATCGGAGGTGGCCATGAGCGAGCAGATCGACGGCGTCGACTTCGCGCTGGCCGCCTACCGCGAGGAGGGCGAGTGGCAGGTCGAGGAGCTCGTCCACGACGTCCTCACCGACGTCGCCAGCGTGGCCGGTGCGCTCCGCCGGTTCCCTGGTGACGGCGGCGCGATCGGCATGATCGCGATCGACGAGGACTTCTTCGTGATCGTCCGCGTGGCGGGCCCCTCGGTGCGCATCCTGCTGTCCGACATCACGGCGGCGGAGGAGTGGGAGTTCGCGAGCTCCGCGGTCGACCAGCTCGGCCTTCCCGAGCCCGAGGACGAGGACGAGCAGGCCCCGGCGGGCGACCTCGACATCGTCGGCGACCTCGGGATGGGTGCGATGGACATGGGCGTCCTCCTCGACAACTTCGACCTCTACCCCGACGAGATGCTCTCCGACGTGGCGCGCCGACTCGGCTTCGGGCCGCTGTTCGACGAGGCCGTCGGTCTCACCTCGGCCTGAGCATCGACGACGTGCCCGGCCACGCCTACGACGTCGCCATGCGCGCCGCCCTCGACGAGGCGCGGCACTCCCTGGCGTCGGGCGACGTACCGGTCGGCGCCCTCGTGCTCGATGCGAACGCGGCGGTCCTCGGGCGCGGCCACAACGTGCGTGAGCGCGACGGCGACCCCACGGGCCACGCCGAGCTGGTCGCGCTGCGCCGCGCGGCCGAAGCCCTGGGCGGGTGGCGGCTCGCCGGGTGCACCCTCGTGGTCACCCTCGAGCCGTGCTCGATGTGTGCCGGCGCGGTCGTGCTGTCGCGCCTGGACAGGCTGGTGTTCGGCGCCTTCGACCCCAAGGCGGGCGCGGCCGGATCGCTCTGGGACCTGGTCCGCGACCGTCGTCTGAACCATCGTCCTGAGGTCCTCGGAGGGGTGCTGGCGAAGGAGTGCACGACGCTCCTGGACGATTTCTTCGCCCGTCAACGCCTCGGGTAGCCTTCGCGGCGGTGGCGTGTCCGAGCGGCCTAAGGAGAACGCCTCGAAAGCGTTTGTGGGCGCAAGTCCACCGCGGGTTCAAATCCCGCCGCCACCGCCACCCCATTTCGGCAGCCATCAGGCGACTGTCGCCGACTGCGCGCTCCCTGCCGACGAGCGGTCTCCACCGAGCGCGCGAGCTACGGAGTGGTTCGAGGACATGACTCGACCCGAAGCCTGCTGACGGCGGACACATGACGAGCACCGTCGGTCCCACGCCCGGACAGCCACCAAGGTGGGACATCGAGCGCTTCATGCGCGGGGAGGAGATCGACACGGCCGGGTCACCCTGGAACGCAACCGGGAGCTGGACGGCTCTAGGCGTCCTCGGTCGTCCGCCTTGCCAGTGGCGAGCCGGTTCACGCTGAGGGTTGCTTCAACCCGACTGCTCGACTCCCGGTGTCGACGTGACGTCACCGCGCGTCGTCAAGACGCCTGCTCGCGGTGCCGTGGCCGGCGAACGTGTCGTACCAGCGCAGCACCCGCAGCGCCCTCAGGGTGTTCCACCGGCTGGGCGTGCCGTCGGGTTCCTCGAACCGGAAGTGGACCGCGCCGGGGTGGGTGTTCTCGAGGAGCCAACGCCCGTCGGGTCGACGTTTGACGCGGACGAGGTCGATCGCTTCGGCCAGTCGCGGATCCGGGGCGCCCCCACGCCGGGCGAAGTACTCCGTGGCCTTGAGCAGGTCGTAGTGCCAGCGTGGGGGGTAGGAGAACGATGTCCACGTGGGGTTGACCACCTCGCCCGTGCGCAACGAGCGGAAGAGGTTGCGCCGGAGCAAGTACTCCTCGCCGTTCCGGCGAGCCCGCCGGACATCCTCAGATCCGCCGGTATGCCGCTCCCACCTCAGCAGAGCGTCGATCACGTCCAGGGTGCTGGCGAAGGAGGACGGCGCCGGCCGCGTCTGGGCCCAGCAGTTCCAGCCACCATCCGGCATCTGGTCGGCCACGAGCCGTTGCACCACTGGGTCGACGTCGACGCCCAGGTAGGTACCGATCAGGATCGTGCCGGCGTTGATGCAGCAGTCCTCCTCGCCGTCGAAGAACGGCAGCCCGTCGCACTCCCAGCGGCAGTTGCGGGCCACCAGGTGTGCGGTCTCCTGCATCACCGGACTGTCCGGGGGTGTGCCCAGGTCGCACAGGTCGAGTAGGACCCGGTACGTCGCGGTCCACGGCTGACCCGGCTCGGCAGCCGACCCTACGGTCGATGCCTCGGATGGTTCCGCGTCGGGCGACGGCCAAGGCGGCGCTGGCGCACCGGCAGCCAGAGCCCGCGCAGTGGCCGCTGCGAGCGCCGCGGTACCCGGGAAGCAGGCGCCGTTCGCCCACAGGCCATCAGGAGCCCGGAGCGCCAGCAGCCGAGCACCCCAGCCCTCGTGCTCCACCCGCGCCCGCTCGGTCGCCACCTCGGTCTCCGAGGCGTTGACGAGGTCGCGCAGCACCTGCCAGCGGATCGCCGGATCGCCCCGCAGCAGCCACTGCACCACCGGATCGTCCTCGGCCATCGGCGGCGTTCGTGGCTGGTAGGGGCCCAGACTCTCCGTCGGCTCCATCCCTGAACCCTAATCTCAACAGGCGCACCCATCGGCCGTGGAGAATGCGTCGATACGCCTGCTGACGTCGCTCGACGATGAGCATGCTCGTTCGACCCCGATCGTCCGTAGGACCCATGCGTCGGCGACTGTGCCGGCGTGCCATGTGTCGTCGTCGTGCACGGGGGCGTGCCGGGGCCGGGCTCGTCCTGGCGTCGGCGAGCGGGCATGACCGAAGGTCCGGCTCGGCAGCTCTCGGGCACGAACGTCGAACCGAGTGCAGCCAACCCGTCACTGGAGTGTCAGACCCTGCTATCGAGAGGAACCTCATGCCCGAGTACGTCGCCCGGCCTGGCTCGTCAGGGGTCCGGCAGCCGCGGGAGACGGCGAGCCTTCAGTCCGGAGACCAGAGGGCGGCGTGCGGAGACCCGGTGCGACGATGTCGAGGTGGACCGCGCCGACATCGCCGACGCCGCCCGACGCATCCGCGGTCGGGTGCGCCGGACGCCCCTCCAGCTCGTGGAGGCCGGCGACGACTGGTTGCCGGCGGGTGGCTGCCTGAAGCTCGAGCTCCTGCAGCACACCGGGACGTTCAAGGCGCGGGGCGCCTTCAACCGCATCCTGTCGGCAGAGGAGAGCTGCGAGCTGGACCATGCCGTGGGAGTCGTGGTCGCGTCCGGCGGGAACGCCGGGCTGGCCAACGCCTACGCCGCGCGGGCCGTCGGCGTACCGGCGACCGTCTTCGTGCCCTCGACCGCCTCGCCCACCAAGCTGCGACGGCTCCGTGAGTACGGCGCGACCGTCGTCGTACGCGGCACGGAGTACGCCGACGCCTTCGACGCCGCGATGGAGTACGTCGAGGGCACCGGTGCGCTGCACTGCCACGCCTACGACCAGCCGGAGGTCTGCGCCGGGGCCGGAACGCTCGGCCTCGAGCTGCTGACCCAGCTCGGGGAGGTGGGGCGTGAGATCGACACCGTGCTCGTGGCGGTGGGCGGGGGTGGGTTGATGGCCGGTGTCGCCACCGCGGTCGAGGGAACGGCGAGGGTCGTCACCGTCGAGCCGGTGACGGCGCCGACCCTGCATGCTGCGCTGACGGCGGGGGAGCCGGTCGACGTCGCCGTGTCCGGAGTCGCCGCCGACTCGCTCGGGGCCCGGCGGATTGGGTCCCTCGCCTGGGACGTCGCCCGGCGTACCGGGGTGGGGAACGTGCTGGTCGAGGACGACGCCATCGTGGCGGCACGCCGGCAGGTGTGGGACCGATATCGGCTGGCGCTCGAGGCCGGCGCTGCAGCCCCGGTGGCGGCTCTCCTGTGCGGCGCGTACCGTCCTACGGCGGGCGAGCGGGTGGCCGTCGTCCTGTGCGGCGCCAACACCGACCCTGCCGACCTGGCGGAGCCGAGCTAGAGGAGACCCATCATGAGGACGGACGGCGACTCGACTGTTGCCTTCCTCGGATGGTGCGTGGCGGGGGTCGCCGGCTGCTTCGGCGTCCTGTCGATCCTCACCGTCGGCCCGTTCGTGCTGCTGTTCACCCTGTTCCTCTGCGGCTGGCTGCTGTGGCGCGTCCAGCTCGGCTGGGCGATGGGAGGGCTGCTGACGGGAGCTGCGGCGCCGGTGCTCTACGTCGCCTGGCTGAACCGCGACGGACCCGGCGAGGTCTGCACGCGGTCAGGTGGGACGGTCAGTTGTGGCGACGAGTGGAGCCCCTGGCCGTTCGTCGTCGCCGCACTGGTGCTCGCCGTCTCCGGCTTCCTGGTCCTGGGGCGTCGTGGACGGGGTTGACCGACCCCCCTAGGCCGGAGATCCGGCTCCCGAACGGCCTGCGGAGAACGGCGTTCAGTCCTTCGGCCAGGACACGCCGTGGACGGTCTCCGCGAGCTCCCCCAGCTGGTCTGGGTCGCCGCTGAAGACCCAGGACCACACGACCGTGGTCCCGCCATCGGGCAGCCGGAGCGCCGTGTACTCGGCCGCCATGTCATCCCAGATGCCCGTGGTCATGCCGCCCCGGGTGTAGGTGATGGCGTGGCACCGGATGCGGCCGTTGCAGAGGGCGTCCCCCACCGCGGCACCTCGGGCCAGGGTCACCCGGACCTGCCAGGCACGGTGACCGGCCAGGGCAGTGCGCACGACGTGGCCCGCGTCCAGGTAGGGCCGGCTGGCGACCCAGCGGACGAACGCCTGCGGATCGTCGGCCACCCGTGCTACCGGACGGGAGCCGTTCGGCGACGACGCCCGCACCCGTTCGAGGACGGTGACCCCCGCGACAGGGCCCGTCTGTCGGTAGCTCTCGACCATGACCGAGCTGGCCCCGCCTCCGGAGTCCGCGCCGAAGCCTCGGGGAATCACCCACTGGACCGGGCGGACCAGGGCGAACCGGTAGGTCCGGTCTCCCAGACAGCTGACGAGCGCGGCCGAGCAGACGTCCCCGGGGTCTGGTTCGTGGGGTACCCCCGACGGTCCGGGGTTCGACGGACCCGGGGTGCTGTCGCCGGAGTCCGTCACCACCGATCTGGCGGACCAGCCGAGGCCGAGCGCCAGCACGACCGCGGCCACGGTGCCGAGCCGCATACGCCGGCGCTGGCGCGCATCGCGCACGTACAGATCCGCCAGGCCGGTGTCGACGTCGGTGGCGATCCCGCTCCGGAGCCCCTGCGCACTGGTGCGTGCCAGCTGCTCGATCATGACTGCTCCTCCGAGGTCCCGAACCGGATGGCGAGCCCGGCGCGCGCGTGGGACAGATGTGCCTTGACGGTGCCCTCGGCGCATCCGAGCGTGGCAGCGACCTCACCGACGGAGAGGTCGAGGGCGTAGTACAGCGCGGTCGCCTGGGCCTGCCGCTTGGGCAGGCGTCGTACCTCTGCCCAGAAGCGATCACTCTCGTGCGGCAGCGGCTCGACGGCCGACACCGGTCTGCTCGCCAGCCGCCGCACGGCGCGCCGCTCGGACAGGCGGCGGCGTACCTGGGAGACCGCCGTGTTGGCGCAGATCCCGCGAACGTATCCGGCGGGGCTCGCCAGCCCGGCTATCCGGGACCAGTGCCGGTACGCCACCAGCATCGACTCCTGCGCCACGTCCTCGGCGGCCAGGTCGCCGGCCAGCGCGCGGGCCAGGACGAGCAGACGCGGAAGCTCCCTGCGGTAGAAGTCCTCGAAGGACTCCCAGGTCGTCGCCGGCGACGCCGGCAAGCTCGAGCCCGGACGCGACGTCTCGTCGACGAGCTCGATCACGTCGCGGGAGCGCGGGCGGGGCGACTTGCTCATGTCTGCTGGTCGTTCCAGTCGGTGCCGCCGGTTTACCACGGATGCGTCCGGCTCGCCCGGAGCGGGGTCGTGGCCGCCGATAGACTCGGGCATCGCCGCCCCTGCTGATGAAGCGAGGTGACACGCGGTGGCCTTCGACGTCCACCAGCTCGACACCTTCGTGCTGGTCGGCGCCGGCGTCACACTGCTGGCCGTTCTCGCGGTGCGCCTCAGCTCCCGGGCCGGTCTGCCGAGCCTGCTGCTGTACCTCCTGATGGGCGTCGCCCTCGGCGAGAACGGCGTCG
Source organism: Actinomycetota bacterium (assembly GCA_046735295.1). Classification (GTDB taxonomy): domain Bacteria; phylum Actinomycetota; class Actinomycetes; order Propionibacteriales; family Nocardioidaceae; genus Nocardioides. Next base: position 73,142 of record JBKPTA010000028.1, on the reverse strand, counting down.
GGATCGGCTTCGAGAACGCCGAGCTGGCGCACGCCCTCGGCTTCGCCGCCCTGGCCCTGATCCTGGCCGAGGGCGGCCTGACCACGAGCTGGTCGGAGGTGCGGCCGGCGATGCGGCTCGGCGTGTCCTTGGCGACGCTCGGCGTCGGGGTCTCGATCGCGATCGTCGCAGCAGGTGCGCACTACGTCCTCGGTCTGTCCTGGCAGCTCTCGGTGCTGCTCGGGGCGGTGACGTCACCGACCGATGCCGCGGCGGTGTTCTCGGTGCTCCGGGGGCTGCCCGTGGCACCTCGGCTGGTCGGCGCGCTCGAGGCCGAGTCCGGCTTCAACGACGCGCCGACCGTCGTGCTCGTCACCCTGATCTCGACCGGGTCGGTCGCCGACCACGGCATCGCGACGACGGTGCTCGTGATCGTCCTCGAGCTGGCAGCCGGCGTCGCTGCCGGCCTCGCCATCGGCCTCGGGGGTGCCTGGCTGATGCGCCGAGCCGCACTCCCGTCGTCCGGCCTCTACCCCCTGGCGGTGCTCTGTCTCACCCTCCTGGCCTACGGCGCGGCGGCCGGTGTGCACGCGTCCGGCTTCGCCGCGATCTACGTCGCCGCACTGGTCCTCGGGAACGCGGACCTGCCGCACCGGACGGCCACCCGCTCGTTCGCCGAAGGGGTCGCGTGGCTGGCGCAGATCGGGCTGTTCGTGATGCTGGGTCTGCTGCTCTCACCGAGCCGGATCAGCTGGTCGGTGGTGGGTATCGCCGTGGCGGGCAGCCTGCTGCTGACCTTCGTCGCCCGCCCGGCGACCGTGTGGGTGAGCTCGGTCGCGGAGCCGATGCCGTGGCGCGAGGCCGCGTTCGTCTCCTGGGCCGGATTGCGCGGCGCCGTGCCGATCGTGCTGGCCACGATCCCGTTCGCCGAGGGGGTCACCAACGCCGAACGTCTCTTCGACATCGTGTTCGTGATCGTGGTGATCTCGACGCTGCTCACCGCACCGACGTTGCCGTGGGTCGCCCGCCGGCTGGAGGTCATGCAGCAGCTCGAGCCTCGATCGCTCGACCTGGAGGTCGCCGCGCTCGAGCGGGTCGCGGCCGACCTGCTGCAGGTGACGATCAGCCCGGTCTCGCGGCTTCACGGCGTGGAGGTCGGCGAGCTCCGCCTCCCTGAGGACTCTCTGGTGTCCATGGTGGTCCGTGACGGCCGCACGTTCGTGCCCGAACGTCGTACCGTCCTTCGACGGGGGGACGACCTGCTCGTCGTCACCCCGCGCGGCCAGCGCGAGCCGACCGTGCGCCGGCTACGGACCGTCTCCGCGCACGGCCGGCTCGGCCGGTGGCTCGGGGACGAGGTGTGATGTCCAGGGACGTCGATGCTGGTGACGGGGGTCGGCCGCCGAGCCTCCGTCGTCGACCGGGGAGCGATGCGCAGCCTCCCCCGGGGGGGGGGGGTACCCGGTCGAGAGCGTCATGCCGGACGCCTCCCGGCCCGGCTCGGCCCTCGCAGATCCGCACGTGACTCCGGCGCGGTCGCCCGAACGATCGACAACCCGGCGACACACCCGTCCGGTCTCGCGCGGCCACGTGGGGGGCACGACCAGGAGGCCGGCCTCACGCGGTCGGCGGCGAGCAGATGGTCGTCGGCTGGGTGACCTTGGTGGACTGCTTGCCCTGCACGAGCTTGGTGAACTGCGGACCGACGAGCACGGTGACGCCGGGGCCCTTCTGCTGACGCGTGATGATGTGCGCGCGCGGGCCCAGCCGGCTGGCCACGAGCCGGACGGCCGGGTTGTGTCGGTCCTCGGTCCAGATCTGCGCGAACACGACGGCGGCGTCCTTGGGTGCGTTGCCGACGTTGCCCGGACCGAAACCCTGGTCCTCGAACGCCGACATCGTCCGTTCGGCCAGCCCGACCCGCTCGCTGGCGTTGTAGACGCTGACGGTCACCTTCGGGGCGGAGACGCGGTCTCCGGGCTGGAGCTCCGTGGGGTAGCAGTCCTTGGGCGGCGCCTGGTGGGGAAAGGGCTGCGTCATCGCGGACCAGCCCCACGTGACACCGAGCAGCACGAGCACGGCCATGACGGCGAGCGTCAGAGCGGCCTTGAGGTGGGCGTTCATCGGCTTCCCGACCTGCGCATCATCCGTCCGCCTCGTGGACCCGCGCATGCAGGACGTGCCGCTGCTGCAGAGCGGCACGCAGGGCACGATGGAGCCCGTCCTCGAGGTAGAGCTCGCCGCGCCACCGGACGACGTGGGCGAACAGGTCGCCGTAGAAGGTCGAGTCCTCGTCGAGCAGGGCATCGAGGCGCAGGGTGTCCTTGGTCGTGACCAGCTCGTCCAGGCGCACCTGGCGCGGGGGTAGCGCGGCCCACCCGCGGGAGCTGAGCTCGTGCGGTGGATACGGTCGCCCGTCCCCCACCCGCTTGAAGATCACGCGGCGAGTTTACGCAAAGTGTGCACGGGACCTCCGTGGCCAAGAGGCACCCGTGACCGAGAGTGGAACGTGCTGTCCTGCGGCGTGGCGGAGGCGCAGAACGACGCAGGGGCCTCAGCGGGGAGACCCCGGCCCGGCCGAAGCCCGCGACTCCGCCTCGAGCGCCTCGTCGACGCTGGACTCGGTCAGCGTTCGATTTCGATGTCGCGGCCGCGGACGCCGTTGTCCGGATGTCGGTCCGGCACCGGGTGGCCCGAGGAGCACGACGTCGCGACGGCGTGTCAGATGGGTTTGCGGTAGACGACGATGCGGTGCTTGACGGCGAAGCCGAGTGCTGCGTACACGTTGGTCGCCCCGGCGGCGCTGTCGGAGTCCGTCTCGAGCGCGACGGTGACGTATCCGGTCTTGTCGGCTGCTTGCAGCACCTCGGCGAGAAGGGCGGTGGCGACGCCACGCCTGCGCCAGTAGCTGCCGAGCTGTCGGCGATAATCTGCGCATGCGCATCCTGGTCACCGGCGGCGCCGGGTACATCGGCTCGCACACGACGTTGAAGCTGGTCGCGGCCGGGTACGAGGCGGTGATCGTCGACGACTTCAGCCGGAGCAAACGGTCGGTGCTCCCGAGGCTCGAGGCACTGGCCGGCGGGCCGATCGAGGTGCACGCGCTCGACCTCACTGACGTCGAGGCCACCGACGCCCTCATTGCCTCGGGTTCCTTCGAGGCGGTCGTCCACTTCGCCGGGCTCAAGGCCGTCGGGGAGTCGGTCGAGCGGCCGCTGGCCTACTACCGCAACAACCTGAACTCGACGTTCTCTGTGCTGACCGCCATGGGGCGGCACGGCGTCCGAACGCTGGTGTTCTCGTCGTCCGCGACGGTGTACGGCCAGAACGCGCCGGTGCCGATGAAGGAGGACCTTCCGACCTCGGCGACCAACCCGTACGGCTGGACCAAGGTGATGCAGGAGCAGGTCTTCCGCGACGCCGCCGTCGCGGACCCGTCGCTGCGCATCGCCCTCCTGCGCTACTTCAACCCGGTCGGCGCCCACGCCTCGGGGATGATCGGCGAGGACCCGTCCGGCACGCCGAACAACCTGATGCCGATCCTCACCCAGGTCGCGGTCGGGCGCCGGGAGAAGGTGCTGGTGTACGGGGACGACTACCCGACGCCGGACGGCACCGGTCGCCGCGACTACCTCCACGTCGAGGACCTCGCCTCCGGACACGTGGCGGCCCTCGAGAAGCTCGGCACCACCGACGCGCCGGTCTCGACCTGGAACCTCGGCACCGGCAGACCCACCTCGGTGATGGAGATGATCCACGCCTTCTCCCTGGCATGCGGCCGCGACCTGCCGTACGAGATCGCCCCTCGGCGTCCCGGCGACATCGCCGAGTCGTACGCCGACCCGTCGCGAGCGCACGCCGAGCTGGGGTGGGCGGCTGAGCGGGGCGTCGACGAGATGTGTGCCGACAGCTGGCGGTGGCAGTCACAGAACCCGGAGGGCTATCCGGACGACTGAGGACAGCGGTGGCCCCAGGCGGACCAGCCGAAGGTCGAGACGGGATCGCGGAGGATGCGGGATTCGAACCCGCGAGGGCTGTTAACCCAACCCGCTTTCCAAGCGAGCGCCATAGGCCTCTAGGCGAATCCTCCGCCGAGGAGGGTACCCAAGCGGCGACCGGCCCACGAAATCGTTCAGACCGGGTGCGACGTCCTGCGAACGGGGCCATGGCCGCACGGATTCGGATGACGTGCGGGGCTCACCTAGACTCGCGGCCAACCCCCCATGCGGCGGCATCTCGCTGAACTCCCCCAGGGCCGGAAGGCAGCAAGGGCAGGCGGGCTCTGCCGGGTGCGTGGGGGGCCTCGTGCTGTCCGGGTGAGGGCGGCGCGACGCCGCTCGGAGGGCGGGGGTGCGGGTCTAGCATCCGCTCGTGTCGTTCCACGACCTGGCATTGGTCTGTGCGGTCGCGCTGGCCGGCCCGGTCCTGGCGACGCCACGACGCTGGCACCTCCCGGTCATGCTCGGCGAGCTGCTGGCGGGCGTGGCGCTGGGAGCCTCCGGCTTCGGGGTGCTCGACGCGAGCGAGCCCACGTTCTCCTTCCTCGGCAGCTGCGGCTTCGTCCTGGTCATGTTCGTGGCCGGTACGCACGTGCCCGTGCGTGACCCACGGCTCCGCCAGGCGGTGTCGACCGGGACCGCCCGAGCGGCGCTCGTCGGCCTGGTCGCGCTTCTCCTCGGGTACGTCCTGGCCGCCCTCGTCGATGTTTCCCATCCCCTGGTGTACGCCGTGCTGATGGCGTCGTCCTCGGCCGCCGTCGTCCTGCCCACCGTCGACTCGCTGGGACTGACCGGGCCGGACCTCGTCGAGCTCCTGCCCCAGGTCGCCCTCGCCGACTCGCTGTGCATCGTGCTGCTCCCGCTGGTCATCGACACCGACCACGTCGTCCGGGCAGCGCTGGGTGCGTCGGCCGTGATCGCTGCGGGGTTCGTGCTCCTCGGGCTGCTCACCTGGCTCGAGCGCAGCGGCCTGCGCAACCGCGTGCACGACGTGTCGGAGGACCGCCAGTTCGCAGTCGAGCTCCGGGTGAGCCTGGCGCTGGTGTTCGCGATGGCGGCGCTGGCCGTGGCCGTCCACGTCTCCTTGATGCTCGCCGGCTTCGTCTCCGGGCTCGCGGTCGCCGCTGTCGGTGAGCCGCGCCGGGTGGCCAAGCAGCTGTTCGCGGTGACGGAGGGCTTCCTCGGTCCGCTGTTCTTCGTCTGGCTCGGGGCCACCCTCCAGCTGCATGATCTGGTCGACCACCCGTCGATGATCGTGCTCGGGGTCTGCCTCGGGGTCGGCGCCGCGCTCGCCCACCTGAGCGCGGTCGTGCTCCGCCAGCCCGCGTCGTACGCCCTGCTCGCCAGCGCCCAGCTCGGTGTGCCGGTGGCAGCCGCCACCGTCGGCACGCAGCTCCGCCTGCTCGAGCCCGGAGAAGGAGCAGCGCTCGTCCTGGGCGCGCTGGTCGCGCTGGCGGCCGCCATCGCCGGAGGCGCGCTGGCGTCTCGACGGCGTACGCCGGACCCGGCCGCCCACTAGCGCTCCGTCCCGTGAGTCCAGGTGTCGGAGCGGGCGGCTCACCGGCGCCTCTCCGCCGGCCCATGACTGGCCTCCCGGTTGTCGGCGCGGCTGGTTAGTGTTCAGGAGTGGAGTCCCCCCTCGCGCTCTATCGCCGCTACCGGCCGGAGACCTTCGCCGAGGTCATCGGGCAGGACCACGTGACCGAGCCGTTGCGGGCGGCGCTGGCGGGCAACCGCGTCCACCACGCCTATCTCTTCTCCGGACCCCGAGGGTGCGGCAAGACGACCTCGGCGCGCATCCTCGCCCGCTCCCTCAACTGCGACCAGGCGCCCGTGGCCGACCCGTGCGGGGAGTGCGACTCGTGCCGTGACCTGGCCCGCGGCGGCCCGGGTTCGATCGACGTGATCGAGATCGACGCGGCCTCGCACGGTGGCGTCGACGACGCGCGCGACCTGCGCGAGAAGGCGTTCTTCGCGCCGGTGCGGAGCCGGTTCAAGGTCTACATCATCGACGAGGCCCACATGGTCAGCACCCAGGGCTTCAACGCCCTGCTCAAGCTGGTCGAGGAGCCTCCTCCCCATCTGCGCTTCATCTTCGCGACCACGGAGGCGGAGAAGGTCATCCCGACCATCCGCTCGCGCACCCACCACTACCCGTTCCGGCTGATCCCGCCGCGGCTCCTCACGGCGTACCTCTCGGAGCTCTGCGAGAAGGAGCAGGTGTCGATCGAGCCGGCCGCGCTCCCCCTGGTCGTTCGGGCGGGCGGGGGCTCCGCACGTGACACGCTGTCCGTGCTCGACCAGCTGATGGGTGGGGCAGGACCCGACGGCATCAGCTACGCGCTGGCGTCCGGGCTGCTCGGCTACACGCCCGACACGCTCCTCGACGAGGTGGTCGACGCGTTCGCCGCCGGTGACGGCTCCGCGGTGTTCGGCGTCGTCGACAAGGTGATCGAGACCGGGCAGGACCCTCGCCGCTTCGCCGAGGACCTCCTCCGCCGCCTCCGCGACCTCGTGATCGTCTCGGCGGTGCCGGACGCGCCGGCGACGGGGCTCATCGACATCGCCGAGGACGCCGCCGAACGGCTCGTCGCCCAGGCAGCGCGCTTCGGTCCCACCGACCTGTCGCGTGCCGCCGACCTCGTCGCCACGGGGCTCACCGAGATGCGCGGTGCCACGGCGCCGCGGCTCCTGCTCGAGCTGATCTGTGCGCGCGTGCTCCTCCCTGGCGCCGACCACTCGACCGAGGGCGTGATGGCGCGCCTCGACCGGCTCGAGCGGCGGATGACCATCACCGGTGGCGACCCATCACCCGCTCCGGTCCCACGCACCGAGCCGGCGCCGGTCACGCCGGCTGCCCCGGCCGTCGAGCCGACCGTGGCCGAGTCGGCGCAGTCCACCCGAGCCGACCCCGTCCCTCAAGGGGCTGCCGCCGAGCCGCCTGACGTCGAGTCCTCGGTCCCGGCCACCACGACGGCGGCGGGCTCGACGCTGACCCTGGTCGACGTACGCCGCCTCTGGCCGGACATCGTCGAGGCCACCAAGCAGCGCCGACGCCTGACCTGGATCTACCTCACCCAGCAGGCCCAGGTCCTGGCCGTCGACGACACGACGCTCACGCTGGGCTTCGCGAACTCCGGCGCACGCGAGTCCTTCGACAGCGGCGGCAGTGCCGAGATCGTGCGCCAGGCGGCCATCGACGTCGTGGGGCACGACTGGCGGGTCGAGACCATCGTCGATCCCGGTGCCGAGCCGGCGCCGAGCCCTTCGCCAGCGCGCCGGGCGGACACCACGCCTCGCGCGACGCCGGCCGGCCACCAGCTGGGCTCCCCACCCGTGCCCGAGCCGGGCACGTCGGTGCCTCCGGACTCGACCCCGCCGGAGTCCGATCAGCCGTCCGCGCAGCGGCCCTCGGCATCCGCGCGCGAGGCCATCGCGTCGACCCGCGGGGCCGACGCGAAGGCCGGGCCCGCAAGGCGCGTCGAGGGCGACGCAGAGGACGGTGGAGCACGAGACGACGACACCGACGTGGAGTCGGCGCTCGATGGGGCACAGCTGCTCCAGGAGGCACTCGGCGCTCAGGTCATCGACGAGATCCCCCACCCGTGACCCCACGAGAGAGCGACAGGTGACGACATGACCGACAATCCGTTCGAGGCCCTGGGGGGCGGTGGGGGGTTCGACCTCGAGGGCCTGCTGCAGCAGGCCCAGCAGATGCAGTCTCAGCTCGAGAGTGCCCAGGAGCAGCTCGCCGACGCACGTGTCGAGGGGACGGCCGGCGGCGGCGCCGTCACCGTGACCGTGAACGGGATCGGCGAGCTGGAGGCCGTCACCATCAGGTCCGGGACGTTCGACGGGTCGAACGACGACGACCTGAGCGACCTCGGCGACCTCGTGGTCGCGGCGTACCGCGACGCGAAGACGCAGGCCGACACCATGGCGAGCAGTGCCCTCGGTCCGCTCGCCGGTGGCGGTCTGCCCGGTCTCGGCGGGCCGGACGCCGGGCCCGGGGCCCTCGGTTTCTCCCCGGCAGCGGAGTAGGCAGCCTTGTACGAAGGCATCGTCCAAGACCTCATCGACGAGCTGGGCCGGCTGCCGGGCGTCGGTCCCAAGGGTGCGCAGCGCATCGCGTTCCACCTGCTCCAGGCCGAGCCCGCCGAGGTACGCCGGCTCGCAGAGGTGCTGCTCGAGGTCAAGCAGCGCGTCCGGTTCTGCACGACCTGCTTCAACGTCTCAGAAGCCGAGCAGTGCCGCATCTGTAGCGACCCGCGGCGCGACCAGACCGTGCTGTGCGTGGTGGAGGAGTACAAGGACGTCGTCGCGATCGAGCGCACCAAGGAGTTCCGCGGTCGCTACCACGTGCTCGGCGGCGCCATCTCCCCGATCGACGGCATCGGTCCCGAGCAGCTCCACATCCGCGAGCTCCTCGTCCGGCTCGCCGACGGATCTGTCACGGAGGTGATCCTGGCGACCGACCCCAACCTGGAGGGCGAGGCCACCGCGACGTACCTCACCCGTATGCTCAAGCCGATGGACATGCGCGTCACCCGGCTGGCGAGCGGGCTGCCGGTCGGTGGCGACCTGGAGTACGCCGACGAGGTCACCCTCGGCCGGGCATTCGCGGGGAGGCGATCAGCGGAATGACCGAACGCACGACCGAGGAGATCCTCTCCGGTGGCGCATCGCTGCCGCCGGTCGATCCGCAGGACGAGTTCGCCCTCCAGATCGCCGACCAGGTCGAGAGCTTCCTGATCGCTCTCAAGGCGATCGCCGCCGAGGGCGAACCCGGCACCGGCATCTCCCTGCTGCTGCTCGAGATCAGCCAGCTGCTGCTGGCGGGTGCTCGGCTCGGCGCTCAGGTCGACTTCACGCCGACCACCGACTACCAGCCCGACGTCGGCCCCGAGGCCGACCTCGACGAGCTGCGGCTGCGGCTGGCCCAACTGTTCGGCGGCGTCGACACCTACAGCTTCGTCTTCGACCCCTATGACCCGGAGCAGGTCGAGAGCCTGCTCTCCGACGACCTCACCCAGATCGTCGCCGACCTGGAGAACGGCCTGCGCCACTTCAACCTCGGCAACACCGCCGAGGCGTTGTGGTGGTGGCAGTTCTCCTACGTCTCCTCCTGGGGGAACCTCGCCGGCGCCGTGCTGAACGCGCTCCTCTCGATCGTCGCGCACGACCGGCTCGACGTGGAGTACACCGGTGAGCTCGACCGCGTCGCCGCCGCCATCGAGATGCTCGAGGAAGCCCCCGAGACCGAGGCGTGACCACGGTCACCCGGCTCGGGCAGACGTGGAAGCTTGCGCGGTCGCGGTCCGGATGACGCGAGCGACGGTCAGGGACGTCCACGCCCGGCCCCACGGCTGAGATGGCCCGGGTGGTGCGGCCGCTCCCGGTAAACTCACCGACGGTCGCAGCGTCGCGGCGTACACGTTCCGTCGAGTTCCCTCAAGGACCCTCCGTGATCCCGCAGGTCAGCGCCTCATGAGCATCGTCGTACAGAAGTATGGCGGCTCCTCGGTCGCCGACGCCGGCGGCATCAAGCGCGTCGCCCGCCGGATCGTCGACACCAGGACCGCCGGGCACGACGTGGTCGTGGTCGTGTCCGCCATGGGCGACACCACCGACGACCTGCGCGACCTCGCCGAGCAGGTCAGCCCCACACCCCCGCCGCGCGAGCTCGACATGCTGCTCACCGCCGGCGAGCGCATCTCGATGGCGCTGCTGGCGATGGCCATCGCCGAGCTCGGCCAGACCGCCACGTCGTTCACCGGCTCGCAGGCCGGGGTCATCACCGACTCCGCCCACGGCAGGGCCAAGATCATCGACATCACCCCGGGCCGCATCGAGAACGCCCTCCAGCAGGGGGCGATCGCGATCGTGGCCGGCTTCCAGGGTGTCTCGCAGGACACCAAGGACATCACCACCCTCGGCCGCGGCGCATCCGACACCACCGCGGTAGCCCTGGCGGCCGCGCTGGACGCCCAGCTCTGTGAGATCTACAGCGACGTCGACGGCGTCTTCACCGCAGACCCCCGGCTGGTGCCGACGGCGCGCAAGCTCGACCGCATCTCCCACGAGGAGATGCTCGAGATGGCTGCCTGCGGAGCGAAGATCCTGCACCTGCGGTGCGTCGAGTACGCCCGCCGTTACCACATCCCGGTCCACGTCCGGTCCTCCTTCTCCAGCAAGGAGGGCACGTGGATCCTGCCCGACCCTCCGGAGGGAGCCGACATGGAGCAGGCGATCATCGCCGGCATCGCCCACGACCGCAGCGAGGCCAAGGTCACCGTGGTCGGCGTGCCCGACAAGGTCGGTGTCGCGGCCCGCGTCTTCGAGGCGCTGGCCTTGGCCGAGATCAACATCGACATGGTCGTGCAGAACGTCTCGGCGCAGGCGACCGGCCTCACCGACATCTCCTTCACGCTGCCGCGTGCGGACGGGCAGACCGCGATGGCAGCCCTGGCCAAGCGCCAGAGCGAGGTCGGGTACGACCGGCTGCTCTACGACGACGAGATCGGCAAGGTCTCGCTGATCGGCGCCGGCATGCGCTCACATCCCGGGATCACCGCCACTTTCTTCGCGGCGCTCGCCCATGCCGGTGTCAACATCGAGATGATCTCCACCTCCGAGATCCGCATCTCGGTGATCGTCGACGAAGCCGACGTCGCAGCGGCGGTACAGGCCACGCACACCGCGTTCGACCTGGACAGCGCCGAGGTCGAGGCCGTCGTCTACGGGGGCACGGGACGATGACCCTGGACGTCGGGGTCGTGGGTGCCACCGGTCAGGTCGGCGCTGCGATGCGGCAGATCCTGCTCGAGCGCGGGTTCCCGATCGGGAACGTGCGGTTCTTCTCCTCCTCCCGATCGGCGCGGACCGTGCTGCCGTTCGGAGACCGCGAGGTCACCGTCGAGGACGCCGACACGGCGGATCCGAGGGGTCTGGACCTCGCGTTGTTCTCGGCGGGCGCAGCCGCGTCGCGCACGTTGGCGCCCCGGTTCGCCGAGGCCGGGGTCACGGTGGTCGACAACTCCTCGGCCTGGCGGATGGACCCAGACGTGCCCCTGGTGGTCTCGGAGGTCAACCCGGAGGCGATCGCCGACGCCCGCCGGGGGATCATCGCCAATCCCAACTGCACGACGATGGCCGCGATGCCGGTCCTCAAGCCGCTCCACGACGAGGCCGGGCTGGTCCGGCTGGTGGCATCGACGTACCAGGCGGTCTCCGGCAGCGGACTCGCAGGCGTCGATGAGCTGGCCGAGCAGATCGCGGCGGCCGGCGACAAGGCGCGAGAGCTGGCCTACGACGGCTCGGCGGTGAGCTTCCCCGAGCCGGTGACGTACGTCGGCACCATCGCCCACAACGTCCTGCCCCTGGCCGGCTCGATCGTCGACGACGGCGAGCTCGAGACCGACGAGGAGAAGAAGCTGCGCAACGAGTCGCGCAAGATCCTCGGGATTCCCGACCTCCTCGTGTCGGGTACCTGCGTGCGTGTGCCGGTGTTCACCGGGCACAGCCTCTCGATCAACGCCGAGTTCGCGCAGCCCCTGACCGTGGCCCGGGCGCACGAGCTGCTCGGCGCCGCTCCGGGCGTCGAGCTCGCCGACGTGCCCACGCCGTTGCACGCAGCCGGCCGCGACCCGTCGTACGTCGGACGCCTCCGGCAGGACCCCGGCGTGCCGGACCAGCGAGGGCTCGTGCTGTTCGTCAGCAGCGACAACCTTCGCAAGGGCGCCGCTCTGAACGCCGTCCAGATCGCCGAGCTGGTGGCCGCAAGCCGCTGAGCACCGGTCGCCGTATCAGCACGCGTCGTGCCAGGCTCCTCAGAGCAAGCCCGCTCGAGAGGATGCCGTCATGCCAGGAGCGAAGAAGACCACCACGAAGGCGACCTCGGCCCCGAAAGCGGCCGGCGCGCGTCCGTTCCAGGACCGCATCTGCAACGTCGTCCCGTCCAAGGACACCGACAACGACTTCGACTACGCGAGCTCGCTCGCGTCGGGTGCGGTGACGGCGCAGGCACTGCCGGACAAGGTCGACCTGCGCGCGTCCTGGTGGACGATCAACGACCAGGAGAACACCGGTTCGTGTGTAGGGTGGGCGACCGCCGACGGCGTCGTCCGGTGGCACATGGTCAAGGCCGGCCTGCTCGGCCGGCACGAGATGCTCTCGCCTCGTCACGTCTGGATGGCCAGCAAGGAGACCGACTCCATCACCGCCCTCCCGGAGACCTTCCTCGAGGAGGCCGGCACGATGACCAAGGCGGCGGTCAGGGTGGCCCGCCACACCGGCGTGGCCCGCGAGTCCGACCTGCCGTTCCACATCCACACCCTGATGTACGTGGGCTCCGAGGGATCCTTCTACAGCCGCTGCGCCAAGCACCGGATCGCCTCGTACCACAACCTCCGCCACGACCTGGACGCATGGAAGCACTGGCTGGCTGAGTCAGGCCCGATCCTGGTTGCTCTGCAGGTCGACAGCAGCTGGGACGCGGCCGGACTCAACGCCGGCAAGATCGACGACTTCGTCCCCGGGACGGTGCGGGGTGGTCATGCGGTGGCGGTCGTCGGCTACCGCAAGGACGGACGCTTCATCGTCCGCAACAGCTGGGGCACGAGCTGGGGCGTCCGGGGATTCGGCTACGTGCATCCGGACTACATCGCCGCATCGTTCTTCCCGGAGGCGTACGGCGTCACGCTCTGAAGGTCAGCGGGGCGTACGCCGTGGTGACCCACCTCGCGCGACGGGAGCAACCCGACGTTGAGCACCCTCGTGCGCCCGGCGTCGATCTCAGTGCCCCTCCCCGTGTCCCGGGTGGGGACGGCCGTCCGGCATGGAGCCGGGCAGGTTGGAGCCAGGCAGGACAGTGTCGCGGTGGTCGACCTGCAGCGTGGTGTGCTCGATGTCGAACCGTGTCCCGAGGAGCTCCTCGATCAGGATCCGCCGCTCGTGACAGTCGGCGCCCGCGTCGACCAGCACGTGCGCGGACAGCGCCGGGAAGCCTGATGTCACCTCCCACACGTGCAGCTCGTGCACGTCGGTCACGCCGTCCACGTGCCGGATCGCCGCCTCGACCGAGCCGGGGTCGATGCCACGTGGGGACGCTTCCAGGAAGACCCGTGAGCTGTCGCGGAGCAGCCGGTACGCGGCGGCGGCCATCAGCGCGGCGACGACCAGCGCCGCCATCGCGTCGGCCTGGGTCTGCCCCGTCCACCGGATCACGACTCCCGCGACCAGGGTGGCGACGAAGGCGAAGAGATCGGTGACGACGTGCCAGTACGCCCCCGACACGTTGAGGCTGCGCCGATCGGCGCGTGCGATCAAGGCAGCGGCTGCGATGTTCACCAGGATGCCGACCGCGGCGACGACGGCGATGGCGCCGCCGGGCACGTCCGGCGGGTCCAGGAGTCGGCGTACCCCCTCGACCACGAACACCACGACCAGCACCGCCAGGGTCAGTCCGTTGACCTGTGCGGACAGGATCTCGACGCGCCGGAGCCCGTAGGTGTAGGCGCCCCCCGCGGGACGGGCCGCGAGCCGCATCGCGACCAGGGCCAGGGCCAGGGCCCCGGCGTCGGTGAGCATGTGCCCCGCGTCGGCGAGGAGGGCGAGCGAACCGATGACGAGCGCCACGACGACCTCGGCCACCAGGAAGGCGACGATCAGGGCGAGGGCGCTGAGCAGCAGCCGTCGGTCGGTCTCGCGAGCGACTCCGTGGCTGTGCTCGTGCGGCACTCCGGATCCCCTTCCGTCTCGCCCAGTGTCGCGCACCAGGGGGACGAGGCGGGTCACCCGAGCTGCGGTTCGACGACCAGCTCCCCGCGGGTACGGCGGCACCGCGCTGCGTCGATCGGCTGCCCGGCCACCTCGAACCCGGTGACCGCCTCGTCGAGCAGCTCCGCGGCCTGCCCGGGATCCCCCTCGGCCACCGCGACGTGGGCACGCGCCTCGTTCAGAGCCGCCGCCCAGGCCGTACGGGGCCACTTGTCCGTGGACAGGACCCCCATCTGGATCTGCTCGCGGGCGGCCTCGAGGTCTCCGACCTGCGCGCAGGCGATCGCTGCCGGTACGGCGAACATCACGAGGCAGAAGCTGCAGTCATCACGGTCCCCGAGCGCTGCGCGCGCCTGGTCGACGACCGCGCGGGCCGCTGCCGGCGTCGGGGCAGCAGTGATCATCGTCCCGTAGATGCGATGCATCAGGTGTTTCGCCATCACCGACCACCTCGCGAGCGGGAGCGCACGCTGCAGGAGCCGTCGCGCTTCGGCGGCGTCCCCCTGTGCCAGCCGGATCTCGGCGAGGCGCTGCAGGCTGTGCGCTTCACCCGCGGGAGCGTCGGTGTCGTGGTGCAGCTCGACCGCCTCCCCGAGCTCGCGCTCGGCGCGCTCGAGGTCACCCATCAGCATCGCAGCCTCACCGATGAGGGCACGAGCGAACGCCACCGCCCGGAGAGCTCCTACGCGCTCGGCCTGAGCCAGGAGGTCCTCAGCGTCGTCGATCACCTCCTGGTAGGGCTCAGGCCCGTAGAGCACGTACTCCGCGACGCACAGATGCGCGTCGAACAGGCTCGCCACCAGTCGCTGGCGTCCCCGGGTACGCCCGAGCTCCAAGCGGAAACGCTCGAACCACTCGCCTCGCGAGTGCGCGATCAGCCCCTGCAGCGTGACCAGGTCGAGGAACGCCGTCTGGTCGATCGGCGGCTGCATCAGGGCGCTGCCCGTGTTCGCTATCTGCCAGGCGGAATCCATGTCGCCGGCGAAGAACGCCATGTGGCCCTGGGCCACGAGGATGGGTCCATCCGCAGCGTCACCCTCGGGCTCCAGCCCGACCATCGCGTTGACGGCGATCTCGACCTCACCGGCCAGCCGTGCCGCCCGGGCCAGGCGGGCCCGGACGAGACGGTTCTCCGTTCCGGTCGTGAGCGGCACGGCTTCGAGGTACGCCGACACCGCGCCTGGGTCACCCAGCGCCTGCAACAGGTCCCCGCGCCTGGCCAGCAAACGTGGCAGGTCGTCGGGTGAGGCGTGGTCTCGGACGGCGTCGATCATGGTCAGAGCGTCTCGGTAGGCGCCGAGCGCGCCCGACATCTCGACCCCTCGAAGCGCGTACGGAACGGCGCGGGAGTGCAGCCCGGCGGCGACGAAGAGGTGGGCCAGCCGGACCGGCGGAGCACCGAGCTCGGCCATGCGTTCGGCGACGTCGCGGAGTGCGGCCGCCCGGCGATGGCTGGGCACGGCGTCGACCAGTCGCTCCCGCAGCAAGGGATGCCGGAACCGGTACCCGGCCTCGGCCGGCTCGATGACCTGCGCAGAGAGCGCCTCCTCCAGCTGGTCGTAGGCGTCGTCCTCGGACGCGTGCGACAGCGCGAGCAGCTCGTCGGTGGTGAACGAGCCACCGAGCAGGGCCACTCGCTGGAACGTCTCGGCTGTCGGAAGTGACAGCGCCGGAACGCCCGACACATGGCCGTCGGCGACGCTCCGCGCGAGCTCCAGGACGGTGAACGGGAGGCCGCCGCTGGCGTCGACGATCTCCTCGATCCGAGCCTCGTCCAGGTCGGCGAAGCCGTCGTCGAGCAGGCGGCGCACTGCTGCGGCGTCCAGCGGGCCCAGCTCGAGCCGTGACCCGGCACCCTTGCGAACCAGGCTCTCCTCCACCTGCCGGGCGGTCTCGGGCAGGCGTGGCCGGTGGGCGGAGACGATCAACACCGGCTCGGTCATCGCGCAGCGCGACAGGTAGTGCAGCAGTCGTAGCGACGCCTCGTCTGCGTCCTGGAGGTCGTCGACCACCAGCAGCAGGCCATGGCCCGCAGCCGCCAGCCGCATCAGCTCCGCGACCGCGACGAACAGCTGCTGGTGGCCGGACTCGCCGGACCACACGACGTCCTTGCCGGACAGGGCCCGCTCGATCTCGGAGTAGTAGGCGTCTTCGAGCCCGTCGAGCAGCGCCGGATGCTGGCGGCAGAGGTCGGCGAACGCCTCCAGGACGGTCGCGTACGGCCACGGCCCCTCGACCGACGAGGCGGTTCCTCGGGCGGTACGCCAGCCCTTGCGGCGCGCGAGAGACTCGGCGAGTCCGAGCACGGCGGTCTTGCCGACGCCCGGGGGGCCCGAGACCAGCACGGTCGTGCCACGGCCGCCCTCGGCACGGGCCAGGGCGGCGCGAAGACGGTCACCCGCGGAGCGACGACCGACCAGGTGGACGCCTTGCGACGTCGGTGACTCGCGAGGCGGTGACGCCAACCGAGCGCGAAGCTCCTCGGCCGCGGCACTCGGCCGGGTCCCGAGCTCGCGCAGGAGCGCATGGTCGAGCCGTTCGAACTGGCGCTCGGCCGCCCGTCGGTCGCCGCGTTCCAGATCGGCGCGGATCAGGGAGAGGTGCGCCTCCTCGTCGGCCGGCTCCTCGGCCAGCACATCCTCCCAGCGACCAGCGTCTCGCAACAGGCCGAGGTACGCCGCGCGCAGCTCCCCACGGGGTGTCTCTGCCCACGGCTCGTAGAGGTCCTCGGGGAGCAGCGGGCCGGTGTACGCCGCCACCGCGGCCGTAAGAGTCGCCTCCTGGCGTGATGTCTGGGCGGCGCGGGCCAGCCTCGAGAACGTGTCGACGTCGACCTCGACCTCGCGGTCGGGCATGAGGGCCACGACCTCGTTGCGCAGCAGCACGGCGTCGTCGTCGTCGAGGGCGCGCCGCGCGTAGTGGGCGACCTTGTGGAGGCGCGGCCCGGCGTCGCGAACCGCCGCGCCGGGCCACAGCGCGTCGATCACCTGCTCGCGATGGAGTCGGCGGGCGGGTGCGAGGGCCAGGAGCTTCACGAGCGTGGCCACCTGCCGCCGGGACCAGCGGTCCGAGGGCACCGGCTGATCGTCGACGACGACACCGAAGCCGCCGAGCAGCTGGATCCGGGTACTGGTCACGGCTCACCCTCCCCCTGCAGGCTTACGCTACCGACGTCTGGTCCGTGCCGTCAGGTGCCAGGCTCCCGAGGACGGCCTCCCTGTGGTGCGGAAGTGCCGACAGGTGGTCGACCTCGTCGCTCATCGATGCGCTCACGGTGCGCAGCAGCGTTCGTGCCCGGGGAGCGTCCCAGGCATAGCCGGCCACCTCCTCGGTCGCGTCCCACATCGATCGGGAGAGGCGGTCACGGGTCTCCTGGTAGGCCGCCATCGCGTGCCGGGCGTCCGGGCCACCGGCCGTCGCGCGCTCGATCGCGCGCGAGAGCAGCTCGGCGTCCCGTAACGCATCGGTGATCCCGTGTGCGGTGATCGGGTCCTTGTAGTAGCCCGCGTCGCCGACCAGCGCCCACCCCGGCCCCCAGGACTGCCGCACGTGGCCGGCAGCGCCGCGCCATCCCCGCATCCGGCTCACGTCGGTGGCCGTGCCGACCAGCTCGCCCAGCCCAGGGGTCGCGGCCTCGAGCAGGTCGTGGAAGGCGGCCTCTGGCCCGGCACCGCGTCGGAGCCGGCGCAGGCGGGCCGGGGTCGTGCTCGCGAAGACGCAGGTGGCGTCGTCGTTGGTCGGGATGAGTCCGGCGGCTGCCCTGTCGCCGTAGTGCCACTCGTACCCGCTGACGTCGAGCCCTCGGACGTACCGGTACAGCAGCGCGCTCGCCGTTCGGCCGCGGCGCACCGTCGGTGCCGCCACCTCACGCGCGACGGTCGAACGCAGCCCGTCCGCACCGACGACGAGATCCGCGCTGAGCTCGGCGTCGCCCGACGGCCCCGTGGTGGCGACCCCGGTCACACGTCCGCCCGGACCGCGGGTCACGGCGACGACGTCGCTGCCCCGGTGGACCTCGACGCCCGCGTCGACGGCGAGCTCGAGCAGCAGTGGGTCCAGCAGCGTGCGGCGCGGGGCGTACAGGGCCTCGACGCCGTGGCTGCCGCGGATGGAGACCTGCACGCGCTTGCCGTCGGGGTAGTCGAAGACGGTGTGCTGTACGGGCGGGGTTCCCGCGGCGACGATCCGGTCGAGCACTCCCCATCGGGAGAGCTGCAGGACACCCGCCCGCATCAGGGCATGTGTCGAGACCGTGTCGTGGCCGACGCCGCCCCGCTCGACGACGGCGACGCGGGCTCCGGCCCGGGCCAGGAGCAGCGCGGTCGAGGCGCCGGCCACTCGGCCGCCCACGACCACGACGTCGTAGGCCCTCACGTCGCCCGCCCCGTCGTGATCGAGGACTCCTGGGTGCGGCCGATGAGGTCGACGACGTACGTCGCATCGGCAGCCGCGCCGGCGATCGTTCCCGAGCTGCGCTGCAGCTGCAGGGTCTGTCCGACGGTGAACACGCCCGGGGCGCGGGTCACGCCGCGGTCCTGCTCGATGTCGCCGTCCTCCCCGAGGATCGGAAGACGCAGCCAGGGGTATGAGGGCCGGTAGCCGGACGCCACCACGATCGTCGAGATGAGCTCGGCCCGTAGGTCGATGCTCGTGGGGCGCTCCAGAGGCAGGGAGACGGGCGGTGGTCTCTCGGGCGGCCAGATCTCCGGAACCAGGCCGGACCGCTCGGCGTAGGCGTCGACCGCGTCGAGGAAGCGGTGCATCCTGCCCTCGGACTGAGCGATCCGCACCGCGAGGTCGTCGGCGAAGCGAGCGACACCGCCCGTCACACCCTGGAGTCGCCCGGCCAGGCGTACGCCGTTGCGCTGCAACGCCTCCAGGTCGACCTCGGACGCCGGTCGCGTGCCGTGATCGCGTCCGATGAGCTGCAGTGACGGCTCCTGTCGGGCGGTGTCCCGCTCCCGGAGGTCCTCGAAGGTGCGACTCAGCCGTCCGGTCGCCTGTAGCCACCACCAGATGTCGAACCCGCGATAGTGGCGGGGCATCCGGCTGTGCCGGCCGACTGCCAGGGTCACCTGTCGGCCGGCCCGCTGGAGCTCCTCGGCGATCTGTACCCCCGAGGCGGACGCCCCGACGACGAGCACGCCGCCGGGAGCGACCTGAGCCGGGTTGCGGTAGTCACGCGCGGTGATCACGCCGACGCCGCCGAGGCCGGCGCGGTCGAGCCCGGCCGGCATGACCGGGACGCCGTGGGGGCCGGTGGCGATGACCACGTGCCGGGCACGCCAGGTGCCGGCGTCGGTGGTGACGACGTAGCGGGAGGGTCCGCGCCCCGAGGCGCAGACCCCCTTCACCGTCGTACCGTCGACCACCGGAGCCGCGAACGTCGCGGCGTACTCCTCGAGCGCCTCCACGAAGCTGGTGCCCCGCGCGAACCCGTCCGGGTCCGGACCTCCGTACCGGGACCCGGGCAGGCTGAGCATCCAGTTCGGCGTGAGAAGGCGCAGGGAGTCCCAGCGCTCGGATCGCCAGCGCTCGCCGATACGGCCCCGCTCCAGCACGACGTGGTCGCGCCCCGCCTCGGTCAGCAGGCGGCTCGTCGCGAGACCGGCGTGCCCGGCTCCGATGACGACGGTGTCGACGGTGTCGACCGTGGACATGGTCATGCTCTCCTGTCAGTCCGTCCTCAGCCCGTCACGACGTCGATGGCGACCGAGGTCGGCTGGGTGAGCGCGTCGTACACGGCGGACCGGCGGCGGGACTGCTCGACGATGCCGCGCAGCGTCTCGTCGTCCGCATCGCCCTCGATCCGGAAGGTGACGCGGATCTGCTCATAGCCGTTCCGGACGGTGCCGTCGGAGAGGCCGAGGATCCCGAGCAGGTCGATGTCGCCCTCGACAGAGGACTCCACCTTGGTGAGGGTGACGCCGCGGGCTGCGGCGATGTTCGCGATGCCGGCAGTCAGGCAGGCAGCGATCCCGTGCAGGAGGTACTCGACCGGAGTGGGGCCGTGGTCGGTACCGACCAGCACTTCGGGGTGGTCGGAGACGACCTCGGTGGGCGTGCGGTGGGCCATCTCCTGGCCGACGCCGTGGAAGCCGCTGAAGGTCGACACCGACTGGGTCCCCTGGACCCAGGTGTTGGCGGCGCGGAACTGGAACTTCGCGATCGGTGGGTTGCCGCGCACCGCTTCGCGCGTGGCGAGGAGGGTCGAGACGTCGACCCCGTTGATGTGCGGGTTCTCGGTGGTGGTGGTCATGTGCGTTTGCTCCTCGTGACCGGACTCGGCCGGCCATGCGATGACAGATGGACGATCGGAGACGCTAGGAACGCCGCCTTCCCCGGACCTTCCCGCGCTCGGCGCGGCGCGGGACGGCCGGGAAGGCCGGGAAGGCCGGGCGAAGGTGGGGCCGCGAGCGTGTGTCGCGTACACCGACCTGCGGGGTGAGAGCTCCGCCGCTCTTCGAAGGAACCGTCATGAACAGCTATGTGCACGAGTACCTGGCCGCTGCTCAGGTACTCCGGATGAAGGAGGTGGCTCGCCGCACCCGTGGCGAGCACCGGCCTCCCTACGGCCGACGTCGTCGGGCACGCCTGATGCGGGCCGCCTCGCTGGTCCGATGACCGTCGACCTGGCCGATCGGCGCGTCGCCGACTCCGCTGCGACCGCCCGGGCGTTCCGTGAGGGCGTCCGGGCGATCGCGCCGGTCCTGGTCGCGCTCGTCCCGCTCTCGCTCGTCGTCGGTCAGCACATCGCGGCCGATCGGCACCCGCTCGCCGGTTGGGCCGGCAGCTGGGTCGTGTACAGCATCGGTGCGCAGCTGGCTGCGCTGGACGTCCTGGGCCACGGGGCCAGCTGGGTGAGCGCCACCGCGGTCGGCCTGCTCGTCAACCTCCGGTTGGCGGCGTACGCCACCTCGATGCAACCGGACTGGGCGACCGCTCCGCTGTCGCGCCGTGTGCTCGCCGGGCTGGTTCTCTCGGATCCGCCCTGGGCGCTCTCGCGGGGACGGGACGAGCGGGACCGCCGGGCGTTCTACCTCGGCGCGGCTTTGGTGATGTTCGTGGTCTACCCGATCCTCACCGGCATCGGCGTCCTGGTCGGGGCTCGACTCATCCATCTCGCCGTGCTGGCGCTGCTGCCCGCGCTCGGTTTCAGCGCGATGATCGCCCCCCAGCTCAAGCAGCGGTCGAATGCGATCTCCGCGGGTGTGGCCGCTCTGTGCGGCATGGCCACCCTCGGGCTGGGGGCCGGCCTCTCCTTCGCGTTGAGCGGTGTCGTCGGCGGCGCGGTGGCCTGGCTCACGTGGGAGTCCCGATGAGCACCTGGCTCGCCGTTCTCACCATCGGGCTGGGCAGCATCGCGCTGCGCGTGGTTCCGCTGCTGACCACCCGGCGTCTGCCCGATCGACTGACCGCCGCAGCCGGGGCCGGTGGGATGAGCGTCCTGGCGGGCTTCGCGGTGCGCTCGGTCCTCCAGTACGCCGATCCCGCCACGCCGTACGCGGTTCCTGTCGCGGTGGTGGCGGTGGGCGTCGGCCTGATCGCGGCGCTGCGTGGCCGTAGCGTGCTGACGTCAACGGCTGTCGGCCTGGTCGCCTACGTCGCCGTCGTCGGACTCGTCGGAGCCGTGCGATGACCCCCGACGCCGGAACGCTGCTCGGCGTCTGGGCTCACCCCGACGACGAGGCGTATCTCTCGGCGGGCCTCATGGTCCAGGCACGGCGGGCAGGGAGGCGCGTGGTCGTGGTGACCGCGACGCGCGGTGAGCACGGCACGGAAGATCCCCTCAGCTGGCCACCGGAGCGGCTCGCGCGGCTCCGTGAGCGCGAGCTGGTCGAGAGCCTGCGCGTCGTCGGCGTCGAGGAGCACTCCTGGCTCGGTCACGCCGACGGCTCGCTGGCCGAGACCGACCGCCGGCCAGCTGTGGCCACTCTCCAGCGCCTGATCGAGGACCTGTCGCCCGACACCATCGTCACCTTCGGGCCGGACGGCATGACCGGTCACAGCGACCACCGAGCCGTGTCCTCCTGGACCACAGAGGCGTGGCAGCGCAGCGGAGGCTCAGCCGCCCTGTGGTACGCCACGCTCACCCCCGCCTTCCACGCGACCTGGGGGGCCCTCAACGATCGGATCGGGCTGTGGTCCGACGACGTGGAACCACCGGTCACACCCGAAGACGCCCTCGCCGCCCAGATCGTCTGCGCCGGAGAGCTCGGCCAGCTCAAGCAGGAGGCGCTGCGCGCCCACGCGTCCCAGACCCGACCCCTCGAGGACCTGGTCGGCACGGAGACCTACCGGTCCTGGTGGGCGGTCGAGAGCTTCGTCGCGGCCGACCGGTCCGGTGCGGCGGTCACTCGGTCCAGTGGAACGGCCGCTCGAGGTCGCCCGGGATCGTGGTCAGGCGATCTCCGCGTGCGCCGCCCACCTGCGTCTGCATGACGTAGAGCGTCTCAGCGAGCATCGCGCCACGGAGGTCGGCCCCGCGGAGGTCGGCCCCGAGCACGTCGGCCCGATGCAGGTCTGCGTCACGGAGGTCTGCCCCCAGCAGGCGGGCTCCCCGCAGACAGGCACCGCGCAGGTCCGTCCCGCGGAGGTCGTGCCCCCCGAGGTCGCGGTCCGCCAGGTCGGGGCCCTGGAGGTGCGCCCGGGCGAGCCGGCTGGCCTCTCGCAGGAGCGGGGCACCCCGCGCACGCAGCGCCTCGACGTCCACCTCCAGGATCCGTGCACCGGGCGCGGCTGCCGCGTCCTCGACCTGACCGAGCACGGTCGCGAGCTCGGCCATCAGCGGCTCGGACGACCCGAGCTCCGCTGCCTGGCCGAGGTACCAGAGCAGCTCGTGCAGTCCGCGCAGGACCGGGAGCGCGGCCATCATGGGCGCGGCCACCTCGTGATGGATACGCCAGTCCCTTCCCTCGAACGTCCCACGAGCGAGCCGCTGCCCCGCCCCGAAGCAGTCGTAGGCAGCGCAGCCGGCGAAGCCCTCGGGCCGGAGCCGGTCATGGATCGAGCACCGATGGTCGTCGCAGAGATGGGGGCACGCGACGCCGGCAGGCTTGTCGATCGCGAACTCCGAGGAGCGGGCGAACGCCGGTGCCACGCAGCAGAGCGCGAAGCACCGCTCGCAGTCGGCACGCAGCTCCGTGCGGGCGGTCACGTCGCCGATCATCCTCCCTGGAGCTGGTCCGGAGGTCCTGGTGGTCGTCTCGATCTCCCCGCAGTGTCGAGCGCGAGCGTCATCGTGAGCTCGGTCTCGCACGTGCCAGCCCGTGCGGCCGGACGCTCATCGAGGCCGGTGGATGGTCGGTCGGCAGGTACACCCGGATCTTCGTGGTCGTGGCGGAGTCGCTCTCGTCGGGCACCCGGAAGCTCGGGGCTGTGTGGCCGCCCTGCGTCGCGGACGCCGGCTCGACCTCGAGGTGCGAGCACCCGAGAGCGGCCACGAGCACCAGGCAGCCGGTCACCAAGGGGGCCCAGCAGACCGCGGGCGAGCGCGCCGTCCTCCGCAGAGCGGTCCGTGGCCGGTGCGTGGTCGGACTCCCGTCTCCAGCGCTTCTCGGTGGCCGTTCGACCGAGTGGTCGGTCCCTGGGCGAAACTGGTTCCCCCGGGGACGTGGGAACTTCTCGCCCGCGGCGTCAGACTGCTGGATCGTGAGGTGTGGGCAGGTCCGCGAGGCGCTCTCGGCGTGGTACGACGGTGAGCGTGCCATGACAGGGGAGGCGGCCCTGTGGACCCATGTCGCGGGCTGCGACGGATGTGCCGCCTTCCGCCGCGGGCTCGTCGCGATCCCGGACCTGGCGATTCCTGTCTCCCCGCCGCCGGACCTCACCACGACTGTCCTCGGCGACCCGCACCTACGCCGCCACAGCCGGATCGGCCCGCGCGGCTGGGCGAGTCCGGCCGTCGCCCTGACCGCTCTGGCGGCACTGACCGTGATCGGGCTGCTCCTCCCCCTGGCCGCGGCCCCCGCGTCGGCGCACGCCGTCCTGGTGGGCAGCGACCCGGAGCCCGACGCGGTGCTGGCAGCGCCGCCCGCGACGGTCGACCTGCTGTTCGACGAAGGTGTCACCCTGCTCGCCGACTCGATTCGCGTCTTCGGTCCGAACGGTAGCCGGGTCGACGAGGGCGACGTCGCGCACCGCCACGGAGACACCGCCACGGTCTCGGTGACTCTCCGCCCCGACCTCTCGGCCGGCACCTACCTGGTCTCCTACCGCGTGGTCTCCGACGACTCGCACCCGATCGGCGGCGCCTACACCTTCGCGGTTGGTCACGTCACCCGGACGCCTGCCGAGATCTCGGCGGGGGACCGCGGCTCGACGTCGGTCGACGTCGGTCTCGGTGTCTCGCGGTGGCTCGGCTACGTCGGCTCGGCGCTCGGGCTCGGCGGGTTCGCCTTCCTGGTCTGGTGCTGGCCGGCGGGCTGGGGCTCGCGTCGAGCGCGAGCCCTGGTCACGTCGGGAGTGGGCGCGCTGATCGTCGGGACCCTGCTCGGTCTGCTGCTCAAGGGCCCGTACGACGAGGCGTCCGGCCTGGGAGCCGTCCCCGACGGCCCACTCCTGCGCCAGGTCCTCGCCACGACGTACGGCGAGGCGCTCGACGCGCGGCTGCTGCTGCTGGCGGTCCTGGTGCTGGTCCTGACCTACCGCGACCATCTGCCGGCGCGGGTGCTCGCCGTCGCCCCGGCCGCCCTGCTCGTCGGCGTCGGGGTGACCTTCGCGTTGTGCGGGCACGCCGCTGCGGGGGGGCACCGGCTTCTCGCGGTGGCGAGTGACGCCGTTCACCTCACCGCGATGAGCGTGTGGCTGGGCGGCCTGGTGCTGCTCCTCGGCGCAGCCCTCGTGGGCGAGGAGCGCGACGAGATCGAGTCCTCGGTGCTGCGCTTCTCGAACCTCGCCACCGGGGCGGTGACGGCGTTGGTCGCCACTGGGAGCTACCAGGCCGTCCGCGAGGTGCGGTCGTGGGACGCCCTGCTCCACACGCACTACGGCCACGTGCTCGTGGTCAAGCTCGGGCTCGTCGCCCTCGCGTTCCTGGCTGCCACCGGCTCGCGCACCTGGGTGTGGCAGACCGTCCATCCGGTCGTGGCGGTCCACGCCGCGACCTCGGCCCCTCCCAGCCCGGTCGCCGACGGCCGCCCCGGCCTTCGGCGACTGCGACTCAGTGTGGGTCTCGAGACGATGGTGCTCGTCTCCGTCCTCGCGGCCACCGCACTGCTGGTGACGAGCGATCCGGCCCGGTCCTCGAGCTTCCCGAAGCCGGTGACGAGGAACATCTCCGTGGGCCCGGACCGCGTCCGGGTCTCGGCCGTCCCCGACGGCGTACGACGGATCCACGTCACTGTCGACGTCAGCGACACCTCGGGCCGACCGGCAGAGCCCCAGGAGGTCGATGCCTCGCTGGTCCTCCCTTCTGCGCAGATCGGTCCACTCCCGATCCACCTGACCGCGAGTGGCCGGGGCCGCCGTTCGGGTCAGGTCAGCGTTCCGGTGCCCGGGGACTGGCAGCTGGCCGTCACCGTCCGCACCTCGGCCGTCGACGAGGACACCGAGTACGTCGACGTCCCGGTCGAGTAGGGCGCGCCCCGTGGGCCCGATCACGCCCACGGCACGAGGACACTCCTGCCGCAGCGAACCACCTGGCGGCGCCTCCCATGCGAACCTGCAGAGCGCAGGTCCGGCTGTCGCCGATGTCCTGAGACATCACACACCACGCCGAAATGACGAACGGACCTACGAAGACGCAGGTCCGGTGTCGCCGATGTCCTGAGACATCACAGGGTCGGGCTGACAGGATTTGAACCTGCGGCCTCCTCGTCCCGAACGAGGCGCGCTACCAAACTGCGCCACAGCCCGAATTGCCGCGCCGGCCCGATCCACGACAGACACCGGGGGCGACGAGCACGGCGAGCATACCCGAGCGCGGGACCCTCTCCGAATCGCGATCTGACCGGTAGACCGGGCGCGCCCGGCAGCTCGTCAGCCGCGTGCGACCAGGGTCAACAGGGTCGCCTCCGGACGGCAGGCGGTGCGGATCGGGAAGTACGGCGACGTGCCGAGCCCGGCGGAGACGTGCAGCCACGACGACCCCGGGTCATCCGGCCGCGAGTCGGCCGGGTGGCGGTGCAGGCCCTTGGCGCGGGCGGGCTCGAGGTCGCAGTTGGTCACTACGGCACCCCAGAGCGGGAGAGCGATCTGGCCGCCATGGGTGTGCCCGGCGAAGATCGCGTCGTAGCCGTCGCACGCGAACTGGTCGAGCACCCGGAGGTACGGCGCGTGCGCGAGGGCGAGCCGCAGGTCGGCATCGGCGTCAGCCGGCCCCGCGACCGCCGCCAGGTCGTCGTACTCCAGGTGCGGGTCGTCGACGCCGACCCAGGCGACCCTGAGGTCTCGGACGACCGTGCTGGTGCGGCGGTTGGTGAGATCGGTCCAGCCGGCCGCCGACAACGCGTCGACCAGGTCGCGCCAGGGGAGCTTGGTGGTGTGCACGGTGCGAGTGCCGTCGTCGGGCAGCAGGTACCAGAAGGGGTTGCGCAGGATGGGCGCGAAGTAGTCGTTGGAGCCCAGGACGAACGCGCCGGGCACGTCGAGCAGCGGTCCCAGCGTCTCGAGGAGGGCCGGCAGTGCATCAACGTGGGCCAGGCTGTCGCCGGTGTTGACCACCAGGTCCGGCGCGAGGTCGGCCAGGGACCGCAGCCACTCGCGCTTGCGCGTCTGACCCGGCGTCAGGTGGATGTCGCTCAGGTGCAGCACCCGTAGGGGAGGGGCGTCGACGGGAAGCATCGCCACCTCGACCGAGCGCAGGGTGTAGGAACGAGCCTCCCACACGGCGTACGCCGTGACCCCGACGCCCAAGGCGGCCCCGGCGCGCAGGGTGCCGGTCAGCAGGCGCGCGGGGGTCACGCGGCAAGGCTGCCACACGGGCTGCACAATGGCGGCATGAGCGAGCTCAAGGACCGGCTACGCAGTGACCTGGTCGTCGCGATCAAGGCCCGGGACGACGTGCGGTCCTCCACGTTGCGGATGGTGCTGTCGGCCATCACCAACGCCGAGGTCGCCGGGAAGCAGGCCCGTGAGCTCAGCGACGACGACGTCATCGGCGTCCTCTCGACCGAGGCCAAGAAGCGCCGTGAGGCGGCAACAGCGTTCGCCGACGCCGGCCGTGCCGAGCTGGCCGACAAGGAGACCGCGGAGGCCGCCGTGATCGCCGACTACCTGCCGGAGCCCCTCGACGCCGCCGCGATCACCGAGATCGTCACCGCCGCGATCCAGCAGGCGGGCGCCGCCGACGAGGGGCCGCGCGCGATGGGCAAGGTGATGGGCCTCGTCCAGCCGCAGGTGCGCGGCCGCGCCGACGGCGCAGCGGTCGCCGCGGAGGTGAAGCGACAGCTCGCGCCGCAGTGAAGCCTGCTCGCTCTCCTGGAACGAGCGGACGCCGTCGCCGCCAGCGCTAGTGGTTCCCGTGCCCGTGGCCGTGTCCGTTGCCCGGCCCGTTGTTGCCGCCGCCGGTGTGGTGATGTCGGCGCGGTGGGACGTACGGCGTGCCGTCCGACCGGTAGATGGTCACCGTGGTGCCACTCGGCACCTGCGAGCCGCCCCTCGGGTCGGTGTAGGCCACCGTGTCCTGGGCGTAGCCGGAGTCGCGGTAGCCGCCGTCGGCGACCACGAACCCGGCCTGTCGCAGCTGCTGGGCCGCCTGGTCGTAGGGCAGACCGCCTAAGTCGGGCACGGTCGTCAGCACGCCGTTGATGTCTCTGCCGTTCGGCGGGGTGAACGTCGCGTCGGGCAGCCACTGCTGGATGACCCTCATGGCGTCGTACCACATCGGGCCGGCGGTGGTGGACCCGTGTGCCGTCGCCGTGTACGCGCCACCGATGAGCTGGCCGTTCAGCGTGATCCAGTGGCCGAGCCGGTTGGCACCGGCGATCATCGAGGCGGTGGCGAGGTTGGGTGTGTAGCCCATGTACCACACCGACATGTTCTGGTCGTTGGTACCGGTCTTGGCCGCGGACTCCTGGTTGAGCAGCAGGGCCGCGCCGAAGCCGGTGGGCGACTGCACGCCCCGCAGGACGTCGTTGACGGCGTCGGCGACGGGCGCCGCGATCACCTGCTGGCACTGCTGCGGGTAGGTCTTGAGCTGGTGGCCGTTGGAGTCGTCGATCGAGACCACGGGCCGCGGGTCGCAGTGCAGGCCGCGAGCGGCGAACGTCGCGTACGCGTCGGCGAGCTCCAGCGGGCTCACCGAGGAGACGCCCAGGGTGAACGACGGCACCATGTACCTGGCGGGGTCGTGAAGCGGGATGCCCATCTTCCGGGCCAGGTGGTAGGGCTCGCACAGCCCGGTCTGCAGCTCGAGCTTGGCGAAGAAGGTGTTCACCGACTCCTGGGTGCCCGTGTAGGCATCCATCGACATGTTCCCGATGGTGGAGCTGTGCACGTCCCAGGTGTCGGTGCTGGTGAAGTTCCGGTCGCCGCAGACCCGGTACTGGCTCATGGGGATCTTGTCCTCCATCGGCGCGTATATCTTCTGCGAGAGCGGGATGCCCTGCTGGATGGCGGCGGCGAGGACGAAGGCCTTGAACGTCGAGCCCGGCTGGAACCCTGCTGAGTCGCCGTACTTGCTGGGCACGGTGTAGTTCAGGAACGTCTGCCCGGCGGCGGCGTCGCGACCCATCGGCCGCGACTGGGCCAGTGCCTTCACGTCGCCCGTGCCGGGCTCGATCATGGCCAGCGCGCCGATCGCCTGGTCCTTCGGGAAGACGTGGTGGTGGACGGAGTTGTCGGCAGCCTGCTGGAAACGAGGGTCGATCGTGGCGTGGACCGTGAGACCGCCGGTGTAGATCAGCTTGCGGCGGGCGTCGATGGTCTTGCCGAGGGCCGGGTCGTGCTCGAGGTACCGCACGACGTAGTCGCAGAAGAACGGCGCGCTGGAGTTGATGCACCCGTTCGGCGTCGCCACCGGGTGGAGGCCGAGCGGCTGCTTCTTGAACCTGTCGGCCTTGTGCTGGGAGATCACGTGGAGCTGGGCCAGCCGGTCCAGCACCACGTTTCGGCGTTGCAGCCCGTGGTCGGGATTGCGCAGAGGGTCGTAGCTGGTGGGGTTCTTCACCAGGCCGGCCAGGGTCGCGCCCTGCACCCAGGTGAGGTCCTTGGCATTGGTCCCGAAGTAGTGGCGGGCCGCCGCCTGGACGCCGTACGCGCCGTCGCCGAAGTAGGCGATGTTCAGGTAGCGCTCGAGGATCCAGTCCTTGGAGTAGTGCTGCTCGAAGGCGATCGCGTAGCGCAGCTCGGTGAGCTTGCGGGCGTAGGTGTCAGCGGTGGCCGCCTTGCGCTCCTTGGCGGTCTTCGCCTGCGAGAGCAGGGTCATCTTCACCATCTGCTGGGTGATCGAGGAACCACCCTGGACGACGCCCCCGCTCGACTGGTTGGTGATCAGGGCTCGGAGCGTGCCCTTCAGGTCGAGCGCACCGTGCTGGTAGAAGCGGTAGTCCTCGATGGCGACGATCGACTTGACCATCTTCCGCGAGATCTGGCTCAGGGGCACGTTGATGCGGTTCTCGTCGTACAGCGTGGCGATGGTCTGGCCCTGCGGGTCCACGATCTTGGTCTGCTGAGCCAACGGCTGGGTACGCAGCTCGGCCGGGAGCGACTCCACGGTGTGCGAGAGGGACTTCGAGGCGATCCCGAGGACGCCGGCGAACGGGATCGCCAGGCCCGCCACGACCACCCCCATCACGGCTGCGACGATCGCCATCACCCCCAGGTGAGAAGCGACTCGGGACGCGGGAAGGCGCTCCTCGGGGGGCACAGACATGCCATTGAGACTACGTGACGGGCCAGACGGCTGCCCATTCCCGACCCCCGGCTACTAGTCCGATGGGACTACGGCGATCGATCCGGATTGGTCTGTCACCGGTTGCCCTCGGGTCTTTACCTTGGAGCCTCGACTGAAACATTCGTTCGGGCGAGTGGCTTCATGGGGAAGCGTCAGTCACTGACGATCGTGGGGACGTCATATGTGGAATCAAGATTGGGCTGCCCAGGCTGCATGCCGGGGTCAGCAACCCGACAAGCTGTTCGTTCGTGGAGCGGAGCAGAACAAGGCCAAGCAGGTCTGCGGTGCGTGCCCTGTACGCACCGAGTGCCTCGCCGAGGCTCTCGACAACCAGATCGAGTGGGGCGTCTGGGGCGGGATGACCGAGCGCGAGCGCCGAGCCCTGCTGCGGCGTCGTCCGAACGCTTCGTGGCGAGCCGTTCTCGAAGCGGCTCGTGAGCAGCACGCCGGTGTCGCCGTCAACGCCTGAGCCGCGCTGACGGATACACCGACCCGCAACACCGTCGGGCAACCGGCGTCAGGTCGGCCGCTCCCCCGCCAAGAGCGCGCCGACCTGGCGCAACCCTTCCAGATCGTGCACGTCGCCCGCCAGGGCCGGCACGACGGCGGTCGGCACCTGGGGGTGCGCCGCCTCGAAGCGCCGTCGTAGCAGCGACTCCCTCTCGACGATCCGCACCCGGTCCGCGTGCAGCCGCAGGAGGCCTGCGGTCAGTGAATCCGGGTCGTGCTTGCGCAGTCGCTCCGCAGCTGCCATCGCCTCGTCGGCGCTCACGTCGCCGGTCGGCTGCGGGCTCGCCCGGTTGACCACGAGCCCGGCCAACGGCATCTCGTCCTCGCTGAGCCGCTCCACGAAGTACGCCGCCTCCCGGAGGGCGTCGGGCTCCGGGGCCGCCACCACCAGGAATGCCGTCCCGTCGGCCTGGAGGAGCTCGAAGGTCTTCTGTGCGCGCTGGCGGAAGCCGCCGAACAGCGTGTCGAACGCCGCCACGAAGGTCTGCATGTCGCGCAGCACCTGGGCCCCCAGGACCTTGGTGAGCGTGTTCGTCACGATCCCGAGGCCTGCGGACATCAGCCGCGCAGACCCCTTCGTCGGCGCGAGCAGCAGCTTGATGAAGCGCCCGTCCAGGAAGCTCGACAGCCGCTCGGGAGCGTCCAGGAAGTCGAGCGCCGAGCGCGACGGTGGGGTGTCGACCACGATCAGGTCGTAGGTGCCGTCGCGCTGGGCGTCGGCGTGGATCTGGCCGAGCTTCTCCATCGCCATGTACTCCTGTGTCCCGGCGAACGAGCTGGACAGGGCGATGTAGAAGGGGTTCTGAAGGATCTGCCGGGCCTTCTCGGGGCTGGCCTGGCTCTCGACCACCTCGTCGAAGGTGCGCTTCATGTCGAGCATCATCGCGTCGAGCGAGCCGCCCCTGGCGCCCGCTCCGGGCACCGGTCGAGGAGTGTTGTCGAGGATCTCGATGCCCATCGACTGGGCGAGCCTCCGGGCCGGGTCGATCGTCAGCACCACCACTCGCCGGCCCCGCTCGGCCGCGCGGAGCGCGAGAGCGGCCGAGACGGTCGTCTTGCCGACCCCGCCCGAGCCGCAGCAGACGACGATCCCGGTACGCCGGGCGTCGAGGAGCCGGTCGATGTCGAGGGTCCGGCCGCCCGTCAGCGACTGGGGGCCGACCCGGCCCCGGGCGCGGGTCATGACGGGCTCACAGGCCCTGTTCCCGGAGCAGACCGGCCAGCTCGTACAGCCCGCCGAGGTCGATGCCGCCGACCAGCAGAGGCAGCTCGTACGTCGGTACGTCGAGCGCGTCGACGCGGGCGCGCTGGGCGGACTCGAGCGCCCGGCGTTCGGCATGGTCGCCGGCCTCGGTGAGGAGCCCGAGCACCAGGTCACCGGTGCCCCCGAGGCCGGCGAGGTCGAGGTCGGAGGCGACCTTGCGTCTGGTCACCTTGCCGGCGCGGACGGCGGCCAGGTCGTCGTCGTCCAGGTCGCGCGGCCGGACCCGGTTGACGACCACCCCGCCGACGGGGAGACCGTGCGCTCGCAGCTCGGCGATGCCGTCGATCGTCTCCTGCACGGGCATCTCCTCCAGCACGGTGACGAGGTGCACGGCCGTGCGAGCCGAGCCGAACAGTGTCGTCACCGAGTCGGCCTGGCTCTTGATCGGCCCCATCCGGGCCAGCCCGGCCAGCTCCTGGTTGACACCGAGGAACGCCGCGATCCGGCCGGTCGGTGGTGCGTCCACGACGACCGCGTCGTAGGTGAGGGCCTTCTTGTTGCGGGCGTTGCGCCTGGTCGCCTCGTAGACCTTCCCGGTCAGCAGCACGTCGCGCACGCCGGGCGCGATGGTCGTGGCGAACTCGACCACGCCGAATCGGTCCAGCGCCTTCCCGGCGCGGCCGAGCTTGTAGTACATGGACAGGTACTCGAGCAGGGCCGACTCCGGGTCGATGTGGAGGGCGTACACGATGCCGCCCCGTCTCCCGTCCGGCCCCGGGAGACCGGTGGCGATCCGACGCTCGGCGTACGGGAGGGGCTCCACGTCGAACATCCGGGCGATCCCCTGGCGGCCCTCGACCTCGCAGAGGAGCACGTTCGTGCCGGCCGAGGCGAGCGCGAGGGCCAGTGAGGCGGCCACGGTCGACTTGCCGGTGCCGCCCTTGCCGGTGACGACGTGCAGGCGCACCTGGGGGAAGTCGCGGCTCGGCACCCGAGGAAGCCTAGTCAGCCGCTTGCGCGCGAGCGCGTCGCGCCTTCCCGGGGTCGTCCGCCCTGGCTTCACCACCGGCTCACGGTCCTCGCTCATGGTGAAGGTTTGCCGGTAGGGGTCGCGGCCGTCCCGTGTGACCCCTACCGTCGTGCCCCGGGGGAGCACCATGGACTGGAGCAGGCTGGAGGTCGCCGGGCGGGTCACCGCGCTCGCGCGAGGCCTCTGCGCGGGCGTCGACGCGGACGGCAACGCCTTCGTCGTGCCGCTGCGCCTGCCCCACGCCGCGGTCAGGACCTACGACGGGCTGCTGCTGGACTCCTTCGGCGTGCTCGGACTGGCCCAGGGGGAGCAGACCTGGCTCACCGGGCGGGGCGCGGACGGTCGCCTTCACCTCTGGTCGGCGTACACCGACGGCAGCATGTTCGTGCCGCACTCGCTGGAGGCGATCGACGCGGTGTGGGCGACGCCGGTGCTCGACGCCCACGCAGGGCTCGTCCTCTCGGCGCACGTCGCCGAGAGGGGCTGGCGGCTCCGCGTGCACGAGCGCGAGAACGCGATCCTCGGTGGGCACCCGCGGGTGGCAGATCTGACGATGGCCGCCGACCCGGTCACCGCCCTCGCGTACGCCTTCTACGAGCGTGAGCCGCTGGTGGTGGCGGGTCCGCTGGGCGACTCGGGGACGCCGCACGCCTGGTCCCTCGGCAGAAGCGACACCGAGTGGCGGCGTATCCACATCTCCCCGACCCCCAGCGCCTTGTGCGCGGTCGGGACCGGCCAGCTCGGCCGGAGATGCTGGGTGGCCGGTCATCTCGACGGGCAGCCGACCATCTACGAGGTCCTGCACCTGCCGTTCCGTGGGCTGCTGCGTACCGCCGGCGTCGACGTGCCACCGCTCCAGCTCGCCGACGACGCGTTGGTGGGCGGCGACCGGCCGATCGTCCTGGTCGACGAGCACGAACGCGACCAGCCCGTCTTCGTCGCCGCGCTCACGCGAGGCAACCGACTGTGCTGGCACGACGGCACCGAGTGGAAGGCGCACCCGGTGCCCGACGGCCGGGTTCGCAGCGCCTGCGCCTCCGGCGGGGCCGTCCACGTCCTCGTGGACGGTGCCGTCTGGTCGCTGCCGGATCCGACCTGACGACGGCGGCTGACCAGGCGCGCCCTCGTCGCCGCCGGTGGGTGCCCCGTCGGAGCCGGTCGGTGCTGGTCGGTGCTCGTCGGTGCTGGTCGGTGCTGTGCCAGGATGCGCGGAGGAGGTGCAGGGATGGACAAGGTCGTGGCGAGCGCCGCGGAGGCGGTGGCCGACATCCCCGACGGCGCGACCCTCGCGGTCGGCGGTTTCGGCCTGTGTGGCGTTCCGTCGGTGCTGATCGAGGCCCTGCTGGAGGCCGGGGTGTCCGAGCTCGAGGCCGTGTCGAACAACTGCGGGGTCGACGAGTGGGGTCTTGGCCGGCTGTTGATGGAGAAGCGGCTGCGGCGGATGATCTCGTCCTACGTCGGGGAGAACAAGGAGTTCGCCCGGCAGTACCTCTCCGGCGAGCTCGAGGTCGAGCTCACGCCGCAGGGCACCTTGGCCGAGCGCATGCGTGCCGGAGGCTCGGGCATTCCCGCATTCTTCACCGCCACCGGCGGCGGCACCCAGGTGGCCGAGGGGGGCCTGCCCTGGAAGTACGACACCGACGGCAACGTGATCGTGAGCTCGCCGCCGAAGGAGACCCGGGACTTCGGTGGGCGCGAGTACGTCCTCGAGGCGGCCATCGTCGCCGACTTCGGGCTGGTCCGGGCGTGGCAGGGCGACCGCCACGGCAACCTGGTGTACCGCGAGTCCGCGCGCAACTTCAACCCGCTCGCGGCCATGTGCGGGCGGCTGACCATCGCCGAGGTGGAGCACCTCGTGGAGCCCGGGGAGATCAAGCCCGAGGACGTCCACACCCCGGGCGTCTACGTGCAGCGCGTCGTCGCCCTGACGCCGGAGCAGGCCGAGGACAAGAAGATCGAGAAGCGCACCACGCGGCCGCGTCCCTCGTCGGCCGAGTCTGCCGGGGGCCCGACGGCCGGCAGCACCGGGACGGGGACCTGAGATGGCCTGGACCCGCGAGGAGATGGCCGCGCGCGCGGCCTCGGAGCTGACCGACGGCTCGTACGTCAACCTCGGCATCGGCCTGCCCACCCTGGTGCCCAACTACGTCGCCGACGACGTCGAGCTGGTCCTACAGTCCGAGAACGGCATCCTCGGCGTGGGACCGTACCCCTACGAGGGCGACGAGGACCCCGACCTGATCAACGCGGGCAAGGAGACCGTCACCCTCCGCAAAGGGGCGTCGTTCTTCGACTCCGCCACGTCTTTCGGGATGATCCGCGGCGGGAAGATCGACGCCGCGATCCTGGGTGCGATGCAGGTCTCGGCCAAGGGCGACATCGCCAACTGGATGATCCCCGGGAAGATGGTCAAGGGCATGGGCGGCGCGATGGACCTGGTGCACGGCGCCAAGCGGGTGATCGTGCTGATGGAGCACGTCGCGAGGGACGGCTCGAAGAAGATCCTGGAGGAGTGCGACCTGCCCTACACAGGGCGCGGCGTCGTGCAGCGGATCATCACCGACCTCTGCGTCCTCGACGTGACCGACCGGGGGCTCGAGCTCGTGGAGCTCGCGCCCCACGTCACCCTCGACGAGGTGCGGGAGAAGACGGAGCCGGAGATCCTTTCATGACCTCCCTGTCGCAGGTCCGGACCGGATCGGCGATGCGCGGGGCTGGCGTGGCGCTCGCCTGCCTGTTGCCAAGGCTGCCGGACCGGGCGCGCGCCGTCGCGGCGTCGTACGCCGCCGCCTGGCCCGTGGACCGCCCCGGCCTGCAGGTGATCGGCGTCATCCCCGACGAGCACGTCGAGCGGTGGAAACGCGCGGTTCTTCCGCTGGCGACCTCCGGGGCGTCGTGGACCGCGCTGATGCTGGTCGGTGTCTCCGCCGTACGCCGGAGCGCGCTGCCGGCGCCGGTCGCCGCCGTACTGCTCGGTGGCGTCGTGACCGTGGCCGACTCCCTCGCGGCCGACTTCGGCGCGCGGGTCAAGGCTCGGGCAGCCGCGGCGGCGATGGCCCGCGATGCGGCCTCGTCGGACCCGCGCCCTGCATCCGCCTGATCGGCGTACCGCGACCCATCCGCTCCTGGGGACCGCTCCGAACCGTGTGTGGCGCGCCTCACATCGAGGCGTCCCACCACAGGAGGGGTTCGATGAGCGAGACGAGTAGAAGGAAGCTCCTGGCTGTCACAGGAGCGAGCGTGGCGGCCGGCACCGTCGGCCTGGCCAGGAGCCCGGCGCAGGCGGAGGAAGCACGGCGTTCTCGGACCAGCGCTCGCGAGTCGGTCGTGGCCTACGTCCACGACCACCGTTCCAGCGAGGTCCGGCTGATGGTCGGTGAGCGGGAGATCGTGGTGCACGACCGCGAGCTCGCCACCCGCATCCTGAACGCGGCGGGAGGTCAGTGAGATGTCCTCGCACCGCGAAGCCCCCGAGATGGCCAAGGACCCAGTGGCCGACAGCACGGACGTCTACGCCTTCGTCAGCCCCGACCGCCCCAAGACGGTCACTCTGATCGCCAACTACATCCCGTTCGAGGCCCCGGAGGGCGGCCCCAACTTCTACGAGTTCGGACACGACGTCGCCTACGACATCCACATCGCCAACCGGGGCAAGGCCGAGGCCGACATCACCTACCGGTTCCGCTTCCACACCGAGGTCCGCGACCCGAAGACGTTCCTGTACAACACGGGTCCGATCTCGAGCATCCACGACACGACGTGGAACCGTCCGCAGTTCTACTCGCTGACCCGGATCAAGAACGGCACAGCGAAGGTGCTCGCCCACCATCTGGCCTGCCCGCCGGTGAACATCGGCCGCCGCAGTACGCCGAACTATCCCGACCTCGCCGCCGAGGCCGTGCACAAGGTCGGCCGACGCCGCGTCTTCGCCGGTCAACGAGCGGATGCCTTCCACGTCGACCTCGGCAGCGTCTTCGACCTCGGCGCGCTGCGTCCGGTCCAGCACCTGCACCTGATCTCGATGCCCGACGCCGCCGGCCGGAACAGCCTGCAGGGGTTCAACGTGCACTCGATCGTGCTCCAGGTCCCGATCTCGGAGGTGAGCCGGACCGGCGACGTGCCCACCAAGCCGGGCCAGGCGAAGTCCGTCATCGGGGTCTGGGCGTCCGCCAGCCGTCGGAAGTCGCGGATGTTCGACAAGTCGAAGGGAGCCTACGTCGGGCACGGTCCGTGGGAGCAGGTCTCGCGGCTCGGCAACCCGCTCTTCAACGAGGTCATCACGCCGATGGCCCACAAGGACCACTGGAACGCCCGACACCCGAAGGGCGACTCGGTGTTCGCCAAGTACGTCAACCACCCGGAGCTGGCCCGGCTGCTGCCGGTCCTCTACCCGGGCGTCTTCCCCAACCTCGCGGCGTACCACAAGGCGCGGGCGGACCTGCACGCCATCCTGCTGACCGGTATCCCGAGCGGTGTCGTGCCCGACTTCCAGAACTACACGGGCGCGGTCGAGTCGGACATGCTGCGGCTGAACCTGGCGATCCCACCGGCGAGCAGCCCGAACAGCCTGGGTCTCCTCGGCGGGGACGCGGCCGGGTTCCCCAACGGCCGACGCATCGGTGACGACGTCGTGGCGATCGAGCTGCGGGCCGTGGCCGGGCTCACCATCCCGCTCGTGGACCCGTCGTACACCGCGGACGGCGCGGCCGGCGTGCTCACCGACGGGACGACGGACACCAACGGTGGGACGACGGCGAGGTTCCCCTATCTCGGTGACCCCGGTGGCGGCTTCCAGACCGTGCCCGGCACGACCTCGGTGGCGTGACCGCCATGACGACCGTGACGACGCTGACGAGCTCGACCGAGCCGGAGAACGCATGGGCCGGGCAGGGCGCCGTCCTGCTCGACATCGGGGGCGACGTCGGGGCGCTGGTGGTCGCGATGCCGACGTCGACGGTCGGGCTCGAGGTCGAGATCCGGCCGCTGGCCCGGCACGCGGTCCCCGCGCACGACCACGCGCACGCCCGTGCACAGGGTCATCCGCACGGTCATCCGCACGGTCATCCGCACGGTCATCCGCACGGTCATGCCCGCGATCACCTGGCCCACGTGGCCGTCGTGGCCCGACCGGTCGCGCAGGGGTGCCTGCCGTCGCTGGTGTTCCCCGAGCTGGAGAAGGGGGCCTACGAGCTGTTCGAGAAGGGCTGCCCTTGGGGTGTGACGTTGCGAGTCGAGGTCGCGGGAGGCGAGGTCACGAAGGCGGTGTGGCCCGGCTGAACCCCGCGGCGTACCCCTTGGCCGGTGACGGGTGGGGAGGAACCTCCTCCGCACCCGTTGCGCGGCGGTCGCCGCTCGGTGGTCCGGTGCGCGCCGGCCGAGCGAGGGGCCTACACCAGGCCCGGGCGGGTCCTGTGCCGGACGCGACGCTCGGCGGGGGACGTGCGTTTCGGTCATCCCGATCCAGCGGGTGCCCGACTGCCTCTCTCTTCCTACGCAGCCGGGCCCCGCCGGCTCTCGGCGGTCGCCTCGTGGGCCGGGAGTAGGGTCGCGGCCATGGCTGAGACTCAGAGGTGGGAGTACCTCACCGCGCCGATCCTGGTGCACGCCGCGAAGCAGATCCTCGACAACTTCGGGGCGGACGGCTGGGAGCTGGTGCAGGTCGCGCCGGGCATGAACCCCGAGAACATGGTCGCGTACTTCAAGCGCCCGACGAGCGACTGATGGGGGCCGTGGAGGACCGTCTCGCCGAGCTGGGACTCTCGGTACCCGACGTGGCCAAGCCGGTGGCGTCGTACGTCCCGGCCGTGCGGTCGGGGTCGTTCGTCTACACCTCGGGTCAGCTGCCGATGCGCTCCGGCGAGCTGATCACGAGCGGCAAGGTCGGCGGGTCGGTGTCGCCGGAGGACGCCGCGACGTGTGCCCAGCAGTGCGCGCTGAACGCCATCGCCGCGGTCAAGGCCGAGATCGGTGACCTGGATTCGGTCAAACGGGTCGTCAAGGTCGTCTGCTTCGTCTCCTCGGAGCCTGATTTCACGGGCCAGCCGCAGGTTGCCAACGGTGCCTCCGACCTCCTGGGCAAGGCGTTCGGGGAGGCGGGGGTCCACGCGCGCTCGGCCGTCGGCGTACCGGTGCTGCCACTCGACTCCCCGGTCGAGGTCGAGATCATCGTCGAGGTCTGAGATGCGGGTGGCGCTGTCGCCACGGCTGGTCGAGCACGCGCGGGAGTTCGCCGAAGGGCGTCGTACGCCGGCAGAGCCGCGCGATGCGGCCACGGTCGTGCTGCTGCGCCCCGGCGCCGACGGGCCCGAGGTCTACCTCCTCCGTCGGCAGACGTCGATGGCGTTCGCCGGTGGGATGTGCGTGTTCCCCGGCGGCGGCGTCGACCGCCGCGACTTCGACCATGAAGTGGCCTGGACCGGGCCCGACCCCACGGTCTGGGCCGAGCAGCTCCAGACGTCCCCGGAGCTGGCGCGCGCCCTGGTGTGCGCGGCGGTGCGCGAGACCTTCGAGGAGTCGGGAGTGCTCCTGGCAGGTCCCTCCCGCGGTGACGTCGTCGACGACACGACCGGCGACGACTGGGAGGCCGATCGCCGGGCGCTCGAGGCTCGCGAGCTGTCGTTCACGTCGTTCCTCGATCGGCGTGGGCTCGTCCTGCGCTCGGACCTCCTCGGCGCCTGGTCGGCCTGGTGCACACCGGAGTTCGAGCCGCGGCGCTTCCGGACCTGGTTCTTCGTCGCTTCCCTCCCGCCCGGCCAGCGCACCCGCGACGTCTCGCGCGAGTCCTCCTCGGTGACGTGGCTGCCGGTGCTCGCCGCCTGTGACGCTGTCGATGCCGAAGAGCTCGGGATGATGCCGCCGACGTACGTCACCTGCCTCGAGGTCGGCCAGTACGCCGACCCCGATGCGGTGCTCGCGGCCGCGTCCGGACGAGACCTGACGATGTTCACGCCCTCCGTCGAACGGGACGGGGAGTCGGCCACCATGTCGATCCCGGAGCGATCGGTGCCGCTGCTGGAGGCGCGTGGTGACTGAACCCGGTTGGTCGGGCGGGCGGTTCGGGTCGGTCGGGGCATGCGTCCTCGCCCCCAACGCATCGCCGATGACCCTCGACGGGACGAACACCTGGGTGCTCCGTGCGCCTGGGGCGACGGGTTCGGTCGTGGTCGACCCCGGTCCTCCTGATGCGGCCCACCTCGACGCCGTCGCCGAGGTCGCAGGCGACGTCGCCGTCGTACTGCTGACGCATCACCACCTCGACCACTCCGAGGCAGCGCGCACCTTCGCCGAGCGGGTCGGCTGCGGCGTGCGTGCTCTCGACCCGGCGTACCGGCTGGGGACCGAGGGGCTGGGGGAGGGCGACGTGGTCGCCGTCGACGACCTGGAGATCCACGTGGTCGCGACGCCGGGACACACGTCGGACTCGTTGTCGTTCGTGATCCCCTCGGAGCGCACGGTGCTCACCGGCGACACCGTCCTGGGCCGCGGCACCACCGTCGTGGCCCATCCGGACGGTCTGCTCGGTGCCTACCTCGGCTCTCTCGACCGGCTGCACGCACTCGCCGAAGCTCACGAGATCGCCACGATCTGGCCCGGCCACGGGCCCGTCATCGACGCGGCCCTGCCGGCCCTCGACGACTACATCGCCCATCGCCGCGAGCGCCTGGAACAGGTCCGCGAGGCCCTCCGCATCGTCCACGCCGACGCCCGCGGCGGCGTACCGATCGAGCACGAGCACCTCCCTCGCCGGATCGTGGAGATCGTGTACGCAGACGTCGACCCCGTCCTGTGGCCCGCCGCCGAGCTCTCCGTCCGCGCCCAGCTCGCCTACCTCCGCACCCGTTGAGTTGGCCCTCCGGGCTCGTTGAGTTGGCCCTCCGGGCTCGTTGAGTTGGCCCTCCGGGCTGGCGACGCCGATCTTCATCCACAGCTTCGCGAAGGACGGATGTGGTCACCGCCTTGAGTGGCCAAGGTAGGACGCCATGAACGGCACCCCCTTCCCCTCGACGCCCTTCACTGCGGCGACAGCTCCCTGTACGCGCGCTCGGCTGCGGAGGGCCGTCGCGTCACGGGAAGTCATCCGCCCGATCAGGGGCGGGTACCTGCGCGCTGACGTTGAACTCACCGAGATCGCCCGGGCCCAGGTCGCCGCCCTGGTCATGGGCCCGACGGCTGTGCTCTGCGATCGAACGGCCGCCTGGGTGCTGGGCGTCGACTGCATGGCGTACGCCGAGCTGGACGATCCGCCGCCGCTCGAGTCGTGTGTACTTCGGGGACAAGAGCCCACCCAACGGCCTGAGGTCATCGGTCGGACCCGTGACCTTCGGGAGGACGACCTCGTTGTCATCGGCGGTGTACGGGTCACGAGCCCGCTGCGCACGGCCGCTGACCTGCTGTGCCAGTTGCCGCGGGGGCAGGCGCTGGCTGCCGCCGACGCGCTCATGCGAGCTCACGGGTTCAGCGTCACCGATCTACGACGTCTGCTGGTCCGTTACTATCGCCGGCGCGGCGTCATCCAGGCTCGCAACCTCGCCCCATTGGTCGACGGTCGCTCTGAATCCGCCGGCGAGTCGTGGACCCGCCTCGCCATCATCGATCAGGGGCTGTCGATTCCCGAGCTGCAGTTCTGGATCAACATCGACGGCAGACCGACGTATCGTCTCGACCTCGCCTACCCTCACGCGCGGATCGCGATCGAGTACGACGGCGTCGCCCACCACAGCAACCCGGTCGACCGCGCCCGAGACGAAGGTCGGCGCGCGTGGCTGCGTGCACATGGGTGGCGAGTGATCGTGGTGACCAAGGACTCGTTCAGCGACGACGCCCTCGCCACGTGGATCGGCGAGCTGCATGAGATGCTCACCGCTGCCTGAGCCCGGAGGGTCAACTGGACGAGCCCGGAGGGTCAACTGGACGAGCCCGGAGGGCCAACTCAACGAGCCCGGAGGGCCAACTCAACGAGCCCGGAGGGCCAACTCAACGAGCCCGGAGGGTCAACTGGACGAGCCCGGAGGGCCAACTCAACGGGCCCGGCGCCTGAGGCGGTCCACCTCCATGATCACCACAGAGCGGGGTTCGAGGCGGAGCCAGCCGCGGGAGGCGAAGTCGGCGAGAGCCTTGTTGACGGTCTCCCGGGAGGCGCCGACGAGCTGGGCGAGCTCCTCCTGAGTGAGGTCGTGGTGCACGTGGACGCCGTCATCAGCGGTCCGCCCGAACCGGTCGGCGAGGTCGAGCAGCGCCTTGGCCACGCGACCCGGTACGTCGGAGAACACCAGGTCGGCGTTCACGTCGTTGGCCTTCCGGAGGCGCGACGCGATCTGCGCCAGCAGGCCGCGCGCGACCTGCGGCCTTCCGTCGAGCCACTTGAGCAGGTCCTCGTGGGAGAGGGACGCGAACGACGCGTCCGTCACCGCGGTCACGGTCGCCGAGCGCGGGCCGGGGTCGAACAACGACAGCTCACCGAACATCTGGCCCGGTCCGAGGATGGCGAGGAGGTTCTCGCGGCCGTCGCTCGAGGTGCGCCCGAGCTTCACCTTCCCGTCGAGCACGATGTAGAGGCGGTCACCTGAGTCGCCCTCGTGGAACAGCACGTCACCGCGCCGGAGCGTCGACTCGCTGAGGGAACCGCGCAGCGCCGTCGCGGCCTCGTCGTCGAGGGCGCTGAAGAGCGGCGCCTGGCGCAGTACCTCGTTGTCCACGACGTCCTCCATGGCCGCTCGCTGGCGGCCGTCGGTCGGTCGCCGCGCATCGGTCGTGCCGATCCTATCCAGTGGCGTGGGTCACACCTACGGGTCGGGCGGCCCCCGGCAGCGTCGGTCCGCCACCGTAGGCTGGCGGCGTGCCAGCCGTCGCCGCGCCCGAGACCCGCACCGGCCTGGTACGGCGCGCACGCCGGATCGACCGGACCCTCGCCACGACCTATCCGGACGCCGACATCGAGCTCGACTT
Source organism: Actinomycetota bacterium (assembly GCA_046735295.1). Lineage (GTDB taxonomy): Bacteria > Actinomycetota > Actinomycetes > Propionibacteriales > Nocardioidaceae > Nocardioides. The sequence goes on along the minus strand of JBKPTA010000028.1, from coordinate 30,864 downwards.
CGACGATCCGTTCCAGCTGCTCGTGGTCACGGTTCTGAGCGCCCAGACCACGGATCGCCGGGTCAACGCGGTCCGCCCCGCCCTGTTCGCGGCGTATCCCGACGCCGCGGCGATGGCCGCCGCGCCCCGCGAGCACCTCGAGCAGATCATCGGCCCGCTCGGCTTCTTCCGGGCCAAGACCGAGGCCCTGCTCAAGCTGAGCGCCGCCTTGGTGGAGCGGTACGACGGGCAGGTCCCGCCGCGCCTCGCCGATCTGGTGACCCTGCCCGGAGTCGGCCGAAAGACTGCGAACGTCGTGCTGGGCAACGCCTTCGGCATCCCCGGCATCACTGTCGACACCCATGTCGGCCGCCTCGCCCGGCGCTTCGGCTGGACCGACGAGACCGACCCGGTCAAGGTCGAGCACGCGGTCGGCGCGCTCTTCGAACGGCGCGACTGGGTGATGCTCTGCCACCACATCATCTGGCACGGCCGTCGCATGTGCCACGCGAAGAAGCCGGCATGCGGCGTCTGCCCGGTCGCCCGCTGGTGCCCGGCGTACGGCGCGGGGCCGGTGGACCGGGTGGCAGCCGCGAAGCTGGTCAAGACGGAGGGCCCCGCATGAGAGTCGGCAGGAGACGCCGCACGAGATCGGGCCTGGCTGCGGCGGTGCTGGTATCGGTCGTGGGCCTGGTGACGGCCTGCTCCGGCGCCCACCCGAGTGACTTCGTGGCCGGCAGGTCGCACGTCGACGTCGGGTCCGCGGACCTGGTCGCCTTCAAGAAGAGCACCGACGTCCCCAACTGTCCCCGGGTCTCCTCGTCCGGTGTCGACGGAGGGCTGCCGGCGGTGACGGTTCCGTGCCTCGGCGGTGGCCGGGCCGTCGACCTGGCGGGCCTCCGCGGCCCGATGATCGTGAACTTCTGGCAGTCCACCTGCCACCCGTGCCGGCAGGAGATGCCGGCCCTGGCGGCATACGCACGTGGGCAGTCCGGCGTCCGGGTGCTCGGCATCGACATCCTGGACGTCCAGCCGGGAGCGGCGCTGCAGCTGGCGCGCGACAGCAACGTCGGCTACCCGTTGGTCGCCGACCCGGCCGGCAACCTGGTCGGGCAGAACCCCGTCCCGCGCAACGTCGGGCTGCCCTTCACCGCGTACCTCGACGCCTCTGGCCGGGTGGTCCACGTGGAGGCCGGGGCCATGACGTCCGAGCAGGACGTCGCGGCGGCAGCACGGAAGTACCTCGGGGCCGCCGGGTGATTCCCGACTGGCTCGTGCCCGTGGCGCGGGCGGCCGAGGAGATCACGGCTGACGACCTGACCAGGTTCGTCCCGCCAGACGATGCGGTCTCGCGCAGGGGCGCCGTCCTCCTGCTGTTCGGCTCCCGGCGTGACCTGCTGCTCACCGAGCGGGCCCATGACATGCGCTCCCATCCCGGTCAGGTCTCCTTCCCCGGCGGGTCCATCGACGCCGGCGAGACCGCCCGTGAGGCGGCGCTGCGCGAGGCCGAGGAGGAGACCGGCCTCGAGCCCGCCGGCGTCGAGGTCTTCGCCGAGCTCCCTGAGCTGTGGCTGCCGCCGAGCAACTTCGCGGTCACACCCGTGCTGGCCTGGTGGGCGGAGGAGAGCCCGGTCAGCGTGGTCGACCCGTCCGAGGTGCACGCCGTCTACCGCGTCCCGATCGAGGAGCTGCTCGAGCCGGCGCACCGCGTCTCCGTTCGCCACCCCAGCGGGTGGGTGGGCCCGGGCTTCTTGATCGGCCCGCAGCACGACGTCGTCCTGTGGGGGTTCACGGCCGGGATCATCTCCCGGCTGCTCGACTTCCTCGGTTGGACGCGGCCCTGGGACGAGGCCTCGATGCGTGACCTGCCGTCCTACATGCTGCAGGGTTATCCCCGGCCGGGGGACGCACCGCTCCCGATCGTGACACCCACCGAGGAGCGCCCGTGAACGTGCTCGACTGGGTGCTGGTCGTCGTGGTCGTCCTGTACGCCGTGTCCGGCTACTGGCAGGGTTTCATCACCGGCGCGTTCGCCACCCTCGGGCTCCTGCTCGGAGGTCTGCTGGGGGTCTGGCTGGCGCCCACCGTGCTCGGTGACGCAAGCCCCTCGATCCTGGTCTCGCTGGCGGCGGTCTTCATCGTGATCGTCTGCGCGTCTCTCGGGCAGGCGGCGTGCCAGGTGGGCGGGGCCCGCATCCGCGACAAGATCACCTGGCAGCCGGTCCGGGCACTCGACGCCGTGGGCGGCGCGCTGCTGAGCGGGGCCGCGGCGCTCATCGTCGCCTGGGCGCTCGGCGTGGCTCTCTCGGGGTCGGGGCTGCGCGGCATCACCCCCTTGGTGCAGGACTCCAAGGTCCTCGCCGAGGTCAACCGCATCCTGCCGGCCAGCGCGAGCTCGAAGCTCTCGGCGTTCAACGACGTCGTGGGGACGACGTTCTTCCCGCGGTACCTCGAGCCGTTCGCGCCGGAGCGGATCGTGCCCGTGCCACCGGGTCCGACACGGATGCTCACCGATCCCGACGTGCAGCGCGCCTCGGCCGAGGTGGTCCGGCTCCGAAGCACCAACCGCTGTCATCAGGGGATCGAGGGGTCCGGCTTCGTCTACGCGCCCGACCGCGTGATGACCAACGCCCACGTGGTGGCCGGCGTCGGCACACCCATCGTCGACATCAACAACAGCGCGGTGCCCGCACGCGTCGTGTACTACAACCCCGCCCTCGACATCGCGGTCCTCGCCGTCCCGACCGGCCCGATCCGGCCACTCCGCTTCGGCTCGGCGTCACCCGGCCAGGGGGCCGCCATCCTCGGATTCCCGCAGAACGGGCCGTACGACATGGAGGTGGCCCGGGTGCGTGCCGACCAGCGGCTCCGGTCGCCCGACATCTACGGGCACGGCACGGTGATCCGCGACGTACTGTCGCTGCGGGGCCTGATCCGGCCGGGCAACTCCGGGGGACCCGTCGTCGACTCCGCTGGTCACGTCGTCGGCATGGTGTTCGCCGCCTCCGTCACCAGCGGCGACACCGGATACGCCCTGTCGGCCCAGCAGGTCGGGCAGGCGGCGGCGGCCGGCCGCATCTCCTCGCGCTCGGTCTCCACCCAGGGCTGCGCGGCCTGAGCGAGGTCCGTGCGACCCGCGCCCGGCCAGGGCGAACGGCCGCAGCGAACGCTCGCGCGCAACCCGGCCTACGACGGTCAGCCGCGCCGCAGGATCTGCTTGGTCTCGCTGGCCTGGGCGATCGCCTTCTCCGGCGCGCGCACCTTCTTCACCTTGCGGAGGCCGATCAGCCCGAGCACGGCAGCGACGAGCACGTAGAACCCGAAGACGATCAGGAAGGCCCAGTGCAAGGCAAGGCCGCGGCCGTTCCAGTTGATGAAGTAGGCGATGGCGACCGAGAGCATGATCAGCGCCATGACGCCGAAGAACGCGGCTGCTGCGAACAGCGCGACGCCGATGCCCCCGGCCTTGACGCTGACCCGGACCTCGGTCTTGGCGAGCTTGATCTCGTTGCGGATCAGGCTGGAGACGTCTCGACTCGCCTCGGCCACGAGCCGCCCGAGGGTCGGATCGCTCTCCTGCGCGTGCTGCTGCGCCATGTGACCTCGGGCTCCCTCGGGCTGGACGGGCTTCCGCGCACCTGCGTCCTCGCGGATTACGTGCCGACCCTACAACGCACGCACCAGCCCGTTGAGTTGGCCCGCGTGGCTCGTTGAGTTGGCCCGCGGGGCGCGTCGTGTTGGCCCGGCGGGTCCCCGCAGAGCCACGCGGGCCAACTCAACGAGGGCTGGCTAGTCCTCGTCGGATCCCTCGGCCATGCCCTCCCTGATCTTGTCCATCACCGTCGAGTCGGCCAGGGTCGTGACATCGCCGACCTCGCGCTGCTCGGCCACATCGCGCAGCAGCCGGCGCATGATCTTGCCCGAGCGTGTCTTCGGCAGCTCCGCGACGACCAGGATCGACTTCGGCTTCGCGATGGGCCCGATCTCCTTCGACACGTGGTTGCGTAGCTCGTTGACGATGTCCGCGTCCGCCTCGCCGTCGGTCAGTGCCGACTCGCGCAGGATCACGAAGGCGTTGACGGCCTGACCGGTGTCCGGATCGTTGGCACCCACGACGGCCGCCTCGGCAACGCTCGGGTGCGACACCAGAGCCGACTCGATCTCGGTCGTCGACAGCCGGTGGCCCGACACGTTCATCACGTCGTCGACCCTGCCCAGCAGCCAGATGTCGCCGTCCTCGTCCAGCTTCGCGCCGTCACCGGCGAAGTAGAGACCGGGGAACCGGGACCAGTAGGTCTCCTTGAACCGTTCGTCGTCTCCCCAGATCGTGCGGAGCATGGCCGGCCACGGCTCGGTGATCACCAGGTACCCACCCGACCCGGGCTCGACGGCGTTCCCCTCGTCGTCGACCACCAACGCCGAGACGCCCGGCAGCGCCTTCATCGCCGACCCCGGCTTCCCCGCTGTCACGCCGGGCAACGGGCTGATCATGTGCATGCCGGTCTCGGTCTGCCACCAGGTGTCGACGACCGGAGTCCGACCCCCGCCGATGGTCTCGCGGTACCAGATGTAGGCCTCCGGGTTGATCGGCTCACCGACCGAGCCGATGATGCGCAACGTCGAGAGGTCGAACTTCTCGGGGATGTCCGCGCCCCACTTCATGAAGGTCCGGATCACCGTCGGTGCGCAGTACAGCAGCGTCACCCCGTAGTCGGAGATGATCTCCCACCAGCGGCCCTTGTGGGGCGTGTCCGGCGTCCCCTCGTACATCACCGAGGTCCCACCGTTGGCCAGCGGCCCGTACACGATGTAGGAGTGACCGGTCACCCAGCCGATGTCGGCCGCGGTCCAGAAGACGTCGTCGTCCTTGAGGTCGAACACCGCCCAGTGGGTGTACGCCGTACCGACGAGGTACCCGCCGGTGGTGTGCAGGATCCCCTTCGGCTTGCCGGTCGTACCCGACGTGTACATCACGTACAGGGGGTGCTCGGCGTCGAACGCCTCGGGCGCGTGCTCCTTCGACGCACCGTCGACCGCGTCGTGCCACCACACGTCGCGGCCGTCGGTCCACTCGATGTCCTGCCCCGTCCGTCGTACGACGAGCACGTTGCGTACGTCGGGGCACGACTGCAGCGCCTCGTCGACCGCAGGCTTGAGCGCCGCGGCCGCACCACGCCGGTACCCACCGTCGGCGGTGATCACGATCCGGGCGTCGCAGTCCTGGACGCGGTCGCGCAGCGCCGTGGACGAGAAGCCACCGAAGACCACCGTGTGCGGAGCACCGAGCCGGGCGCACGCCAGCATCGCCACCACCGTCTCGGGGATCATCGGCATGTAGATCGCGACCCGGTCACCGGTCCTCACGCCGAGATCCACCAGCGCGTTGGCGGCCCGACAGACCATGTCCTTCAGCTCGGCGTAGGTGATGTCGCGGGTGTCGTCCTCCGGCTCCCCGACCCAGTGGAACGCGACCCGGTCGCCGTTCCCGGCCTCCACGTGCCGGTCGACGCAGTTGTACGCCGCGTTGAGCTTGCCGCCGACGTACCACTTCGCGAACGGCGGGTCGTCCCAGTCGAGGACCCGGTCCCACCTGGTCTCCCAGCTGAGCCTCTCGGCGGCGGCCTCCCAGAACGCCACCGGGTCCTTCTCCGCCTCGTCGTAGGCGTCCGCCGTGACGTTGGCGTTCGCGGCGAGGTCGGCGGGAGGCTCGAACCTGCGCTCCTCGTGGAGCAGATTGGACAGGGTTTCCTGGCTCACGACTCTTTCGTCTCCTCTCGGGCGGACCCGCGCACCCGGGTCGACGTCCACCCTAGGAACGGATGGTTGCACCAATGTCGGCCGGGTGCGAGAGGTGCTGTCACCGTCTGCTGCGGTCTGCAGGCGCGGGCAGGCCTTCGACCGGTCTTCCCGGCTCCGAGGGCCGTCAGCGGAAGTCGATCAGCAGCATGTCGTCGTCAGGGCCGTCACCGGGCGCCTCGGCGCCGCCCTCGCCCGACGGACCCGGGTCCCGAGTGGCGACCGATGGGCGGTCCAGGGCGTCGGCCCGGTAGCACCGTGTGACATAGGGGAGCTGCATGCCGTCCATGCCGCGCCCGAACTCGTCGTAGAGCGCCAGCACCTCGGCGAGCTTGGCGGCCCGCTCCCGCTCGCCGAGCACGGCGACGTTCGAGCGCGACAGCACGAGGTCCTGGATCGAGCGGCGGTCGATCGTCTGCCAGTGGTTGAAGTCGCGATCCTCCACGAAGCCGAAGAGCTCGCTGAAGATCAGTGCCTGGGCGGGGTCGACCTGGTGCTCCTGCGTCCCGATCAGCGTCCCCAGTCGGCGCACCCACGGGATCTTCTCGTTCCGGTAGTTCCACACCAGGCCGACGCGTCCGCCGGGCCGGAGCACCCGCGCGATCTCCGGTAGCGAGCGGTCGAGGTCGAACCAGTGGAAGGCCTGGGCCGCGACGACGGCGTCCACCGAGGCGTCGCCGAGCGGGATGTCCTCCGCGCTCGCTTCGGCGGTGCGTACGCCTGGCACCTCACGCTCGAGCACCTGGAGCATCGCCGGGTCTGGGTCGGTGGCATGGACGTCGTGCCCCAGCTGAGTGATGACCCGCGTGAGCTTGCCGGTCCCGGCGCCGAGCTCGAGGACGGTCGACGGGTGGTCGCCGAGGAGCCACCGCACGGCCTCGACGGGATATGTGGGACGTCCGCGCTCGTAGGCCTCCGCGACGCCGCCGAACGAGTGCGCCCGGTCGGGGACCCGGTCACCAGCGGCGAGGGTGTCGCCTGTCTGCTCGTCGCTCATCGGGTCCGAGGCTACCTGCCTGCCCGGCCTGCACGGTGCTCATCACACGGCCGTCACTAGGGTGCCGGGCGTGGATCGTCTGGCGGTCGCCGAGGAGCTCGAGGGTGTCGGCTCCGGCTTCGCCGCGACCCGGGACGGCATCGACACCATGCTGCGCGACCGCGGCCTGCGACGGACGCCTCCCGAGCTGACCACCGAGTCGCTGCTGCGGGGCGCGCATGCGAGCGGCGTCCTGGCCGGATCCACGTCGACGCTGGACGAGGTCCGGGCCGGTGTCGGTGATGCGATCGCCCTGGCCGCGGTCCGCATCTCCGTGGAGCTGCTCGGGCTCGGCCCGGTGCTCGCGCGCACCCCGCTCCAGGCACTGGCCCGGATCCACACCTTGGCCGCCGCGGGGACGGTTCCGGACGACGAGGTGGGCCGCCCGCGAGACGCAGCGGCGGCGGCCCGGCTCCGCGACGTCGCCGCCATCATCGGTGGAAGGGGTCCGGCGCTGCTCACGGCTGCCGTGGTGCACGGCGAGATCGCCGCGACCGCACCGTTCGGGTCGTCGGACGGCCTCGTGGCCCGGGCCGCCGAGCGGCTGGTGCTGGTGAGCACCGGAGTCGACCCCGTCTCGCTGGTCGTGCCGGAGGTCGGACACCTGGCCCTGCGTACGGCGTACGAGGCGGGCCTCAGGGGTTACGCCGACGGCGGCCGAGTCGGGCTCCGGGCCTGGCTGCTGCACTGCGCGGCGGCGTACGCCGCGGGGGCGGAGGCGAGTCCGCTGCTCGGTCAGCCCTAGATGCGAGCGGCACCCGAGGGACCGGGTGCCGCCGCTGACACGCGAACCCGGCTACCAAGCGTGCATCTACCTGATGGCAGCCCCGGGAGTCTCCCGATGGCGTGCGCCCTGTAGGAAGGGTGGATCGCCGCGTGGGTACCCGGTTCACGTGCTGGTCTTGAGATGTACCTCCCTGTGTACGCCGGTCCCGCGACTTGAGCAACCCTTGACTTTGGCCCACCCCTTTGGGTGCGCGTGTCGCTCGTCGATGCCTTCACCTCCGGACCGCGCATCGGAGCTACCGGTCGCTAGCAGGACGGACCGGCGTGCTCCATCTCGGAACTCACCCGTTGGACCGGCGCCGCCCGCTCCCGGTGTGGGGGGGTGGACGTTCCGCCCGGCCGACCGAACCTTTCCGCCCGGCTCGACATCCGACCGGATGTCTCTCGGGTCACGAGAGGAGCACGAGATGGTGGAGCGACGGCGTCGCGCGCTGCGTCGACGGCTGGTGTGGGGCGCCATGGCCATGGCCACCGCGGTCGCTCTGGTGGCGGCCGGTGCTGCCGTGGCCGGCGAGCGAGCCCACTGGTCGGGGCCGGCCCACCTCGGCCCGGACCGGCCCGGCGTCCCGATGGCGGTGTCGTGCGCGACGCCCACGAGGTGCCGTGCGGTCGACTCACTCGGCAACGCCGCGACGTACGACGGCGCCGGGTGGAGCCCGATCCGAGACGCCGATGACCACTGGGGCCCGCTCCGGGCGGTCTCCTGCCCCACGTCGCGGTTCTGCGTCTCCGTCGGCGGGCGCCGCGCCGTCGTGCGCACTGCGGAGGGCTGGGGCCGGCTGCGAGTGCTGCCGGCGCAGCGCCTCTTCGCCGTGTCCTGCGCGTCCCGCACGTTCTGCCTGGCGATCAGCGACACCGGCTTCGCCGTCCGGTACGCCGACACGCGGTGGGCGGAGCATCGCATCAGCGCCCCGCGGGACGCCCTCGCCGTCTCGTGTTCGTCGCGCAGGTTCTGCCTGGCCCTGACGGCGACCGGCGACGCGTATCGCTACGACGGCACGGTCTGGCGGCGAGCCGGTGAGGTCCCGGTGGGCGCCAACGGCGCCTCGGTGTCGTGCGTGTCCGCCTCGTTCTGCATGGTCGCGACCGGCAGCGGGCTGCTCGCTCACTATCACGGCGGAGCGCACTGGACGACCCGACGCATCGGCCTGGGCTTCGTCCCGGACGCCGTCTCCTGTACGAGTACGGCGTTCTGCCTCGCGGTGGCGACCCCAGGCGGAGCGGCCGCGTCGTTCGACGGCTCCTGGCACTCCCCGGTCGTCTTCCACGACTACGGCGAGGGGCGTACACCGCAGACGCCCGACCGCCTCTCGTGCTCGAGCCCGGGCCGCTGCCTCGTTGTCGACGAGATCGGGAACACCTTCGAGCTCCGGGGGGGCTGGCACGACGTGGCGTCGTATCCGGAGGACCGGACACCGGCGCCCGTCGTGTCCTGCCCGGGCCGCGGGTTCTGCATGGCGCTCGACGCGCTCGGTCGCGCCTGGGCGCTGGAACAGGGGAGCTGGGTGCGCACCCTCAGCCGCGTCCCTGGGCCGGTCGTCGGTCGCCCGCTCCGGTTCGCCGCGGTGTCGTGCGCGTCCCGAGGCTTCTGCGCGGCGATCGAGGCCGACGCGCGCATCCGGACCTGGGACGGCACCGGCTGGTCCGATCCCGAGCAATTGCCCTCCGGTCGATGGTCGAACCTCGCCTGCGTGACGGCGTCGTACTGCGTGGCCGTCGAGGGGAGTGCGGACTCGGTGAGCCGGGTCCTCGTCTACGGCGGCGACACCTGGGCCGACGCCGGCACCGCGCCCCTCGGGTTGGTGGGCGCGCTGGACTGCCCGGCCGTGGGCGAGTGCTGGGCCGGAGGTGGCAGCGGCGACGTGAGCAGATACGAGGGCGAGGGCTGGTCGACGCCCGAGCACATCGTCGACGCGACCGACGGCGACGGGCTCAACCGGCTGTCGTGGATGTCGTGCCCCTCCGCCGGCTGGTGCGCCGTCCACGACCAGTACGGCGCGGCGTACACCTGGGACGGCGTGTCGTGGAGCGACCCCGACCCGGTCGGGCGGCTCGGTCCGATGTCGTGCGCGGCCGTGTCCACCTGTGTGGCGATCGACGGGAGGCACACCGGCGGGTTGCATCGGTACGCCGACGGATGGGGCGGACGACAGCGTTTCGCGCCCGCGGGGTACTCGTCGACGGTCACCGGTCTGTCCTGCCCGAGCGCCACGAGATGTGTGGCCGTCGACGACAACGGCAACGCCTTCGTGCGGCGGTGATCAGGCGCCGAGCCGGCGGCGGCGGTTGAGCCAGATCGCACCGCCGACCGTGAGGGCCGTGCCGACGGTGAGGGCGGCCAGCGCGGGCTTGACCGGGATGCGGCTGCGCAAGGTGACCGGACGGGTGAACTGCAGGACCGGCCAGCCCTTGGACGCAGCGAGCCTGCGCAGCTCCTTGTCGGGGTTGACCGCGTGCGGATGGCCGACGATGCCGAGCATGGGGGCGTCGGTGATCGAGTCGCTGTAGGCGAAGCACTGCTCGAGGTCGTAGCCGCGCAGCGCGGCCAACGCCTCGATCGCCCGGGCCTTCTCGTCGGCGTACGCGTAGTACTCGATCTGGCCGGTGTACTTGCCGTCGACGATCTCCAGCCGGCTCGCGATGACGTCGTCGGCGCCGAGCATCTCGCCGATCGGCTCGACGACCTCGGTGCCGCTGGTCGACACGATCACGACGTCGCGTCCGACGGCATGGTGTTCCTCTATCAGCGAGACGGCCTCGTCGTACACGATCGGGTCGACGACGTGGTGGAGCGTCTCGGCGACGATCTCTCTGACGGTGCCGACGTCCCAGCCCTCGACCAGCTGGGACATGAAGGCGCGGATCTTCTCCATCTGGTCGTGGTCGGCGCCGCCGACGAGATAGACGAACTGCGCGTACGCCGAGCGCAGCATGGCGCCGCGGGTGATCAGCCCCCCGGCCTGGAACGGCTTGTTGAATGCCAACGAGCTCGACTTGGCGATGATGGTCTTGTCGAGGTCGAAGAAGGCCGCCGAACGGTGGGCCGACGTACGTCCGGCGTGGCTCGGAGCGACGGATCCGCGGCTGCCGGCCATGCCTCCATCGTAGGTGTCGGCCACCGTCCGCGGGTGGGGCTCGCGCACCTCGACTCGCGGACCACTGCGGTGCGCGACCGGCCGGAGCCACACGGACCGCCGAGTGTCCACCGCGACGGTCCGAGCACCGGTCGTGCACCGGCCCGTGACGACCCCGGTCGAGCGCCCCCCTGTCCTGGCAGCGTGGGGTCATGACCGCTCCGCTGTTCGTCACCGCCGACGAGACCCTGCTCGACGAGCTCCTGCGGCTCGCCGCCGCCGCCGGCTCGACCCCGGAGGTGGCGCACGACGCGCCGGCAGCCCTGCGTGCCTGGCTCAAGGCACCGCTGGTCCTGGTCGGTGAGGACCTCGCGGCAGATGTCGCGCGCCTGTCGCCCAGTCGTCGCGACGCCGTCTTCGTCGTCCTGAAGGCGCCCGTCCCGGACCGGGTCTTCCAGGTCGCCCTGGCGCTGGGCGCCGAGAGCGTGGCAGAGCTGCCGCAGTCGGAGGGTTGGCTGGTGGAGCGACTCACGGACGTGGTGGACGCTGGGCCGGCTCGGGGGCTGACCATCGGTGTGGTCGGTGGCAGTGGCGGATCGGGAGCGACGACGTTCGCCTGTGCGCTGGCCCAGGTCGCGGGCCGGCGGGGCCCGTCCGTCGTGATCGACACCGATCCGCTCGGCCCCGGCCTCGACCGGGTGCTGGGGCTCGACCCGGTCGACGGCGTCAGGTGGGACGCCCTCGGTCACACGACCGGCCGGCTGAGTGCTCGGGCCCTGCGCGAGTCGTTGCCTCGGCGTGGCGCAGTGGCGGCACTCACGTGGTACGCCGGGCCGCGCCCGCGTCGTCTCCAGGCCTTCGCCGTGCGGGAGGTGCTGTCGGCAGCCCGACGGGGGCACGACACCGTCGTCGTGGACCTGCCCCGGACGGGCGACGCGCTCACCGAGGAGATCGCCGCGCGGTGCGACCACGTGCTCGTCACCGTGGTGACGACGGTCGCCGGCGTGGCCTCGGCGATGCGCACGTGCGGCCGCTTCCCCGATCCAGGAGCGGTCGGTCTGGTCGTCCGTGGTCCCGGCATGGACGACGAGACGCTCGGACGTGCCGTCGGCGTACTGGTGCTCCACCGGATGGGTGACCAGCGCGGGCTCGCCGAGTCCATCGACCTCGGGCTCGGCCCGATCCGGTCCGCCCGCAACCCCCTGGCTCGCGCGGCGACGAGCGTGCTGGCGACGCTCTCGCACCGATTGGCGGATCGTGCGGCATGACGCCGGCCGAGCCGGAGCTCGTGGAGGAGGTGCGCGAGCGCCTTGCCCGTGACGTGGGAGAGGTGACGCCGCACCGCGTGGCCGAGGCCCTTCGTGCGTCGGGTCGTCCGGTCGGCCACGCGACGGTGCTCGCCGTCCACGAGGCGCTCCGCCGTGACGTGGTCGGCGCGGGTCCGCTCGAGCCGCTGCTGCGCCTGCCTGAGGTCACCGACGTGCTGGTGAACGGCGCTGACCAGGTGTACGTCGACCGGGGGCATGGGCTCGAGCGCACCGACGTCGCCTTCCCGGGCGACGACTCGGTCCGCCGGCTGGCCCAGCGGCTGGCGGCCTCCGGTGGCCGACGTCTCGACGACGCGTCACCGCACGTCGACGTCCGGCTTCGCGACGGCACCCGCTTCCATGCGGTGCTCGCTCCCCTGGCACGACCCGGCACCGTCCTGTCCCTGAGGGTGCCCCACCGGCGCGTCCTGGCTCTCGACGACCTGCTCGCTGCGGGCACGGTGACCGGGCACGGCGCCCGACTGCTGCGACGCATCGTCACCAGGCGACTCGCCTTCCTGGTCAGCGGCGGTACCGGTTCGGGCAAGACCACCCTGCTCAACAGCCTTCTCTCACTCGTGCCCGACACGCAACGGATAGTGCTCGTCGAGGACGCCAGCGAGCTCCGCCCGGCCCATGCGCACGTCGTCGGGCTCGAGGCACGGCCGCCGAACATCGAAGGAGCAGGAGAGGTCACCCTGCGCACCCTGGTCAGGCAAGCGCTCCGCATGCGTCCAGACCGCCTGGTGGTGGGAGAGGTCCGCGGTGCGGAGGTGGTCGAGCTGCTGGCCGCGCTCAACACCGGTCACGAGGGCGGCTGCGGGACCATCCACGCGAACTCCGCTCGTGACGTGCCGGCGCGCGTCGAGGCGCTCGCGCTGGCCGCCGGGCTCGGCCGCGAGGCCGCCCACAGCCAGTTCCTGGCCGGTGTCCATGCCGTTCTGCACCTCGGCCGTGACGTCGACGGCTGCCGCGTGCTGCGGGAGGTCGCCGTTCCTCGGCGACGTCCGGACGGCCTCGCCGACATGGACACTGCCGTGTCGTTCCCCGGCGGTGGTCGGACGGTCACCGGACCCGGCGAGTCCGAGCTCGCAGCACGCCTGGCGCGCTGAGACGTGGTGGACCCGACCACGATGGCGCTCCTCGCGGCGTCGACGGCCGCGCTGACCGGCTGGCTGCTGGCGCCGCTCGCCGGCCCGGCCGTCGGCCCTACTGTCAGGCGCCCCGGCCCTCCGGCAGGAGCCGTGGTGGCGCTGGTGCTGGCCGTGGTGGTCCTCGTGCTGCCCGCCAGCTGGGCGGCGGTGACGGTGGTGATGGCAGCTGCCGCCTGGGCGTCGCGGCTCCTCTGGAGGCGTCGCGCCGCGACGCGGCTGGCCGAGGAGAACGCCGCACGAGTGCTCGAGGTGTGTGACCTGCTCGCGGCTGAGCTGTCCGCCGGGCGTCCCGCGGAGACCGCGTTGGCCGAGGCGGCCGGGGCATGGCCGGCTCTCTGCCCGGTGGCCGAGGTCGCCCGCCTCGGAGGCGATGTGCCGGGAGCCCTACGTCGGGCCGCCCTCGCGCCGGGGTCGGGCGGCTTGCGTCTTCTGGCCGCGGCCTGGACGGTCGCGGGGCGCACCGGCGGCGGGTTGGGAGCCGGCGCCCGTCGCGTCGCCGATGCCACTCGTCGCGAGCAGGCCATGCGGCGTGTGGTCTCGGGAGAGCTCGCGTCCGCTCGCGCCACGGCGCGGCTGATGGCGGCGCTTCCGCTCGTCGCGCTTCTCATGGGGAGCGGAGCCGGGGCCGACCCCTGGTCGTTCCTGCTCCTCACCCCCCTCGGGCTCGGGTGTCTCGCGGCCGGTCTGGCGGCCGCCTGCGCTGGTTTGTGGTGGATCGAACAGATCGCCCGGCAGGTCGATCCATGACTCCGTGGCTCGCCGCGGGCTGCGCGGCCGGCGCCACCGCGGCCGTTCTGCGCCCGCGGACCCGCTGGCCGATGTCCCCGGCCAGGCCCAGCCGGGGGCCCGACGGTCCCGGGTGGATGCACCGCGGTCGCTGGCTGTGGTCGTTGCTCGCCGGTCTTGCCGGAGCGTGTTTCGTGTCGGGGGCCGGGGGCGCAGTCGTCGGGCTCGTGGCCGCGGCTCTCACCTGGTCCTCGATCGGGCGCTCCGAGCGCCCGACGGCACGTCGCCTCCGAGAGGCAGCCGAGCGAGATCTGCCCGGCGTGGTCCACCTGCTTGCCACCGCGCTGGAATCCGGCTGTGACGTGACCGTGGCCCTGCGGCTCGTGGCCGACGCGCTTCCCGTCCCGGCGACCCGGCTCCTCGCCACCGTTCCTGGCCGTCTCGCCCTCGGCGTCCCTCCTGGCATCGCCTGGCAGCCGGTCCTCGACAGCCCCGAGCTCGCCCCCCTCGGTCGCGCGATGGTGCGCGCGCACCGCTCCGGAGCACCGGTGACCGACGAGGTAGCCCGGCTCGCCGACGAGCTCGACCGGCGCGCCCGAGCCCGCGTGGAGGACCGCGCCCGAGCAGTCGGCGTGCGTGCGGCCGTGCCGCTGAGCCTGTGCCTGTTGCCCTCGTTCCTGCTGATCGGTGTCGTGCCGCTGGTCGCGGGCCTGCTCCGGACATTGTCGTGGTGACTCGGCGAGGGGCCTCCCTCGTGAAGTCCCCACCCCGGTCCCGGGGCATGTTCGGTGACGGACGGCGTGCCGCGCACCGTCCACCGGCGCACGTACGGACCGGACGGTCCACAGCCGATGCTTCAGCGCCCCGCGACCGCCGGCGCGCCGGGGCACAGTGCAGCCAGGCCGCCCTCCGCGGCCGCAGCCCCGAGGAGGAGACGTATGCACATTCACCACGCAGACCAGCGCGGCATCACCACGGCGGAGTACGCCGTCGGCACGGCCGCCGGAGCCGGGCTCGCCGGTCTGCTGTTCAAGCTGCTGACCGGCGGCTTCGGCGAGCAGCTGCTCCACACCCTGTTCGACCACGTGCTGTCCCTGCTGGGCATCGGGTGAGGCGAGACCAGCGAGGGGCCGCCACGGCCGAGCTGGCGCTCGGCATTCCTGTCCTCGTCTCCCTGACCATCGGCCTGGTCTGGCTCCTCACCATCGGCGTGGCGCAGGTGCAGATGGTCGATGCGGCGCGCGAGACGGCGCGTGCGGGCGCCCGCGGAGATTCGGAAGCGGCGGCCGTGGCACGGGGCCAACAGGTCGCCCCCGGGGCGTCGGTGACCATGACGGTGAGCGACGGTGAGGTGATCGCGACGGCGAGGGACGTCGTCGCTCCCGTGGGTGGGCTGCTCGGCTTTCTGCCGGCCGTGTCGGTGCAGGCGCGAGCGGTGACCTCAGCCGAGGGGGGTCGGTGAGTGACCGGCGCGGAGAGGTCGGGTCCGCGACCCTCCTGGTGGTGGCCATGGCTGGTGTCCTCATGCTGCTGGGGGCCGCCCTTGCCGTGGTGACGGCGTTGGTCGCAGCACACCGGGAGGCGCAGTCCGCTGCCGACCTGGCTGCTCTGGCCGCGGCCCGACGTGTCGCCTCGGGCCATGATGGATGTGCGCGTGCGGGGCAGATCGCCGTCGCGAACCATGCTCGCCTCGTCGCGTGCACGGTCTCGGGCCGCGCAGTCGACGTCGAGGTGCAGGTCGCGGGGCCACACTGGCTCGGTCAGACGGCTGATCTCGAGGGCCGGGCGCGTGCCGGCCCGGCGTCGTGATCGTCGCGGGCCAGGGGTCACCGGCCCGATCGCGCCGAGGATCGCCGCGTCGTTCGCCACGACGCCGCCCGTGTCGCGTCGCCTAGTGACGCGGAGCGTGGTCGAGGAGGACGTCGAGCAGGGCGACGGCGCCGGCCTTGTCCAGCGGGTGGTTCTGGTTGCCGCACTTCGGCGACTGCACGCACGACGGGCAGCCCTCCGGACACGTGCAGGCCCGGATCGTCTCGCGTGTCGCGGTCAGCCACGCCGACGCCGCGGCGAACCCACGGGCACTGATCCCGGCCCCACCGGCGTGCCCGTCGTAGACGAAGACCGTGAGCCGGCCGGTGTCGGTGTGGTGGGACGTGGAGACGCCTCCGATGTCCCAGCGGTCACAGGTCGCGAACAGCGGCAGCAACCCGATGGAGCAGTGCTCGGCGGCGTGCGCCGCCCCCGGGAGGTCGGTCACCAGCAGACCGGTGTCGGAGAGCTGGTCCTCGCTGAGGGTCCACCACACGGCCTGCGTCGTGAGCTGCTGCTCGGGAAGATCCAGCGGCACCTCGTCGATGACGTCGCCCGAAGGCTGCCGCCGGCGCAAGTAGGACACGACCCGGTGCGACACGTCGACCAGCCCGAACGACAGCCGAGCCTCGCCCCAGGTGCGGTGCTCGAGCTCCCGCGAGATGGCGATGTCGACCAGCTCCCGCGCGGTCGTGGAGTAGTCCACGTCTGCTCGCCGGATCATCGCGACCCGGTCGTCCAGGTCCAGTGACTCCACCAGCCAGGTCTCCCCCCGATGCACGTAGACGGCGCCCGCATGTGCCGTCGCGTGGGCGGCGCCGCCGTCCACCGTGCCCACGACCCGACCCGTGTCCGACTCCACCAGGGAGAAGGCGCGGCCGGACCCCGACCTGATGTCGGTGAGGGCACTGGCCGGTTGGGGATGCGTCCAGTACCACCCCAGCGGTCGGCGACGAAGGCGGCCGGCGGCAGTCAGCTCGTCGAGGAGCTCGGAGGCGTGGTCGCCGAACATGTTCACCTCGTGATCCCGCAGCGGCACCTCCTGAGCGGCCGCGCACAGGTGCGGCCCGACGACGTAGGGGTTGGTGGGGTCGACGACGGTGCGCTCGACGTCCTGGTCGAGCAGAGCCTCGGGATGGGTGACGAGATAGGTGTCGAGCGGGTCGTCGCGCGCGACCAGCACCGCGAGCGCGTCACCGGCGTTCCGGCCGGCCCGGCCGACCTGCTGCCACCACGCCGCGCGGGTGCCGGGGAAGCCGGCGACCAGGACGGCGTCGAGTCCGGAGACGTCGATGCCGAGCTCCAGCGCGTTGGTGGCGGCGAGCCCGAGCAACCGCCCGTCGCGGAGAGCCTGCTCGATCTCCCGGCGTTCCTCGGGCAGATACCCGCCGCGGTAGCTCGCCACCCGCTCGGGCAGGGTCGGGTCGACGTCGCCCAGCAACCTCGCAGCCGTGGTCGCGACCTGCTCGGCCGCGCGGCGTGAGCGGACGAAGGCGAGCGTGCGGACGCCCTCGCTGACCAGGTCCGCCAACAGGTCCGCGGACTCCGAGGACGCCGCTCGACGGACGGGTGCGCCGTTCTCGCCGGCGAAGGACGTGAACCGAGGCTCCCAGAGGACGATCGCGACCTCGCCGCGCGGCGCGTCGTCGTGGCTGACGGCCAGCACGTCCAGTCCGGTCAGGCGACCGGCGTGCTCCGCGGGGTTGCCCACAGTGGCCGAGGCCAGCACGAACGTGGGATCGGACCCGTGGAAGGCGCACACCCGTCGCAGTCGTCGCAGCACCTGAGCGACATGCGCGCCGAAGACGCCTCGGTACTGGTGGCACTCGTCGACGACGACCAGGTCGAGCGCGCGGAACAGACCGACCCAGCGCTCGTGCCGCGGCAGCAGCGACCGGTGGAGCATGTCCGGGTTGGTCAGGACGTACTCCCCGTGCTCCCGGGTCCAGTCACGCTCCTCGTACGTCGAGTCGCCGTCGTGCGTCGTCACGCGGACGTCGAGTCCGAGCGCCGCGATGGTGGACAGCTGGTCCTGGGCGAGAGCCTTGGTCGGGCTGATGTACAGCGTCGACGCGCCGCGCTCCCCCCGGGTCCCTCGGCGCTCGAGGATCGATGACAGGGCCGGGAGCTGGTAGGCAAGGGACTTGCCCGACGCAGTCCCGGTCGAGATCACGACGTGCTGTCCTGCGTGTGCGGCCTCGGCGGCCACCGCCTGGTGCCGCCACGGTTGCGTCACGCCACGGGATGCGAAGGCTTCGACGACACTCGGATGCGCCCATTCCGGCCACCCGGTCGTGGTCGCCTCGCGTCGGGGCAGCACCCGGAGGTGGCGCAGGGAGTCTTCGCGACCCGGACCCGTCGCCAGCCTCCGGCCGAGGTCTGCGACTCCTGCCTGCCCCGTCCCGGGGGCCGGTGAGCCGCCCGCGACACCTGCCACCGCGCCAGTCTGGCAAAGTCGACCGACGACAGGCGGATCGCGGCGCGGACCTGTCAGTCATCTGCCTACGATCACCCGTCGCATGGTTTGATAGGTCGCGACGGGGCCCGGGGCCGTGAACTCCCCGTACCCGACCGGGAGCTTGGAGTGGACACGTGGACCTGACCATTACGACGCGCGAGGCCGAGGGCCGCACCGTCGTGTCGGTCGCTGGCGAGATCGACGTCTACACGGCCCCCCGCTTGCGCGAGGAGATCACCGAGCTCGTCGCCGCCGGCACGTACAACCTCGTGATCGACATGTCCGAGGTCGAGTTCCTCGACTCGACCGGGCTCGGCGTTCTGGTGGGTGGCCTGAAGAAGGTCCGGGCGCACGATGGGTCGCTGCAGCTGGTGTGCAACCAGGACCGCCTGCTGAAGATCTTCCGCATCACCGGCCTCGCCAAGGTGTTCGTGATCCACGACACCGCCGAGG
This sequence comes from Actinomycetota bacterium, assembly GCA_046735295.1. GTDB lineage: Bacteria > Actinomycetota > Actinomycetes > Propionibacteriales > Nocardioidaceae > Nocardioides. The sequence continues at coordinate 12,286 of JBKPTA010000028.1, read as the reverse complement.
CCGCTCTTACCGGCAGCTGACACCGCCGCGGGCCGGTGCGGCTCGCCACCCCTCCGGCGTACGCCGTGTCGCGGCTGACGGGCAGGCCCGGCCAGCTCGACGAACGTGGTCGTCCGCACGCGATGTGACCCGGCATGCGTCCGGGTGACATGATCCACCGGGCGCATGGCACAATCCGCGCCGTTCGAGTGAACGCATTCCAGGAGGAGATCCATGACCGGGACCAGTCCCGACGTGGTGCATCTCTCCGGGGGCAACCTCGTGCTGGTCATCGTCGTCCTCCTGATCGCGCTCGGCGCGCTCGCGATGGCGTACATGTTCCGCCAGGAGGTCCTTGCCGCCGGCGAAGGCACCGACAACATGAAGAACATCGCGCACGCCGTGCAGGAGGGCGCGAACGCCTACCTCCAGCGCCAGTTCCGCACGCTGGCGGTCTTCGCGGCGATCGCGTTCTTCGCGCTGATGCTGCTGCCCGCCGACGACTGGGGCGTGCGCATCGGCCGGTCGATCTTCTTCCTGTTCGGGGCCGGGTTCTCGGCGGCCGTGGGCTACCTCGGCATGAACCTCGCGGTGCGTGCCAACCTGCGGGTCGCCGCGGCCGCGAACGACGAGGGGCGCGACCCGGCGATGAACATCGGCTTCCGCACCGGGGCGATGGTCGGCATGTTGACCGTCGGTCTCGGCCTGCTCGGCGCCAGCGTGGTCGTCCTCCTGTTCCGCGACAAGGCGCCCCACGTCCTGGAGGGCTTCGGCTTCGGGGCCGCACTGCTCGCGATGTTCATGCGTGTCGGGGGCGGCATCTTCACCAAGGCGGCCGACGTCGGGGCCGACCTGGTCGGCAAGGTGGAGCAGAACATCCCCGAGGACGATCCGCGCAACGCCGCGACGATCGCCGACAACGTGGGCGACAACGTCGGGGACTGCGCCGGCATGGCCGCCGATCTCTTCGAGTCCTACGCCGTCACCTTGGTCGCCGCGCTGATCCTGGGCTCCCAGGCCTTCGGTGACAAGGGCCTGGTCTTCCCGCTGCTGATTCCCGCGATCGGCGCGCTGACCGCCGTCGTGGGTACCTACCTGTGCAAGCCCCGTGCAGGCGAGAACGGCTTGACCACGATCAACCGTGCCTTCTACATCTCCGCCGCCATCAGCGCGGTGGCGTGCGTGATCCTGGCGTTCGTCTATCTGCCGGGCTCGTGGTCCGACCTGGCCAATGCCTCCGGTCGGTCCGCCGACGTGAGCCCCCCGGTCTTCGCGGCGGTCGCCGTCGTGATCGGCATCGTGCTCGCCGCCTGCATCCTGGCGCTGACCGGCTACTTCACCGGCACCGACCACAAGCCGGTCAAGGACGTCGGGAAGACCTCGCTCACCGGAGCGGCGACCGTGATCCTGGGCGGCATCGCCGTCGGCTTCGAGTCGGCCGTCTACACCGCGATCGTGATCTCGGCTGCTGTGTACGGTGCGGCGCTCATCGGCGGCGACGAGGCGCTGTTCGGCGTCGCACTGGCCGGCACCGGCCTCTTGACCACGGTCGGTGTGATCGTGGCCATGGACACCTTCGGCCCCGTGTCCGACAACGCCCAGGGCATCGCAGAGATGTCCGGGGACGTACATGGCGAGGGCGCCCAGATCCTGACCGAGCTCGACGCGGTGGGCAACACCACGAAGGCGATCACCAAGGGCATCGCGATCGCGACGGCCGTGCTCGCAGCGAGCGCGCTGTTCGCGTCGTACACGCAGTCGGCCTTCGAAGCGTACGGCGAGGCGGTCGGCGGCGGCGTCCAGGACGTTCTGGCGCACTTCTTGGTCTTCGACGCCAAGCTCATCGTCGGCGTGATCCTGGGCGCCGCAACGGTCTTCCTCTTCTCGGGCCTGGCGATCAACGCCGTCGGGCGTGCCGCGGGCGCGGTGGTCTTCGAGGTGCGGCGGCAGTTCCGTGAGGTCCCGGGGATCATGGAGGGTACGGGTCGTCCGGAGTATGGCAAGGTCGTCGACATCGTGACCCGCGACTCGCTGCGCGAGCTCGCCACACCCGGCTTGCTGGCGGTCCTCGCACCGATCGCGGTCGGCTTCGGTCTGGGGATCGGTCCCCTCGCCGGCTTCCTGGTCGGTGCCATCGCAACCGGCACGCTGATGGCGATCTTCTTGGCGAACTCCGGCGGTGCCTGGGACAACGCCAAGAAGCTGGTCGAGGACGGCCACCACGGCGGCAAGGGGTCCGCTGCCCACGAGGCGACGATCATCGGCGACACCGTCGGTGACCCCTTCAAGGACACCGCGGGCCCGTCGATCAACCCGTTGATCAAGGTGATGAACCTGGTCTCCCTGCTGATCGTCACGGCCATCGTCAAGATGTCCTACGGGTCGGGGGAGAAGGACTGGTTGCGGATCCTGATCGCCGTCGCGGCGGCCCTCGGGATCGCTGCCGCCGTGTACGTCTCCAAGCAACGGTCGACTGCGATCGGTGACGACTCGGGCACCCCTGCACCTCCGCCGCCGCCGGCTCCCCTGGGCGAGCCGACTCCCGTCGCCGCCGACGACACGGTGACGCGAGAGTTCGAGGAGCAGAGTCGACGTACCTGAGCTCCGCTCTCGATCACGCACGACGGCCCGGCCTGGATCCCCAGCCGGGCCGTCGGTCGTCTCCGCACATGTTGAGTTGGCCCGCGGGGTGCGTTGAGTTGGCCCGCGGGGTGCGTCGAGTTGGCCCGGGCGGTGCGTCCACTTGGCCAGCGGGGGCGTTGAGTTGCCACCGCGGCGTTGAGTTGACCTGCGCGATGCGCTGAGTTGACCCTCGATCGGGCTGTCGCGGACCCGGAGGGCCAACTCGACGAGCCCGGAGGGCCAACTCGACGAGCCCGGAGGGCCAACTCAACGAACCCGGAGGGCCAACTCAACGAAGGGGTGGTCTAGCGGACGACGAGGGAGACCTTCGAGACGGGGTAGCGCACGCCGGCCTTGAAGAAGCGGTGGTAGTCGCGGGTCAGGGCGAGGAGGGCGGCAGGCGACATCTTGATGCAGCCGTGGGAGGTGTAGTCGTTGATCTTCGGGAACTCCCACCGGCAGATCTGGTCGCCCATCCGGTCGGCGCACTGGGTGTTGCCAGGTCGCGCCTCGGTGTGGATGAACAGCTGCTCGCGGAGGGTTCCGTTCGAGCACCGCTTGTCGGCGAGCCGGAATGCCCGTCCGTGGATCAGGGTCCCGGCGTAGTCGTTGTGCTGTCGCAACCAGTAGCGGCCGTCGGGGAGCCAGCCGTGTCCCTTCACGCAGGCCGAGGTGGCCGAGCCCCCGGGCAGGCCGGACCCTGCCCGCCACGAGTCCTCGGCGACCACCTTCCAGGTGCCGTCCACCCGCTGCCGCACCGCGCGCCACGAGATCCGGCTGTTCCACGGGTGCGCAGGATCCTTGGTGAACGTGATGCGCGCGCGCACCGCGCCCGGGTTCGCGTTCGGGTCGGCGACGCCACTGCCCTGGTCGGCGCCGGGCGACGCCAGCACCGGCGCGAAGCCGGTTCCGGTCATGGCGAGCACTCCAGCGCACATGAGCGCGGCAAGAACTCGGGGGGCACCAGGCATGTCCCGCATTGAAACACCTCGCGTGGGCCGGTGCAGCGCGGGACAGATGCTGCCGGTGACCGCCTGTGCTCTGGACGAGGGAAGAGACGAGGAGCGCTCGGCGTCCGCCCGCCGCGCGTCGAGGGTGCCTCCGTCCTCAGATGTCGCAGGTCCCGCTGGACGTGTCGGCGACGGCACCGGCCGAGTCGATGAACTCGGCGTTCCACCCGGAGGCCCCCAGCGTCATCCGGAGGTAGCCGAACCGCTGGAGATGGGTGACCGGTTGGGGTGTCACCGTCGGGACGAAGTCCATGAAGTTCTCACCGCCGGTCCCGACGACGTACTCGGTGATGCCCAACGTCGGGTCAGCGGCCCCGGACGGGTTGAGGGGCGGGTACCGCTGGTAGTCGTGGACGTGTCCGTTGAGGACGACGTCCGCCGCGTACAGCACCTTCCACCAGGAGCGGTACGCCGAGCCGTCGATGTGGGTCCCGGTGAACAGTGGCTGGTGCCAGAACGCCGCGACACAGGGCTGGGTGGTCGCGGCCAGATCCTGCCTGAGCCACGTGGTCTGCACGCTCGTCGCGCCACAGCCACCCACCCCCGACTTCGAGCAGTTCCCGTTGAGGGCGATCAGGTGCCAGGTGCCGACGTCGAGGGAGAAGTGACCGGCCGTTTCCTGATGCGCCGCAGCGCCGAAGTGGCTGAAGTAGCTCTGGGCCGTGGTGTTGTCGGTCGGGCAGGTCCCACCGAAGGCATCGGTGCCGGTCTGGTACTCGTGGTTGCCGGCCACCGGATGCATGATCGGGTCGAGCCGCCCCCAGGTCGGGTTGTAGGAGACCGCGTAGTCGGCCGGGTCACCGCAGGCGTACTGGAAGTCGCCCAGTCCCAGCATCATGGTGATGCTGGTGTCGGCCACCATCACACTCGACACCGTGTTCTCGGCGCAGGCGAGCGAGGTCCCCTTGCCGCCCTTGAAGTGCGGATCGGACGGGTCGCACGCCATGTCACCCACGGCCCCGATCACGGGTGCCACCTCACCCGTGGACGCCACCTGGTGCGCGCGCACTGCCTCGGCCTGGGTCGCCGGCGAGCTCAGCGCGACCACGGTGAGGAGCACGAGCCAGAGACCACCGGTGAGTGGGCGCCTTCGAGTGACCGAGCTCCTCGCGCTGCCGCGGCGTGGTACTCGCACCTTCCCCCTGCCGGCCACGATCACCATGCCGGACCGGCATGTCAACACCCATCCTGGGGGCTCGCGTGCCGACCAGATGCGGGTCGCGCGGGCGCTCGGGTCCGGTGACCACGACCGTCCTCTGACCGGAACGATCTGGGGGATCGAGGACAACCGGTTCCCCTCGACGCGCTACCGTGAGCGGCCGTGAGCCCCGCGGCGCCCCGCAGAGGGAGGGGCTCAGCCAGGGATTTCAGTCAGGAGCAGCAGTGCCACACAAGCTGGTGATCGTCGAGTCGCCCGCGAAAGCGCGGACGATCGGCGGCTACCTGGGCGACGACTACGTGGTCGAGTCCTCGGTCGGCCACATCCGCGACCTGCCCAACTCCGCGGCGGACACACCGGCGAGCATCAAGGACAAGCCGTGGGGTCGGCTGGCGGTCGACATCGACAACGGCTTCACGCCGTACTACGTCGTGCCGCGTGACAAGAAGAGCCACATCGCGAAGCTGAGGAGTCTGCTGAAGGACGCCGATGAGCTCTACCTCGCCACCGACGAGGACCGCGAGGGCGAGGCGATCGCCTGGCACCTGCTCGACGAGCTGAAGCCGAAGGGCATCCCGGTGCACCGGATGGTCTTCCACGAGATCACCCGTTCCGCCATCCTCGAGGCCGTCGAGAACCCCCGCCAGATCAACGACGACCTCGTCGAGGCTCAGGAGGCCCGGCGCATCCTGGACCGGCTGTACGGCTACGAGGTCTCGCCGGTCCTCTGGAAGAAGGTGATGTCCGGCCTGTCGGCCGGGCGGGTGCAGTCCGTGGCGACGCGGCTCGTCGTGGACCGGGAGCGCGAACGGATGGCGTTCCGGGTCGCGTCGTACTGGGGCGTCGAGGGCACCTTCGACGCCGGCTCCGGGAAGGAGCCACGGATGTTCCCGGCCCGTTTGCACACGATCGACGAGGTGCGGGTCGCGGGCGGCTCGGACTTCGGCAACGACGGCGAGCTCAAGACCAAGCGACGCAGCGACCGGGTCCACCTCGACCGCAACGCCGCCGAAGGACTCGTCGCGGCGCTGCGCGACACGTCGTACGACGTGCGTTCGGTGGAGTCGAAGCCCTACCGCCGCCAGCCCTACGCGCCCTTCCGGACGACGACGATGCAGCAGGAGGCGAGTCGCAAGCTCGGCATGAGCGCCTCCTCGACGATGTCGGTGGCACAGCGGCTCTACGAGGGCGGCTACATCACCTACATGCGGACCGACTCGACGACCCTCTCGAGCGCAGCCGTCGAGGCGGCGCGTTCGCAGGTCCGTGAGCTGTACGGCGCGGAGTACGTCCCGGACGCACCGCGCATCTACGCCTCCAAGGTGAAGAACGCCCAGGAGGCGCACGAGGCGATCCGCCCGTCGGGCGAGCGCTTCCGTACGCCGGCCGAGACCGGCCTGACCGGCGAGCAGTTCCGGCTCTACGAGCTGATCTGGATGCGCGCCGTCGCCTCGCAGATGAAGGACGCGGTCGGACAGTCGGTGACGATCCGGATCGGCGGTGCCGCCGGCGACGGCCGCGACGTCGTGTTCTCGGCCAGCGGTCGGGTGATCACGTTCCACGGCTTCCTCAAGGCCTACGTCGAGGGCACGGACAACGACAAGCGCCAGGACGACGCCGAGACGCCTCTGCCCGACCTCCGCGAGGCGGACCCGGTCTCCGCCGCCTCGCTGACCCCGAGCGGGCACGAGACCAAGCCGCCCGCTCGCTACACCGAAGCCACGCTGATCAAGGAGCTCGAGGACCGCGAGATCGGCCGGCCCTCGACGTACGCCTCGATCATCGGCACGATCCTCAACCGCGGCTACGTCTACAAGAAGGGCACCGCGCTGGTTCCGGCGTGGATCGCGTTCTCCGTCGTACGCCTGCTGGAGGAGCACTTCCCACGTCAGATCAGCTACGAGTTCACCGCCGGGATGGAGGACGTCCTCGACGAGATCGCGGCGGGGCGCGCAGACCGCGTCACCGAGCTCGAGGAGTTCTACTTCGGCTCGGACCGTGTCATCGGCTTGCACCAGCTGGTCAACGAGCTCGGCGAGATCGACGCCAAGGAGCTCGCGACCTTCCCGGTCGGTGGCCCCGACAGCGGCATCGTGCTCCGCGTCGGGCGCTACGGGCCCTATCTCGAGGGTCAGGGCAACGGTGAGGACGGCGCGGCCGTGCGCGCCAACGTCCCGGACGACCTACCGCCCGACGAGCTCACCCTGGCCAAGGCGAAGGAGCTGCTGGCCAACCCGTCCGGTGAGGAGAGGGAGCTCGGCGTCCACCCGGACACCGGCTTGAGGATCGTGGCGAGGAACGGTCGGTACGGCCCGTACGTCACCGAGCAGCTGCCGGAGGACGCACCGAAGAACGCCAAGCCCCGCACCGGCTCCCTCTTCACGTCGATGTCGCTGGACACCGTCTCACTCGACGACGCCGTCCGGCTGCTGTCGCTGCCGCGGGTGGTCGGCACCGACGCCCAGGGCATGGAGATCACCGCGCAGAACGGCCGGTACGGGCCGTACCTGAAGAGGGGCACCGACTCCCGGTCACTGCAGTCGGAGGAGCAGCTGCTGACGATCACCCTGGAGGAGGCGCTCGCGATCTACGCCCAGCCCAAGCAGCGAGGGCGCGCGGCTGCGGCGCCACCGCTCAAGGAGCTGGGTCCCGATCCGGTGTCCGGGGCGCCGGTCGTGGTCAAGTCCGGGCGCTTCGGGGAGTACGTCACCGATGGCGAGTACAACGCCACCCTCCGCAAGGAGGACACCGTCGAGGCGATCACACTCGAGCGCGCAGCCGAGCTCCTCGCCGAGCGGCGCGCCAAGGGCCCCGCGAAGAAGACCGCCAAACGCGGGGCCAAGAAGACGTCGAAAAGGACCGCGAAGAAGACCACGACGAAGAAGTCGGCCTCCACGAGCTGAACGTCGACCGGGTTCACCTCAGCCCCACCAGAATGCGGTCGCGACGATGGCGTACAGGACGACCAGCGACGCACCCTCGAGCCAGGTCGACTCCGCGTCGAACGCGATGAACGCGGCGAGCACCACCGACAGCAGCAGGACGACCACGAGCATCGGCGAGAGCACCAGCGTCAGCGAGGCGAGGCCGAAGACCTGCGAGATCAGCACCAGGGCCGGGGCCAGCACCAGTGCGATCTGGATCGGGCTGTTCAAGATGACCGAGAACGCGTACGCCGACTCGTCGGCGGCGGCGAGCTGGACCCCCACGACGTTCTCGATCGCGTTGCCGGCGATCGCCACGACGACGAGGCCGGCGAAGGTCTGGTTGACCGAGAGCGAGTCCATGGCCGGCTGGAGCGCGTGCACGAACCAGTCGGAGACGAACGCCGCCGCCACACCGGCCGCGGCCAGCAGTCCGACCGCCAGCCACACCGGCCACCGCGGCGCCTCGGGAGACACGTCGTCGGGTCCGACGTCGTCGGACGACGACCGCCGCAGCGAGAACGGCAGGGACAGGGCGAAGAGCGTCAGCAGCAGCACCGAGACGATGACCGAGAACGCCGTCTCGTGGGCCGAGGCCGGGGTGTGCAGCCAATGTGCGAGCGAGGGGATCGCCATCGCCGCCACCGACAGCAGCATCAGGACGACGATCGTCCGGGCGCGCTCGGACCCGAGCTGCTGAGTGCCGTGCCGCAGACCGCCGACCACGAAGGCGATGCCGAGGACCAGCAGCAGGTTGGCCAGGATCGAGCCCACCAGTGCCGCGCGGACGACGTCCACCAGCCCGGCCCTGAGCGAGAAGATGCAGATGAAGAGCTCCGGGAGGTTCCCCAGGGCCGACTGCAGCACCCCCGTCGCCCCGGGGCCGAACCGGTCGCCGAGCTGCTCGACCGAGCGGCCGACGACCGAGGCCAGGAGGCAGACCGCGGCGGCGGAGACGACGAACGCGATGACCGAGCCCCAGTGGCCGTAGTCGGCCACACCGGCGAGCACCGTCAGCAGCGCTCCGCCGCCGAGGATCACCTTGTCCGAGGTGTTCAGGACGGTCGAGGCAGTCGGCGTGGCTGTCATGGGCGCCACCGTAGCGATCGCCGTACCACCCTCCGACGCGGCCGGCCGGGGCCGTGGGCGGTCTCGACTACCCTCGACCACGGACACGAAAGGCAGGCTGCGTGCACACCACCACCGGGGTCTTCGTCTGCTTCGAGGGCGGCGAGGGCGCGGGCAAGTCGACGCAGGCGCGTGCTCTCGCCGACACGCTCGAGCAGCGCGGCTACCATCCGCTGCTGACCTTCGAGCCCGGCGACACCGCCGTGGGCAAGGAGCTGCGGCGCATCGTGCTCGACCCCGCGACCGGAGAGCTCTCCCACCGCACCGAGGTCCTGCTGTACGCCGCCGACAAGGCCGAGCACGTCGACACCGTGGTGATGGCGGGCCTCGAGCGCGGCCAGGTGGTGATCACCGACCGGTACGTCGACTCGCTGCTGGCCTACCAGGGCGCCGGCAGGTCACTCGATCTGGCCGAGGTCGAGCGCGTGGCGCGGTGGGCGACCCGCGACCTCCGCCCCCACCTGACGGTCGTTCTCGACCTCGACCCCGAGCACGGCCTGAGCCGGTTCGACGATCGCGACCGCATCGAGGGCGAGCCGCTCGACTTCTTCGTCCGTGCTCGCGAGGCGTACCTGTCGCTCGCCGCCGGCGACCCCGATCACTACCTCGTGGTCGATGCGAGCCGGCCGACCGACGAGATCACTCAGGTCGTGCTGACCCGGATGGAGCCGCTGCTCGGGCAGGCGGTGCGATGACCACGACCTCGAGACGGGCCGGCTCGGTCTGGGACACCCTCGTCGGCCAGAGCCGTGCGAGCGAGGCCCTGCGGGCGGCGACCTCCGGCCACGCGATGAGCCACGCCTTCCTGTTCACCGGTCCGCCGGGATCCGGCCGCTCCAACGCGGCCGTTGCCTTCGCCGCAGCGTTGCAGTGCGAGGAGCGGCCCCCGGGGTGCGGCATCTGCCACTCGTGCCACACCGTGCTCGCCGGCAGCCATGCCGACGTGACCGTCGTCCGCACCGACCGCCTCTCGATCGGCGTCGACGAGGTGCGCGACCTGGTCCGCCGTTCGGCGCTGGCGCCGGTCGGCCGCCGATGGCAGGTGATGATCATCGAGGACGCCGACCGGCTGACCGACCAGGCGGCCAACGCACTGCTCAAGGCGATCGAGGAGCCGACGGAGCGGACGGTGTGGATGCTGTGCGCGCCGACGGTCGAGGACCTCCTGCCGACGATCCGATCGCGCTGCCGTCTGGTCACCTTGGCCACACCGTCGTCGGATGAGGTCGCGGACTTCCTGGTCGCCACGGACGCCGTCGAGCCGGCCCTGGCGTCGTACTGCGCCCGGGCCAGCCAGGGGCACATCGGCCGGGCCCGCGCTCTGGCCCGGGACGAGGGTGCCCGCAACCGGCGCAAGGAGGTCGTGTCGATCCCGGCCCGGCTGACCAGCCTCGCCTCCTGCATGAACGCCGCGCAGAACCTCCTCGAGACGACGCAGGAGGAGGCCGACCTGCTCACCGGGGAGCTCGACGCACGTGAGCGAGCCGATCTGGACACGTCGTACGGCGTCGTCGAGCGTGGCCGCCGTCCGCGTGAGTACGGGCCCGCTCTCGCGGCGCTCGAGCGCGCGCAGAAGACCCGGGCGAAGCGACGTCACCTCGACGTCGTCGACCGCGGCCTGATGGACCTCGTGTCGGTGTACCGCGACGCGATCGCGGTCGCCAGCCGCACCACCGGCGCGCTGGTCAACGAGGAGATCCGTCCCGAGGTCGAGCAGATCGTGCAGAGCTCCACTCCCGAGCTGAACCTGCGCCGCATCGGCTGGATCTTCGAAGCCCGCGAGCAGATGCTGGAGTTCAACGTCCCGGTGGCGCTCGCCCTCGAGTCGCTGATGGTCTCGCTCAAGGCACCTTCGGTGAAAGGCCGGTGAGGCGCCTCGTCGCCGCCATCACCCTGGTGGTGGTCGTGGTGCTGGTGGCCGGAGCCGTCCTCGTCGTCACGCGCGGCTCCACCGGCGACAAGTCAGCTCCGGGCCCCGTCGTACCGACCGGAGGCCCGCCCGCGTCGCAGCCACCATCGCCCGCCCTCGCGAGCTTCTACTCCCAGCAGGTCCACTGGTCGGCCTGCTCGGGCGCGGCCGACGAGGGCGACCAGTGTGCACGCCTCACGGTCCCGCTCGACTACCGTCGTCCGACGGGCCGCACCATCGACCTCGCGCTGTTGAAGGTGCCGGCGTCCGGCCCCCGGGTCGGCGCGCTGGTGGTCAACCCCGGCGGCCCGGGCGCGTCCGGTACGTCGTACGCCGCGGCGCGCGGCACCTACTTCGGTGATCCGCTCCTCGCGCACTTCGACATCGTCGGCTTCGACCCCCGCGGCACCGGTGCCAGCGCGCCGGTCGACTGCCTGAGCGACGCCGCGATGAACCACTACCTGGCGGGCAACCCCTCACCGTCCACACCTGCCCAGGTCGCGGCGTACCGGGCGAGCCAACGCGGATTGGTGAGGGGGTGCAGCCGACGGTCGGGTGCACTCGCGGCCCACGTCTCGACGGTCGAGGCCGCTCGCGACATGGACGTCCTCCGTGCGGCGCTCGGCGAGCGGACGATGAGCTACCTGGGCGCGTCGTACGGCACCAAGCTGGGTGCCACCTACGCCGAGCTGTTCCCGCAGCGGGTCGGGCGGTTCGTCCTCGATGGCGCTGTGGACCCCGCGCTCGGAACCCGGGCCAGCTCGTTACAGCAGGCGAAGGGGTTCCAGACGGCACTCGACGCCTACGCCGCGAACTGCGTCCAGTCGTCGATCGGCTGCTTCCTCGGCAGGGACGTCGCCGGCGTGGAACAGTCGATCCGCACCATCCTCGACCGCCTCGTCGGACATCCGCTGCCGGCCGGCAGCGGTCGGCGACTGACTGCCGGCGACGCCTACGTCGGGATTGCGGCGACGCTGTACAACCGCAGCTACTGGATCCTGCTCAGCGCCGGCCTGCGAAGTGCCCTCAGCGGTGACGGCTCGGTCCTGATGCAGGTGGCCGACGCCTATGCCGACCGCAACGCCGACGGGACCTTCAAGAGCAACCTGCTCGAGGCGTTCGTCGACATCTCCTGCCTCGACGACCCCTACTCGATCAGGTATTCCCAGGTGCCCGGCCAGTTCGCCGCCTTCGACAAGGCCTCGTCGGTGTTCGGCCATGAGTTCGCCTGGAGCCTGACCACGTGCGAGGGCTTCTCGCCGCGCAGCGACCAGCCCGTGCCGACGATCCACGCGCGCGGTGCGGCTCCCATCGTGGTGATCGGGACGACCCGCGACCCCGCCACTCCGTACCGCTGGGCGGTCGCCCTGGCCCACCAGCTCGACTCAGGCGTGCTGGTCACCCGCGACGGGGACGGACACACCGGCTACCACCGCGGCAACCCCTGCATCGACCACGCGGTCGAGACCTACCTGGTCTCCGGGGTCGTGCCCACCAACGGCTTGCGATGCTGAGCACGCCCGCTCCGTCGGTCGAGCCTGTCGAGACCACCGCC
>JBKPTA010000027.1:0-11730 GCA_046735295.1 Actinomycetota bacterium | reverse complement strand
GCGCGGCGGCTCCCTGTCCAGGCTGTTCGGCCGCGACACCGGCACCATCAAGGCCGTCGACGGGGTCAACCTCGCCGTGCGCCCCGGCGAGGTCGTCGGGCTGGTGGGCGAGAGCGGCAGTGGCAAGTCGACCTTGGGCAGGGCCCTGCTGGGGCTGGTGCCCGCAACAGATGGGTCCATCCACCTCCGCGACGTGGACGTCGCGACCTTGAGCCGTCGACGGCTCCGCGAGATCCGGAACGTCGTGCAGATGGTGTTCCAGGACCCGAACGCCGCGCTGAACCCGTCGATGACCGTGGAGGAGGCAGTGGGGGACGCACTCCGGGTGCACGGCATGAGGTCGGCCTCCGAGCGTCGCGCCGGTGTCGTCCGGGCTCTCGAGCGGGTCGGGCTCTCGCCCGTCGAGCTGTTTCTGAGCAAGTACCCCCGTGACCTGTCCGGCGGCCAGAAGCAGCGCGTCGTGATCGCCAGGGCCATCGTCCTCGACCCCGAGCTGCTGGTCGCCGACGAACCCGTGTCCATGCTCGACATGAGCGTGCGGGCCAAGATCCTGCAGCTGATGCTCGATCTCAAGCAGGATCTCGGACTGACCTACATCTACATCACCCACGACCTCGCGACCGCCAAGTACTTCTGCGACCGGATCGCGATCATGTACCTCGGGCGGGTGGTGGAGATCGGGCCCACCGAGGAGATCTTCGCCCACCCGCGGCACCCGTACACCAAGGCGCTGCTGGCCGCCATCCCCGAGCCAGACCCCGATGCCGCGGTGCGGCGAGACCTGCCGCGGGGCGAGATCCCGGACGCCGCTGAGCCGCCTCTCGGCTGTGCGTTCCACCCGCGGTGTCCCGAAGCGGTCCAGGAGTGCGGCTGGGAGTCTCGCGACCTGCGCACGCTCGTCGAGGAGCACTGGATGCGTGAGAACGCGGCGTACGACGAGGAGCGGAAGATCCTCGGCGACCTCGCGCACCTCGACGCCCCCTCCACCAGCGCCTCCCTCGGATCCGGCGGTAGCGCCGAGGTGCGCGCGATCCTCGACCGGATGAAGGCCGAGGACCCCACCGGCCGGCTGTGGTCAGGGGTCACGTCGGTGGAGGACGCCGGCTCCGGAGTGACCGTTCACTTCGAGCCGTCCGAGCCACCACCGCTGCGGCGGGCCGGCGGGGTCGAGGTCGCCTGCGTGCTCTACCCCGAGGGCGTCGAGCGCGACTGACCTGCCCGACGATCGCTGGTCGTAGTACCACCGGCCAATGGCGACTCCGACCCACGGCGACCCACCCTGGAGTCCTCACCGACACCGACTCGAGGAGCTCGACATGGTCACCCGTACCGCTATCGGCACCCTTGCCGCCGCCGCGGCGCTCACCGTTCCAGTGGGGCTCGCCGCCCCTGCGTCCGCCTCCCACGGCGGGGGGGACGCCGTCCGTACCAGCGGCGCATGCTCCGGGAGCGCCCACTGGAAGCTCAAGGCCAAGCCGGACGACGGCCGGATCGAGGTCGAGGGCGAGATCGACAGCAACCGGTCCGGTCAGGTCTGGCAGTGGAAGTTCAAGCACAACGGCAGCCTCTCGGCGACGGGGACCAAGACGACGGGCGGCGCCAGCCACTCGTTCACCGTCACGCGGCGGATGGCAGACCTGGCGGGCACCGACCACTTCGTGTTCCGCGCCGAGCACGCGGGCCAGGTCTGTCGTGGCACGATCTCGTACTGAGCGAGACCGACCGGGACCGAGGTCGGCCGACCGAGCGTGACCGGGCATTCGCCCATCGAAGGTTCCGCAGGCTCCCGGCCTGCCGCCCGGAGGAGGAGCGCCGAGTGAGTGTGCTGCGGCGGCCGTGGGCCAGCCCCCTCGTACAGTTCGTCGGGGCCAGCCTGCTGCTGTTCGGCGTCGCCTGGTGGGCGACCGGCATCCTCTCCGAGCGGGCGGCGCGGTCCGAGGCCGTCGCCGACGCCCGCGTGACCACGGAGCTGCTCGCCCACTCGGTGGCGGAGCCGGCGGTGCCGAAGGGCCTCGTGGACGGTGATCCCGGCGCGATCGACCGGTTCGATCGTGACGTCCTCGACCGCCTGATGGTCGCCGACGTACGCCGGATCAAGATCTGGCGAGCGGACGGGACGATCGTCTACAGCGACGAGACGGAGCTGATCGGCCAGCGGTTCCCCCTCGACAGCGAGCAGCTGACCGTCCTCCATAGCGGCGAGACCGAGGGAGGGCTGTCCGCCCTGCGCCGCCGCGAGAACCGGTTCGAGAACGAGGAGGACGGGCTGCTGGAGGTGTACACGCGGATCGACTCGCCCGAGGGGGAGCCGTTGCTGTTCGAGGCCTACTACTCGGTGCGGACGGTCAGGCAGCGCTCGGTCGAGGTGATGAGCCCCTTCCGGAGGATCACGGCCGGCGCCCTGCTCGCGCTGCTCCTGATCGGCGTGCCTCTGCTGGGAGTCCTCACGCTGCGGCTGACCCGGGCGTCGCGGGCTCGTGAACGGCTGATGCGCCGGGCCGTCGAGTCGTCTGAGGCCGAGCGCCGCAGGATCGCCCGCGACCTCCACGACGGGGTCGTCCAGGAGCTCGCGGGCACGGCGTTCGCGGTGTCGGGCACGGCTCGTGACCCGTCGCTGACACCGGAGCTGCGTGAGGAGCTGACCGGCACCAGCCGGGCGCTGCGGCGCTCGCTGCGGCAGCTGCGGTCGCTGCTGGTGGAGATCCACCCCCCCGGCCTGAACGCGGCGGGCCTCGGTGCCGCGCTCGAGGACCTGACCGCTCCTGCCGCGTCCGCGGGGATCGCCACGTCGGTGGCGGTCACCGGCGTGGACGGTGTGTCGGACCACGTCGTCGCCCTCGTCTGGCGGATCGCCCAGGAGGCGATCCGGAACGCCGTCCGGCACGCCCAGGCCTCCCAGCTCTCCGTGGAGGTGCGCGGCGACGAGCGGCAGGTCCTGCTCACGGTTCGAGACGACGGGGTGGGGTTCGACCGGTCCGGGCTGGTGCGGGACCGGTCGTACGGGCTTCGGGGCCTGCAGAGCCTGGTCGAGGACGGCGGCGGACGGGTCCAGGTCCAGTCGGCGCCCGGAGCAGGCACGACGGTACGGGCAGTCGTCCCCACGACGCCGCCAGCCACCGCGGCACAGTCGGCCGCGCAGGCGGCGGCCCGGACGGGGTCCGGTTCACCGGCGGAGCAGCGGTGACGGGCCGGATCCGTGTGGTCATCGTGGACGACCACGCGATGCTACGGGCCGGGCTCGAGCAGCTCCTCGGCGGTGAGCCGGACCTCGAGGTGGTCGGGAAGGCGGCGTCCGGCGAGGAGGCGATCGCCCTGGCACGTCAGGTGCGCCCCGACGTGGTCCTGATGGACCTGCAGATGCCGGGCGTCGACGGGGTCAGCGCCACCCGGGCGATCGTCGGCGAGGAGCTCGCCGACGTGCTCGTGTTGACGTCGTACTCGGACGCGGAGCGCATCGTCGGGGCCCTCGACGCGGGTGCGCTGGGCTACCTGCTCAAGGACGCCGAGCCGGACGAGGTGCTGCGTGGCATCCGCGCCGTCGCCCGCGGTGAGTCACCGATCAACCCCCGGGCCGCCCGCGAGCTGCTCGGCGCACGGCGTACGACGGCCGCCGCCGTCGACCTCACCCCGCGCGAGACGGAGGTGCTCGGCCTGGTGCGGCAAGGGCTGGCGAACAAGCAGATCGCCCGGCGGCTGGGCATCTCCGAGCGCACCGTGAAGGCGCATCTCACCTCGACGTTCCACCGGATCGGCGTCGTCGACCGCACCCAGGCCGCGCTCTGGGCCGAGCGGAACGACATCGAGTGAGGCGTGACGACCGGGCAGTCGACGTCACGACGGAGCGCTGGGCGTCGAGACCGCGCTGCTCCGGAGCCCGGGCTCAAGGACGCCTGGCGCGTCGTCAGTCGACGTCCTCCTCGGTGAGCTCCCCGGGGTCTCCGAGGCGCGCCGGCAGCGGCGGCGGTGTGCCTCCGAACTCCGGGCACAGGGACTTGAACGAGCACCACTCGCACAGCCGCGAGCGGTGGGGCCGCCAGTCGCCCGTCTCCTGCGCCTGCTTGATCGCGCGCCAGATGGCCTCGACCTTGCGCTCGGTGGCGAGGAGGTCGGACTCGTCAGGCAGGTAGCGCAGCATCTCGCCGTTGCCGAGGTAGACGAGCTGGAGCATGGCCGGGACCACGCCGCGGGTGCGCCAGATGACGAGGGCGTAGAACTTCATCTGGAAGAGCGCCTTGCCCTCGAACATCTCCGGGGGACTCGCCCCGCTCTTGTAGTCCACGACGCGGATGGCACCGTCGGCAGCGACGTCCAGGCGGTCGACGAACCCGCGCAGGAGCAGACGCGAATCCAGGAGCGCCTCGACGTACAGCTCGCGCTCGGCCGGCTCCAGGCGTCGAGGATCCTCGAGCGTGAAGTACCGGTCGAGGACCGACCGGCAGGACGTCAGCCACTCGGCGACATCGGGACCCTCGTCGGTGAACAGCTCCGCAAGAGCCGGCTCGGCCTCGAGCAGGGCGTCCCACGTGGGCACGAGCAGCTCGCGCGCGCGCTCGGGAGTGCGAGTCGGCGACGGCAGGTCGAACAGGTCCTCCAGCACCTTGTGCACCAGGGTGCCGCGCAGGGCGGCGGCCGACGGCTCCTCGGGGAGCCGGTCGATCGTGCGGTACCGGTAGAGCAGGGGACAGGCCATGAAGTCGGCGGCGCGGCTGGGGGACAGCGCCCCGAGCACCTCGACGCCGTCCACCGGCGTCGACCGGAGCTCGGCCGGCGAGGCCGGCGTGACAGGCGTGGTGCTCACGTGGACGAATGTAGGCGAGACCACGGACAACCCTCGGTACGCCGCGCACCGTACCGCCGATCCGGGGCCGGTCCGTCGGCTAGCCTCGAGACATGAGCGACGACCGGACGACGCGCGGCCACGCGCCGCGTCCGCCCGGGACGTTCAAGGTGGGGTCCATCGCGGGTAGCGACGTCCTCGTCAGCGGCTCCTGGTTCTTCATCGCTGGCCTGATCGCGGTGATCACGGCGCCCGCGATCGAGCGGGCCGAGCCCGGCCTCGGTGCCCTGAAGTACGTCGGTGGCCTCGCCCTCGCGGTCCTTCTCTACCTGTCGGTCCTCGCCCACGAGGCCTCGCACGCCTACGTCGCCCGCCGGTACGACCTGCCCGTGTCCCACATCACGCTGCAGTTCTTCGGCGGGATGACGTCCATCGAGGGCGAACCGGACAGCCCACGACAGGAGTTCTGGATCGCGGCCGTAGGACCGCTGACGTCCTTGGCCGTGGCCCTGGTCGCCTTCCTGGCCACCCTGGTCGCGCCCGGCGGTCTGATCGGTCTGGCGCTCTCCGGTCTCGCGTGGACCAACCTCTTCGTCGGCATCGTCAACCTGGTACCCGGGCTCCCCCTGGACGGCGGACGCCTCCTCAAGGCGGTCGTGTGGGGCGCCAGCGGCGACACCCACCGGGGCACGATCGTCGCGGCCTGGGGCGGCCGTGCGGTCGCCCTGCTGGCTCTCGGCTGGCCGTTCCTGATCTCGGAGGTCGAGGGTGGCAGCCCGACGGTGATCGACTTCGTCTTCGCCGGGGTGATCTCGATGTTCCTGTGGAGCGGCGCGACGTCGGCTCTCGAGTCGGCCCGCATGCGCTCGCGCCTGCCGCACCTGGTCGCCCGCGACCTGGCCCGACGTACCCTCACCGTCCCGGGCGACCTCCCGCTGGCCGAGGCTGTGCGCCGGGCGCAGGACGTCCAGGCGGGAAGCATCGTCACCGTCACGTCCGCCGGGGCACCCGTGGGCGTGGTGAACGAGGCGGCGCTGATGTCCGTCCCCGCCGATCGCCGGGCGTGGGTGCCGACGTCGTCGGTGGCCCGCACGCTCGAGGAGGGTCTGCAGCTCCCGGCCGGCATCGGCGGTGAGGACCTGATCCGGGCCATCAGCGCTCGCCCTGCGGGGGAGTACCTCCTGCTCGACGTGGACGGCAGCATCTTCGGCGTCCTCTCGACCGCGGACGTCGACCGGGCCTTCCGGGCCACCGCGTAGGGGTGTGCAAACTCTTGCCGTTTGGCACCAATCGGCAACCCTGGAACGTTCCAAGTCGCCGATTGGCACCAAACGGCAGCACGGACGACCCCCGACTACCCTCCCGCCATGGCTGAGCACCAGACCGACGTCCCGGACATTCCGCCGGAGGCGTGGGCGGGGGTGCACCGTGGCCCGCTGCGAGCGGGCGAGTGGGTCAGGCTGACCGACCAGAAGGGCCGTCGCCACAACTTCGAGCTGGTGCCGGGGAAGCGCTTCTTCTCCAACCGCGGCCACCTCGAGCACGACGACCTGATCGGCCGGGAGGAGGGCTTCACGGTCGCCTCGTCCGCGGGCGGGGAGTACCTCGTGTTCAGGCCTTTGCTCAGCGAGTTCGTCGTCTCGATGCCTCGCGGGGCGGCCGTCGTCTACCCCAAGGACGCGGCGCAGATCGTGGCCATGGCCGACGTCTTCCCCGGGGCGGACGTCGTCGAGGCGGGTGTGGGCTCGGGGGCGTTGACCTGCTCGCTCCTGCGCGCCGTCGGGGTCCACGGCACGGTCTCGTCCTACGAACGCCGTGAGGAGTTCGCCGAGGTGGCGCGGCGTAACGTCACGCAGTTCTTCGGCGGCGACCACCCGGCCTGGCGGCTGACGCTCGGTGACCTGGCCGAGGAGCTCCCGGCTTCGCAGGAGCGGGCCGACCGCGTGGTCCTCGACATGCTGGCACCGTGGGACTGCCTGGACGCCTCGGCCGGCGCGCTCCGGGCAGGAGGCATCCTCTGTGCCTACGTCGCGACCACGACGCAGCTCTCGCGGTTCGTGGAGTCGGTCCGCGTGCACGGCGGGTTCACCGAGCCTCAGGCCTGGGAGTCGCTCGTCCGTGACTGGCACGTGGAGGGGCTGGCCGTCCGGCCGGGGCACTCGATGATCGGGCACACCGCGTTCCTCGTGACGGCTCGGCGGATGGCTCCGGGGCAGAGAGCGCCGGCCAAGAAGCGCCGTCCGGCCCCGGGCGCCTACGGCCCGGACTACACGGGACCGCGCCCGGCCGGCGTCCCCGACGAGCTCGCGCCGGAGTGACGCCGAGCCCGCGCCGGGCGGACATGTCATGCGTCCGGGGGATCGCGGACCCCGAGATCAAATCGTGAGAAACGCGACCCGATTCTCACGTGCGCCCCCACCTCGGACGAGTAGGGTCGAAACAGGAGGTGGGACGCATGAGCCATGGTCACGACTCCTCGAACGCCGGAGGACGCAGCGCCCGCGAGCTCGCCGAGCAGGTGCAGTTCCTCGAGTCCGAGGTCGCCGACCTGCGCCGCCGCCTGTCCGACGCACCCGGCCACTCGCGCGGACTGGAGCTGCGGCTCGCCGACACGCAGCGGTCGCTGTCCGCCGTCACCGCCCAGAACGAACGCCTCGCCCAGACCCTGCGTGAGGCCCGGGACCAGATCATGAAGCTCAAGGAGGAGGTCGACCGGCTCGCCCAGCCGCCGGCCGGTTTCGGCACCTTCATCCAGCGCAACGACGACGACTCCGTCGACGTCTTCACCGGCGGACGCAAGCTCCGCGTCAACGTCAGCCCCGCGGTCGAGGCCGACAGCCTGGTCAAGGGCCAGGAGGTCATGCTGAACGAGGCGCTCAACGTCGTGGCGGCCCTCGCGTTCGAGGAGGTCGGCGAGGTCGTGATGTTCAAGGAGCTGCTCGCCGACGGCGAGCGGGCCTTGGTGATCGCGAACGCCGACGAGGAGCGCGTCGTCCGGCTCGCGGACCCGCTCAAGGCCGACACCTTGCGCGCCGGCGACTCGCTGCTGCTCGACCAGCGCGCGGCGTACGCCTACGAGCGGGTGCCCAAGTCCGAGGTCGAGGAGCTCATCCTCGAGGAGGTCCCCGACATCGAGTACGGCTCGATCGGCGGCCTGGTCAGCCAGATCGACGCGATCCGGGACGCCGTCGAGCTTCCCTACCTGCACCCCGAGCTGTTCCGTGACCACCAGCTCAAGCCTCCCAAGGGCGTGCTGCTCTACGGTCCTCCGGGCTGCGGCAAGACGCTGATCGCCAAGGCGGTCGCGAACTCGCTGGCCAAGAAGGTCGCCGCGAGAACGGGTCAGGAGGGCAAGTCCTACTTCCTGAACATCAAGGGCCCGGAGCTACTGAACAAGTACGTCGGCGAGACCGAGCGGCACATCCGGCTCGTCTTCCAGCGCGCCCGGGAGAAGGCCAGCCACGGCACGCCCGTGATCGTGTTCTTCGACGAGATGGACTCCTTGTTCCGCACCCGGGGCTCCGGGGTGTCCTCGGACGTCGAGAACACGATCGTCCCGCAGCTGCTGAGCGAGATCGACGGCGTCGAGGCGCTGGAGAACGTCCTGGTGATCGGTGCATCCAACCGCGAGGACATGATCGACCCCGCGATCCTCCGGCCCGGCCGCCTGGACGTGAAGATCAAGATCGAGCGCCCGGACGCCGAGTCCGCGCGCGACATCTTCAGCAAGTACCTCCTACCTTCTCTCCCGCTCCACGCCGACGACCTGACCGAGTTCGGGGGCAACCGGGATGCGTGCGTGGAGGGCATGATCCGGGCAACGGTCGAGCGGATGTACACCGAGACCGAGGAGAACCGCTTCCTGGAGGTCACCTACGCCAACGGCGACAAGGAGGTCCTGTACTTCAAGGACTTCAACTCCGGAGCGATGATCCAGAACATCGTCGACCGGGCCAAGAAGATGGCGATCAAGGACTTCCTCGAGCACGACCAGCATGGTCTCCGGGTGCAGCACATGCTGCAGGCGTGCGTGGACGAGTTCA
This sequence comes from Actinomycetota bacterium, assembly GCA_046735295.1. Taxonomy (GTDB): domain Bacteria; phylum Actinomycetota; class Actinomycetes; order Propionibacteriales; family Nocardioidaceae; genus Nocardioides. The sequence continues at coordinate 2,910 of JBKPTA010000027.1, read as the reverse complement.
AGGAGAACGAGGACCTGCCGAACACGACCAACCCCGACGACTGGGCCCGCATCTCTGGCAAGAAGGGCGAGCGGATCGTCTTCATCCGCACCCTCATCACCGGCAAGCAGGGCACCGAGCCGGGTCGGTCGATCGACACCGTCCCCAACACCGGCCAGTACCTCTAGCCGCCGGTTCCCGCTGCGCGGGGTCCGGGGGCCCGCTCGGGGTCTCAAGGGGCCCGTGGCCGGACGCGGCGCGTAGGCTCGGTTCGTGACCGTCCGACGGGTGATGGGCACCGAGGTCGAGTACGGCATCTCGGTGCAGGGGCAGCCTCATGCGAACCCCATGGTGGCCTGCTCCCAGGTCGTCAACGCCTACGCCAGCGCGACGATCAAGGCGCGCCGCGCTCGGTGGGACTTCGAGGAGGAGTCCCCGCTGCGCGACGCGCGCGGCTTCGACCTGAGCCGGCAGCTCGCCGACCCGAGCCAGCTCACCGACGAGGACCTCGGGCTCGCCAACGTCATCCTCACCAACGGGGCTCGCCTGTACGTCGACCACGCCCACCCGGAGTACTCGACGCCCGAGGTGACCACGCCGTTCGACGTCGTGCTGTGGGACAAGGCCGGTGAGCAGGTCATGCTCGACGCATCACGGATGGCCGCCCTGACGCCCGGGGCGACTCCGATCCACCTCTACAAGAACAACACCGACAACAAGGGTGCGTCGTACGGCGCCCACGAGAACTACCTGATGCCGCGGTCCACCCCGTTCAGCGACATCGTGCGGCACCTCACCCCGTTCTTCGTCAGCCGGCAGGTGGTGTGCGGTTCGGGCCGCGTGGGCATCGGCCAGGACGGTCGCGACCACGGCTTCCAGCTCAGCCAGCGTGCCGACTACTTCGAGGTGGAGGTCGGGCTCGAGACCACCCTCAAGCGACCGATCATCAACACCCGTGACGAGCCGCACGCCGACCCGGAGAAGTACCGCCGGCTGCACGTCATCATCGGCGACGCCAACCTGGCGGAGATCTCGACATACCTCAAGGTCGGCACCACCGCGCTCGTGCTGGCGATGATCGAGGACCGCTTCATCACAGTCGACCTGACCATCGAGGGCCCGGTCGCCGCGTTGCGCGCGGTGTCCCACGACCCGACACTGCGGGAACAGGTGACGCTCCACGACGGGCGCCGGCTGACGGCGCTGCAGCTGCAGGGTGAGTACCTCGAGCTGGCACGCAAGTACGTCGACGACCGGCTGGGCGCGGACGCCGACGAGCAGACGGTCGATGTCCTGGACCGCTGGGAGTCCGTGCTGACCCGGCTGGCGCAGGACCCGATGCTGTGTGCACGCGAGCTCGACTGGGTCGCCAAGCTCAAGCTGCTCAACTCCTATCGGGATCGCGACGGCCTCGAGTGGGACAACGCCAAGCTCCAGCTGATCGACTACCAGTACAGCGACGTCCGGCCCGACAAGGGGCTGTACCAGCGACTCGTCCAGCTCGGCCGGATCGAGCGTCTGCTCACCGACGAAGCCGTCGAGCGCGCCATGCACCAACCACCCGAGGACACCCGGGCCTACTTCCGGGGCCGCTGCCTGGAGAAGTACGCCGACTCGGTGGCGGCGGCGTCCTGGGACTCGGTGATCTTCGACCTTCCCGGACGCGAGTCGCTGCAGAGGGTCCCGACCATCGACCCGCTGCGCGGGTCGAAGGCACATGTGGCCGAGCTGATCGACCGGTGCGAGACCGCCGAGGAGCTGTTCCGGGCGCTCACGCGCTGAGCCCCGGGCCTCTCGCGCCCGGAGCGTGCCACGCGGGTCCTCGGAGCCGGCCTCGCGGGCGGGGGCGAACGGCTAGGGTGAATGCATGGCCCAGGAGCAGAAGCAGCCTCGCAAGTCGGGTGAGACCGACGAGGTCACCGATGTTGCGCCCGAGAGCGACGTGTCGGAGCGTAAAGAGGCTCTCGACGACGACATCGACGCGATCCTCGACGAGATCGACGACGTGCTGGAGACCAACGCCGAGGACTTCGTGAAGTCGTTCATCCAGAAGGGCGGCCAGTAGGAGTGGACGACTCCCGCCTGTCCCCGTCGTTCATGGCGCCGGGAACGTCGAGCTTCGCCGACTTCCTGGCGTCCCAGTCGCCCGATCTCCTGCCGTCGCGAGTCGCCGTACCCCATGGCCACGCCGGGGACCTCGCGCCGCACGGGACCACGATCGTCGCGGCGACGTTCCCGGGCGGCGTGGTGATGGCGGGCGACCGCCGAGCGACGATGGGCAACATCATCGCCCAGCGTGACATCGAGAAGGTCTTCCCCGCCGACGAGTACTCCTGCGTCGGGATCGCCGGCACCGCCGGCCTCGCCGTCGAGCTGGTCCGTCTGTTCCAGACCGAGCTGGAGCACTACGAGAAGATCGAGGGGATGACGCTGTCGATGGACGGCAAGGCCAACCGCCTGGCCGCGCTCATCCGGTCCAACCTCGCGATGGCGATGCAGGGCCTCGCGATCGTGCCCCTCTTCGCCGGGTACGACCTCGCAGGGGGACAGGGCCGCATCTTCAGCTACGACGTGACCGGGGGCCGGTACGAGGAGACGGCGTTCCACTCGGTCGGCTCGGGCTCGCTGTTCGCCCGGGGGGCGCTGAAGAAGCTCTACCGCCCCGACCTCGACCAGCAGGGTGCGGTCGAGGTGGTCGTGCAGGCGCTCTACGACGCCGCCGACGACGACAGCGCCACCGGCGGGCCGGACCTCACCCGCCGGATCTATCCGGTCATCGCGAGCGTCACGGCTGACGGCTTCCACCGGTTGGCCGACACCGATGTCGAGACCGTCACGCAGCGCGTCGTCGACGAACGCATGACCCAACCGGGCGGCCCGCTGGCGCCGCTCCGGGGAACGAGCACATCATGATCTCACCCCACAACCTGT
>JBKPTA010000026.1:0-23921 GCA_046735295.1 Actinomycetota bacterium | reverse complement strand
GTGGCGACCGTCCGCCGAGCAGCTGGTGTGGCCCTCGATGTCCGAGCGCGACGCCGTTGAGACGGTCGCCGCGGGCACCGGGATCGTGATCCTCCCGATGTCCGTGGCCCGGGTGTACAGCCGCAAGGACGTCGTGCAGCGCGAGGTCACCGACCTCTCACCGACGACGATCGCGCTCGTCTGGCTGCGCGAGCGAGACGATGACCGCATCCAGGCGTTCGTGGGGGTCGTCAAGGGACGCACGGCGAACACGACGCGCGACTGACGGGCCGGCAGCCTAGGCTGCGCCCATGCCAGCGTCGCTCGTCGCCTCGGCCCCTGGACGGGTCAATCTCATCGGCGAGCACACCGACTACAACCGCGGGCTCTGCCTCCCCGTCGCCCTCCCCCAGCGGACCACGGTGTCGCTGGTCGCGCGGTCCGACCGGCGTCTCAGCCTGTCCAGCGCCCAGGAGGACGACGTCTGGGAGGGCTGGGTGGAGGACCGGCCGCGCGGCTGGGCGGCGTACGTCGCCGGGGTCGTGTCGGTCCTTCGCGAGAGCGGTTACGACGTCCCCGGCTTCGAAGCCTCGATCGAGTCCGACGTCCCGGTCGGCGCCGGGCTGTCCAGCTCGGCAGCCCTCGAGTGCTCGGTGGCGACCGCCCTCGCTGCACTGCTCGAGCTCGACCTCACCGACCGGGGCCAGCGCCGCAGGCTCGCCGACGCGTGCATCCGGGCGGAGAACGACTACGTCGGCGCCCCGACCGGCGGCATGGACCAGACGATCGCGATGCTGGCCGAACCCGGTCATGCGTTGCTCCTGGACTTCGCCGACGGCAGCGCCATCCCCGTGGAGCTTCCGGTGGAGGACGCGGGACTGGTGCTGATGGTGATCGACACGCGGGTCAGCCATGAGCTGACCGACGGGTCGTACGGCGACCGCCGTGGCGAGTGCGCGGCCGCCGCCGAGGCGCTCGGCCTCCCGAGCCTCCGCGACGTCTCCCTGGAAGCCGTCGAGCGCCTGCCCGACCCGGTGCTGCGACGTCGGGCGCGTCACGTGGTCACCGAGAACGTGCGGGTGCTCTCGTCCGTCGGCGCCATCGGGGACCGGGACTGGGAGGCTCTCGCGCAGCTGCTCGACGCGTCGCATGCCTCGATGCGCGACGACTTCGAGATCTCCTGCGCCGAGCTCGACCTGGCCGTCGAGACCGCCCGAGCCGCCGGCGCACTCGGAGCGCGGATGACCGGCGGTGGGTTCGGCGGGTCCGTTGTCGCGCTGGTTCCCGAGTCCTCGATCGAGGACGTCCGCGTCGCGGTGACCGCCGCCTTCGCCCGGGCCGGCCACGCGGAGCCGGCGTACCTCCTGGTCCGGCCGGGCGACGCGGCGCGGCTCGAGCCCTCAGCTGAGCCGGGCGGGCAGCGACAGTCCTGAGTCGCGCAGCTCCAGCGCGGCCAGGGCGGCGACCACGTCGCCGTCGCGCGCCCGCCAGGCCCCGGCGGGGTCGTCGCTGACCCCGGCCAGGACGTGCAGCGGCTGGCGCGCCAACGCGCGGAGCGCGAACAGGTCGAGGTCCTCGGCGGCGTCGATGAAGCGTGCCCCCGCCGTCGCCTCCCGCACGAACCGCCACCGCACGGGCACGAAGAAGGCACCCACGGTCAGGATCGGGATCGTGGTGATCGAGGCGCCGAGTACCCAGGAGAGACGGTCCACCGCACTGACCTGGCTCCGACCGGCTGCCGCCAGACCCTGCGACGCGGAGGACATCTGGTCGAACGGCTCGGCGACGCCACCACCCACCACCGGCAGGTCTCGCAGCGAGTCACCCGCGTCGGTGAGTCCCGACGCCAGCGCCGTCGCCGACTCATCGGTCTGCCGCCCCACGCCCGCGAGCTGTGCCGTGCCGTGCTGGACGACATGCCCCACCCACACCCAGCCCAGCAGCCACAGCAGGAACAGCAGGTCGGCGAGCACCTGCCGGGTACGACGGACCGGGGCGTCGGCGTAGAGCTTCATGCCCCCATCCGACCAAGGCCGAGCCGGACGCGTCGAGTGGCTGCGTCGGCCCGGGAGCGTCCCTGCCCTGCCACAATCCCCCCGTGCCCATCCCCGACCCCGCGCTGGTCGTCCTGGTCGGTGCGGCCGGGTCCGGCAAGACCACGTGGGCCGTCGAGCGCTACCGTCGCTCGGAAGTCGTCTCCTCCGACGAGCTGCGAGGCGTCGTCGGGTCGGGGCCCGCCGACCTCGACGCGTCTTCCGACGCCTTCGACCTCCTCGAGCGCATCGTCGCGGCTCGCCTGTCCCGGCGCCTCACCACCGTCGTCGACACGCTCGGTCTCGACGCGGACCGGCGCCGCGCCTGGCGCGACGCCGCTCGTGCCGCCGGCCTGCCCGCTGTCGCCGTCGTCCTCGACACCCCGGCCACCGAGTGCCGCCGTCGCAATGCCCTCCGCGACCGACCCGTGCCCGCTCCGGTCCTCGCCGAGCAGGTCCGCCGCGCCGGCGCCGTCCGTGACGCCCTCCCCACCGAGGGCTGGGACCAGGTGGAGGTCGTCCGGGGGGCAACACCCCGCCGTTTGGCACCAAACGGCAAGACTTTGCACAGAAAGCCTGCCGTTTCTGACCAATCGGTGGGGGTGGCGGGGCACGGTCTGCGGGTCGTGCTGCAGCTCTCGCGGTTCCCGTGGGGCGAGGACCCGGGCGGGTGGGTGCGATCGATGGCCCTGGCGGCGGCCGAGGCCGGCTTCACCGGGCTCGCGCTGATGGACCACCTCATCCAGATCCCGCAGGTCGACACCGCCTGGCAGCCGATCCCGGAGCCCTGGGTGACGTTGGGGTTGGTCGCCGGCCTCGACACCCGGCTCGAGCTCGGCACGCTGTGCACCCCGGTCACCTTCCGTCCGGCCGGCGTGACGGCCAAGGCCGCCGCGACGCTCGACGCACTCACCGGCGGACGGGCCTTCCTCGGAGTCGGTGCCGGTTGGTGGCAGCGTGAGCACGCGGCGTACGGCGTGCCGTTCCCCGCCGCCCGCGACCGGCTGGACCTGCTGGAGACCACCATCGAGACCTGCCGGGCGCTCTGGGCCCCGGGCACCAAGGCGTACGACGGCGTGCGGATCGCCCTGCCGGAGACCACGACGTACCCCCGACCCCCGCACGAGATCCCGGTCGTCGTCGGGGGGAACGGCGAGCGCCGCACCCTGGACATCGCCGCGCGCCTCGGAGACGCCTGCAACCTGCCGTCGCGCGAGGAGGAGCTCCTCCACAAGCTCGACGTCCTCGACCGGCACCTGGAACGCGCGGGGCGCACCAGGGACGAGGTGGCGGTGACGGTGCTCGACCTGCCCGTCATCGGGCGGGACCGCGAGGACGCGTGGTCGAAGGTCGAGCGCCTTCGCGGGGGCACCCGTGCCGCCGCTTTCGCGGAGCGGACCCACGCCGGGACCGTCGGGCAGCACCGAGACCGCTACGCGCGGCTTCGCGAGCTGGGAGTGACCACGGTGTTCGTCGGCGTGCGCGGACTGGCCGGCCCCGACGAGGTGGTCGATCTGGCGGGCCTCATGCGCTGACCACGAGCCGTTGGTCGGGCTGGTCGATGGACCCTCCGGGCTACCCGGCGGGCCACGACCGGCTGCCGGATGTCCCGGCCCCACCAGAGACAGCGGATGCGACGGCTGCACACCGGCCCCGGGGGTGCTCCCGCCACCGGTTCGGTCGTGCCGCTCCTAGGATCTCGGCATGCCGCTGGACTCCCCCGCCCCCGTGCACGCGCCGTATGGCGAGCTCCCCGAGGGTGGCACCGTCCGGCCGATCGTCCGCTGGGGGACGCCGGTGATGCACCGCCGTCAGGCCGACGTGTCGGCGTACGACCATGACCTGCGGAGCCTGGTCGCCGACCTGGCGGCCACGATGTACGCCGCGGACGGGGTCGGCCTCGCGGCCTGCCAGATCGGGGTCGATCTCCGGGTGTTCGTCTTCGACTGCCACGACTCATCCGGAGAGCGCACGCTCGGTGTCGTCTGCAACCCGGAGGTCGCGCTTCCCGAGGGCAAGGACCGCAGGCTCGACGAGGACGACGAGGGCTGCCTCTCCCTGCCGGGTGGCTACGTGCCGCTGGCACGCCCGGACGTCGCGACCGTCCACGGGGCGGGGTTGGACGGCGCACCCGTGACGTTCGGCGGCGACGGGATGCTCGCCCGCTGTCTGCAACACGAGACCGACCACACCCTGGGCACCGTCTTCGGGGACCGGCTCTCCGCTCGATGGCGCAAGAAGCTGCAGAAGAACCACGAGAAGCTGGCCGGTCACTACCCCGACGACTGGCCGGTCTCGCCCGTCAGCGAGTAGGGCCCGACCGGTCACGCCGAGCGGTGACGTAGCAGGCGACCGCCGCCGCTGCGGCCACGTTGAGCGAGTCGATGCCCTCACGCATCGCAATCGTCGCGCGACGGTCCGCGGCGAGCTCCCAGCGGCGTGAGAGCCCGTGCCCCTCCGACCCGAGCACCAGCGCCACCCGGTGGACCCCCGACACGGCCTCCTCGACAGGCGCGGCGTCGTCGGCGAGGGTGAGCGCAACGGTGGTGAAGCCGCGCGCGGACAGGTCCGGCAGCGCGTCGTACCAGTCCGGCAGCCTGGTCCAGGGCATGGAGAAGACCGCACCCATCCCGACCTTGACCGACCGCCGGTAGAGCGGGTCGGCACAGCGTGGCGCCAGGAGTACGGCGTCGAAGCCGAACGCCGCGCCGCACCGGAAGATCGCGCCGACGTTGGTGTGGTCGACGACATCCTCGAGCACGAGCACCTGCCGCGCACCGTCGAGCAGCTCCTCGACGCCGCTCAGTGGGCGGCGGGCGAGCGAGGCGAGGGCACCCCGATGGACGTGGAAGCCGGTCACATGTTCGGCAAGTGCCTCGGAGACGACGTAGCACGGCGCATCACTCTTGTCGAGGACCTCGGCGAGACCGTCGAGCCACCGGCGAGCCATCAGGAACGACCGCGGCGCGAAGCCGGCCTCGACCGCGCGCCGCACCACCTTCTCCCCCTCGGCCAGGAACAACCCGTGCTCGGCCTCGAGGTGCGTGCGGAGCTGTACGTCGCGCAGCTCGCGGTAGTCGGCGAGCCGCGGGTCGTCGGGGTCGGTGACCTCGATCAGCTCTGCCACGTCGAGAAGTGTTGCGGATGTGCCACCGCGACCACATGCCCCACCACGATGATCGCCGGCGGCCGCACGCCGTGCCGGTCCACGTCCGCGCCGAGCCCGCCGAGCGTCGTCAGCACCGTCCGCTCGCCGGGCATGGATCCGTCACACACCACCGCGGTGGGAGTCTCCGGGTCGCGCCCGGCTTCGGTCAACGCCGCTGCGATCGCCCCGGCGTTCTCCACCGCCATCATCAGCAGCAGCGTCCCGCGGAGCCGGCCGACCGCGTCCCAGTCGACGAGCGACTCCGCGTGGCCGGGCGGCAGGTGACCCGAGACCACCGTGAAGTCGTGGGCCACAGCCCGGTGGGTGACCGGAATACCGGCGACGGCGGGCACGGCCAGTGGACTGGAGAGCCCCGGGATCACGCGCACGGCCACTCCCGCCTCGCGGCACGCCTCGATCTCCTCGAAACCCCGACCGAACACGAAGCTGTCGCCACCCTTGAACCGCACCACCCGCTGACCTGCCCGGGCGCGGTCGACGATCAGGCGGTTGATCTCCTCCTGGTGGGCGGCGCTGCCGCGCGGCAGCTTGGCGACGTCGACGACCTCGGTGGTCGCCGGCAGGTCGCCGAGGAGCTCGCGCGGCGCGAGCCGGTCCGCGACCACGACGTCGGCCTCCATCAAGGCCTTCCGACCGGCCACCGAGATCAGCTCCGGGTGCCCCGGGCCACCACCGACCAGCGTCACGCCGGGCACGGACGGCCGGCGCTCCCCGGCGGCCACCGTGCCCTCGTGCAGAGCGGTCACGACGGCGTCCCGGACCGCCGCCGTACGCCGTGGCTCGCGGCGGCCCAGCACCGCGAGCGTGAGTCCGTCGTACCGTCCGACCGCCGGTGTCCAGGCCGTGGCGCTCGTGGCGTCGTCGGAGCGCACGCAGAACACCCGTTCGGCCTCAGCCGCCTTGCTCACCTGCTCGTTGACGCTCGGATCGTCGGTCGCCGCGATCACGTACCAGGTGTCGGTGAGATCCTCGTCTGCGAACCCGCGCTCGATCCAGGTCACCTCTCCGGCCAGCACCAGACCTTCGATCGCAGGGGTCACCCGCGGGGAGACCACCATCACACGCGCCCCGGCGGCGAGCAGACCAGGAATCCTGCGCTGGGCGACCTGTCCTCCTCCGACGACGACGACCCGGCGTCCGGCGAGTCGCAGGCCGGAGGGGTACGGCGGGTGCTCGTCCACGGCCCCATGATCCGGGCCCGCTTCACGGCCGCCCCCGTCCGCCCACTCCTCGGACCCGCCCACTCCTCGGACCCGCCCACTCCTCGGACCCGCCGGCTCCGACCAGCAGGGCTCGCTCCTCGACCCCTGAACCTGCGGGGTAGGTTGCACAACGTGGTCTCGGCACGTCGCCCGACGACAAGGCGAAAGGAGAGCAGATGAGTCTGGATCGTCCCGTCAAGCCCGACCCCTACGACCTGTTGCCGAAGGTTCCGTCGTTCACGGTCACCAGTGACGACGTCACCGATGGCGAGCCGCTCAAGGACGACCAGGTCTACGACAAGGGCAACACGTCCCCGCAGCTGTCCTGGAGCGGTGCGCCGGAGGGCACCAAGAGCTTCACGGTCAGCTGCTTCGACCCCGATGCCCCGACCCCGAGCGGGTTCTGGCACTGGGCGCTCGTGGACCTGCCGGCCGACGTCACCTCCCTCGAGACGGGGGCCGGTGCCGCCGACTCGAGTCTGCCGGGGGGCTCCTTCATGCTCCGCAACGACTTCGGCGAGCGGGCGTTCGCCGGGGCCGCGCCGCCGCCGGGCGACCAGGTGCACCGCTACTACTTCGTCGTGCACGCCGTCACCGAGGACACCCTCGGGATCGATGACAGCGCGTCGATGGCGGTGATGAGCTTCAACCTGGCGTTCAAGACCGCGGGGCGCGCGATCCTCACCGGCACCTACCAGCACTGAGGACCGAGCGGCCGAAGGTCTCCCGACCCGACGGTCACCGGCCCCTGGTCTCGACAGGCTCGACCGACGGGCCGACCGAGCGGCTCGACCAAGGGGCTCGACCGACGAGGTCGTCTGAGGAGTGGTCTCGACAAGCTCGACCGCGGTAGGTGAGACTGGGCGGCTCACAACCACACAGCGCCACAGCCCGTCACCCCCGTCTCCTCGCGAGACGGGGTCACTTGGCGTGTGCGCGGGAGGAGGTCTGCGTGCTGTACGCCGCAGTCGCCGCGCGGTCGTTCCGTCGCTTCAGCACCTATCGCACTGCGACCCTGGCGGGCATCTTCACCAACTCCGTCTTCGGGGTCATCTACAGCTACGCCTACCTCGCCCTGTGGCACCAGCGGCAGCACGCAGGCGGGTACGACGCCGCCGACGCGGTCACCTACGTCTGGATCGGCCAGGCGCTGCTGATGACCGTGGCTCTCTGGGGCGGCGGGACCACCGACGACCTCGCCGAGCGGATCCGGACCGGTGACGTCGCCGTCGACCTGTACCGCCCGGTGGGCCTGGTCGGCTGGTACCTGGCCGGCGACCTCGGCCGGGCGTCGTACCACTTCCTCACCCGCGGCGTCGCTCCGACGATCCTCGGGCTGCTGCTGTTCCACATCGTCCTGCCGGGCAGCCCGGTCGCGGCGCTGGGCTTCCTGGTGAGCTTGCTGCTCGCGGTCGTGACCAGCTTCTCGATCCGCTTCGTCGTGGCCTGCACCGCGTTCTGGCTGCTCGACCAGACAGGCATGCGGATGCTGTCCGGCGTCCTGGCGGTCTTCCTCAGCGGCATGACCCTCCCGCTGGTGATCTTCCCCGAGCCGCTGCGCAGCATCGCGCTGGCGCTGCCGTGGGCGTCGTACCTCCAGACGCCGGCGGACATCTGGCTCGGCCACCGCACGGGCGCGGCCGTCCTCACCGGCCTCGCCGTGCAGCTGCTCTGGATCGCCGTCCTGCTCGCGCTCTGCCAGGCCGTCCTGGGCGCCGCGACGCGGAAGGTGGTCGTCCAGGGTGGCTGACCTCTCGGCCCGCTCGACCGCCCTTCGCGGCGCGGCGCAGGAGTACGCCTGGATCGCCCGGATGTGGGTGCGGTCCTCGCTGGCCTACCCCCTGTCGTTCTGGATGCTCACGGCGTCCAGCGCGCTGATCACGTTCCTCGACTTCGTCGGTCTCGCCCTGATGTTCCACACCGTGCCCGCCCTCGGGGGCTTCGGCCTGCGCGAGGTGGCGCTGCTGTACGGCGCGAGCGGCATCGGCATCGGCGTCGGCGACCTGCTGATCGGCAGCGTCGAGCAGGTGGGAGTCCATGTCCGGACCGGGACGCTCGACTCGATGCTCACCCGGCCGGTGCCGCTGCTGGTACAGGTCTGCGCCGACAGGTTCGCGATCCGCCGGCTCGGCCGGATCACGCAGGCGGTGGTGGTCTTCGCCATCGCCGCCTGGTGGGTGGACTGGACCATGCCCAAGCTCGCGCTGACGGTGGTGATGCTCGGCTCCTCGTGCCTGATCTTCTTCGCGCTCTTCGTCGGCTTCTCCTGCATCCAGTTCTGGACGGTCGACTCGACGGAGTTCGCCAACGCCTTCACCTACGGCGGCAACACGATGACGCAGTACCCGATGACGATCTTCCCGCGTGAGGTGCTCAAGGCGCTGACCTTCCTGGTGCCCCTCGCCTTCGTGAACTGGTACCCCTGCCTCTACCTGCTGGACCGCCCGGACCCGTTCGGCATGCCGTCGTGGTTCTGCCTGCTCTCCCCCGTCGCCGCCCTCGCCACCCTCTGCCTCGCCCTGCTGGCCTGGCGCACAGGCGTCCGCCACTACACCTCCACCGGGAGCTGAGATGAGCCTGATCGACGTACGCGATCTCACCCGCACCTTCGTGCTGCACACCCGGGCCGGCGCGTTCCGGAGAGCCCGCCGCGAGGTGCGCGCCGTCCACGACCTCACCTTCAGCGTCGAGGCCGGGGAGATGATCGGCTACATCGGGCCGAACGGCGCGGGCAAGTCGACCACGATCAAGATGCTGACCGGCATCCTGGTGCCGACGACGGGACATCTCCGGGTCGCAGGCCTGGAGCCCAGCCGCGAACGCACCCGCTTGGCACAGCGGATCGGCGTCGTGTTCGGGCAGCGGACCACCCTCTGGTGGGACCTGCCGCTGCGCGACAGCTTCGAGCTGCTGCAGAGGATCTACCGCGTCGACCGCCAGCGCCATCGACGGACACTCGAGGAGTACGTCGAGCTGCTCGACCTGGGCGACCTGCTGGACACCCCGGTCCGGCAGCTCAGCCTGGGCCAGCGCATGCGCGGTGACATCACGGCGGCGCTGCTGCACGAGCCCCAGATCCTGTACCTCGACGAGCCCACCATCGGCCTCGACGTGGTGAGCAAGGGTCGGCTGCGCGAGTTCCTGCGGCGGCTCAACGCCGAGCGCGGCACCACGCTGATGCTCACCACGCACGACCTCCAGGACATCGAAGCGCTGTGCGACCGGGTGATCGTGATCGACCGCGGGACGGCGGTCTTCGACGGACCACTCGAGGAGCTCCATCGCCGAGGGGAGTCGCGTCGCACGCTGGTGGTCGACCTGGTCGACGAGGCCGCGCCGATCGCGGTGGCCGGGGCCGAGACGTACCGGGTGGAGGGTCCCCGCCAATGGCTCAGCTTCCCCGCGGACGCCAGCGCAGCTCCGATCGTCTCGGCCGTGGCGGCGTCGTACGACGTGGCCGACCTGTCGATCCAGGAGCCTGACATCGAGGACGTGATCCGCGAGCTCTACGCCGGGGTGTGAGCGTCCGGACGGTCGCGCTCACGCTTGACGCGATCCCGCACTGGTGCTCTGCTGTGTCCGACGAACGCCCCGAGCGTCGCCCGAGTCCGGGTAGGACGCCCCTCGAGGCTCATCGCCGTTAACTCACTTGTTGGCTGTCACAGCTGAGGGAGGTCGGGCGTGGCCAAGAGAACTGGCGTCCGAGGAGCGGTCAAGTATGTCGAAGCCGAAGCCGAGTACTTCGCACGCAGGCGACTGCGCCGTCACGCGGCGTTCTGGTCGATCTGGGCGCTCGGCGTCGGCGCTGTCATCTCTGGCGACTTCTACGGCTGGAACGCCGGACTGACGACCGGCGGGCTGGGCGGACTGCTGATCGCGACCGCGGTCGTCGCGGTCATGTACTACGGCCTCATCTACTCGATCGCGGAGATGGCCCCTGCCCTCCCGCACACGGGCGGCGCGTACTCGTTCGCTCGCTCGGCCATGGGGCCCTGGGGCGGGTTCACGACCGGCCTCGCCGAGAACATGGAATATGTCATCACCCCGGCGGTCGTCGTCGCCGCGATGGGCGCGCTGATGCAGAGCATCGTCGTCGACCTCTTCGACGTGACGGGCTCGCCGTGGTGGAACGGGCAGCCCTTCTGGTGGCTGGTCTTCTACATCATCTTCGTGGCCATCAACGTGATCGGCATCGAGGCGACGATGCGAGTCACCATCTTCGTCACCGTCCTCGCCCTGGCCGTCCTTGCGTTCTTCTACGTAGCGGCGCTCGTCAGCGGGAAGATCGACGCTGGCGCGTGGTTCAACATCGGTGACCACGGACAGCAGGTGGCGAACGGCGACGGCTCCTTCCTGCCGCACGGCGTCAAGGGCATCTTCCAGTCGCTGCCGTTCGCAATCTGGTTCTACCTCGCGATCGAGGAGCTGCCGCTCGCCTCCGAGGAGTCCGTCGACCCTGCACGTGACATGCCGAAAGCGGCGCGCTGGGGCATGCACACGCTGCTCCTGGCGAGCATTCTCACGCTCTTCATCAACTCCGGGCTCGACGGCGGGTCCTACGGGATCGGCGCGTCGCTGACTCCGCTCTTCGACGGGTTCAAGGCCATCTTCGGCGACAACGTGGGCGCTGCGCTGCTCGGTCTGATCGGACTGATCGGCCTGATCGCCAGCTTCTTCACGATCATCTACGCCTACGGCCGGAATACCTATTCGCTGTCGCGCGCGGGGTACTTCCCGCGGTTCCTGTCCGTGACGCACGGAACCCGCCAGACCCCTCACGTCGCCCTGATCGCCGGCGCGATCGTCGGGTACTTCGTGGTCTGGCTGCAGTGGCAGGTGACGAACTCGGGTGGTTCGAGCAACGTCGTCGCCGCCGTTCTCAACATGGCAGTGTTCGCGGCTGTCATCTCCTACGCCATGCAGTGCGCGTCGTTCGTCCTGCTGAGGCGCAACCTGCCCAATATCGAACGCCCCTACCTCAGTCCCTTCGGAGTCCCCGGCGCAGTCGTCGCCGGCGTGATCGCCCTGGTGTCCCTGGTGTCGATCTTCCTCAACGAGGCGTACCGACCGGGTGTGTACGGAGTGGCGATCTACTTCGTGCTCGGCGTCGTGTACTTCGCGATCGCCGGCCGCCATCGGTTGGTTCTCTCTCCCGAGGAGGAGTTCGCGATGACGTTGGGTGAGCACGGGCGTCCCCAGCAGGAAGGGTACGGCCATACCCACGTCGGCGACGTCCAGGGGACGACGGGAGACGAGGAGAAGGTGGTACCGGACTAGGTCGCAGCGCGTCGGCGGTCGACGAATAGGTCTGACCTCAGACCATTGACATCGGCCGCCGCTCGGCTGCGAGACTGACCGCGTGACCACCTCGCCCGTCGCAGACCCGGCACTGCCGGACCTCGCGCGCCTCGTGCTGCGGCCGGTCCGTGGGCACCATGCGTTCGAGGCGTGCGTCGAGCAGCTCGCGACGGCGATCCGGCTCGGAGTCCACCCCAATGGGTCGACCCTGCCGTCCGAGCGCGAGCTCGCCGAGCGTCTGCACGTCTCGCGGGCCACCGTGCGCGAGGCGATCACGGCGCTCCGCACGGCCGGCATGGTCGAGACGCGACGCGGTCGGGGCGGCGGGAGCGTCGTGACGCACTCGCCTCGCCGACCCCGCGCTCGAGCGAAGGCGCCCTCGGCCGAGACCCTCACCACCTGGCTGGACTGCCTGACCTTCCGACGGGTCGTCGAGCCCGGCGCCGTCGCGACGGCAGCTTCGCTCGACCTCACCGAGGAGCAGCGGCGCATGCTCAGCACGGCCTACGACACGGTGACCAAGGCCTCCGGATCCGCATCCCATCGTCAGGCCGACAGCCGGTTCCACCTCGCGTTCGCCTCGGTCACGGCGTCGCAGTCGATCATCGACGCGGTGACCCGGGTGCAGGCGACGCTGCACGACATGCTGCTCCAGATCCCGGTGTACGACGTGAACATCGCGCACTCGGACCGGCAGCACGAACGCATCCTGAGGGCAGTGCTCGACGGCCGGCCCGACCAGGCGCGCCAGACGATGGAGGAACACTGCGACGACACGGCCGCTCTGCTGCGCGGCCTGCTGGGATGAACAGGCACCACAGACAGGGAGATCCATGCCACCCAACGACCGTTACCTGACCCTCGAGTCCCTGCGGAAGCGGATCGAGAACGGCGACATCGACACCGTGGTGCTCGCGTTCACCGACATGCAGGGCCGTCTGCAGGGCAAGCGTCTGCACGGTCAGTACTTCCTCGACGTGGTCGTGGAGCACGGCACCGAGGGCTGCAACTACCTCCTCGCGGTGGACATCGACATGAACACCGTCGACGGCTACGCGATCAGCTCCTGGGAGCGAGGCTACGGCGACATGGAGTTCGTGCCGGACTGGGAGACGATCCGGCTCCTCCCGCATCTGCCGGCCACGGCCCTGGTGCAGTGCGACCTGGTCTGGCTCGACCACGCCACGGTCGTGCAGTCACCGCGGACGATCCTCAAGGCACAGCTGGCAGCGCTGGCGGAGCGCGACCTCGTCGCCCTCGCCGGGACCGAGCTGGAGTTCATCGCGTTCAACACCTCCTACGAGGACGCGAGCCGGATGCGCTACCGCGGGCTCGAGCCGGTCAACCAGTACAACGTCGACTACTCGATCCTCGGCACCAGCCGGGCCGAGCCGCTGCTGCGCGACATCCGCAACACGATGTACGCCGCCGGGCTCGACGTCGAGGGTGCCAAGGGCGAGTGCAACTTCGGACAGCACGAGATCGGCTTCCTGTACGCCGACGCGCTGGTCACGGCGGACAACCACAGCGTCTACAAGACCGTCGCTAAGGAGATCGCGGCCCAGCGCGGCCAGGCGATCACCTTCATGGCGAAGTACGACCAACGTGAGGGCAGCTCCTGCCACATCCACCTCTCCCTGCGAAGCAAGGACGGCGACGTCGTGTTCTGGGACGACGCGGGCTCGGGACACGGGCGGCGGTCTGCGATGTACGACAGCTTCGTCGCGGGTGTGCTGACCACGATGCACGACTTCACGCTGTGGTACGCCCCGAACGTGAACTCCTACAAGCGTTTCGCCGACGGCTCGTTCGCTCCGACCGCCGTCGCCTGGGGGGAGGACAACCGCACCTGCGCCGTCCGGCTCGTGGGTCACGGCCCGAGCGCACGGATGGAGAACCGAGTGCCCGGCGGCGACGTGAACCCCTACCTCGCGCTCGCCGCGATGCTCGCGGGCGGTCGCCACGGCATCGAGGAGGGGCTCGAGCTGGAGCCGGAGCTGAAGGGCAACGCCTACCACTCCGACAAGCCCCACGTGCCGCACACGCTCCGTGAGGCCCGCGACGCCTGGGCATCGTCCGAGATAGCACGGGCGGCCTTCGGGGCCGAGGTCGTCGACCACTACACGAACATGGCCGACGTCGAGCTGCAGGCCTTCCAGGCCGCCGTGACCGACTGGGAGCTGGCACGCTCCTTCGAGAGGATGTGAGATGCACCCCACGATCTCCTGCAAGTCCGCGTCGCTCGCCGGCCGCTCTACGCCGCGGGGAGGCCACCGGTCTCGGAGAGTGGTGTGATGGCGACCGTTCTGGTCAACCCTGCCACCGGACGCGAGATCCGACACGTGCCGTCGGCCACCGAGGCGGAGACGGACGAGGCGATCGCCCGAGCCAACGACGCCTTCCCCGCGTGGAGGGACCTGGCGCCCGGTGATCGGGCCCGTCTGCTGCGGGCGTTCGCCTCCGTCGTGGACGCGCACAACGAGGAGCTTGCTCGCCTCGAGGTGGAGAACTCCGGCCACACGATCGGCAACGCCCGGTGGGAGGCCGGAAACGTCCGCGACGTCCTGAACTACTACTCCGCGACGCCCGAGCGGCTGGTCGGCAAGCAGATCCCCGTGCCCGGGGGCGTGGACATCACCTTCCACGAGCCACTCGGCGTCGTCGGCGTGATCGTGCCGTGGAACTTCCCGATGCCGATCGCGGGCTGGGGCTTCGCGCCTGCCCTGGCCGCCGGCAACACGGTCGTGCTCAAGCCGGCCGAGATCACGCCGCTGACCGCGATCCGGATCGGCGAGCTCGCGCTGGAGGCCGGCATCCCGCCAGGGGTGTTCACCGTCGTACCGGGCCGGGGCTCCGTCGTCGGGAACCGCTTCGTCACCCACCCCGACGTGCACAAGGTCGTCTTCACCGGCTCCACCGAGGTCGGCAAGCAGATCATGGCCGGGTGCGCCGAGCAGGTGAAGCACGTGACCCTCGAGCTCGGCGGCAAGAGTGCGAACATCGTCTTCGCCGACGCCGACATCGCTGCGGCCGCGGCAGCCGCCCCGGGAGCGGTGTTCGACAATGCCGGCCAGGACTGCTGTGCGCGATCGCGGATCCTGGTCGAGCGGTCGGTGTACGACGAGTTCCTGGGACGGCTCGAGTCTGCGGTGCGGGACTGGCGCGTGCTCGACCCCGCTGACGAGGCCAGCCAGATGGGCCCGATGGTCTCGGCCGGACAGCGCGACTCCGTACGGCGCTACATCGAGCGCACCACCATCGCGTTCCAGGGTGACACGCCCGACGAGGACGGCTTCTGGCTCCCCGCGATGGTCACCGAGGCGAAGGACGTGACCGAGCCGGTCTGGCGTGAGGAGGTGTTCGGCCCACTCGTCGCGGTGATGCCGTTCGACGACGCGGACGAGGCGATCGCCCTCGCCAACGACTCGGCCTATGGGTTGTCGGGATCGATCTACACCCACGACCTCGGCCGCGCGCTGCGCGTCTCGCGGGCGGTCCAGACCGGCAACTTGAGCGTGAACAGCCATTCGAGCGTCCGTTACTGGACCCCGTTCGGCGGCTACAAGATGTCCGGCCTCGGGCGCGAGCTCGGCCCGGACGCACCGTATGCGTTCACCGAGGAGAAGAACGTCTTCATCGCCACCTGAGAGTCACCATGGCCGCACAGAGGTCTCGAGACGGTCGCAGAGCGACCTCCTCGACCACCGACGAGAAAGGACAACCGAGTTGGCAGGACGCATCGAGGGCCGGGTGGCCGTGGTCACCGGTGGCTGCTCCGGGATCGGGCTGGCGACGGTTCGCCGGTTCGCCGAGGAGGGCGCCACGCTCGTCGTCGGCGACATCGACGACGAGGCCGGCACGCGGCTGGTCGCCGACCTCGGCGGCGAACAGCACGCGACGTACGTGCACGTCGACGTCACCGACAAGGACCAGGTCGACACGCTCTTCAAGACCGCCAAGGACACCTACGGCTCGATCGACATCGCGTTCAACAACGCCGGCATCAGCCCGCCGGACGACGACTCGATCCTGGACACCGAGCTCGACGCGTGGAGGCGCGTGCAGGAGGTCAACCTCACCTCGGTCTACCTGTGCTGCAAGGCGGCCCTCCCCTACATGCTGGAGCAGAAGCGAGGCTCGATCATCAACACCGCGTCGTTCGTCGCGGTGATGGGAGCCGCCACGTCGCAGATCTCCTACTCGGCCTCCAAGGGCGGCGTCCTGAGCATGAGCCGCGAGCTCGGGGTGCAGTTCGCGCGTGACGGTGTCCGCGTCAACGCGCTGTGCCCGGGCCCGGTGAACACCCCGCTGCTCAAGGAGCTGTTCGCCCAGGATCCCGAGCGCGCCGCCCGGCGGCTGGTCCACGTGCCGATGGGTCGGTTCGGCGAGCCCGAGGAGATCGCGAGCGCCGTGCTCTTCCTCGCCTCCGACGACGCGTCGTTCATCACGGCGAGCACCTTCCTGGTCGACGGCGGCATCTCGGGCGCCTACGTGACGCCCCTCTGAGGCCGTGGCCGAGCAGCGGCCGGTGATCGGCCTGACGACGTACCGCGAACGCGCCCAGTGGGGCGTGTGGCACACCACGGCCGACCTGCTCCACGCCCAGTACGCCGACGCCGTGCTGGCCGCGGGTGGTGTCCCCGTCCTGCTCCCGCCGGCGTCCGGCTCGGACCAGGTCGCCCAGGCCGTCGTCGCCCGGCTCGACGGCCTTCTGGTGACCGGCGGAGCCGACGTCGGTCCGCACCGGTACGGCCAGGACCCGCATCCGCAGACGGTCTCCTGGCGGGAGGACCGCGACACCTGGGAGCTGGCCGTGCTGCGAGCCGCCGACCGGTCCGGACTGCCCACGCTCGGGGTCTGCCGAGGCATGCAGCTGATGGCCGTGGCCGCGGGCGGCACGCTGCACCAGCACACCCCCGACATGGTGGGACACGAGGAGCACAACCCCGGGGCCGACACGTTCGGCGACACCCGGGTCACCACCGCCGAGGGCTCTCGGCTCCACGGCCTCGTCGGCGGCGAGGTGCGCGTTGGCTGCCACCACCACCAGACCGTGGACTCCCATCCGGGGTTCGCCGCGACGGCGTGGGCGGACGACGGCTCCCTCGAGGCGATGGAGCGGCCGGGCGAGCGGTTCTGTCTCGCCGTGCAGTGGCACCCGGAGATCGGAGAGGACGCTCGCGTCTTCCAGGCGCTGGTCGCCGCGGCACGAGGTCGTCGTGCTCCGATCGGGCACCACCCGTCCCTGCTGTCTGATACGCCTGGTCCGTGACGTCGCCACACGTGGACGCCGCGACCGACGGAGTGACGGTTCGCCGGATGCTGACGCTAGCGACGTCGGCGTTCCTGGTGCTCGCGGCCGAGCCGCTCTACCTCCTGGTCGACACCGCCGTGGTCGGCCACCTGGGGGCGCGAGCCCTCGGCGCGCTGGGCGTCGGCATCACGCTGATGGCGCTGCTGTCGATCGTCGGCACGTTCGTGGAGTACGGCACGACCGCTCGCGCGGCACGATGGCTCGGCCACGGACGCCGTGACCGCGCGGTCGCCGAGGGTGTTCAGGCGTCCTACCTCGCGCTCGCCATCGGTGTCGCGGTGGTCGTCACCGGTGAGCTGGCAGCAGACCCGCTCGTGCGGCTGCTCACCGGTTCGTCGTCGCTGCACGATCCCGCCGAGCAGTGGTTCCGGATCGCGCTCTGCGGGATGCCGATGGTGTTGCTCGTGCTCGCCGGGAACGGCTGGATGCGTGGCGTGCAGCTGACCCGCGCCCCGGTGACGATCGTGCTGGCGGCCAACGGCTTGTCCGCGGCGGCGTCCCCGCTTCTGGTATACGTCGTCCACCTGGGTCTGGTCGGGTCCGCCTGGGCCAACCTCGGCGCCCAGGTGGTGGCTGCGGGGCTGTTCCTCCGCGCCCTGCGCCGCGAGGCTGCGCACGACGCGGCCGTCTCGCTCGCCCCTCATCCTGGGGTGATGAGGGCGCAGCTCGTCCTCGGCCGAGACCTGATCGTCCGGGCCGCGGCCTTCCAGGCGGCGTTCATGGTCGCGGCGGGCGTTGCGACCCGCATGGGGACCGCACAGATCGCGGCCCACCAGATCGGGATGCAGCTGTGGGAGTTCACCGCGCTGCTGCTCGACTCGTTCGCGATCGCCGCCCAGTCCCTGGTCGGAGCAGCCCTGGGCGCCAGCGACGGGGCGACGGCTCGCCGGCTGGCCGCGCAGGTGGCGCGCTGGAGCGCCGGGGCGGGAACGGCGTTCGCCGCGTTGTACGCCGCGGGCTGGTGGCTCATCCCCCGGCTGTTCACGTCGTCCCCGATGGTGTGGCACCAAGCCCACCTGCTCTGGCCGTGGTTCGTCGTGATGCTCCCGGCGGCGGGCATCGTCTTCGGCCTGGACGGTGTCCTGATCGGAGCCGGCGACGTCGCCTTCCTCCGCACGATCACCGTCGTCGCCGCCCTCGGCGGATTCGTGCCGATCACGCTCGCCGCCGCGCACTGGGGCTGGGGCATCGGTGGAGTCTGGGCCGGCCTGACCGCCTTCATCCTGGTGCGTCTGGTGGGCATGGTGTGGCGCGCCCGCACCGACCACTGGGTCGTCCTCGGGTCGGCCTGACCGGGCGCGCCGGAACGGTGGTTGGCAGGATGTGCCCATGAGCGACGGCAGCCCCGACATCCTGGGGCCGCCGTTCACCGCGGAGACACTGGCACTGCCCGACGACGACGAGGGACAGGTCGTCGCGACCCTGGTCCACCGGCCGACCGGGGAGACCTCGCAACGGGCGGTGCTTCACGTCCATGGCTTCGCGGACTACTTCTTCCAGACGGCGTACGCCGAGTGGTGGACCGACCGCGGATACGACTTCTACGCGCTCGACCTGCGCAAGTACGGCCGGTCGATCCTGGCCCACCAGACGCCGAACTACGTGGCCGATCTCGCGCACTATCACCCGGAGCTCGACCTGGCCTGGCGGCACGTGACGTCGGGCCACGCGCACGTCGTCCTGAGCGGACACTCGACCGGAGGGCTGATCCTGCCCCTGTGGGCAGAGGCGCGCAGGGCAGAGCAGCGGGAGGTGGACGCCCGCGGGATCGTGCTGAACGCGCCGTGGTTCGACCTGCCGGGCCGGGCCTGGCTGCGTCTGGGCCTGACCCCCGTCGTCGAGCAGATCGCCAAGCGGCAGCCGATGCGGGTCATCCCACGTACGGTGACCGGCCTCTACGCGCGCTCGCTGCACCGCGACCACGACGGCGAGTGGGACTTCGACCTGAGCTGGAAGCCCATCGAGTCCTGGCCGGCCTACGCCGGATGGCTGGCCGCCGTGCGGCGCGGACACGCGACGCTGCACCGCGGCCTGGAGCTTCCCTTCCCTGCCCTCGTGCTCTCGAGCACCCGCTCGACGACACCGACCGAGCCGGGCGAGGAGGTCCACTCGACCGACATCGTCCTGGACGTCGAGCAGATCCGCCGCTGGTCGGCGTCGCTCGGCCGCCACGTGACCTACGTCGGCATCGAGGGCGCCCGGCACGACGTGTTCCTCTCCCGGGCGGAGCCCCGCGCTCGGGCGTTCGGCGAGCTCGGCCGCTGGCTCGCGGCGTACGTCGAGGCCTAGGACGTCTCCCTCGCCCCACGGTCTAGCATCGACGGAATGTCGGACCCGACGCCCTATCTCCACTTCCCCGGCACGGCTCGCGAGGCCCTGACGTTCTACGGCGAGGTCTTCGACTGCGACGCACGGCTCCACACGTTCGCCGAGTTCCAGAGGACCGACGGCCCGGCCGACGCCATCGCCCACGGCTACCTGACCGGCGGGCCCGTCGTCCTCTTCGGGGCGGACGTCGCGGGCGACGAGCCCCCCTTCCGCAGCGAGGGGCTGATGCTCTCGCTCCTCGGCACCGCCGAGGCGCCCACGCTGCGCACCTGGTTCTCCCGCCTTTCCGAGGGCGGACGGGTGGTCGAGGCGCTCCGGCCGCGGCCCTGGGGAGCCACCGACGGCCAGGTCGTCGACCGCTTCGGACTTCACTGGCTGGTCGGGTTCGAGGGCGCGAGATGAGGCTGCTCCCGACGAGAGGACGGCGGGTGGCCCGGGCCGCGGAGCGCGCCCGAGGTCGTGGCGGCAGCGCGAGGAGCCCGTCCGGCCGTGCCTCGTCCTGCCCGCGAGCGGCTCGGGCGAAGGTCTGCCCCCGAGGAGGTCACCGTGCCGGAGACGGATGAGGGGCGACGCCGCCCGGTTCGGGTGGCACTGTCGAACGACTACGAGATCGCCCTCCTGGGTCTCGCGCAGATGCTGGCCCGGCATCCGGCTGAGGTGCAGGTCGTCGATCTGACGACCCTCGCGGCGGTGCCCCACGAGGCGGACATCATCTTGTACGACACGTTCGGACGGCTTCCGGACGACGACCCCAAGCTGCGGGCCATCATCGGTGAGAACGGCGCGAAGGTCGTGGTCTACGCCTGGGAGGAGTACCCCGAGGAGGCAGCTCGGCGTCACGGCGCGGCCGCCTACCTGCACAAGGGGCTCCGCTCGCACGAGCTGGTCGAGGCACTCGTGGCCATCCACGAGGGACGACTGCCTCCCCACGTCGAGCACGACGCCGAGCACGACGTCGAGGATGGCGTCGAGCGTTCCGGGGATCCGGAGCCCACCTGGCCGGGCCAGGTCTTCGGCCTCACCCAGCGCGAGTCGGAGATGCTGACCTTCATCACCCGCGGGCTGAGCAACCGCGAGATCGTCGAGCGGAGCTTCTTGAGCATCAACACCGTGAAGAGCTACATCCGCAGCGCCTACCGCAAGATCGGCGTCAAGACCCGTCCCCAGGCGGTCGCCTGGGGCTACCGGAACGGCTTCCAGTCCACCGACGACATCGGCCTGTGAGCGCTGACCGGCATCCGCGCCGGCGTCGGTGGTCCTGTTGGCGGCGTGCGGTGGACGCTCCATGATGGCGGGGTGCCCACGCCCGACGTCGCCGCGTTCGGTGCTCACATGGCAGACCTCCTGGCGAGCAGCCTCGGCACCGATCTGGTCGGGGTGTACTTCGTCGGCTCGGTGGCCCTGGGCGGCTACATCCCCGGCGAGAGCGACATCGACATCGCGGCCGTGTCGAGCTGCGCGCTGAGCGACCGGCACAAGGGGCTCCTCGCATCGGCCGTCCTGGAAGCCAGTGCGGGGTGCCCGGGCCGCGGCCTGGAGCTCACCCTGTACCGGCTCGACGTCGTGGCCTCAGCTCCAGCAGGCGCCGACTTCGAGGTCAACGCCAACGGCGGCCCACGGATGACGACAGCCGTGCACGTGGACGCCACGACCGAGCCCGGCTTCTGGTACGTCCTGGACCGGGCCGTCGCACACCGGTCCGGAATCGCGATCTGCGGGCCATCGCCCCGGGCCACCTTCGCCGATGTCTCCCGTGGCACCCTCCTCGATGCGATGTCTACGTCCATGGCATGGCATCGGGCACACGAGAGGGCGACCCTCTACTCGGTCCTGAACGCGTGCCGGGCATGGAGGTTCGCAGCGGAGGACGTCCTCGGGTCGAAGCTGGACGGCGCCGCGTGGGCTCGTGCGCGCTGGGCCGACTCCGATGTGATCGACGCCGCTGTGGCTCTGCGGCGCGGTGAGGCCGCGGAGCTCGACGAGGGGGCGGTCGACGCGCTCCTGTCGGCGGTTGCCACGCGACTGCACCGCGCCCCTCGCTCCCTCCCCGAGCCTGCAGACGCGGCCGGCGAGTCCTGACCCTCCGGGAACGCATCAGCGGGTGGTCCGGCAACGCGACTCCGGCGACTCGCCCGACGCTTGCGCGGCTCTGGAGCGACTCCACCCTGAGCACAGGGCCGAGCACAGGGCCGAGCACAGCGCCGAGCTCGAGAGCCAGATCCGCCGACGAGCCCCACTGGACGTCACCGCGCTCGACGCGATGAGCCACATGACGGACGAGGAGGCCGGGCGCGAGGGTGTCTCCGGCGGCAGGGCGGGTCTCCTGTCGTCGCCCCACCTCGACCAGCGGACGTGCACCGCCGACTCGGCGACGATCGGGAGGCTGGGCGCCCCTACAACGCAGGCGCCGGCCACCTCGACGTCCTCGACGAAGGCGCGTACGGCTGGCCGAACCGGCGGCGTTCGATGCTTCCGCGAGGGCTGACGTGTCGGTCCCCGTCGTTCCGCGCAGCGAGGCGTCCCTACCGGTACTCGTCGGGGAGCGCGAGGTCGAAGACGTCGCAGAGCAGGTGGACGTCGTGCCGGTCGCTGTCGCGCGGCTCGTACCCGGTGTGGTTGCGCAGGGCGAACTCCGGGCGCTCGCAACGGACGGGCAGCCCGGCGATCTCGCCCCGGGCGGACAGGTCGTGGTCGTGCAGCTCGAACGGCGCCGTGACGCTGCCGTAGTGCAGCCGGCCGTCGTCCACGGCCTCGTAGAGGTGGAGGTCGACTCGCCTGCTCACACCGTCGTGCAGCACGAAGTTCCACGGGCGGTCGCCCGGCCAGGGGTGGATCCGGTCGATGCCCCTCTCCGCGAACGCCAGGAACAGCCCCTCGACCTCGGGCGCCTCGAGCCAGAGGTCGAGATCTGCGTGCGAACGCGTCTGCCGCCCGACCAGCGCGTCGACCCCCCAGCCGCCACCCACGCATGCCGCGACGCCCTGTGCCTCCAGCGCGGAGAGCAGGTCGCGGGCCGCGTCCGGCCGCATCACGTAGGCCGTCATGTCGTCACTTCACCAAGAACGTCGCCAGCGCGACCAGCCCCACCGCCACGATCACGACTCGCAGGACGACCGGCGAGAGGCGTCGGCCCACCCTCGCACCGAGATGGCCACCCACGACCGAGCCCGCGGCGATCAGCGCCACCACGGTCCAGTCGACGTCGGCGACCACCACGAAGATCACCCCGGCGACACCGTTGACGAGCCCGGTGAGGACGTTCTTGAGGCCGTTGAGCCGCTGGAGGGTGTCGGCGATGGCGATGCCGAGCACGCCCATCAGGATCACGCTCTGGGCTGCGCCGAAGTAGCCGCCGTACACGCCGGTGCCGAAGACCGCCGGCCAGACCCACCACGGACCGAGGTCGCCGCGCGCCCCCTCGTGCCGCCGGTCGATCCACGCCGAGATGCGCGGCTGGAGCACGACCAGCACCAGCCCGATCAGCACCAAAACGGGGACGATCGCCGAGAAGGCGCCTGCGGGCAACCAGAGCAGCAGGACGGCGCCGAGGACGCCTCCCGTCACTGAAGCAGATCCGAGTCGCAGTCCGCGAGTGCGTTGCCCGCGCAGCTCGCGGCGGTACCCGATGACGCCGGAGGCGACGCCG
The DNA here is from genome assembly GCA_046735295.1 of Actinomycetota bacterium. Classification (GTDB taxonomy): domain Bacteria; phylum Actinomycetota; class Actinomycetes; order Propionibacteriales; family Nocardioidaceae; genus Nocardioides. The sequence continues at coordinate 952 of JBKPTA010000026.1, read as the reverse complement.
GGCACCAGGCCGATCGTGTTCGACACGTTGGCGGTGACCGGTGGCACCCCGAAGGCCAGCAGGGTCGGGAACGTGATCAAGGTCCCCGACCCGACCACGACGTTGATGGCTCCGGCGGCCATGCCCGCGACGAGCACGACCGCCATCTGCAGGAGCGTCACCGGGCCGGCGCGGCTCCCGACGTGCCGTCGTCGTCCGAGGGCGCCACCGAGTCGACCGTTGTGTCCAGAGCTGGGTCGGCCGTAGGCGTGACCTCGGAGTTGCGCCCCGGGTTGGCCGACCGTTCGGCCTCGGCGATGGCGTCCTCGACGGCCTTGTTCGCGCTGGAGAGCTCGCGGTCGGTCTCGGTCGAGCGCTTCTCCGGGTCGGACGTGCCCATGTCGACGCGGGTGCGCACTCCACCGGTCTGCTGCGGGATGCCGGCGATCTCGTGGATGGAGGAGCCCAGCCCCTCGAGCGCCTTGGTGAACTCCGACGGCACCACCCAGACCTTGTTGGCGTCGCCCTGAGCGATCTTCGGCATCATCTGGAGGTACTGGTAGGCCAGCAGCGACTGGTCCGGCTGCCCGTCGTGGATCGCCTGGAACACCGTCTGGATGGCCTGCCCCTCACCCTGGGCCCGGAGGATCGCGGCTTCGCGGTCGGCCTGCGCACGCAGGATCTGCGACTCACGGGCACCCTCGGCGGTCAGGATCGCTGACTGCTTCTCACCCTCGGCGGTGAGGATGGCGGCCTGCCGGCCGCCTTCGGCCGTCAGGATGGTCGCGCGCTTCTCCCGGTCCGCGCGCATCTGCTTCTCCATCGAGTCCTTGATCGACGGCGGCGGGTCGATGCCCTTGAGCTCGACCCGGTTGACGCGGATGCCCCACTTGCCGGTCGCCTCGTCGAGCACGCCGCGCAGGCCGGAGTTGATCTGGTCGCGGCTGGTCAGCGTCTCCTCGAGGTCCATGCC
>JBKPTA010000025.1:0-10055 GCA_046735295.1 Actinomycetota bacterium | reverse complement strand
ATGGTGCGAGGCATGGAGATCACCGCCGACGTCGCCGACTCGGCACGGTCGGTGATCGTCGAGCAGGTCACCAACGGCGTGGCCGTCCGGATGGCCGTGCTCTACCTGCTGCTGGGAGGCAGCGAGCCTCCGTCGGTCGAGTTGCCGTCCGCCGAGTCCCCGTCGGTCGGGTCCCCGTCGGTCGAGCCTGTCGAGACCACGGGGGCCCCGCGATGACCAGCTACCTGATCACGGGCGCCCGGGTGCTCGGCGGTGACCCGGCAGACCTCCTGCTGACCGACGGCGTGATCTCCACCGACCTGTCGGGTGCGCGCGCGCACACCGAGGTGATCGATGCGACGGGGCTGATCGCCCTGCCCGGGCTGGTCGACCTGCACACGCACCTCCGCGAGCCGGGGCGCGAGGACGCCGAGACCGTCCTGACCGGCACCCAGGCGGCGGCGATCGGCGGGTTCACCGCGGTGCACGCGATGGCGAACACCGACCCGGTCGCCGACACGGCGGGCGTGGTCGAGCAGGTCTGGCGGCTCGGCCGCGAGGGCGGCTACTGCGACGTGTACCCGGTGGGGGCGGTGACCGTGGGTCTCGCCGGCCAGCAGCTGGCCGAGCTCGGGGCGATGGCCGACTCGGCCGCGCGGGTGCGGGTGTTCTCCGACGACGGTCACTGTGTGAGCGACGCCGTGCTGATGCGGCGCGCGTTGGAGTACGTCAAGGCCTTCGACGGGGTGGTCGCCCAGCACGCCCAGGAGCCCCGTCTCACCGAGGGCGCACAGATGAACGAGGGCGAGCTGTCCGGCCGCCTCGGTCTCACCGGCTGGCCGGCCGTGGCTGAGGAGGCGGTGATCGCCCGCGACTGCCTGCTGGCTGCCCACGTCGGGTCGCGCCTGCACGTCTGTCACGTCTCCACGGCCGGGTCGGTCGACCTGATCCGGCAGGCGAAGGCGTCGGGGTGGAACGTGACCGCCGAGGTCACTCCCCACCACCTGCTGCTGACCGACGACCTGGCGTCGTCCTACGACCCCGTCTACAAGGTCAACCCGCCCCTGCGCACCACTGCCGACACCGAGGCGCTGCGGCACGGGCTCGCGGACGGCACGATCGACGTCGTCGCGACCGACCACGCGCCGCATCCGTTCGAGGACAAGGACTGCGAGTGGGCCGCCGCGGCGTTCGGGATGCTCGGCCTGGAGACAGCGCTCTCGGTGGTGCAGGAGACGATGGTCGACCCGGGGCTGCTGACCTGGGCCGACGTGGCCGACCGGATGTCCTCCGCGCCGGCTCGGATCGGAGGAGTCGCCGACCACGGCCGGTCGCTCGAGGACGGCGCGCCGGCGAACGTCGTGCTCTACGACCCCTCGGTACGCCGGGTGGTCGAGGCGTCCGACTCGGTCTCGCTGTCGCGGAACACGCCGTACGCCGGCATGGAGCTGCCCGGTCGCGTGGTGGCGACGTTCCTGCGCGGCACGCCCACGGTGCTCGACGGCAAGCTCGCCTGACAGCAGCGAGACGGTAGCGAGGCGGGAGGGTACGAGATGGACGCGCGCGCCCACAACCGGGTCGTCTGGGACGGGCTCCGGTCGACGGACTGTCCGTGGACCCGACCCGTCGGGCCGGAGGTCGTCGCGGCGGCTCGGCGAGGTGACTGGCAGATCCTCCTGACGCCGTCGCGACCGGTGCCCGCGGCGTGGTTCCCCCCGCTGACAGGCTGTCGGGTGCTGTGCCTGGCCGGTGGTGGCGGGCAGCAGGGCCCCGTCCTGGCCGCCGCCGGCGCAGACGTCACCGTCCTCGACTTCTCCGCCGAGCAGCTGCGGCGTGACCGCGACGTCGCGGAGCGTGAGGGGCTGGAGCTGACGGTGGTCCAGGGAGACATGACCGATCTGGGCATGATGGGAGACGGTTCGTTCGACCTGGTGGTCCACCCGGTCTCCAACGTCTACGTGCCCGAGATCGCTCCGGTATGGCGCGAGTGCGCGCGGGTGCTGCGGTCCGGGGGCGTGCTGATGGCCGGGTTCATGAACCCCATGCTGTACATCTTCGACCAGGACCGCCTCGAGGACGGCGAGTTCGTGGTGCGCCACCCGTTGCCGTACTCCGAGCTGACCAGCCTGACCGATGCCGAGCGGCAGCGGCTCGTCGACGAGGGTGACGCGCTGCAGTTCGGCCACACCTGGGAGGCGCAGGTGGCCGGTCAGCTCGCGGCCGGCTTCCACCTCACGGACCTGTACGAGGACCGCCGCCCGGGCCACCCGCTGGCGACCTACGCACCCACGCACGTGGCGACCCGCGCGGTGCGGGTGGAGGCCTCGCTGGTCGACCGCGGAGCTCGGCCGAGCGCGGGCTCGGCGCCCGCGTGATTACCCCGAGCACCCATGGGGCACGCTCGGAGGGTGCATCCCTCGGAGTGGCTCCTCACCCGGACCGAGCGCGGGAACCCGAGCACCGTGCTCGACGCCCGGCACGAGGATGAGCAGGCCTGGTCCACCGGCAACCTGGTCCGGCCGCTGATCCACGGCACGGCCTACTTCCCGAGGCTGTACGAGGTGGTCCAGGCGACCCGGGCAGGTGACCGCGTCTACTTCACCGACTGGCAGGGTGACGCCGACGAACGGCTGACCGGCGAGCCGGGCAGCGAGATCGTCGAGGTCCTCGGCCGAGCCGTCGAACGTGGGGTCGACGTCCGCGGGCTGGTCTGGCGCTCCCACCTGGACCAGACGGGCTTCTTCGCCAAGGAGAACCGCCACCTCGGCGAGCAGCTCCAGCACCGCGGGGCCGAGGTGCTCCTCGACATGCGCGTGCGCAGTGGTGGCTCCCACCATCAGAAGTTCGTGGTGGTCCGCCATCGCGACGACCCCTCGCGCGACGTCGCGTTCGTGGGCGGCATGGACCTGGCACACAACCGGCGCGACGACGCCGACCACGACGGCGATCCCCAGCCGCAGCTGCTCACCGAGGAGTACGGCACGCACCCGCCGTGGCACGACGTCCAGGTGGAGATCCGCGGACCGGCGGTGTACGACGTGGAGACGGTCTTCCGGGAGCGCTGGGAGGACCCGACCCCGTTGGCGCGGAGCCCGATCCGCCAGGTCGTGGACCTGTGGCGTCACGACGACACCTCACCCGACGGGCTGTCCGAGCAGTGGCCGCCCCCTCCGGAGGCGGGATCCCACGTCGTCCAGCTGGTGCGGACCTATCCCGACCTGCGGCACGGTCGCGACTATCCGTTCGCCCGCGGAGGAGAGCGGAGCGTGGCACGCGGCTACACCAAGGCGATCAGCCGCGCCGAGCGCATCGTCTACGTGGAGGACCAGTACTTCTGGGGCCACGACGTCGCCGATCGGTTCGAGCGGTCCTTGCGCGACCACCCCGGGCTGCGCGTGATCGTCGTGATCCCGCTGGTGCCGGACGTCTCGGGGATCAACCGCGTGCCGCAGTACCTCGGACGCGAGCGCGCCCTGCTGCCGCTGATGCGTGCCGCGCCGGGACGCGTGGCGGCGTACGGCCTGGAGAACCACAGCGGGACGCCGGTCTACGTGCACGCCAAGGTGTGCGTCATGGACGACGTGTGGGCCAGCGCCGGCTCGGACAACTTCAACCGGCGTTCATGGACCCACGACTCCGAGCTGGGCGCGATCGTCCTGGACGAGCACTACGCACGCGACCTCCGGCTAACCCTGGCCGCCGAGCACCTGGACCGCCTGCCGGCGGTCGGTGAGCGGGGCCTGAACGAGGTGATGGCGGACTGTCTGGACCCGGTCGGGATGTACGACGCGTTCGCCGACTGTGCCGCACGGCTCCAGGCCTGGCACGACGGGGGTCGTCGGGGGAGGCGTCCACCCGGTCGCCTGCGTCCGATCCCGCTGCCTACGATCACCTCGTGGACCCGGACCTGGGCGGCGCCGGTCCTCGACGTCGTGCACGACCCCGACGGCAGACCCCGGCCGCTCAGGGGTGGATCGCGCTACTGAGAGGCGGCGACGACGATGAAGGCACGCGTGCCCACCGAGACCGGAGTCGTCGAGCGTGCCGGCGTCCGTATCGCCTGGCAGGTGTACGGCGGCTCCGCACCGGACGACGACCCGGACGTCCCGGCCGTGCTGATGCTGCCGCCCTGGTGCATCGTGACCGGCGAGGTGTGGAAGCACCAGGTCGCGTTCCTGGCGCGGCGTACCCGTGTGATCACCTACGACCCACGGGGCAACGGCCTCTCCGACCGCCCCCGCCACCCGGACGCCTACCGGGGGAGCGAGCTCTCCCGCGACGTGGTGGACGTGCTCGACGCCACCGGGACGCCGCGTGCCGTGGTCGTGGCGTTCTCCTCGGGCAACGCCCAGGCCCTCGACCTGGCCGCCGACCACCCGGCACGGGTCGTGGCGTGGGTCGCGATCGCCCCGGCGATCCTGGGCCTGGGGGCCTTCCCCGGCGAGCGGGCCACGGCGCTCGCGCAGTGGGGCGTGGACACCGGCGTCGACGACGGCTGGGGCCGCTACAACCGCTACTCGTGGCTGCGTGACTACCGGGGCTTCACCGAGTTCTTCTTCGACCAGCTGGTGACGGAGCCGCACTCCACCAAGCTCGTCGAGGACCTCCTGCGCTGGAGCGCCACGACCGACGGCGAGACGCTGGTCGCCGCCGAGGCCGCGCGCACACCGGATCGCAGGCTCGATGAGCTGTGCGTCGAGGTGCGATGTCGGGTGGTCGTCGTCCACGGCACCGACGACCGCATCATCCCCTACGAGCACGGCGTCCGGCTGGCGCAGCTGACGCGCGGGGACCTGGTCGCGTTCGAGGGCAGCGGTCACGCCCCGCACGGGCGTGACCCGGTCGCCTTCAACCGCCTGCTGGACGGCGTTCTGTCGGACGCGACGGGCCCACGCCACGTCACGTCGTCGGCCGTGCGACCCGGCGTACGAAGTCGTTGATCAGGAGGTTGACCTTCACCGGGTCGCGGGCGTTCGGGAGGTGCCCGGAGCCCTCCATCAGCACGAAGTCTCCGCCGGTCAGCTCGGCCAGCCGCCGACCACGCTCGGGGCTCTGGCACATGTCCAGCGACCCGGCGACGACCAGGACCGGGCAGCGCACCTCGCGGCAGACCTGCTCGGCGCCCTCACCCTGGAGCCGCGCGTCCGGTTCGGCCCCTTCGTCGATGAGCAGGGTCTCGGCCGTCGTCTCCAGCGCCCAGCCGACCGTGTCCTCGACCTGCTTGGTCGAGTGCGGTTCGGGGAACATCTCGCCGAAGAAGAACTCCCAGAAGCCGCGCCAGTCGCGAAGCCAGGAGTGCCGGTTCAGCTTCGCCCAGCCTTCGTCGGTGTCGAGCTCTGCGTCGAAGTCGTACTCGAGCTTGTGCGGTAACGGTGGGGTGAGCGCCAGCCCGGGGTTGATCGCGAACACACCCAGCACCCTCTCCGGGCGCGCGGCCGCCATGATCGTGGCCAGCCCAGCGCCACTGCAGAGACCGACGAGCACGACGCGCTCGGCAGCCACGCGGTCGAGCACGCCCCAGACGTCCGCTTCGAGCTCGGCCAGCGCGAACTGCTGCGGTCTCGTCGGCCGGTCGGAGCGTCCGTTGCCGCGGGGGTCGACCGTCACCACCCGGTGGTGCCGGGCCAGGAACGGCACCTGCGCCTTCCAGGCCCGTGCGTGGACGCAGGTGTCGGGCATGACGAGGCAGACGGTGACGTCGCCGGCGCCGTACACCGCGTAGCCGACCGCGAAGCCGTCCCGGTCCAGCACGTCGTCGACCTGGGGGGCCAGCGCGCGCATCAGACGAGCTCCGCCAGCATCGCGGCTGCGCGCTCGGCGCCCCCGCTCTCGACCGGTCGGTAGGACACCTCGGTGTCGACGAGCTTCACCAGTGCCTCCGCCAGCCAGTCGGGATCGCTGACCTCCGCATACGACGCGCACTGGCCCGCGCCGTACTGCTCGAGCCGGTGGCGCACGTGGAAGTTCTGCTCGAAGTGGTGCGCCAGCGGGACGTAGATGAACGGCACGCGGGACGCTGTGAGCTCCATCGTCGTGGTCAGGCCCCCCTGCACCACGGCGACGTCGGCGGCAGCCATGCGCAGGTAGAGGTCCGGCACGAAGCCGCGCACGTCGGCACCCTCGACCTGTGGGAGGACGTCGGGATCGATCCGAGGACCGGTGACCACCAGGAAGCGCAGCTCGGGGATCCGGGCCCGGGCGAGCGGCACGGCCTGGAGCACCCGCCGCAGGAACGGCTCGCCGACCCCGGAGCCGCCCACCGTCACCACGCAGAGCACGTCGGTCTCGGCGTACCCCAGCTGGCGGCGCGACTCCGCGACCTCCTGCTCCGTCGGAGGCTCGAACCCGGTGACGTACCCGGAGAACTCGTAGTTCGCCACCGTCCACTCGCGGATGCCGGGCAGTCCCGGCCCGAAGGACTCGTCGACGACGTCCTCGGGGTTGCCGACGAACACCTGGCAGTCGCGGATGCGCTTGAAGCGGGCCCGCTGCTCGAGCATCTCGGCGTTGTAGTCGGCGGTCAGGAAGGCCTCGCGGTCGCCGAGGTCCGGCATCGGCAGGAAGCCCACGAAGTCGGTCATCCAGGCGAACGAGAACCGCTTGAGCTCGGGGTTCTCGTGCAGGAAGTAGTCGACGTCCCAGGCCTCGTCGCCGATCACGAGGTCGTACGGCGTCTCCTCGACCACGTCGTTGAACACCATGAAGTTGTTGACCAGGATCTCGTCCATCTCCCGGAGCGCCCCGAAGACGTGCAGGTCGTGCTCCCCGGACTCCGCCTCGATGTGGGCCGACTCGTTGGCGAGCCAGGCGGACGCCGGGTGCACGTGCTCGCCGGCGTCCTCCAGCACCCGCGTGACCGGGTGCTGGGTGAGCCAGTCGATCTGCAGGTCGGGATGCAGCGTCCGCAGGTGCTGGGCGATCGCCAGGTCGCGCCGGGCGTGGCCGAGCCCGATGGGGGACGAGAGGTAGAGCGCTCGTCTCGGGCGGCTCTGGGCGCGGACCCAGGTCCGGCTGGTCATGAGGGATTGTGGTCCTCGCGCGACGTGCCCAGCAAGACCGGCAGCGCGGACAACCCGCGCAGGACGAGGCCGTCGCCGTGACCCCAGCGCAGGTCCTGGGGCGCCGCGGCCGCGCGCATGTCGGGGAACCGCCGGAGCAGCTCGGTGAAGGCGATCTCCGCCTCGAGGCGGGCCAGCGGCGCCCCGAGACAGTGGTGGACGCCGTGGCCGAACGCCACGTGCGCCGCCCCGGTCCGGCGTACGTCGAAGACATCGGGGTCGTCGTTGCGCTCCGGGTCTCGACCGGCAGCGGCCAGGTTCACCAGCACCTGCACCCCCGCCGGCACCGGCACGCCGGCGATCGTGGCGTCCCGGACCGCGTACCGGAACGTCGCGTGGTGCACGGGCGCGTCGACCCGGAGCATCTCCTCGACGGCACGTGGCACCAGCGACGGGTCGGCCACCAGCGCGTCGCGCTGCTCGGGGTGCCGGAGGAGCAGCGCCACGCCGTTCCCGATCAGGCTGGTCGTGGTGTCGTGACCGGCGACGATGAGCTGGAAGAGCGTGGAGAGCAGCTCCTGCCGGGTGAGGAGGCCCTCCTGGCAGGCGCGGACCAGGTCACCGACGAGATCCTCCGTGGGAGCGGCCCAGCGGCGGTCCACGAGGTCGTCGAGGTATCCGACGATCGAGCTCGAGGCGGCCACCGCCTCGGCGGGCGGCTCGGCCCCCGGATGGGGCGCGAACAACGTCGCGAACCATTCGGAGAGACGTCGCTGGTCGGGGCGGCCGATCCCGAGCAGCTCCCCGACCACGGCGAACGGGAGGGGCCGGGCGAAACCGGCGACCAGGTCGACCGGGCCCTGGTCGACGGCGAGGTCGTCGAGGAGCTCGTCCACGAGCTCCCGGATCCGGGGCTCGAGGGCCTCCAGGCGGGCCCGCCGGAACGCGCCGGCGGCCAGCCGGCGCAGCCGCGTGTGGTCCGGAGGGTCGACGCTGAGCATGTGTCGAGCGAACGCCGGGCCCGGAAGACCTTCGTCGACGACGGCGTCGTCGCGCTCGAGCGCGGCCAGCATGTCCTTGGACAGGTCGGGGTGGGTGAGAGCCTCCCGTGCTGCGGCGTACCCGAGGACGAGGAAGGCCCGGTGACCGTCGGCCAGCGTCACGTCGTGCACGGGACCTGCCTCGCGCACGCGGTCGAACAGCGGGAAGGGGTCGTCGCGGTCGTAGTCGCCCCAGGACGCCGGGCCGGGGGGTCGGGTGGCGGTCACGGCTCGGCCCGGAAGCCGGAGCAGACCAGGTCCATGCGGCCCACGAGACCGTCGTACACCGAGCAGACGACGGTCTGGCTCAGCACCCGACGTTCCCCGTCGGGGTCGAACGTGAGCTTGTAGTGGACGAGCACCCGGTCACCGACCTCGTCACCTGCCACGTCGCTGAGCACGACGGTGTCGTAGCTGCCGAACCAGTCGTCGAACCGGGCGAGGACGGCGTCGCGACCGTGCTCCTCGATGGACCCGCCGGGGAGCAGTGCCCGCAGCCGGATCTCGTCCGTCAGGTGCGTGCCGAGCCGGGCGAGCGCGCGGTCGGCGACGGCCGTGGCGACCGAGGTCGCGAGAGGATGCTGGTTCACGATGCCTCCTTGAGGGAGTCGTTGAGGTGTGCGGCGAGGTCGGCCGCGTCGAGGCGGGCCCCGTCGATGTAGGTCGAGCGACGGCGTCGTAGCAGGGGCAGACCGAGCACGTAGAGCCCGGGCCATCGGGTGACACCTCCGTCGTGGAGCAGTCGGCCGCGGTGGTCGAAGACGGGTACGTCGAGCCAGGAGAAGTCGGCCCCGAGACCCGTGGCCCACACCACCGACCGGATCTCACCGGAGGCCAGTGGGAGCCCCAGTGGCGGCTTGTGGGAGATGGTGGTGGGCTCCGGACGCTCACCCCGCCCGCCGACGTGCTCATCGACCGCGTCGAGCAGGCGGTTCAGCTTGAGGTCGGCGAGGGCACAGATGTTCGGCAGAGCGCCCGAGAACTGGGCGACGCCGTCACGGATGCCGGCCAGCCGCCCGACGATGCGCACACCTGCCGCCTGCAGCACGTTGAGGTCGAGCGTGCGCCCGGCGCCGACCAGCTGGAGCGACGGGAGGTTACGGGCCCGGACCAGGTCGTCCATCTCGTCCCAGCGCTCGTCGAGGACGCCGAGCGAGTCCAGCCACCACAGGATGTCGCGGCCCCGGTAGGTCCGCGGCACGCGGACGTGCTCACCGACCGAGAGCGTGACCGGCCGGCCGGAGCGTTGCAGCTCCTCGGCGATCTGCACGCCGCTGGCCGATGCCCCGACGACCAGCACCCCGCCCGGGGGCAACTGGTCGGGGTTGCGGTAGTCCAGAGCCGACAGCGAGACCAGGTGGGGCAGCCGCCGCGCCACGACCGGGATGACGCTGCGCGTCGCCCCTGCCGCGAGCACGACCGTACGGGCGCGCCAGGGGCCCCGGTCGGTCTCGACCTCGAACCCCTCGCGCCCCGGCCGGACGCCGGTCACCGTGGTGCCGGTGACGACCGGGGCGGACGACTCCGCTGCGTACGCCGTCACCAGGTCCGCGACCTGGCCCGCCGACAGGTATCCGTCCGGGTCGTCCCCGTGGTATTCCCAGCCAGAGAGACGGGTCATCCAGTTCGGGGTCAGGAGGCGCAGTGAGTCCCAGCGTTGGGTGCGCCAGGAGTGCGCCACCTCGCCCCGCTCGAGGACCACGTGGTCGATCGAGCGGGCGGCGAGGTGGCGGCTCATGGCCAGGCCGCAGTGCCCGGCGCCCACCACGACCGCGGTGACGGTCGGCATCGGATCCCTCAGATCACGGTGACGCTGACGTCGGTGGGGTTGGTGACGATGTCGAAGACCGCCGACCGCTTCTGCGACTGCGCCACGATCGCCTGCACGTCCTCGGGAGAGGCGTCGGCGTCGATCTCGTAGTCGACCTTGACCCCGCTGAAGCCGTTGCGGACGTCGGGGTCTGCGCCCAAGATGCCGTGCAGGTCCATGTCGGCCGACAGGGTCGCCTTGACCGAGCGGAGCTGGATCTGACGCTGC
>JBKPTA010000024.1:0-23392 GCA_046735295.1 Actinomycetota bacterium | reverse complement strand
AACACAGTCCGTCGGTCGAGCCGAACTCCTCGTCGGTCGAGCGGGTCGAGACCACGGTCGAGTCGTCCCCGTCGGTCGAGTCGCAGTCTCCGTCGGTCGAGCGTGTCGAGACCACGGAGACCAAGGACACCCACGGCGCCGAGCAACGCGAGGTCCCCGCCTCGGCGGCCACAGAGGCCCACACCTCAGCCGAGCTCCTGGAGAAGATCACCGGCACGGCCGTCGACTCCCCCCTCTGCATGACCTGCGGCACCAAGATGCGCCCCGCGGGCTCCTGCTACGTCTGCGAAGGCTGCGGTAGCACGAGCGGCTGCAGCTGACGGAACCCGGGTCGTGGCACACGTATCGGGCCACCCCCGGCTCTCGAGCTCCTGCCCACAGGAGTGCACGGCGATGTTCGACCTCGACGGAGGGCCTCTGACTGCTCCTGCCGGTAGCCGCCTGGTCTTCGTGCTCGCCAACGACGCTGGGCAGTTCGTCACCGCGTATGCGATCTCGCCGCCTGGGGAACAGCATGCCGCCGTCGCGGCTCTCGACGAGACGCTCGCCAACCTCGTCATCGGCGGAGTGGGCACGGCCGGGGACACGCCGACGGGGTGACGTCGGGTGATGTCGCTACGGCAGTCGAGGCCGTTCTTCGGACGCCGGTCCCTGAGGGCCTTTCGGGTGGTGGCTGGTCGAGGCCAGGTCGGGTGTGTCGCAGTCACGCGTCGAGAAGCACGCCAGCAGGACCGCCGTCGAGGACATCGGGTTCAGTGCTCCTGCAGGCGGTCCTCGTGGCCGACGTCGAACTGGTGGACGCCCGGCGACATCGTGTGTCTTGCCCGTCACGATCATCGTGCGATGGTGAGCGCCGACCCTGCGTTCGATGCCTACTGGTGGTTCCTCGGGGGCTCGCTGACCACGAGCCTCGGTGCCGCGCTGCCTCGAGCCGATCAGGCCCTGTGGACGGAAAGCGGCTCGCATAAAGCCCAAGAAATCGATTTCTGTGGATTATCTCGGAATGTGAGAAAAGGCCTGTGAATATAGGCCGGAATGTCGGTGGTCGGTGTTGGGATGATGACATGCCGATGACCACGCCGATGGAGGAGCACCCGCTGTTGCGGGCGCTCTGGTCGGTGGACGCCGCGCTGGACGACGTGGCGGAGCTCGAGCCGGCGTTCCTGCCGAGCGGTGACAAGGCCAAGGCGTTGCTGGCCGTGCAGCGCGAGCTGTCGCGGCTGGAGGGGCTGCGGATGGAGCTGTTGGCTGCGGCGAGTGACGTGGCCGACGAGTACGTCGCGCGCTCGGCGGGCGCGTGGCTGGCTGCGGAGGGCCGAGCGGGAGTGCGCCAGGGGGTCCGCGACCAGCGGCTCGCCGAAGGTCTGGCGCGGTGGGGCGACGTACGCGCTGCTCTGCGGGCCGGCACGGTGAGTCCGCCCCAGGCCGAGGTGATCGTCGCCGCGCTCGACGAGCTGCCCGTCGATCTCGATCCCGAGCTGGTCGTCAAGGCGTGCGCCCGGCTGCTGAGCGACGCGGGACACTTCGGTCCGCGCGAGCTGCGCGTCCTGGGTCGGCGGGTGCTGGAGGTCGTCGCCCCCGACGTCGCCGACGCGCACGAGGAGCGTCTGCTGCGGGCGGAGGAGCGACGCGCCCGTGCCGAGGCCCGGGTGACGTTCCGGCCGCGTGGTGACGGGGCGACCGACGTGCTGGCGCGCGTGCCCGACCACGTGGCCGATCGGCTCCGCGTCTACCTCGACTCCTTCACCGCTCCTCGACGCAGCCACCTCGAGCGTTCGACACTCGGCGACGTCGACCTGCTGTCCCTGCCACGGCGCCGCGGCGAGGCGTTCTGCTCGCTCCTCGAGCGGATGCCATCTGATCGACTCCCGATCCACGGCGGGACGGCGACGTCGGTGGTCGTCACGATCGACGCCGAGGCGCTGCGCGACACGGTCGCCACCGCCGGGCTGTCCACCGGGGGCACCATGACGGTCTCGGACGTGCGTCGCCTGGCCTGCGCCGCGAACATCCTGCCGGCGGTCTTCGGCGGAGCGGGCGAGATCCTCGACCTCGGGCGTTCCCGACGTCTGTTCTCGCCCGCACAGCGCAAGGCCATGGCGATCCGCGACCGACGATGTCGTGCCGAGGACTGCGAGATCCCCGCCGCTTGGTGCGAGGCCCATCACGCCGGGACGCCCTGGAGCAGAGGTGGTCGCACGGATCTCAAGGACGGGCTCCTCCTCTGCTCCTTCCACCACCACCGGGCCCACGACCCGGACTGGACCACCGAGCGACGTCCGGACGGCGACCTGCGTTACCGACGGCGGACGTGACTCGCTCCTACCTTCGTAGGACGCGGCCGGCGACCCACCTGCCCTACCGTGAACCGATGGCGCGGCTCTGGCGGTTCTTCGCGGCCCGGGGGCTCGACGTACTCGTCGTCGTCGCCGCCGTGGCGAGCGCGGTGGGGACCGTGCTGCGGAACGACGCGGAGCGGCCCAGCGGTCCGCAGCTGTGGTTCGAGGTCGGCGCGTTGACCATCGCGCTCCTGGCCCTGTGTGCCCGGAGGCGCGCTCCCTTCCTCGGTCCGGCGTTCGTCTGGATCGCCGCTCCGGCGCTGAGCTTCCTCGACGGCAACCTGATCGTGACCCAGGCAGGGGTCTTCGTCAGCGGGATGGGTGCCGCGGTGCTGCTGGGCAGTCTGCGGAGCGGCCTGCAGTCGCGGATCGGGCTGGTGCTCGTGCTGGTGGGTTCGGCCACCGTCGTCTACAACGACCCCACCCACGGCCCGGGCGACTACTTCTTCACGCCGGTCCTCTTCTCGATCGGATGGCTGGTGGGGCTTGCGCTACGTGAGCGCAACCAGCAAGCCGATGCCGCGGAGGAGCGTGCCCAGCGGGCCGAGCGGGAGCGGGAGTCGGCGGCGCGTGTGGCGGTGGCCGAGGAGCGTGCCCGGATGGCGCGGGAGCTCCACGACGTGGTCGCCCATGCGGTGAGCGTGATGGTGCTGCAGGTGGGGGCGGTGCGGCACCGGATGCCGGCCGGGTCCGAGGAGCAGGAGGCACTCAGAGACGTCGAGCGGGCCGGGCGTACGGCGCTCGCGGAGATGCGCCACCTGCTGGGCGTCATGCGACAGGGCGATGACGAACCAGAGCTGGCGCCGCGGCCCGGGCTCGACCACCTGCAGACCCTCGCGGGGGACATCCGCGCCGCCGGGCTCGACGTACGACTCCATCGGGCCGGTGAGCCCGTCGACCTCCCGCGTTCGCTCGACCTCTCGGCGTACCGCATCGTCCAGGAGGGGCTCACCAACGCCCTCAAGCACTCCGGCGGGCGTCGAGCCGACGTGACCGTCGAGTTCGCGCCCGGCCAGCTCCGGCTCGAGGTGCGCGACGACGGGCCGGGCGGTTTCGCGCAGACCGACGGGCTCGGGCACGGGCTGCTCGGCATCGGCGAGCGGGTCAAGGCGTACGGCGGGGAGATGTCGGCGTTCATCCCCACCTCCGGCGGCTTCGTGCTCCGCGCCTCCCTCCCGTTGGAAAGCGAAGAGGCATGACCATCCGGGTCCTGGTGGTGGACGACCAGGCGATGGTACGGGCGGGCTTCCGCATGCTGCTGGCCGACGAGCCCGACATCGAGGTCGTCGCCGAGGCCGGCAACGGGCTCGAAGCCGTCGCCGAGGCCGCCCGCGTTCACCCGCACGTCGTGCTGATGGACATCCGGATGCCCGAGCTGGACGGGCTCGAGGCATCCCGTCGCATCCTCGCGGCCGACCCCGGCAGCCGGATCCTGATCCTGACCACCTTCGACCTCGATGAGTACGTGTACCGCGCGCTGCAGGCCGGAGCCAGCGGGTTCGTCCTCAAGGACGACCCGCCCGAGCAGCTGATCGCAGCTGTCCGCACCGTGGCGGGCGGCGACGCCCTCCTCTCGCCCTCGGTCACACGTCGCGTGATCGCGCAGTTCACCAAGGTCCACCAGCAGGCGCCGCCGAAGGCGGTCGAGACGCTGACCGAGCGTGAGATGGACGTCTTCCGGCTGATCACCAAGGGCTACTCCAACGCCGAGATCGGGCGGGAGCTGTTCATCAGCGAGACCACCGTCAAGACCCATGTCACGCGGCTGCTCCAGAAGCTCGACCTGCGCGACCGGGCCCAGGCGATCGTGCTGGCCTACCAGTCGGGGTTGTTCGCCGGCTGAGCCGATTCTGGAGACGGTCGCAGAGCGACCTCCTCGAAAGCGGCTGGACGGTCGTGGTCTCGACAGGCTCGACCGACGGCGGGGCGCGGGCCCGTGGTCTCGACAGGCTCGACCGGCGGTGCGGCGCCGGGTCTCGACAGGCTCGACCGGCGGCGCGGCGCGGCCCGTGGTCCAGACCAGCTCGACGACGCGTCGCCTCGACCGACGACCAGGCGTGTCCTCCTTTGGAGGGACTGTGAACGCGACCTCGCGACGACGCGCCGGACCCCTCGGCGTACCTAGCGTTCGGGCCATGATCACCATCGACTCACTGACCAAGAAGTACGGCGGAACCACCGTCGTGCACGACATCAGCTTCACCGCCCGAGACGGCCGGGTCACCGGCTTCCTCGGCCCGAACGGCGCGGGCAAGTCCACGTCCATGAGGATGATGGTCGGCCTCACGACACCGACCGAGGGCACCGCCACGATCTCCGGTCGGCAGTTCGCCGACCTGCCCAACCCGGGGCGCGAGGTCGGCGTGATGCTCGACGCCTCCGCCCAGCACGCCGGACGAACCGGCCGCGAGATCCTGACCATCGCCCAGCAGATCATGGGAGTTCCGGCCGCCCGGGTCGCCGAGCTCCTCGAGCTGGTCAGCCTCACGGGGACCGAAGCCGATCGCCGGGTGCGCGACTACTCGCTCGGGATGCGCCAGCGTCTCGGCATCGCGGCTGCACTGATCGGCGACCCGTCGGTGCTGATCCTCGACGAGCCGGCCAACGGGCTCGACCCCGCCGGCATCCGCTGGATGCGCGACCTGCTCCGCGACTACGCCGACGGCGGCGGAACGGTGCTGCTGTCCTCGCACCTGCTCGCCGAGATCGAGATCATCGCCGACGACATCGTGATGATCGGGCAGGGGCGGATCGTCAGCCAGGGCTCCAAGGCCGAGCTGCTCGCTGCTGCCGGCACCGTCGTCCGCGCTGCGGACGCCGTCGCCCTCCAGCGGGCGCTGGCCGCAGCAGGCATCAGCACGACCGCCTGCGAGGACGGATCCCTCCGCACCGAGGCGAAGACCGCGGCGGTCGGACGCGCGGCGTACGACGGCGGCGTGGTGCTCACCGAGCTCCGCAACGCCGACAGTGGCGGACTCGAGGAGATGTTCCTCGAGCTGACCGCCGACACCCAACGAGAGAGGACAGCGGCATGACCGCCACCACCGCCATCAACGCCGACCGGGTCGGGACCGGTCGACGTACCGAGATCACGCACATCCCGCTCACCCGGGTCGTCCGCGTCGAGCTCCGCAAGATGTTCGACACCCGCTCCGGGTTCTGGCTGATCGCGAGCCTCGGGATCACGGCCCTCCTGGCCACGATCGCGACCATCGCCTTCGCGCCGGACAAGGACCTGACCTACTACAACTTCGCCAAGGCGGTCGGCTTCCCGATCACGGTGATCCTGCCGATGGTCGCACTGCTGTCGATCACCAGCGAGTGGAGCCAGCGCAGCGGGCTGACGACGTTCACCTACGTCCCGAACCGGGGGAGGGTGCTGAGGGCCAAGACGCTGTCCTCGATCACCGTGGCCGTCGCCTCGATGCTGTTCGCGTTCGCAGCGGGGGCGGTCGGGAACGTGGTCGGCAGCACCATCGCCGGTACGTCGACGGTCTGGGACCTCTCGATCGGCCACGCCCTGACCATCGTCCTGGGCAACCTGACCTGCCTGCTGACCGGGACCATGCTGGGCATGCTGCTGCGCAGCTCGGCGGCCGGGCTGGTGACGTACTTCGTGATCACGCTGCTCGTTCCGACGCTGTCCGGTCTCCTGGCCACCAACCAGGGCTGGTACGAGAAGGTGCAGCCGTGGGTGGATCTCGGCTTCGCACAGAGCTTCCTGTTCGAGGGCATGCACAGCGGGACGCAGTGGGCGCAGATCTCGACGACCGTTGCGATCTGGATCATCCTGCCGGCCCTGCTCGGCCTCCGGCTGGTGATGCGGTCCGAGGTGAAATAGCAGCTACCGCACAGGCCCCGTCGCTCACCCGAGTGGCGGGGCCTTGGCTGCGGCGGCCATGTGATCGCGCCCGGGGTCTCGACAGGCTCGACCGAACGGCGTGCTCGACAGGCTCGACCGACCGGCCCGGGGTCTCGAGGCTCGACCGAACGGCGTGCTCGACCGCCGGGTCCGGTGGTCTCGACAGGCTCGACCGACGAGAGCGTCCTCCACCGACGGCGACTGCGGAGATCCTTCAAAGGGGTGGAGACGCCGTCGGGAACGCGCCTTAGCGTGAGGCAATTCCGTTACCCGGCCTTGCCCTGGCGCAGGCCAGTCAGTTGGAGGGCCGATTCTGATGAATGTCTTGACACGTGCGCGAACCCGGGCGCTCGTCACCGTCTCAGCAGCCGGGGCGCTCGCCGCGGCGCTGTGCCTGGCCGGTCTGGGCTCCGGCGCCGCCCAAGGGGCGGGGCCGACGTTCTCGAACACGCCACTGATCGCCACCGGCAACCTGCCGACCGGCTACTCCACGTCGCCCATCGCGAACTCGACCGGCAACAGTGAACCGGCCATCGCGTTCGGGCCGCAGGGCCAGATGGCGGTGGACGGGCTGGCGTGGCTGCCCTACCAGGTGAACCTCTGGCAGGGGCACTTCGGCTCGACGCCGAGCTACTTCGGCGCCATGGACACCCGGCTGCCTCAGCACGGCAAGGGTCGGACGGCGCTCGGAGACGGCGACGCGGACGTCTCGATCACGGACGCCGGTACGACGCTGCTCACCGACCTCGACTTCTTCGTGAACCCGCCCTTCTCGCGTTACCAGCTCGGGGTCTCGGTGACCCGGTGCCCGGCCGCTGCTACCGGGCCTGAGGACTGCACGACGAAGGTGCTCGACCAGGCCGGCGCTGATCGGCCGTGGATCACCACTGTGGGCACGACGGCGTACGTGTCCTGGCACGACTCCCAGAGCAGCACGATGATCCGGGTCATGAAGTCCACCGACGACGGTCGCACCTGGCGGCATGTCGCCTCTCCGATCACCGGCCTCGGCGCCGTCACCGGAAGCTCGACATTCAACAACCAGCACGGGCCGATCGTGGCGGACCCGACGACCGGCGACGTCTTCCAGGTCTTCGCGTCCGGAGTCGCGCAGACCAAGGGCCACAGCGCGGACTACCACATCATCTGGGTGTCGCGCTCGACGAACGGCGGCAGGACGTGGCACGCGAGCCGGGTGTTCCAGGCACCGGTAGGGACCCAGCTGGCCAACCTCTTCCCGGCGCTGGCGGTCGACTCCACCACGGGCACCGTCTGGGCGGCCTGGACCGACGTCCACGGCGTGGCCGTGGCGTCCTCGACGGACCACGGACGCACCTGGTCCGGCGCGACCACCGTGTCGACCGTGAGGACGACCGTGATGCCGTGGGTCGCGGCGCGTGGCGGAAAGGTCGATGTCGTGTACTACGGCAGCAGCGCGGCGTCTCCGGACGTCGACAACGCTGTCTGGAACGTCTACGACTCGCAGCGCAGCGGCGGGAGCTGGCAGGTGCTGACGGTCAGCAACACGCCCAACCGGGTCGGAGCGATCTGTCTGGAAGGCTCCGGTTGCGAGGACGACCGGCAGCTCCTCGACCTCTTCGAAGTGGCCGAGGACCCGATCAGCGGCAAGGCGGCGGTCATCTACACCGACTCGACGCTGAACACCTACACCGATCCCGACGGGAACCACCACGAGCTGCCGGAGATCGTCCTGGCGTTCGAGAACTGACAGCCCCACGCGTCACGGGCCGGCCCCGAACGGGGCCGGCCCGTGGTCTCGACACGCTCGACCGACGGCGTCCGTGGCTCGAGCGACGGGCGGCGCCTCAGCTCGACTTCAGGTCGACCCCGCACTTGTCCTTCGCGTTGCTCGCGATCCGGTCGGCCGCCGCGCTGACGTCGCTGCTGTTCAGCGCCTGCAGCTTGGGGGCGAGTGCCTGCAGCTTCGCCATGTCGACGCCGGGAGGCATCTGTCCCTTCTGGATCGCCGCCAGGTCGCTGGGCTTGATCCCGGCCTCCTTCAGGGCGTTCTCGATGGTGGTGACGGCCCCGTCGAGGGTCTTCCAGTCGGCGGCGACGTCGTCCGGTGCGTCGTCGGCGAGCGTGTGCATCCGCTGGAAGACCTCGTCGAGCCGGCTCAGGTCCGGGTTGCTTCCGTTGAGGGTGGCGAAGTACGCCTTGTCCGCCTTCAGCTCCGAGCAGTAGTCGCCCGCGGAGCTGCTGCCGCCTCCGTTGGAGCCACAGGCGACGAGAACGGTGGCGGCCATGGACAGGGCGAGCGCCCCGATCACGCGGGTGGTGCGCATGGTGGTCCTCTCGGAGGTGTGCCGGTCTCAGCCGGAGATGACGAAGAACTTACGCAGTGGAGTGTGCACGGTCCACGTGCTCGTCGTCCCGGCGGAGAACGCCGCGACGTCGCCGGGGACGAGACGCACCGGCTCCTCGCCCTCGACGGCGATCTCGACGTCACCCTCGATCAGGTGCAGGCACTCGTCGTAGGCGAAGTCGTAGCGGAAGCGTGAAGGCTGCACCACGAAGATGCCGGCGTACAGGGTCGCATCGCCGGTCGCGGTCGTGCGCAGCCACGCCACGCCGGCAGCGGGGTCTCCCTCGAGCACCTCCGCGAAACCGTTGAACGGCTCGAGGTCGTGGGGAGCGTCGGTGGCGCGGTGGATGGTGCTGGTCGTGTCCATGGCTTCCTCCTGGGTTGTGTCATGTCGACGCACACAGCATGGGCGGACGCTGTTGCAGGCCCGTTGCAGCCCCGTTGAGGGGCGCCGGGTCAGCCGACGGCGTCCATCGCGGCCGCCGCCAGCCAGGCGAGGTCGACCACCACCTCGAGCCTCGGCGGCGTCGCGTGACGCCGTGCCTCCGCCTCGTCGGCGTCCCGGCGGGCCCGCCGCGGCACCGAGACCAGGATGCCCGCGCGCCGGCGGAGGTCCGCGGACGCCCTGAAGAGGCGCAGCGCGTCGGCGTACCGGCCCTGGTGGGTCAGCCGTCCCGCCACGTGCTCGACCACGTCGAGCAGGATCTGGGGGTCGGCCTGGGCGGACGCCGCCTCCAGCGCCGCCCGGTCACGCTGGCGCTGCTGCTCTTCGGGGAGTCCCAGATCCCGCGCCGCGACGGCCCGCACGGACTGCAGCTGGGCGACGTGCCAGACGTCACGGGTCTCGAGGGCAGCGGGCCAGGCCTCCGTGGCGAGCTCGTCGGCTCGCGCCGGCTCGCCGCGCATCAGCTCCAGCTCGGCCATCGAGTGCAGGTAGGCGACCAGGCCGCGAGCCGTGCCCGCGGACCGCATCAGCGGGAGCCCGACGGCGTAGCCCTCGGCCGCGCGCTCGAAGTCCCCTTCGTTCACGTCGATGTCGGCGATCGCGCCGAGTGACATCGCCGCGCCGCCCAGGTCCCCGCCCTGGAGACGAAGCGCATGCGCCTCCTGCAGGAGCGCGCGCGCCTCGTGAGTCTCCCCGGCGTACTTGTCGGGGAGGGCCAGGGCGTGCAACGCGCGGGCCAGGAGCAGGGTGTCTCCGTGCGGGCGGGCCAGCGCGACGGCTTCCCGGCCCTGGCTGCGCGCGAGCTCGGCGTCGCCCATCCGGGAGGCCAGTGCGGAGGACCACGCGAGCAGGGAGGCGCGTCGGTGCGGGTCGACGGACAGCCCCAGGGCGGCGTCGAGCCAACGCCTCCCTTCGGTGGCGCTCCACCCCAGCAGCCACAGGTACCCCAGATCCGCGACGACCTGCTCGATCAGGTCGCCTCTCCCGTTCGCGAGCGCCCAGTCCAGGACGGCGCGCACGTCGCCGTGCAGGGCGTCCATGCGCCCCAGCCACTCGATCTCGTCGGGCCCGGTCAGATGGCTCGCAGCCCGGTGGGTGAACGCCGCGACCGCCTCGGCCACCCGGGTGAGACCCTCGGCGCGCTCCGCGGGCTCCAGCAGCGAGACGGCGTACTGGCGGACCGGCTCGTACATGCCCACGCCGTCCGTGGTCCGCGTCAGCAGGGACGCCCCGAGGAGTCCTTCGACGGCAGCCCGGCCACCGACCACGTCGGCGGCGGCCGCGATCGGGAGACGCCCGTGCAGCAGGCCGAGACGTCGGAAGGCGGCGCGTTGGTCCTCTGGCAGGTCGCGGTAGCTCCACTCGAGGGCCGTAGCGAGGCTGCGGTGGCGGGGGTCGCCGCCACGGACCGGCTCGGACGTCACCGTGCCCAGGTCGTCGCGGAGCTCGGTGATCTCGACGGTGCGGAGCCGACGGGCCGCGAGCTCCAGCGCGAGCGGGATGCCGTCGAGCGCCCGGCAGATCTGCTCGGCCACGCCCAGCTGGCGCTCTCCCCACGCCGCGGTGTCGGCGACCTCCTCGGCGCGGTCGAGGAACAGCCGCAACGCCGGCGCGGGCCCCGCGTCGCCCGCTGCCGGCCCGACCTCGAGCGGTGGCACGTCGACCAGGAGCTCGCCTGCGACCCCGAGCGCCGCCCGGCTGGTCGCGAGCACCCGGAGCCGGAGCGGCAGCGCCAGGAGTGACGAGACGAGGTCGGCAGCGGTCGGCAGCACGTGCTCGCAGTTGTCGACGACGAGCAGGCCCGGCACCCGCTCGAACCGGCGTCGAGCGGCCTCCTCCAGATCGGGCACGCCGGCGTCCAGGGCCTCGACCAGCGCGTCCCGCACCGCCACCGTCGACGTGGCGGGCGCGAGCCGGGCCACGAAGACCGGGGTCGACGCCGGCTCGGTGATCCGGTCGGCCGCCGCCAGCGCCAGCCTGGTCTTCCCGATGCCGCCCGTGCCGACCAGGGTGACCAGCCGGCTGCGACCCACCGCTGCGACCACCTCGTCGACCGCGAGCTCGCGCCCGACGAGCCGGGTCACCGGCTCGGACACAGCTCGCGGCGGGCTCGGCGTGACCCGATGGTGCAGGAGGTCGCGCTCGAGTTGCTCGAGCCCGGGGGAGAGGTCGATGCCCAGGTCGTCGGCCAGGCGGCGTCGGGCCGTCCGGATGGTGGCCAGGGCCTCCTCCTGCTGCCCGGTCCGGTAGTAGGCCGTCGCCAGGGCGCTCCACGCTCTCTCCCGGTGGGGCGCCTCGTCCAGCAGCGCCTCCGCCGCACGGATCACGGCGTCGTCGTCGAGATGCGCGAGGGCCAGCTCCTGCGCATCGAGCCGGCTCCGCTCCCACGCCTGCAGCAGGTCGGCAGCACCGTCGAGGGCCGCGTCCTGAGCCACGGACCGGTCCCGCCACATCGCCAACGCCGCGGCAAGGTCTCCCGGTGCGCTGGCCGGCGTACGCCTGGCGGAGGTCACCAGGCGCTCGAACTCCCACAGGTCGACCTCGACGTCGGCCAGTCGATGACGTCCTGCGGTGCTCAGCACGGCGTCCGCCCCGAGCACTCTCCGGAGCCTGGAGAGATAGGCCTGCGCCGTCCGGTGAGCGGTACGGGGCGCATCGTGTCCCCACACGAGGTCGACAAGCCGGTCGTGGCCGATCCCGCCCTCGCCGGCGAGCGCCAGGGCGGCCAGCACACCTCTCTCGCGCGGGCCGCCGGGAACCGTCTCGTCGCCGCCGACACGGAGACGGACCGGTCCGAGGACCAGGACGCCGGTCTCCGCCACGGCAGGAGCATGACGACGCCCTGGGGTCACCGCAACACTCCTGCAACACCGCGGAGCCACGCTCGGGCACACCACTGAGCGAAGGAGGGCCCATGACCGCCACGATCCAGGCGCAGCAGTACGACGCCGTGGCCGAGGAGTACGACCGCCTGATCCGGCCGCGATACGACGCGGTCGCGGAGCGCGTGGTCGACCGGGTGCGGGAGCTGACCGACGTGCGACGCGCGAACGTCGTCGAGCTGTCGGCCGGCACCGGAGCACTGACGCACCAGCTCGCCCCGCTCGCCCGGAGCTATGTTGCGACGGACGTGTCCGTGCCGATGCTCGCCGTGGCCCAGCGCCACGTCGTACCGGGTTGTGCGCGGGTCACCTGGCTTCCGGCCGACGCACGGGACCTGCCGCTGGACTCCGCGAGCGCCGACCTGGTCGTGTCGTCCCTCGGTCCCTTCCAGGACTTCGAGCAGGCATGTGGCGAGGCCCGCCGAGTGCTGCGGCCCGGTGGGGTCCTGGCGGCAGTCACGTGGGGGGACGACTACCGGGAGCTCGAGCTCCTTCAGGAGGCTCGCTCGCGTCTCGGCCTCCCGCCGCGACCGACGACCTCGGCTGCCGGGCTCACCACCCGGCTGCGGCGTGCCGGGTTCCGACGCGTCGAGGTCCGCGACGTGCGGATGCCGGTCGTGCATGACTCGGTGGCGGCGTACCTGGACTACCGGCAGGCGTTCGGGCCGGTTCCCGACGTTGCGACGACCGACGCGGACGACGCGCTGAGCACGCTCGCCGACTGCGCCGCGGCGTACGCCGACGGCGACGGGCGCGTGGTGCTCGACTGGCACTTCCTGGTGATGTCCGCCGAGCGGTGAGGGTGTGATCCGGGCGGCTCCGGTCGCGGTCCCGACGGCCTCGACCGACGACCCGCCGGCTCGACCGACCAAGCTTGACCGTCCGGGCGGACTCTTCCCCAATTGTGGTTATGCGGCCCGAGGTAAAACGGCGTGCACTAGGAGGCGTCGAAGGTGTCGGGGGGACGCCTTCATCGGACCGGGGGGCCGGGTATGTCTGACCATCACTCTTGCCTTGGCCTCCCGGTTCTCCTCGACGGCACGGGACGGCGGCTCGCCTGAGCTTTCCCACCTGAGTTGTGGGCCCGGCGTCCCCGATCGCCGGGCCCACGCCATGTCCGACCCCGTGCCCGACCCCGTGCCCGACCCCGTGCCGACCCCCCTGCCGACCCCGTGCCGACCCCCGTGCCGACCCGGTGCCGACCTCCGTGCCGTCCGGCTCGTGCCGACCCACGTGCCGACCCACGTGCCGACCCCTTGCCGTCCGGCTCGTGGAGGACCATCGTGGAGAGATCACCGGACCAGGCGAGGAAGGGATGCGCGATGGAGGCCAAGGTCGGCGACCACCTGGTGGTGGAGAGCAACACGGTCGGTTCGCCCCGTCGGGAGGGCGAGATCCTCGAGGTGCGAGGCGCCGACGGGGCTCCGCCGTACGTCGTCCGCTGGGAGGACGGCCATGAGGGCATGAGCTATCCGGGACCGGACGCCCACATCACCCAGCAGGGCTGACATCTCGGCGGGGCGATCAGGTCGACCCCTTGCGCGCCGTGGTCTCGACGGGCTCGACCGACGGCGCAGGCTGACCGACGGGGCGCAGGCTCGACCGACGGCTCAGGCTCGACCGACGGCTACGGCAGGGCCCACCAGGTGTCCATGCGTGAGACGGCCTGGGCATCACGACCCTGCTCGAGCAGCCGCGCGATGCGTAAGAGGTACGCCGCGATGCCGGCGACACCCTGCAGGTAGCCGGGGCTCGGCGGAAGCAGGGGGTCCTCGTTGCGGTGCTCCACGAACCGCCAGTACACGTGGCCGCCGTCGGTGATGGCGCGGTCGGCGATCGCGTCGGCGAGGGTGGTCGCGAACGCCAGAGCATCGTGCTCGCCGTCCCGCTGCCAGAGGTTGAGCACGACGTCGCCGACGCCCGCCGTACCGCAACAGCGACCGTCGTTGTCCCAGAAGCCCGGGTAGCGGCGCTCGGGGATGCCCGAGACCGCGAGTGAGTGCAGGCACGCCCGCTCCCAGTCGTACGGCGCGCGGCCGGCCACCTCGGCCACGCCCGCCCGGCCGAGGGCCGCGAACAGCAGCGAGGTACCCGCCGGGCCGTGGCACCACGTGTAGGTGTAGGTGTCGAGGTCTGCCTTGTCCGGGATCACCCGCGGCACACGGAAGCCGCCGTCGGAGGTGTCGCCGAGGGTGACCAGGTGCTCGGCGCCGAGACGCGCCGCGTCCGTGAGCTCGGGGCGGTGCAGCACGGTGCCCGCCGCGGCGAGGGAGCCGGCGACGCCGGCCAAGCCGTGGGACCAGTTCGGCATCGCAGACGGTCGGTCCTCGGTCAGGAACCGCTTCGGGACGAACCGCCAGTCGAGTCCGGTCGGGACCTCCTCCCTCTCGGCGAGCAGCAGGTCGGCGGTCTCGGTCGCGAGCTCGGCGGCACCGGGCACCCCCGCGCGC
This sequence comes from Actinomycetota bacterium, assembly GCA_046735295.1. Lineage (GTDB taxonomy): Bacteria > Actinomycetota > Actinomycetes > Propionibacteriales > Nocardioidaceae > Nocardioides. Next base: position 9,088 of record JBKPTA010000024.1, on the reverse strand, counting down.
AGTGCCCAGAGAGCGCCCAGCAGCACGGCGGCGCTGCCGAGAGTGGCGTCGTTGCAGCGGGCGTCCGGCGTCGTGCGGACATCGTCGAGCCAGGACGGCTGCCACCCGTCCGGCGTCGCCAGCTCCCGCAGCCGGGCGACGGCACGGTCGGCCCCCGGCGCCCCGAGGGCGACCAGGATGCCGATCGTGCTGGTGAGCCCCTCGAAGTAGTCGTACTCGGTCTCGTCGGCGATCCGGCCGACGAGGGTGTCGGCGATGCCGGCGGACAGGCGCTGCTCCTCGGCGGTGAGCCCCCGCTGCAGCCGGATCTCGGAGAGCACGTGGGCGAGACCGCCGATGCCGCTGTGCATCCCGTACGCATACTGCCCGGGCCCAGCGTGTTCGGCCTGCTCGGTCGGCTCGGCCTGCTCCGGCAGCCACAGCCCGTCGTCGTCCTCCCGGACCTGGGTCAGCACCCAGGCCCAGGAGCGCTCGGCGAGGTCGCGGTACGTCGCAGGGTCACCGGGCATGCGCCGATGGTCGCACGACGCGGACCGCGCCCTGGTCGGCAGCCCGGCGCGCGCCGATGTCAGTGCGCGGGCGGGCGGTCGAGCAGCCGGCCGGTCCAGACCAGCCAGATCGGGGTGAGGACCGCAGCCAGGATGCCGAGCTCGTAGGTGGTGATCGAGTCGATGCCCGCGACGTACCCGTAGGCCACGACGACCGCGAACAGCCCGGCGAGCGCGCTGAGGATGCCCCAGCGGCCGCCGCCGTACGACGACACGGCCACGGCGAGCATGCCGAACCCCAGCAGGACCAGGGCAGCTGCGGAGAACGCGTCACCGGTCACGTCGGTGGTGAACGCGACGACGTTCACCGTCTGGATGGGGTTGTCGTGGGTGGCCATCAGCGCGACCGCACGGTGGCCGCCCATGGTGGCCACGGCGCCGACGACCCAGACCACCCCGCCCGCTTGCAGGGCCGTGCACGCGCAGCGGCCGAGCAGGTCGGAGGCCAGTCGTCGGCGGAGCTCCACGGCGACGAGCACCAGGCCGGCCACGCCGACCAGGCCGAAGATCGTGGCGGCCCGTTCCTGTGCCACCGTCGTGGCGTACCACGAGTAGTAGGTGTGCATCGCCTGCACCGGCGGCACGTCCGGGCCGATCGCGGAGGGCGGCGAGTCGACGGTGACGTGCTCCTGGACGAGCGCGTTCCATATGCCGGCGACGACGAGTGCGGCACCGGACACCGAGCCGAGGGCGAGGCCCGTCCGCCACGACGTACGACGGGCGGAGGTGAGAGTCATGGCGGTCATGACGGCTCCTTTCGAGGACGACTCCACCGTCGCCGTCGGGAACCGCTCGCACATCGAGGTGGACACCGGACCTCGAGTCGGTGCAGACCCTGAAGACGAGGCGTACGAACAGTGCCACGATGACCGGCATGAGGAGCCTCCTCATCGTCGACGACCACGCCGGCTTCCGCTCGTGGGCCCGCGAGGTGCTGGCCGACGAAGGCTTCGACGTGGTCGGCGAGGCCGGCGACGGCCGTACCGCCATCCGGCTCGCCGAGGAGCTGCGGCCCGAGGTCGTCCTGCTGGACATCCAGCTGCCGGACCTCGACGGGTTCGCCGTCGCCGCCCAGATCGCGGACACGACCGAGGTCGTGCTGACCTCCGGCCGGGCGATGGAGGACTTCGGTGGCCGCGTCTCGGACGGGCTGCACCGCTTCGTCCGCAAGGACGACCTCAGCGGCGCCTCTCTGGAGGCGGTGCTGGAGGCGCGGGCGTGAGCCGCCGTCGCTGGCTGGCCCTCGGCGTCGTCGTCCTCGGCCTCGCCTGGGGCGTCGGCGGCGAGGCGGTGTCCATCTCCCATGGCGTGCGGGAGAACCACTTCCTCGACCTGTCCACCGGCGTCGGCTTCTTCATCGGCGGCGCGATCGCCCTGGACCGTCGCCCCGGAAACCGGCTCGGACCGTTGATGGTCCTCAACGGGCTTGCGTGGTTCTGCGGCAACTACACCAACATCCCGAACTCCTCCAGCATCCCGATCCTGGACCTCGGCTCCGCTGCGCAGGTCGGCCTGATCGCGCACCTGGTCATCGCCTACCCGAGTGGCCGGCTCACGACGAGGTTCGAGCGCCTCGTGGTTGTCGCGTCGTACGCCGTGCCGATGGGGGCGATGGCGCTGTTCCTGGTGACCCTGGACCCCTCCCGATGTCCTTCGTGCCCGGGCCCGGCGTTCTGGATGCCGGACTTCCCCCACCGCGACTTCGCGCACCGGATGTTCCTCGTCTACGACCGGTCCGCCTGGGTGCTGGTGCCGCTCTTCCTGTCCGTGCTCGCCCTCCGCTGGCGCAGGGCGTCACCGGCCGCCCGGCGCGAGCTCGCGCCTTTGTGGCTGGTCGCGCTGATCCTCGTCGTGGACGCGGCACTCACGCCGTTCACGTCGGACGCCGACGGGTTCGGCTACCTGCTCTGGGAGATCAACGCGACCCTGCAGATCGCGGTTCCGTTGATCTTCGCATACGGGCTCCTCACCACCCGGCTCGCCCAGAGCGCCATCGGCCCGCTCGTCGTCGACCTCCAGTCGCCGGTGGCGCCGGGACAGCTGCGGCAGCTGCTGGCGCGGACACTCTCCGACCCCGGCCTCCAGGTCGCCTACCCGTTGGGCGAGGGTCGCTGGGTGGACGCCGACGGCCGACCGGCGAGTCCCGAGCCGGCCGACGACCGCCGGCGGGCGACGATGGTGGAGCGCGACGGGCGTCCGCTCGCGGCCCTGGTCCACGACGCCGGGCTCGATCCCGGCCTGGTACGCGCGGCCGCGGCGGCGGCCGGCATGGCCCTGGAGAACGAGCGACTGCACGCCGAGCTGCGGGCGCAGCTGGACGAGGTTCGGGCCTCGCGCGAGCGGATCGTGCTGGCGGGCGACGCCGAACGGCGGCGGGTCGAGCGCGACCTGCACGACGGTGCCCAGCAGCGGCTGCTCGGGCTGTCCCTCGCCCTGCACACGGCACGACGACAGCTCGGGAACGGCGACCGGGCACTGGTCCAGCGGACCCTCGAACGCAGCAGCGAGGAGCTCAGTGGCGCGATCGAGGAGCTGCGCGAGCTTGCGCGCGGCATCCATCCGACGGTGCTCAGCGATGCGGGCCTCGGTCCGGCGATCGCGATGGTCGCGGGCCGGGTCCCCGTGCCGGTGGAGCTGTCGGTTCCCGAGGACCGATACCCGGCGGCGGTCGAGGCGACGGCGTACTTCGTGGTCAGCGAGGCGCTGGCCAACGTGACCAAGCACGCGCAGGCGACGCACGCTGCGGTGACGGTGAGGCGGTGTGGGGACGTCCTGCACGTCGAGGTGTGCGACGACGGACGCGGTGGGGCGGATCCGGCCCGCGGCACGGGCCTGTCCGGGTTGCGGGACCGCGTCGTCGCGGTCGGCGGGACCCTGTGGTTCAACGGTACCCGCGGCGCCGGGACCGTCGTCGGCGCGGACTTGCCCTGTCAGGACGCGCCGTGACCAGGGTGGTGGTCGCCGACGACGCCGTGCTCTTCCGAGAAGGTCTGGCCCGGCTGCTCGGGGAGGCGGGGCTCGACATGGTGGGGCAGGCCGGTGACCTGCCGGAGCTGCTCGCCATGGCTTCCGAACTCGCGCCAGACCTCGTCGTCACCGACATCCGGATGCCGCCCACCCACACCACGGAGGGGCTGCAGGCGGTCGAGTCGCTCCGCCGCGAGAATCAGCACCTGGCGGTGATCGTGCTCTCCCAGTACGTCGAGCCCCACTACGCGATGTCGCTGCTGAGCGGCGCCGAGCAGGGTGTCGGGTACTTGTTGAAGGACCGCGTGACCGACCTCGACGAGCTCACCGACGCGGTACGCCGGGTGCTGGCCGGGCGGACGGTGGTGGACCCCGCCGTGGTCACCGAGCTGCTGAGCCGTTCGGCTTCGCACGACCCGCTCGAGGAGCTGTCCGGCCGGGAGCGCGAGGTGCTGGCCCTGATGGCGCAGGGACGCTCCAACCGGGCGATCGCCGCTCTCCTCCACTTGACGGGGAGGACGGTCGAGTCACACGTGCGGAGCATCTTCTCGAAGCTGGGTCTGCCGACCACCGACGACGACCACCGGCGGGTGCTGGCGGTGCTGGCCCACCTCGGGGCGTCGTGAGGCCTGGAGGTGACTCGGGCGAGCCCCATGGCGGGGCCTGGCCTCACCCGAGCTCGTCGGCGGGCGAGTCCTGTGTACCTGTCCGTCCCGGCCGAGCAGAACCGGTTGCCGGCAGCAGGCGACCTGCGAGAGCGGCACCGACGTGTGTGAGTTCGTCGCTGCGACGCCGGGTGCGCGGGCCCGAGGTCAGACCAGGCCGCTGACGTCCGGCGGCACGTCGACCGCATGCTCCTTGAGGACCGACAGCGGGATGACCTCCAGCGCGCGCTGGTTGGTCGAGGCGAGCACGACGGGTGCCGCGACGCCGTCGCGGTAGGCCTGCAGCCAGCGGACGGCCACCACGCACCAGCGATCACCCGGCCGGAGCCCGGGGAAGCCGTACTCCGGTACGGGGGTGGTCAGGTCGTTGCCGACGCCACGCTGGTGCAGCAGGAACTCCTCGGTCACGACGGCGCACACCGCGTGCAGGCCGAGGTCCTCGTCACCACACGAGCACGAGCCGTCGCGGTAGAACCCCGTCATCGGGTCGGTCCCGCACGGCTCGAGTGGCTCGCCGAGAACGTTCCGCTCGCTGCTCACGGGGCGATACCTCCTGGCCGAGCCGGGGGACTCCTACCCCGGATTATCACCGGGCCCGTCTGGATTCTCGTCCCGGCCGTTCGGTTGAAATCTGCCGCAACCTCCTGACGAGGCGCGTCCCCACGCCGTAGAAAGACCTCACGGAACGGGGGCTCCTCATGGCGCAGGCGTCACTGGACGTGACGATCGCACGCTGGCGGAAGTTCGGGCGGGATCGGCTGTACGTCGTGCGTGCCGACGGCGCGAGGCTCGGCTACTGGGACCTGGTCAGCGACGAGCCGCATCCGGAGCGGCCCGAGCTGATCGAGCCGCTGGAGTCGGCGTACGCCGGGTGGACGGCGACGCGCCTGCAGTCGCGCAGCCGGGTCTCCTAGGGCTCGAGGGCGGTCCGGACGGGCCCCGCCCACATGTCCGCGCGGGTGGTGTCGACCCGGGCGTGGCACGGTCTGCTCCACCATCGGGAAGCGCCCTGCTCAACCGCCGGAGCGCTCCCACGGGGCTTCCTCACCCATCTTCGAGTAGTACTTCGCCAGGTGGCTCTTCACGCGGTCGATGTCACCGTGCGGGAGGTCCACGCCTCCGCGCGAGCCCTGCATGACGTTGCCTGCCGCCATCACCCCACGGGGCACCGCCTTGAGCCGGCCGTCGACCACATCGGCGATCAGCAGCTTGTACGCCGTGAAGTTGTCCCGGTTGTCGGCGTCGTACCAGACGTGGGCGTCGCGGTACTTCTGGTTCGGCTCGTCCTCGGCCCCGGCCCACGAGCGCACGCGCTTCTCGGCGGCGGCACCGTCCCAGGCGCGGTCCCGGTCGGCCAGAGGCAGGTCCTGGAATGTCGTGACAGCCATGCCCTGTCGGTACCCCAGCAGCACCCAGGTCACGCGTTCGCACCGACGGCCGGCGCGCCGCCTGGTCCGGGCGAGCGCAGTCCGGTTGTCGCTATCCTCGTGCGCGAGCGTGGAGGTCGCCATGAGCGCATCGGACGAGGTGCGGCGCGATGACCGGGTCCTTGCCTACACGCGCGGACTGTCGCTCTTCATCGTGCCCTTCCTCGTCGTCGCCTTCGTTCTGCTCTACCTCCTCCCCGACCACACCGCGCGGCTCTGGGCGTGGACGATCCCGATCACGATGACCTCGATGATCCTGGCGTCGGCGTACCTCGGAGGTGCCTACTTCTTCATCCAGGTGGCGGCCTCGCGCCACTGGCACGAGGTGTCGGCCGGGTTCCTGGCCGTGACGACGTTCGCGAGCCTGCTCGGCGTCGCCACGCTCCTGCACTGGGACGTGTTCACCCACGACCACCTGGCCTTCTGGCTGTGGTCCGGGCTCTACTTCACCGCTCCGTTCCTGGTGGCCGTCGCCTGGCTCGCCAACCGGCGGTACGCCGCGCCGGTCGCCCACGGCGACGTGCTCCTCCGGCCTCTGGAGCGAGCGGCCCTGACCGTTGTCGGGGCCCTGGCCGTGCTGACGGGCCTGGTGATGTTCCTCGCCCCCGACGTGCTGATCGGCTCCTGGCCGTGGCCGCTGACGACCCTGAGCGGTCGGGTCGTCGGGGCGACCCTCTGCCTCGGTGGAGCGCTGGCCGGTGTCTGGGTCGACCCGCGCTGGAGCGCCGTCCGGGTGATGCTCCGGGTCGAGGCGATCATGCTCACGCTGATGCTGGTGGCCGCCCTCCGAGCGCACGACGAGCTCCGGGCGAGTGGCCTCGCCTGGCCGCTGCTGCTCGGGACGCTCGCCCTGCTGGCCGGCTCGGTCTACCTCTGGGCGACCTACGAGTCCCGGCCCAGGCCGGTGCGACCGCGCGACCTCGGGGAGCTGGGTCGCCGCAACGCGCGACCGCGTTAGCCCGGCGGCGGGAGCGTCACGCCGAAGCCTGCGACCGCCAGCCGGAGCAACACCTGTCCCGGCGCGAGCAGGTCGGCGATCCTGGCGGCGCTGAGCACCTCCAGCTCGCCCAGCCGCACGTCGTACGCCGCGGGGCCGGCGACGCGGGCGGCCTGGAGCTCGACGGTGTTGTGCCACACCTTCATCCGCGACTCGCGCAGGAACCGCTTGGACGACAGCCGGTTCAGCGGCTGGAGCACGCGGTCGGTGAGCGATCTCCCGTGCACGGCGAGCTCGGCATCCTCGGCTGCGACCCGGTGGGCGAGCACCCGGTCGATCCGCTCGTGGTCGCGTCGCCGCGCCGCCATGAGAGAGGAGTCGGCGAAGTCGTCGTCCGAGATCACCGCGAGCAGGGCCTGCGGCAGGTCGTAGTTCACGTGCGCGTTGATGCCGAGCAGTACGTGCCGCAGCGCCGGCAGGTCGGGCGGCGCGTCGAACGCGAGCCGCCACGGGCGTGACGGCTGGTCCGTACCGAGGTGGGCGTCCAGGGCGACGAGGTAGAGCTGAGCGAAGGCGACGTCCCATCGTTCGACCCACTCGGAGTCCTCGAACTCACCGGTGTCGACCGCCTTTCCGACGGCCAGTGTGGTGCGCTGGTAGGTGCCCAGGAACTCACGGAGGTGGGCCTGGCCGGGCGGCAGGCCGTCGAGCCGCTCGCGCATGGTCCGGACGACGGACTCGACGGCCTCCGACACGGTGCCCGCCTAGACCGGTGCGCCCGGCGGCGGCGCCGAGGGTGGCTCGGCGGGTGGCTCGACGGCCGGCTCCCCGAGTGTCTGCCGGTGGCGCTCGGAGCCGCTGGGCTCGAGGTCGTCGTGCAGGTGGTGTCCGACGCCCCGGTCAGGCCTGGCCGCGAAGAAGTACGCCGCGCCCACCACCGCGATCACGAACATCACCACCAGCGTGATCCAGTCCAGGTTGAAGTACGCGCGTGGGGACGTCAGCCCCGTGGGAAGTACCACGTTGAGCAGCATCAGGCCGAGGTACAGCATCGCGACCCAGGTCACGAGGTTGCCCCAACGGCCGAGGGTGAACCGTCCCTCCGGTATCCAGCCGCGTGACCGGGCGACGAAGGCCGCGATCACCGTCAGCAGGAACGACAGGTAGATGCCGCTCACGCCGAAGGACACCAGCGCGACCAGCGCGTTCACCCCGCCGGGGTAGGTGATGAAGAGGAAGTGCTTGTCCTGCGCGGGCGAGGCGAACACCAGCAGCACGAACAGCGCCGTGACCACGGCGCCGCCGACCAGGGCGTTGACCGGCGTTCCGAACCGCGGATGGATCCGAGAGATCCACGACGACATGGGCAGCGCCTCGTCGCGTGCGTAGGAGAACGCCAGCCGGCTGCCCGCCCCCTGGATGGAGGTCCCGCAGGAGAAGAACGCGAAGATGATCATCAGCAGCAGGAAGTCCTGCATGCCGGACGGCAGCTGCCCGAGGACGTAGGGGACGCCGCCTCCGACAGCGTCGCCGACGCCCTTGGAGCCGTCACCCGGGATGGCGAGCAGCAGTGCCGCGGTCAGCACGATCGAACCGACTCCGCCCCAGATCACGGCCAGCCGCATGGCGCGCGGCACCTGTCGTCCGGCGTCCTTGGTCTCCTCCGAGATGTCGCCGGCGGACTCGAAGCCGTAGTAGATGTACACCGGAGCCAGCACGGCGATCAGCGCGGCAGCCAGCCAGCTTCCGTGGAAGTCGAGGCTGAGCGGGTTGGAGGACGCATGCGTCACGCCCTGGGTGCTGAACAGGTAGCCGAGCCCGTGGTGGAACCCGTGGATCGCCAGGATCACCGCGATGCCGAAGGTGCCGACGATCTCGACGTACACACCGAACTGGGCGATGCGGCCCATCACCAGCGCGCCGGTGATGTTGAGGACGGTCTGGATCACCAGCAGCAGCACGGTCACCCACAGGACCGTGAAGTGGTCGGCCGGGTCGAGGTTCCACCCGAACCAGTTGTGGGTCAGGGCGGCGAAGTAGCCGACGACGCCGGTGTCGACCGCTGCCACCGTGATCAGCAGGGCGAAGCCGTAGAACCAGCCGACGAACCAGCCGTAGCCGGGGCCGACGGAGAACTTCGAGTACTGGTAGAGGGCGCCGGCGACCGGGTAGTGGCTGGCCAGCTCGCCGAAGACCAGGGCGACGAACAGCATCCCGATGATCGGGATGAAGTTGAGCCAGATGTAGGCAGGCCCGCCGGTGCCGAGGCCGAGGATGAACAGCGAGTAGATCCCCACCATCGGCGAGAGGTAGGTGAAGGCGACCGAGAAGTTCGCGAACAGCCCGAGCACGCGGTGCAGCTGCGGCTGGTAGCCCAGGCTGGCCAGCCGACTGTCGTCGTCGTGGTCGGTCGTGGGAGTCGTGGGGGCAGGGTCGGCGGCGTGACTCAAGGGACTCTCCAGAAGCTCTCGGCTGCAACCACGGGCGGCAGCACACCAGTCCTGGCCCAGCCCCGACTGAGCCCCGCCCGCCTCCAACACGATG
>JBKPTA010000023.1:0-29310 GCA_046735295.1 Actinomycetota bacterium | reverse complement strand
GGGCGGAGCCGGCCCGGGCGACGAGGTGGTCGCGCGCCGAGCCCGGCGCAACCGGTCGGCGGTGGGCCTCGGCCAGACCCCGTTGGAGGTGTCGGCGCGCCGCCGACTCGGAGCATTCGAGGACGTCGGCGATCTCGGCGTCCGACCGGTCCTCGAGCAGTCGTAGCACGGCGGCGGCGCGCGGGCGGGTCGCGCAGGCGCGGACGACCTGCCGCCGCGCCTCGAGGTCGGGGTCGTCGCGCCCCACCCGTTGCCAGCCGACCCGGAGCCGGGCCAGGGTCCGGGTGACCGCGGCGTCGGCCTCACCGTCGTCGTCGAGCAGGGCCCCTGTGAACGCGAGCAGCGACGGCGTTCGCGCCGCCGCCCACTCCTCGAAGCCGCCTGTCATGGGTCCACGATGCCGCAGGATCGGGGACTCCGGGTCGTTTGTCACCGATCACTTCCCGCTTGGTCGGGTGGTGTGCCCGGGCCCACGTCCTGGCGCGGGCTGAGCCACCCGAGCGTCCTACCGCTGACACCCCGACGGGTGCTCAGGCGGCGACCGTGCTGACCACGTGCGCCCGGATGGCGGGGTCCTCCCACCGCCGCCGGGTGCGGACCAGGCGGGTGGCGGACCACAGCCCGCACGGCATCGCCACGATCAGCGACAGCCGCCAGTCCGCCACGTGCGCGCAGCCGGAGAAGATCAGCCCCGTGAACGTCGTACAGGTCGCCAGCCGCGCGGAGTAGCCCACCATCGCTGCCGGTGGCGCCGGTGTGGCACGGGCCGAGCGGAGGTCGACCGGATAGGGGTGCTTCAGCGACCACCGCAACGCCCCGCCGACCACCTGCATCGTCACCACGACGAGGCTGGCGACCAGCGCCGCGAACTCCTCGGCGTTCGGCAGGCCGGCCCGCAGGGCGCCGACCAGGATCGTGATCACGGAGGCGACGGCGAGGAACTCGGCGAGGATCCACGTGCGAGCGTCGAACAGGGCGGTCGGTGGCGCGGGAAGGTTCTCCCGCCACAGGGCGCCGCGGCCGTCGAGGCACCACGCGTTGACGCCGAACAGCAGCGCGCCTCCGGAGGCGACCAGACCCGGGAGGATCGTCATCTCCGACCACTGCAGGTCACCGAAGAGGGCGACCAGGCCCGGGCCGACGGCGAGCACGAGCACACCGCGCCGCATCGGCACCGAGCGCCACACGGAGGCCCGGTCGGTCCGGATCAGGATGCCGAGCACGGTGCGCGACATGGGGCGCGGCTCGTGCTGGTCGCTCTCCATCCGCGCTTCGTCACGCGGCATCCGCCGCGCCGCCAGGTGTGCCGGGACGGCGCCGGCGACCACGGCGGCGACCGTGCCCAGGAGCAGGGCCAGGATCGTCTCCCAGAACCGCCAGGTGAGCGGGTCGCTGGTGACGCCGGCGAAGAACCAGATCGTGGGCACCCGGTCCAGCACCCGCGTCGTGCTCCCCGTCAGCTGGACCAGGGTTGCCGTGGCACCGGCTGCGATGAGGAGGCCCCGCGAGATGGCGATCCCTGCCGGACCGCGACGCACCGCCTCCATCGACCACGCGACCACCTGACCGAGACAGGTCGCCATCAGGAACCACAGGACCATGCCGATCTCGGCCTGCACCAGCTTGCCCGGGAGCACGGAGTAGGAGACGGATCCGAGCATCAGCCAGACCTGGATCAGCCACGAGATGTTGAGCGGGGCGAGCAGCAGTGCGCCGAGGTGGTCGGTGGTGGGGCTGACCGGGTAGGGCACCGCCTGGTCGCGGGAGATCAGCTCACGCCCACCGCCGGAGGCGATGGCCGAACCCATGTTGAGGACCAGGATCCCGGCCATGGCGGTGGGGATCAGCAGCACGATGTCGAACGCCTTGCCGGCGCCGTGGGCACCCGGCAGGAAGGCCGGGCCGACCGCGGCCCCGAGCGTGATAGCGAGGAAGACCAGCGACCACGCGCGGGCGAGGTGGCGCCGGCGGACCGTCCGGCGGCGGAACCCGAACAGGATCGCGACGTCGACGACCGCACGACGCGCCGCCTCGAGATGTCCCGCCGGCCGGTGCGTCGTCCAGGTCTCAGTCGAGGAGAGCGCGGTAGGCACGTGCCCCCTCCTCGCCGGCCATCTCTTCGGCGTCGACCGACGCGACGCGCGAGCCGCCACGGAGGACGAGGGCGGTGCCGCAGGCCTGGACCGCGAGGTCGCGCAGGTGCGTCGAGAGAAGGATCGTGGCGCCGCGGGCACGGGCGTCCGCGATCACGTCGAACGTCGCCTCCACGCCGATCGGGTCGACCCCGTCGAACGGCTCGTCGAGAAGCAGTACCTGGGGCGCGTGCATGGCGGCGAGGACGACCGAGAGCCGGCGACCCATGCCGTGCGAGAAGCCGCCGGTGACGCGGTTCATGACGTCGCCGAGCTCGAAGCGCTCCAGCAGGTCTCGGGCGCGGTCCTCCCAACCGGACAGGCGTCGCAGCTTCGCGCTGAGCTGGAGATGCTCCCACGGGGTCGCGCGAGGGACCAGGCCCCCGACGTCGGGGCAGTACCCGGTGATCTGCTTGACCGCGAGCGTGTCGCTGCGGATGTCCAGGCCGGCCACGGTGACGGTGCCGGCGGTCGGCGGCACCACCCCGGCCAGCACCCGCATGGTCGTCGACTTGCCGGCGCCGTTTCGCCCGAGCAGCGCGGTCGCCTGGCCGGCGTACACCTCGATGTCGATGCCGGCCACGGCCTCGACCTCACCGAAGCGGACGTGGAGGCCGCGCACGTCGACGACCGGGCCCTGACTCACGCGGAGAATCTTCCCAGCGGAACCGGGATCTGACTCCGGAACCGTCAAAAGTCCACCCCGCCGCACGGGCCGACCTGCGGTCGTGTGCCCCCAGCCCGCCCCGGAGCGCCGGGCTGAGGTACACGACTGGCTCATTCCGACCCGGCGGCCGCGAGATCACGGAGGTACGCCGTCGGGCGGAACCGCTCGCCGTACCGGTCGGCGAGCTCGTCCGCGCGCGCGAGGAACGCAGCCAGACCGATCGGCCCGGTGCCCGCGCCCCGCTCGTCGACGGCCTGGTACCCCGTCATGAACTGGGCAGCGCCGCCGGTGTTCGCGGGGAAGCCGATGCCCATGATCGAACCGATGTTGGCCGCTGCCGGCGACTCGATCACGCCCTCCTCGAGGCACGACGCGGTCTCGAGCGCCTCGATGAACGTCATCCGGTCCTTCACGTCCGCGAACGGGAGCTGCCGCGACGCCACCGGGAACTCCTGGGCCAGCCCCGCCCACAGGTGGGTACGACGACCCTCGTCGTACTCATAGAAGCCCGCGCCCTTCGCCCTCGACGGCCGGCCAAGCTCGATCATGCGGGCCACGACCGCAGAGCCCGGGTGCACGTCGTACGGCGCGCCGTCGCGCTCGGCGGCTTCCCTGGTGGCCTTCTCGATCTTCGCCATCAGCTCCATGTTCAGCTCGTCGGTCAGCTGCAGCGGACCGACCGGGTATCCGCTCTGCAGAGCGGCACGTTCGAGCGACACCGGCGAGACGCCCTCGGCGAGCATGGCCAGGCTCTCGTTGACCATCGTGCCGATGACCCGTGAGGTGTAGAAGCCCCGGCTGTCGTTGACGACGATCGGGGTCTTCTGGATCTGCAGGACGACGTCGTGGGCCTTGGCGAGCGCGGCGTCGGAGGTCTGCGCACCTCTGATGATCTCGACGAGCGGCATCTTGTCGACCGGGCTGAAGAAGTGCAGGCCGATGAAGTCCTCGGGGCGCTCGACGCCGGCGGCGAGCTCGGTGATCGGCAGGGTGGAGGTGTTGGAGCACAGCAGGGCGTCCGGCTCGACGTGGGCCACGGCCTCGGCGAACACCCGGTGCTTGAGGGCGGGGTCCTCGAACACCGCTTCGATCACCAGGTCGCAACCTGCGAGGTCCGCCGGGTCGGCGGTCGCCGTGATGCGCGCGAGCATCGCGTCGGACTTCTCCTGGGTGAGCCGGCCCCGCTCGATCGCCCGGGCGTTGACCTTCTCGGTGTAGCCCTTGCCACGCTCGGCGGACTCGGCCGAGACGTCCTTGAGGACGACCTGCATCCCGGCTCGCGCACAGGAGTGGGCGATGCCGGCCCCCATCATCCCCGCTCCGAGGACGCCGACCTTCATGGCGGTGAACCGCTCGTAGCCCCGGGGTCGAAGCATTCCGGCGTTGATGGCCTGGAGGTCGAAGAAGAACGCCTGGGCCATGTTCTTGAAGTTCTGACCGATGACGAGCGTGGTGAGGTATCGGCTCTCGATGCGGCTCGCGGTGTCGACGTCGACGCCGGCCCCCTCCACAGCGGCGGAGAGGATCGCCCGTTGGGCGGGATAGACCGCGCCCTTGGACTGCTGCCGCAGCACGGCCGGGAACGCCGGCAGGAACGCCGCGAGCTTCGGCGACTGCGGCGTCCCACCGGGCATGCGGTAGCCCTCGCGGTCCCAGGGGTTGCTGGCTGCGTCGGGGTCGTCGCGATGCTCGAGGACCCAGGCCTTCGCGGCCAGGAGCAGGTCCTCCCGGGAGCCGACCACCTGGTCGACCAGGCCCCTGGCCAGGGCGTCCGCGGGCTTGAACCTCCTGCCCTGGAGGAGGACGTCCATCAGCGCGCTCTGCAGGCCGAGCATGCGGGTGACCCGCGTGACGCCACCCGCGCCCGGGAGCAGCCCCAGGGTCGCCTCGGGAAGGCCGACCACCGCCGACGGGTCGTCGACGACGATCCGTCGGTGGCAGGCCAGCGTGATCTCGTACCCACCACCCAGCGCCGCACCGTTGATCGCCGCCACCACGGGACGCGGGAGCCTCTCGAGCCGCCGCAGGTCGGCCTTGATCGCCTCGACCTCCGCGAACACGGTGGGCGCGTCGGCCGGTGTCGCCTGCATCAGCAGCTTCAGGTCGCCGCCTGCGAAGAACGTCTTCTTGGCGCTTGAGACCACGACGCCCGTGAGGTCGTCCAGCTCCTCGTACAGACGATCGACGGCGGCGTGCATGGAGCGCCGGTACCGCTCGTTCATCGTGTTGGCGCCGGCGGCGGGGTCGTCGAGCGTCAAGGTGACGATGCCGTCCGCGTCCCGTTCGTAGCGGACAGCGGTCGGTCCGTCGGTCGAGCGAGCATCGTCGGTCGAGCTCGTCGAGACCATCTCGGTCATCTGATCAGTCCTTCTTCCTCAGGAAGCCGTGGCTGCAGGTCGCCGCTCGCGTCCGGGGTCCCGATGACCCGGCCAAGGGGTCACACGCGCTCGACCACGGTCGCGATGCCCATCCCTCCGCCGATACAGAGCGTGGCCAGGCCACGACGGAGGTCCCGGCGCTCGAGCTCGTCGAGGAGGGTGCCGAGCAGCATCGCGCCGGTGGCACCGAGTGGGTGGCCCATCGCGATCGCGCCGCCGTTGACGTTGGTGGTCTCGTGGGTGATCCCCATGTCCTTCATGAAGCGCATCGCGACCGCGGCGAACGCCTCGTTCATCTCCCAGAGGTCGATGTCGCCGACCTCGAGGCCGGCCCTGGCGAGCGCCTTGCGCGCGGCCGGTGCGGGTCCGGTCAGCATGATCGTCGGGTCGGAGCCCGAGACCGCCGTCATCACGATCCGTGCGCGCGGCGTGAGGCCCAGCTGCTCGCCGACCTGCTCCGAGCCGATCGCGACGAGGGAGGCTCCGTCGACGATCCCCGAGGAGTTGCCGGCGTGGTGGACGTGCTCGATGCGCTCGACCCAGTGGTACTTCTCGAGAGCCACGTCGTCGAACCCCGCGTCCTTCCCGATCGCAGCGAAGCTCGGCTTGAGCCCGGCCAGGCCTTCGACCGCGGTGTCGGGCCGGATGAGCTCGTCATGGTCGAGCACCAGGACGCCGTTCGCGTCGCGCACCGGGACGACCGCATCGGCGAAGTAGCCGTTCGCCCAGGCCTTGGCGGCGCGGTGGTGCGACTCGGCGGCGAACGCGTCGACGTCCTCGCGGCCCCAGCCCTCGAGCGTGGCGATCAGGTCGGCGCCGATGCCCTGTGGGACGAAGCCGGTGGCGAGCGCGGTGGCCGGATCGGCCGCCCACGCGCCGCCGTCGGAGCCCATCGGCACCCGGCTCATCGACTCCACCCCGCCGGCCAGGATCAGGTCCTCGAACCCGCTCCGGATCCGGGCTGCCGCCTGGTTCACGGCCTCGAGGCCCGAGGCGCAGAACCGGTTGAGCTGTACGCCGGGGACGGTCTCGGGGTAGCCCGCGACCAGCGCAGCGGCCTTGGCGATGTCGCCGCCCTGCTCACCGATCGGCGTCACCACGCCGAGCACGAGGTCGTCGACCCGGCCGAGGTCGAGCGACGGGTTACGGGCCCGGATCTCGTTCAGCAGACCGACCATCAGATCGACCGGCTTCACCTCGTACAGCGAGCCGACGGTCTTCCCCTTGCCGCGCGGTGTCCGCAGATGGTCGTAGACGAACGCTTCACGAGGTGCCGGTGCAGGGGATGCAGCCATGCCCACGATTGTGACACTCTTGCTGTCATGGTCGTCAAGGAAGACGGGCGCGCTGTGGGGACGGTCACGTTGCTGAGCCTGGAGGAGCTGACCGAGCGGGTGGGCATGAGTGTCCGCAACGTGCGCTTCTACACGGCCCGGGGCCTGGTGCCGCCGCCGATCCGGCGCGGTCGCAGCGGCTACTACAGCGCCGACCATCTCGCGCGGCTCCAGCTGGTGCAGGAGCTCCAGGCCCACGGCTTCACGCTCTCGGCGATCGAGAGGTACGTCGCGGGGATCCCGGCCGGCGCCTCCCCTGAGGAGATCGCGCTGCACCGCACGATGCTGGCGCCCTGGATGGCTGACTCCTGGGAGGACCTGTCCCGAGCCGAGCTCGAGCAGCGGGCGGGCCGGCCGCTCACCGCCGACGACCTCGACACCCTGGTCGCTCTCGGCGTCGTCCAGGCGGCGGGTCGGGGACGCTTCCGCGCGTCGGTGTCCCAGCTCGGTGTGGGGCTCGGGCTGCTCGACCTCGGCTACCCGATCGAAGCCGCGCGCGCCGCCGCCGAGGTGTACGCCGCGCACGGGCGGGCGATCGCCGAGGAGCTCTACGAGCTGTTCCGGACCAAGGTGTGGCCCGTCTACCAGGAGAAGGGCGTCTCGCCGGAGACGATCCAAGAGGTCGTGGAGCGGCTCAAGCCCCTCTCGATCGCGTCGCTGGTGCACTCCTACGAGGCGGGCATGAACGAGCTCCGCCGCGCCAACATCGCCAAGCGCGCCCGCTGAGGCACGGCTCACCCGAGTCATGCCCGGCGTCCTGGCCGGGGTGGCGCCGATGTCCTCGCGTGGGGTGGGTACGGCGGGGCGTGACGTCAACCACCACCATCCTGGTCACCGGTGCCACCGGCTTCATCGGCCGGCGGCTGGTGCCGGCCTTGGTCGACCAGGGGTACGACATCCGCGCGATGACGCGGCGACCGGACGAGTACGACGGGCCGGGCACGGCGGTGGGCGGCGACGTCCACGATCCGCCCACGCTCGGCCCGGCGCTCGACGGCGTCGACGTGGCGTACTACCTCGTGCACTCCCTGGATGCCGAGGACTTCGAGCAGCGGGACGCCCGGGCGGCGAGGGCCTTCGGTGAGGCGGCCGGGTCGGCCGGCGTGACCCAGATCGTCTACCTCGGCGGGCTCGGTGCCGAGGGGGCCGAGCTCTCCGCTCATCTGCGATCACGTCGGGAGGTCGAAGGCCTGCTGGGTGCCGGCGGCGTGCCGGTGACCGCGCTGCGGGCCGGCATCGTGATCGGCCGCGGCGGCATCTCGTGGGAGCTCACCCGGCAGCTGGTGAAGAACCTCCCGGCCATGGTGGTTCCACGCTGGGTGACGACGCGGACCCAGCCGATCGCGGTCGACGACGTGATCCGCTACCTCGTCGGGATCGCCGGTGACGAGCGGTCCTTCGGCCGCACCTTCGAGATCGGCGGACCCGAGCAGCTGACCTACCTCCGCATGCTGGAGGTGGCCTCCGAGGTCGCCAGCGGCCGACGCGTCCCGATCGTGGCGGTGCCGGTACTGACGCCGAGGCTCTCGTCGTACTGGCTCGCCCTGGTCACCGACGTCGACACGACCACCGCACGCAACCTGATCGACTCCATGGGGACCGAGGTCCTGGTCACCGACCACTCCATCCGCGACCTCGTCCCGTTCGATCCCGTGCCGTACGCCGAAGCCGTCCGCCGTGCCTTGGAGGACACCGACGACGCACGCTGAGGAGGGCCAGCCCCGACAGACCGCGCGAACGACCTCAGTCGAAGATCGCGGGGAGGGCAAGCAGCAACGTGACCGACCACACGACGTGGGTGATCACCGGCGCCTGGATTCCCCCCGTGGCGCGACGCTCGAGTCCGACCAGGATGCCGAGGAGCACAGCGGCGAAGGCCAGCATGAGGTTCCCCGTGACCAGCGTTGCCAGGGTGTACGCCGCGGTGGTGACGA
This sequence comes from Actinomycetota bacterium, assembly GCA_046735295.1. GTDB lineage: Bacteria > Actinomycetota > Actinomycetes > Propionibacteriales > Nocardioidaceae > Nocardioides. Next base: position 20,865 of record JBKPTA010000023.1, on the reverse strand, counting down.
CGACCGGGTAGCGCGGCGTCGCGGCGTAGAGCGCTCCGCGGAAGAACAGCTCCTCCGCGACCCCGTTGACGGCCGTGACCACGACGAGCAGGGGGACCGAGCCCTGGTCGGCGTGGTCGAGGACGTGCCTGACCTGGTCGTCCAGCCAGGGGACCTCGCGCACCACCAGAGCACCGGCGACGAAGGTGCCGGCCAGCAGCGCGCCGTACCCGAGCGGGACCAGCACCGGGCGCGGTCCGGGGTCCGCGCCCTGGAGCGTGCGGCCGAGGTGCAGTGGCCCCGACGCGAAGGCACCCACCGTCCAGACGACTGCCAGCCCGAGAGTCGCGGGGTAGAACCGCGTGGAGCCGGGCTCGATCCGCAGGGACAGGGCCAGCGAGACCGCGCCGACGACCAGGACCAGGCACGTCACCCACTGGCGCCGCCGCAGGTCGCGGCCGGACTCGCGATGGTCACGCGGGACCTGGTCCCACAAGGTACGTCGCACCAGACGTCGTAACTGCCGCCCCTGGCGTCGTACGCCGTCGAGCACGGTGGTCACCCTACGCACGACCCCCGTCACCCGGACACGGCGAGGGGCCTCGCCGTCGGCCAGGCCCCTCGCCGCTTCGCTGGTGTCAGCGGTTGAACGTGTCCTTCACGTCCTTGGCCGCCTCCTTGGCGTGGCGGCCCGCCTCCTTGGCCTTCGCCTCGCCCTGGTCGGCCTTGCCCTCGGACTCCATGGTCTCGTTGCCCGTGGCCGACCCGGCCGCCTCCTTCGCCTTGCCCTGGGCCTCGGTGGCCTGGTTCTTGATCTTGTCGTCGAGTCCCACGTGTGCTCCTTCTGTCGTCGAGCAATCCCGGCGTGCGACCCACACGTACCCGGCCGCCGGTCACGACATGCGGCCGGATGGGTCCCGACGACGCCGGTGGGAGGAGAGCGCATGCACCGCTCCACGTCGCACTCGCACGCGGTGTCGCGGACATACGCGAAGATCCGATCGCCGGACCCGAGCGCCTCCTCGTGCGGCCAGGGGGGCGGAAGCGGTAGCCCATGGTGTACATGTCGGAGTCCGAGCGGACGCCGGGACAGCGGAGCAGGTCCCACGTGCCGCCACTCACGGGACGAGCCTCGAGCACGCGGCACGATGTGCCTGGCCGCACCGATGCAGGACACGCCCGGCGCCGATGGTCAGGACGCCGACGCGCACGACGGTGGTCCCGTCCATCAGGTCTGTACCGCCGCTCCGGACCGGATCAGACCGTCGGCGTCGGCGATCCCCCAGGCGGTGAGCGCCGCGCGTGTGTCCTGGCCGGGTCGCGCCGGCGGTGGCGTCGTCAACGACGGCGAGGTGCGCGAGAAACGCGGTGCGGGCGCCGGTTGGCTCGTGCCGTCGCGCTCGACGTAGGTGCCGCGAGCGATCAGGTGGGGGTGGTGGAGGGCCTCGGTCATCGACAGCACAGGTGCGACGCAGGCGTCGGTGTCCTCGAAGGTCGCGACCCACTCGGTCTGGGTTCGACTGCGTACGGCGTCGGCGATCAGGCGGCGCAGCTCGTCGTGCTTCGCGGGGTCGTCGCGGTCGGGTGCGGTGTCGGCGATGCCGAGACCGGCGACCAGCTCGTCGTAGAACGCGGGCTCGAGTGCTCCGACGGCCAGGTGCCTGCCGTCGGCGGTCTCGTAGAGGTCGTAGAACGGCGCTCCGCCGTCGAGCAGGTTGCTCGCGCGCTCCTCGCGCAGCTGACCACCGGCGAGGAACCCCATCGCCATCGAGTTGAGGTGAGCGGTGCCGTCGACGATCGCGGCGTCCACGACCTGCCCTTGTCCCGACAGCCGGGACTCGAGGAGCGCCGCAAGGATCCCGATCACGAGGTACGTCGACCCTCCGCCGAAGTCGCCGACCAGGTTGGTAGGGAAGTGCGGCCGGGTCCTGTCCTGCCCCAGGCCGTGCAGCACCCCCGTGATCGCGATGTACACGAGGTCGTGGCCGGCGGTGCGGGCGAGTGGTCCGTCCTGTCCCCAGCCGGTCATCCGGCCGTAGACCAGCCGCGGGTTGCGGGCGAGGCAGGCGTCCGGGCCGAGGCCGAGCCGTTCCGTCGTACCCGGGCGGAGACCCTCGACCAGCACGTCGGCGGACTCGACCAGCTCGAGCACGGTGGCGATCGCGTCCGGGTGCTTCAGGTCCAGCGCGACGCTCGGGCGTCCGCGGTTGAGCAGGTCGTGGGCTCCGCCGGTCAACAGCTGCCCGCCGGGACGGTCGATCCTGATCACGTCGGCACCGAGGTCGGCCAGGATCATGCAGGCATGCGGACCGGGTCCGATCCCGGCCAGCTCGACCACCCGGAGACCACGGAGCGGTCCGGTGCCGTGGCCGAGCTGCATGGACCCGATCATGCCGTGCTCATCCCGTGCTCATCCCGTGCTCATGCCGTGCACATCCCGTGCTCATCCCGTGCTCAGCGCGGAGGGAGAACCCGGGTCAGGAACTGCCGCGTCCGCTCCTCCCGGGGGTTGCTGAAGATGTCCGCGGGTGCGCCCTGCTCGAGGATGCGCCCGTCGTCGAGGAAGCACACCGAGGTGGCGACGTCGCGGGCGAAGGCCATCTCGTGGGTCGCCAGGATCATCGTCGTCCCCTGCTCGGCGAGCTCGCGCACGATCGTCAGCACCTCGCCGACCAGCTCCGGGTCGAGCGCCGCCGTGATCTCGTCGAGGAGCAGCAGCGTGGGGTGGGTGCACAGGGCCCGGACCAGGGCCGCGCGCTGCTGCTGTCCGCCCGACATCCGGTCCGGGTGCTTGGCGGCCTGGTCGGCCAGCCCGAACCTGGTGAGGAGGTCGTGCGCCCGCTGCTGCGCCTCGGCCTTGGGTACACCGTGCACGCGTCGCGGTGCGAGGGTGCAGTTGTCGAGCACGGTCAGGTGCGGGAACAGGTTGTAGGACTGGAAGACCATGCCCATCCTGGTGCGGACCTTCCGGTGGTCGACGCGCGGGTCCGAGATCTCCCGGCCCTCGAAGAGGATGACGCCGTCGTCGACCTCTTCGAGGAGGTTCAGGCAGCGCAGCAGGGTCGACTTGCCAGACCCGGAGGAGCCGATCAGACATATCACGTCGTGGGCGTGGAGGGTCAGGTCGATGTCGCTGAGCACGACCTTGTCGCCGTAGGTCTTGCGCAGGCCGGTGACCTCGAGCAGCGCCTCCTTCACTTCACCACCCCTGCGAACTCGCGCCGCATCATCCGCCGCGCCATCCAGTCCGTGAACCGGGTCAACGGGATGGTCAGGCAGATGAACAGGACTGCGGCGACGACGAGCGGCGTGTAGTTGAAGTGGTAATTGGTGTAGTCCTGGGCGGAGAACATCGCCTCGAACACGAAGATCACCGAGAGCAGCGCCGTGTCCTTCTGCAGCGAGATGAAGTCGTTGAGCAGCGGCGGAGCCACCCGGCGGGTCGCCTGCGGCAGGATCACGTGCACCATGGACTGCCATCTGGTGAGGCCGAGGGTGTCCGCGCTGGCCAGCTGGGAGGGGTGGATCGACTCGATCCCCGCCCGGAACACCTCCGAGACGTACGCGCCGTAGGACGCCACGAGGGCGCCCGTCCCGAGCCACAGGGTGTCGGTGGTGAGCCCCCGCAGCTCCAGCGCCGGTAGCCCGATGCCGGCCAGGTAGACCAGCAGGATCGTGGGGATCCCGCGGAAGACGTCGGCGTACACGACGGCGAGCACCCGGAAGGGCAGGAGGGCGGGCGACACCGTCGACCTCGCCACGGCGACGGCGGCCCCGAGCACGAGGATCAGGGGCTCCGCGATCAGGAAGATCACGATGTTCTTGCCGAAGCCGCGGATGACCTGGGGGAACGACGCCTTGGCCACCTCCCAGCTGAAGAAGGTCTGCTGGACGCGATGCCAGCCGGGTGCGGTGGTGATGCCGAGGACCAGGACGCCGAGCACGACGACGAGCGCCACGGTCGCGATCAGGATGTCGCGGCGCGCCCGGGCGCGGCGTACGGCGCGACGTTCCAGCTCGCGGGCGCTCGGCTCCCAACCGGGATCGACGAGACTCACTTCAGGACAGGCACATCAACCGTGTTGGACAACCACTTCTTCTCGATCGCCGCGAGCCGGCCCGAGGACGTGAGGTCGGCGAGCGCCTGGTCGACACACTGCGCCAACGGGTTGCCCTTCTGGAAGAGCATGCCGAACTGCTCGGGGTGGCTGCCGCTCTGCTGGAACTGGCCGACGATCGTCGAGTGCGGGATCTGGACCGCGGTGATGTAGAACGCGGTGGGCAGGTCCGCCGCGATCGCGTCGACCTGGTGGTTGAGCAGAGCCTGCTTCGCGTCGTTGGTGTTCTGGAACACGATCGGCTGGCTGTCCGGCTGCACGTCGTCGCGCAGGGCGGTCAGAGACGTCGTACCGGTCTGCGCGCCGAGCTTGTACTGCTTCAGGTCGGCGAGCGACGTCACCTTCGAGACCGGGGAGTCCTGGAGCGCAATCAGGGCCTGGGCGGCGGTGTAGTAGCCGTCGGAGAAGGTCACCGCCTTCGCCCGGGCCGGCGTGATCGAGACCTGGTTGATGTCGAAGTCGAAGTGCTTGGGCCCCGGCGCGTACGACGTGTTGAAGGGCACCTTGGTCCACGTCACCGCCGACGCGTCGAAGCCCAGCTCCTTCGCCACGGCGTACGCCACGGCCGACTCGAAGCCCTTGCCGTTCGTCGGGTCGTTGTGGCGGAACCACGGGTCGTACGCCGGCGAGTCGGTTCCCACCGTCAGGACCCCGCTCTTGAGGGTCTTGCCCTGGGCGCATTCGGCCGGGGTCTGGTTGGCGTTCGAGGAGCTGGTGGTGCCGGTGGCCGTCGAGCTGTTCTGAGGTGCGCACCCGAGCGCTACGAGCATCAGCGGGATGAGGACAGCAGCCGTTCGGGGCGCGCGCATGGCGCAGATGCTAGCGGGGGCGCGCGCAGTGGTGGTCCCCGGTAGGTCGCCGGCGCGGCTGACGGGTGGTGGGCCGCAGTGCGCGGCCTCGTCGGTCCGGAGTGTCGAGCCGGTCTGCGGCCAGCGGCGGTCACGTCGCAGCGCCGGGACCTGCGCCTCGACCACGCCAACGGGTCCGCACACGAAGGCGGGTCGGGCCGCCCGAACGGTCGGCCGAGCCGGCGACACCCAGGGTTCGGTACGTGCGCCGGTCGCACGTCGCGGTGGCCGGAGAGCACCCGTTCTCGACCGCGAACCGGACGTCTCAGGGCGGTCACGCGCACGTCGCCTGGTGCTGGTGGGCGTGCTCCTCGTGGAAGCGGTGCATCACGGCGTGTCCCTTGCCGCGCTCCATGAGCCAGTGGTTGACCGGGACGGCGGCGAGGAAGGCGACCACCAGCGACACGGCCAGCGACCACCAGAACAGCGCAGTGCCGAGGCTGGCGTCGATCGCGCCCGGCACGACGAGGATGAACAGCGTGTCGACCACCTCCATGGTCAGGATCGAGACCGTGTCGCTGGCCAGGGCAGCCTGGACGGCCGTGCGGTTGTCCCCGCCAGCCCGACGGACACCGGTGTAGGTGAGGAGGTAGCCGAAGAGGAACGCCAGCCCGACCGACAGCGCGATGTTCGCCGCGTTGCCCCAGCCCCACCACGTGCTCAGCACCATGCCGGTCACCTCGCCGAGCGCACAGCCGGTGAGGCAGTGCCGGGTCGCGGTGATGGCCATGCGCCAGCTGTTGCTCACGGTGTCAGTTGTACGCCCGAGGGTGTCGGACGCAAGCGCCGGAGCGCGCCGCGTCTCTAGACTCCCCCGCATGCGGATCACGGTCATCGGATGTAGCTATCTCGGGGCCACCCATGCCGCGGCGATGGCCGACCTCGGCCACGACGTCCTCGGCATGGAGATCGACCAGGCGAAACGCGAGGCGCTCGCCCGCGGCGAGGTGCCCTTCTACGAGCCACGGCTCGGCGAGGTCCTCGCGAGCAGCGTGCGGTCGGGGCGGCTGCGCTTCACCGACTCCTATGCCGAGGTCGCGTCCTTCGGCGAGCTCCACTTCGTCTGCGTGGGGACCCCCCAGCAGCCGGAGAGCCTCGCCGCCGACGTCAGCCAGGTGGAGTCCGCCATCGCGGGGCTCGCTCCGCATCTGGACCGGCCGGCCCTGGTGGTGGGCAAGTCGACCGTCCCCGTCGGTACCGCGGCGCGCATGGCCGCGAGGCTGGCCGAGCTGGCCCCGGCGGGCGACGAGGCTCTCCTGGCGTGGAACCCGGAGTTCCTGCGCGAGGGGTACGCCGTCGAGGACACCGTGCATCCCGACCGCATCGTGATCGGCGTGCTGGACGGTCGCGCCGAGAAGCAGCTGCGCGACTTCTACGCACCGATGCTCGACTCCGGCACCCCGATCGTGGTGACCGACTACGCGACCGCCGAGCTGGTCAAGGTCGCTGCCAACGCCTTCCTGGCCACCAAGATCTCCTTCATCAACGCGATGGCCGAGGTCTGCGAGGCCACCGGCGCCGACGTCGTGGACCTGGCCGACGCGATCGGCTACGACGCCCGCATCGGTCGCCGGTTCCTCGACGCCGGGATCGGCTTCGGCGGCGGCTGCCTGCCCAAGGACATCCGTGCGTTCGTGCACCGCGCCGGGGAGCTCGGTGTCGAGGACGCGATGACGTTCCTGCGACACGTCGACGACGTCAACCAGCGTCAACGTGAGCGCGTCGTCCACACCGCGACCAGGATGGTCGGCGGCAACCTCGCGAGCGCCACCATCGCCGTCTGGGGTGCGGCGTTCAAGCCAGACAGTGACGACGTCCGGGATTCGCCCGCACTCTGGATCGCCGGTCAGCTCCACCTCGAGGGCGCCCAGGTCAGCGTCTACGATCCACGGGCGGTCGACACCGCCCGCGCGCGGTTCCCCACGTTGTCGTACGCCGACTCCGCGGTCGCGGCGTGCCGGGGCGCCGACCTGGTGCTCCACCTGACCGAGTGGCCGGAGTTCCGTGAGATCACCCCGACCGAGCTCGAGGGAGTCGTCGCCCGGCCCCAGCTCTTCGACGGCCGCAACGTGCTCGACCTCGACGCCTGGCGCTCCGCGGGGTGGACCGCCCGTGGCCTCGGCCGCCGCTAGCACGCCGGCCACCAGCACCGGCGCCGGTCCCGAGCGGTGGCGGCACGGTCAGTTGTCCGGAGGCTGGACCTTGATGGTCTCGGCGTACCAGTCGAACGACTTCTTGGGGATGCGTGCCTGCGTCTCGTAGTCGACGTAGACGAGTCCGAAGCGCTGCGTGTAGCCCTCGGCCCACTCGAAGTTGTCCATCAGCGACCACGTGTAGTAGCCGCGGACGTCGACCCCGGCATGCACGGCGACCGCGACGGCTCGCAGATGGGCATCGAGGTACTCGATGCGGGCCTGGTCGTCGACCACGCCCTCGCTGTCCGGAGCGATGACGTAGGAGCAGCCGGACTCGGTGATGATGATCGGCGGCAGCGCCGCGCGGTAGCGGGCGCGCAGCGTGATCAGCCACTCGCGCAGAGCGTCCGGCACGATCGGCCACCCGAAGTCGGTGGTCGGGTACCCGAGGATCTCCATCCGCTCGAAGGGCATCGGTGCGTCCTCGTCGGCAGCTGCGATGCGCGTCGGCTTGTAGTAGTTGACGCCGTAGAAGTCCAGCGGCTGGCGGATCGTCGCCAGGTCGCCCGGCTTGACGACGGGCGACACCAGCGGCTCCAGGTCGAAGGGGTACCGGCCGAAGAGCATCGGCTCGGAGAACATCCCGTTCCAGAGCGCGTCGAAGAGCTTCGAGGCGCCGACGTCCGCCTCGTCCTCACTGGCCGGCCATACCGGTGCATGGTTGTTCGCACAGCCGATGCTGGACGCACCCGCGGCGCGGAGTGCGATGGCCGCGCGGCCGTGGCCGAGGAGCAGGTGGTGTGCCACCGGCAGCGCGTCGAACTTCAGGGTCTTGCCCGGTGCGTGGGTGCCGTTCGCGTAGCCATGCATCGTCACGACGTTCGGCTCGTTGACAGGGATCCAGTGCTCGACCCGGTCCGAGAGCAGCTCGCCGACGAGCGCGGCATACTCGGCGAAGTGGTCCGCGGTGTCGCGGTTGAGCCAGCCGCCGGCGTCCTCCAGGGCCTGGGGCAGGTCCCAGTGGTACAGCGTCGCCATCGGCTGGATGCCCCGCTCCAGCAGCCCGTCGACCAGCCGCTCGTAGAACTCCAACCCCTTCGGGTTGGGGTGCCCCGCACCTGTCGGCAACACGCGTGGCCAGGAGATCGAGAAGCGGTAGCCCCCGAGCCCGAGCCGCCGCATGAGGTCGAGGTCCTCGTCGAGGCGGTGGTAGTGGTCGCAGGCCACGTCGCCCGTCGACCCGTCCGCGATCCTCCCCGGTGCGTGGGTGAAGGTGTCCCAGATGCTGGGGCCCTTCCCGTCGTCGGTGGCGCCACCTTCGATCTGGTACGCCGCAGTGCTCGCACCGAACCGGAAGCCCGGTGGGAGCAAGGGGTGTGCCACGTGAATCATTGTGTCGGTGACGGTAGTGGTTCGAAGGGGAATGGACCGGTTCGCGACCCGCGAGACCGGTCGCCAGACGCGTCACTCGTTCTCGTTCGGCACCTTCTACGATCCCGGCCGCATCGCTTTCGGCCCGCTGGTCGCCCTCAACGACGACCTGCTCGCGGCCGGGGCGGGTTATGACGCCCACCACCATGCCGACGTCGTGCTGGTCACGTGGGTGGTCTCCGGTGCGCTCGTGCACGAGGACGCCGCCGGTCGCACGGTCCAGCACCCGGGTGAGCTCGCGGTCACCAGGGCCGGCAGCGGGATCAGCCACAGCGAGCGTGCCGGAGACCGAGCCACCAGGTTCGTGCAGGCCTGGTTGCGACCGAGTCGGCCGGGCGGGGTTCCGAGCCGGCGGACGACGAGGCCTGGCCTGGCGACCGGGGGGCTGGTGACGGCGGCTGACGGGTCCCTGCTGGGGGTTCCCGGTGCGACGTACCGGATCGGCGAGCTCGCCCCCGGGGTGAGCGTCACGGTGCCGGCGGCGCCGTTGCGCTACGTCTTCGTGGCCACCGGTGCGCTGACCCGCTCGAGCCTGGCCGAGCCCCTCGCGGCCGGTGACGCCTTCGAGGTCACCGGCGACCACGACATCACGGTCACCGCGGCCGTGCCCACCCTGCTGCTGGCGTGGTCCTTCGCCGACGTCATCCTCCGGGCCGGCTCACGCCAACCCGGGTGACCCGGCTCCGAGGACTGGCAGACCGAGTCGCCGGCGCGGCGCGCGCCAGGTCGGGCGACGTCAACGGTTCGTTAAATCGCCCCAGGACACTCCCCAAGACGTTCGCGAGGGCCTACCTTCTAAACATGCTCGAGCCCAGGGGGGCGGACTCAAGCATGTTCGAATCGGCGACGGACGACTCCGCCCGTGTTGTGAACCTTGCCCGCGACGCGATGTCGCAGGGCAGGATCGCTGACGCCCTCGACACGGTCGAGCGCGCGCGGCACGACGCGAACCTCGGCGAGCACGCACAGGTGTCCCTGGCCCTGACCGGTCTGCTCGGCCGGCTCGCGCTGGGCGACCTCCGGGGTGCTGCGACCTACTCCCGCGACCTGACGAATCTCGCCCGGGTTCGCGGCGTCGTCGGCGCGACGGCGTCGTTCGGTCTCGGCGAGTTCGCCGCCGCTCGAGGACAGGACGACCAGGCGGTCTCCTACTACGAGCACGCCGGAGAGGAGCTCGCCGCCAGCCGGGGGCACGCGTGGCTGCCCTGGCGCAGCGGCCTGGCCCGCGTCCTCGCAGGACGCGGCGACGTCGCGGCCGCCAGCACGCTGGTGGAGGAGGAGCTCGCCGATGCTCGCACGTTCGACTCGACCTACGCCGTGGCCTACGCGTTGCGCACCCAGGCCGCCATCGCGCCCACCAGCGACCGCACCGCCGTACTGCGTGAGGCTCTCGAGCTGTTGCACGGCAGCGGGGCCGCACGACTGGAGGCCCAGATCCGCACCGACCTCGCCGGCTGGATCCTGCTGCTGCAACCGGGTGACTCCGCGCAGGCGGTCGACCTCCTGCGCAGCGCCGAGAAGTACGCACGGCAGGAGAACCTGGGCCCCCTGCTGTCCCGGGTGCGCTGGCTGCTCGAGCGGCTGGGCCAGGCGCCGGACGGCGAGCTGCCCGGACGGCTCGCGGAGCTGAGCGCTGCCGAGCGACGCGTCGCCCAGCTCGTCGTGATGGGCAAGCGGAACCGTGAGATCGCCGCCGAGCTGGGCGTCAGTGTGAAGTCGGTCGAGTGGCACGTCTCGCACATCCTGCGCAAGCTCTCGATCACCTCACGGACCGAGCTGGCCAACGCCCTGGCGCAGCCACGGCAGACCCGGTGAGCCATCGGTAGTTGCCGGCTGCCCCGGCTGCGCGTCGCGTCTGCGGCGCCGCCCGGGATCAGACAGGGATCGCGACGTACGTCGTGTCGAGGTACTCCTCGATCCCCTCGAACCCGCCCTCGCGACCGAAGCCGCTTGCCTTCACACCCCCGAACGGCGCGGCCGGGTTGGAGACGAGACCGGTGTTCACCCCGACCATGCCGAACTGCAGTGCCTCCGCGACCTTGACCGTGCGGGCCAGGTCACGCGTGTAGACGTAGGACGCCAAGCCGTACTCGGTTGCGTTGGCGAGCCTGATCGCCTCGTCGTCGGAGGTGAACGTCGTGATCGGGGCGACCGGGCCGAAGATCTCCTCGGTGACGATCCGCGCCCCTGCGGGGACGTCCAGCAGGACGGTCGGTGCATAGAAGTGACCGGGGCCGTCGGGCGCCTCGCCTCCGGTGACCAGCTCGGCGCCGCCCTGGACGGCGTCGTCGACCAGCTGACCCACCGAGTCGACCGCGTCGGCATTGATCAGCGGTCCCACGTCCGTGCCAGCCGTCTGCCCCCGGCCGGTCTTCAGCGCACCCATCCGCTGACCGAGCAGGCCGGCGAACTCGCGCGCCACCGACTCGTGGACCAGGAACCGGTTGGCGGCGGTGCACGCCTCGCCCATGTTCCGCATCTTGGCGATCATCGCGCCGTCGACGGCGGCCGCGACGTCGGCGTCCTCGAACACGATGAACGGCGCGTTGCCTCCCAGCTCCATCGAGAGACGCTGCAGCTCGTCGGCCGACTGCCGGACCAGCACCTTCCCCACCGGGGTCGAGCCGGTGAAGCTCACCTTCCGGAGACGCTCGTCCGCCATCAGTGTCTTGCTGAGCTCCTTGGAGTTGCTCGTCGTCACGATGTTGAGGACGCCGCCGGGCAGTCCGGCCTCGGTCAGCACATGCGCGAGGGCAAGCATGGTCAGGGGCGTCAGCTCGGCGGGCTTGACGATCATCGTGCAGCCGGCCGCGATCGCCGGACCGATCTTGCGGGTCCCCATGGCCAGCGGGAAGTTCCAGGGCGTCAGGAAGAGGCACGGGCCCACCGGCTTGCGGATGGTCAGCAGCCGCGAGCCCCCGGCCGGCGCTTGCATCCAGCGGCCGTGGATCCGCACGGCCTCCTCGGAGAACCAGCGGAAGAACTCCGCGCCGTAGGCCACCTCGCCCTTCGCCTCGGCGAGCGTCTTGCCCATCTCCAGACTGATCAGTTCGGCGAAGTCGTCGGCCAGGTCCATGATCGCCTCGAACGACTTGCGGAGGATCTCGCCCCGCTCCCGCGGCGGCGTCGCGGCCCAGTCGGCCTGCGCGGCGACGGCGGCCTCGAGGGCGGCCATGGCGTCGTGGGTGTCGCCGTCCGCCACGTCGGTGATCACCGACTCGTCCGCCGGGTCGTGGACCTCGAATCTCGCGCCGGTGCTCGACTCGCGCCACTGCCCCCCGATGAACAGCCCTCGGGAGCCGGTCTTTGCCAAGAGGTCTAGTCCAGTCATGGAATCAGCCTGTCACTGGGGCAAGTTTGTCGAAAGTGTTCACGCGGTCGCCGCGTCTCTGACACCCTTGTCAACGTCGGCCTGGGGGCTAGCACCCGGAACGATATCGAGCCCCTCGCTGACCCCATGCTGCGAGGGGCTCGCCCCTTTCCGATCGAGGCCTTGTCGTGAGCGACAAGGCCTCGATCGGAAAGGAAGAACCCAGATCACCAGGGTTCCCACAGCGTCGAAGACCCGACCCGATCGACACCGTCGCGAGCGACCAGGCCCCGACCGGACAGGAAGAACCCAGATCACCAGGGTTCCCACAGCGTCGAAGACCCGACCCGATCGACACCGTCGCGAGCGACCAGGCCCCGGTCGGACAGCGGGCCCCCGATCACCGCTCTCCCGCACAGCCGGCGGCTGGCGTCCGGGACGGTCGGGGCCGCCCATCGGCCCGTGACCAGGCTTCGTCCCCGGCGTACCTCTTGAACTCCAGGCCCGACCGGAGTTGGTTGGACCTCATCGTGTCGACGCGGCGGTCGAACGGCCACCGCACGTCGCAGGGACCGGGAGGCTGACCATGGCGGACAGGGCGGGCGGGCGTAGACCAGCGGGCCAAGATCTCGGGGCGAGCAGCCCCGACCGGATCCGGAACGTCGTCCTGATCGGACCCGGTGGCTCCGGCAAGACCACCTTGGTCGAGACGCTGCTCGCCTCCGCCGGAGCCATCCCCCGAGCGGGGTCCATCCAGGAGGGCACCACCGTGTGCGACTTCGAGGACGCCGAGAAGTCGCACGAGCGCTCGGTCTCGCTCTCGATCGCTCCGGTCGTCCATCGCGAGGTCAAGATCAACTTCGTCGACACCCCCGGGTACGCCGACTTCGTGGGCGAGGTGCGAGCCGGACTCCGCGCGGCGGATTGTGCGCTGTTCGTGATCGCCGCCAGCGAAGCGGTCGACGACGCGACCGCTTCGCTGTGGCGCGAGTGCGCCGAGGTCGGCATGCCACGGGCCGTGGTGATCACCAAGCTCGACCAGGCCCGCGCCGACTACGAGGGGGTCCTGGGTGCCGCCCAGGCGGCGTTCGGCGACAGGATCCTGCCGCTCTACGTGCCGGCGCGCGACGATGCCGGCGAGGTCACGGGACTCGTGGACCTGATGGACGACGACGGGGAGCACGAAGATCTCCGCGGCGCCTTGATCGAGGGCATCATCGAGGAGTCCGAGGACGAGACCCTGATGGACCGCTACCTCGGCGGGGAGGAGATCTCGCACCAGAGCCTCACCGAGGACCTGGAGAAGGCGATCGCGCGCGGCAGCTTCCACCCCGTCGTACCGGTGTGCTCGATGAGCGGAGTGGGCTGCGCCGAGCTCCTGGACCTCGCGGTCGACGGCTTCCCGTCGCCGCTCGAGCATCCCTCGCCCGAGGTCTTCACGCCGGCCGGCAAGCAGGCCGACCCGATCCAGGGCGACCCGAACGGCGTGCTCGTCGCCGAGGTCGTCAAGACCGCGAGCGACCCGTACGTCGGCCGGGTGAGCCTGGTCCGGGTGTTCTCCGGAACGCTCACCGCCGACGACCCGGTGCACGTCTCGGGTCACTTCACGTCGTTCTTCTCCGAGGCCACCGGGCACGAGGACCACGACGAGGACGAGAAGGTCGGGTCCCTGTCCTACGCGTTCGGCGGTACGCACGTGCCGGCGACCGCCGTGGTCGCCGGCGACCTGTGCGCGATCGGGAAGCTCAGCCGCGCCGAGACCGGTGACACCCTGTCGTCGATCGGCGAGCCGCGGGTGCTCCGGCCGTGGTCGATGCCCGAGCCGCTGCTGCCGGTCGCGATCGTCGCCAAGAGCAAGGCGGACGAGGACAAGCTCTCCCAGGCTCTCGGCCGGCTTGCCGCCGAGGACCCGAGCCTGCGCGTGGAGAACAACGCGGAGACCCACCAGCTGGTGCTGTGGTGCATGGGCGAGGCACATGCCGACGTCCTGATCACTCGCCTCGCCGACCGGTACGCCGTCCACGTGGAGACCGAGCCCTTCCTGGTGTCGCTGCGCGAGACGTTCGGCGGCCCCGGCAAGGGGCTCGGGCGCCACGTCAAGCAGTCCGGGGGTCACGGCCAGTACGCCGTGTGCCACATCGAGGTCGAGCCGCTGCCCGAGGGCGGAGGCTTCGAGTTCGTCGACAAGGTCGTCGGCGGAGCGGTGCCGAGGAACTTCATCCCGTCCGTCGAGAAGGGTGTGCGGGCCCAGATGGAGAAGGGCGTACGGGCGGGCTACCCGATGGTCGACCTCCGGGTCACCCTGACCGACGGCAAGGCCCACAGCGTGGACTCCTCCGACATGGCCTTCCAGATGGCCGGCGCGTTGGCCCTGCGCGAGGCCGCGGCCACGACGACCGTCACCATGCTGGAGCCCTACGACGTGGTCGCCGTCGTCGTCCCCGACGACCACGTCGGCCCCACGATGAGCGACCTCTCGTCACGCCGTGCCCGGCTGCTCGGCACCGACAAGGTCGGTGAGGACCGCACCGTGATCAACGCCGAGGTGCCACAGACCGAGCTGGTGCGGTACGCCGTCGACCTACGCTCGGCGACCCATGGCGCCGGCTCCTTCACCCGGTCCTTCGGCCACTACGAGCCCATGCCCGAGGACGTCGCCCGCACCGTCCAGCCCCGGGAGCGCTGACCCGCCCCGGACGACCTACGCTCCGCGCAGGAACTGCTCGAGGAGCGGACCCGCGGCGCCGGCACCGGTCTGGCCGACGTCGACGAACGCGCACACCGCCAGGTCGCCGTAGCCCGCGATCATCCAGGCGTGGGTCAGCCGTCTACCGCCGCGGTCGAACTCCGCGGTGCCGGTCTTCGCGATCACCGGCGGTCCCGGGACGTCGCGCAGGCCGACGCCCGTGCCGTGCAGAACGACACCACGCAGCAGGCGTCTCAAGGTGGCGTCCTGGCCGGCTGTGAGCGGCTCGGACGGCGTCTTCGCGGGTGTCACGGACGTGATCAGCTGCGGCACGACGGTGTGACCCGCGACGACCGAGGCCATCACCGTCGCCATCACCATCGGCGACGCCAGGATCTCCCCCTGACCGATCATGTCCGCGGCCTTGGTGGTCTCCGTCCGGGGTGGCACGACGTTCCCGAAGTACGCCGGGAAGCCGAGGTCGTGGTCGACGCCCATCCCGAGGGTGGCGGCCGCGTCGACCAGGTCGTGCGCGCCGAGCGTGGTGCGCTCGTTGATGTAGGCGGTGTTGCAGGAGTCGGCGAGGGCCGTCGCGAGCGTGATCCGGCCGTTGGCCGACGGCGGGTAGAAGCTGTCGTTGGTGAACACCTTGCCGTCGACCGTCACGCTGGTCGGGCAGTCGACCGGTGACGACGGCCGGACGCCGTGTCTGACCAGGGCCAGCGAGCTCACGGTCTTGAACGTCGAGCCGGGCGCGAAGCGTCCGTAGGTCGCGTCGTTGTAGCCGTGCGTGCCGGGCCCGTTGGCCGCCACCAGGATCGCCCCGGTCGACGGCCTGATCGCGACGATCGCGCTGGCAGGCCCGACGTTCTCCAGGATGCGCTCGGCCAGGAGCTGCAGCCGCGGCTCGAGCGTCAGGTGTAGCGGCTCGCCCGCCGTGGCCGCCCGCTTGAGGATCGTGCGACGTGTGCCGTCCGGGCCGACGGCCTCGACCACGAGCCCGGGCTTGCCGCGCAGCTGCTCGTCGTACCGCGCCTCCAGGCCGGAGAGCCCCGCCTCGTCGCCGACCGAGTAGGCCCCCGGGTTGTCCTGGATGATCTCGGCAGTGACCGGCCCGACCGTGCCGAGGATCGGCGCTGCGAACTCCTTGGTGATCCCCAGCGGGATGTCGCCGGCGATCGCGTCCACGCCCTTGATGCGGGAGTACCCCGCCATCACCGTCGAGGGCACCTCGTCCTTCCGGAACGCGATCGCCTGCACGAACGCCCTCGGTCCCGCCGCCTTGACCTGCTTGACGTACGGCGTGACGTCGACGCCGACGAGTCGCGCCAGCCGCCGGGCCGAGTCGGGCGCCTGCGCCGGACCGACCTTGAGCCGGTCGACGCCGAAGCGCACGACGGGTCGCTCGGTGACCAGGCCGACGCCGCGCGGCCCGAGGATGTCGCCCCGGCGGGCACTGATCCTGGTCGCGTCCAGCGTGTCGCCGGCCGCGAGCGACGGCTCGATCGCATCGACCCGCCAGGCGACCTGCCAGGTGTCGCCACCGTCGTCGCTGACCAGCGACGCCGTCGTGGGGTAGCTCCAGCCGCCGGCGACCGGCCAGGTCCAGTGCAGTGTCGCGGTGGCGGTGTCGCTGCCCTTCTGGTCCAGTGACGCCACGGTCACGGTCGGCTTCGGGTCGCCGAGACCGGCGATGACCTCGTCGTACTGCCTCTGGACCTCCGCCGCCGACCGGCCGCGGAACGCCACGGCCGAGACGTCGTCCGAGGTCAGGCCGGCGGCCAGCGCGGTGGCCGTCGGTCGCGGGTCGGTGCCAGCGTCGCCGCTCGAGCAGCCGGCCGCGGTCATGGCCATCACGGCGGTCGTGGCGGCGGCGAGCGCCGACCTCCGAGACGTCCCCATGCGCGCCATCTTGGCAGGAGCCGTGGCCGGGACCGGACGTCAGGACCCGGCGGCAGAGTCCTCGACCCGGACGCAGCACCGGTCCGGCCCGGGGTCGAGCCGGGCCGAGGTGTGGGCGCAGCCGAGACCCTCGAGCACTCCGCCGACGTAGTCGCGGTTCACCCCGCACACCAAGGCGGTGTGCTCCCGAGCGAGGGCATCGAAGGGGCAGTTGCGCAGCACGAGCCTGTCACCGACCCGCGCCGGCTCGAAGCCGCGGGCGGACAGCACCTCCGCCGACCGGTCGAGCTCGCCACCCTTCCCTGCGTACGCCGTACCGTCGCGCTGCCCGGCTGCTCGGGCCTCCTCGGTCAGCGTCTCGTCGAGCGGTGTGCCACGGAGCGACCGCTCGACGGCGGCGGCGAAAACCTCCCCGACCAGGGCGTACCCGCGCTCGGGCAGCGAGACCGCCACCTCGGCGGCGGCCCGGCTGTAGACCTTGGCCGGTCGACCGGCGCCGGGGCCGGTGCGTCCGGACAGACGCCGGTGGTCGACGGTCAGAAGCCCCGCCTCGACCAGCTTGTCGAGATGGAACCGCGCCGTGTGCGTGGCGACCCCGGCCGCCCGGGCGGCCTCCTCGCGCCCGATCCCGTCGTCACGGGCGACCACGACGTCGTACAGGCGCCGTCGGACGGGGTCGGCCAACGACCCGATCGCCGAGAACGCATCGGGCATCGCCACCTCCTCCTCGTCGTGACCCTCTTGACGCGGGCCTTTCTAACAGACATATTACTCACAATTAGAATCACGTCCACTGGGAGGGTCGCATGATCGAGGCGGTCGCGGAACAGATCGACCTGGAGTTCGAGGGAGCGCGCTGGCGCCCCAGGATCACCCACGAGCCCGCGCCGGTCGACCTGGCGAGGGCCGAGCGGGCCGCCACCGAGATGCTCGCCGCGCTCGGCCTCCCGGTCGACTCGGCCGACATGTTCGAGACGCCGCGCCGCCTGGTCCACGCCTACGCCGAGATGTTGACGCCACCGGAGTTCGACTCGACGACGTTCGAGAACGCCGCGGGGTACGACGAGCTGGTCCTGGTCTCCGAGATCCCCGTGCACTCCCTGTGCGAGCACCACCTCCTTCCCTTCACCGGGATCGCCCACGTCGGCTACCTCCCGGGAACGCGTATCCTCGGGCTCTCGAAGTTCGCCCGGACCGTGGAGTTCTTCGCACGACGGGCCCAGACGCAGGAGCGGCTGACCATGGAGATCGCCGAGCACCTGACCGAGCGGCTCGAGCCCCAGGGGGTCGGCGTCGTGATCGAGGCCGAGCACACCTGCATGAGCCTGCGCGGAGCCCGGGCCGAGGGCGCCCGCACCGTCACCGCGGCCCTGCGCGGCCGGCTGCGCGACGACCCGAAGACCCGGGCCGAGTTCCTCTCGCTGACCCGCGACCGGGCAGGTGCCCGGTGAGCGCCCCGATCGTCCTCGTCGGTGGTGGTCTCGCCACCGGAACCGCGGTCCGCGAGCTCCGTACCCAGGGCTACGCGGGCGACCTCGTGGTGATCGCCGGCGAGCACCACCCGCCGTACGAACGCCCCCCGCTGTCCAAGGGCTACCTGCTCGGCCAGGAGCCCGCCGAGAAGGCACTCGTCAACGTCGAGAGCTGGTACGCCGAGCACGACGTCGACCTGCGCACCGGCGTGACCGTCGAGTCCGTCGATCCCGCCGGACGCACCCTGCAGGCGGGCGGTGAGCAGGTGGAGTGGACCGGGCTGCTCCTCGCGACCGGCGCCACCCCGAGACGGCTCGCGCTGGCCGACGACTCCGGTGCACCGGTCCACTACCTGCGCACGCTCGAGGACTCCACGGAGCTCAAGGCGCAGCTGCGGCCCGGTGCCCGGATCGGGATCATCGGCGGCGGCTGGATCGGGCTCGAGGTCGCCAGCGCCGCCCAGCAGGCGGGCGCGGACGTGGTCGTCCTCGAGGCGCTCGACCAGCCGCTCCGCAACGTCCTCGGGGCCGAGGTCGGCACCCTGTTCGCCCAGCTCCATCGGGAGAAGGGGGTCGACGTTCGCACCGGCGTCCGGGTCGAGCAGCTCGGGACGAGCTCGGACGGCGCGACGATCGCTCTGGCCGGCGGCGACACGCTCACCGTCGACCGACTGGTCGTGGGAGTCGGCGTAGCACCGGTGACCGAGCTCGCGACGTCCGCCGGGCTCGCCGTCGACAACGGGATCCTCGTGGACGCCGGCCTGCACACCTCGGCGCCCGGCGTCCTCGCGGCCGGCGACGTCGCGAACGTCGACCACCCGGTCCTCGGGCACCGGCTGAGGGTCGAGCACTGGGACACCGCCATCAAGCACGGCACCGTCGCCGCCACGAACCTGCTCGGTGGCGACTCCGTAGCCGACCACCTGCCGTACTTCTTCACCGACCAGTACGCACTCGGGATCGAGTATGTCGGCAACCCCGGGCCCGACGGGTTCGACCGCGTCGTCGTCACCGGCGACACCGACGGACCCGTCGAGCAGCGGGTCTTCCGCGCCTTCTGGCTCCGGGGAGACCGAGTGGTCGCCGGCATGCACGTCAACGACTGGGATGCCATCGACCGGGTGCGTGAGCTGGTCGGCACCGAGGTCGACGAGACCGAGCTGTACAGGTGACATGGCGCGGGGAGGACGCGGGACAGATCGGGCCGTCGGTGGGCGTGTCGTCGAGATGCTCCGCGTCTTCCGCCTGCCGGCGACTGGTCAGCCGCTGACGACGGGTAGCTTCGCCAGCGCGCCCGCGACGGCCTGCTGCAGCTCGTCGTCGTCCCAGGTGTGGTCGACGAGGTCCCCGCGCAGGTAGGCGTCGTAGGCCGCGAGGTCGAGGTGGCCGTGCCCGCAGAGGGCCGTGAGGATCACCTTCTCCTCTCCCGACTCCTTGCAGGCCAGCGCCTCCTCGACCGCTGCCGCCAGCGCGTGCGCCGGTTCCGGGGCGGGCACAATGCCCTCGGTTCGCGCGAAGAGCACGCCGGCCGCGAAGCACTCCGACTGGGTCTTGGCCACGGCCTCGAGCTCACCGGTCTCGTGGAGATGCGAGATCAACGGGCTCATGCCGTGGTACCGCAGGCCGCCGGCGTGGATCGGGTCCGGTACGAAGTCGTGGCCCAGGGTGTGCATCTTCAGCAGCGGCGTCATGCCGAGGGTGTCGCCGAAGTCGTAGGCGTAGGTGCCCTGCGTCAGCGAGGGGCACGATGCCGGCTCGACGGCGCGGATCGTCGGTGACATCCGCCCGGCCCACTTCTCACGCAGGAACGGGAACGCAAGACCGCCGAAGTTGGAGCCGCCGCCGGTGCAGCCGACGAGGAGGTCCGGCTTCTCGCCCACCTCGGCGAGCTGCAGCAATGCCTCCTCCCCGATCACGGTCTGGTGCAGCAGCACGTGGTTGAGCACGCTGCCGAGGGCGTAGTTCGTGGTCGGGTCCTGCGCTGCGACCTCGACGGCCTCGCTGATCGCGATACCGAGGCTGCCCGTCGAGTCCGGGTCCTTCTCCAGGATCGTCCGCCCGGCGTTCGTGAGGT
Organism: Actinomycetota bacterium; assembly: GCA_046735295.1. Taxonomy (GTDB): domain Bacteria; phylum Actinomycetota; class Actinomycetes; order Propionibacteriales; family Nocardioidaceae; genus Nocardioides. Next base: position 910 of record JBKPTA010000023.1, on the reverse strand, counting down.
CACTCGGACTCGGGTGCACCGTGCCGCCGAAGGTCTCGATCATCGTGCGGCGGTAGGGCTTCTGGTCGTACGACGCACGCACCTGCCACACCTCGCACTCGAGGTCGTACTGCGCACAGGCGAACGCCAGCGCCGTGCCCCACTGACCGGCCCCGGTCTCGGTGGTGAGCTTCGTGATCCCGGCCTTGGCGTTGTAGAACGCCTGCGCCACCGCGGTGTTCGGCTTGTGCGAGCCGGCCGGGCTCACCCCCTCGTACTTGTAGTAGATGCGGGCCGGCGTGCCCAGCTTCTTCTCCAGACGATGGGCGCGGAAGAGCGGCGACGGTCTCCAGAGTGCGTACACGTCGAGCACCTCGCCGGGGATCTCGACGTACTGGTCGCCGGAGACCTCTTGGAGGATCAGGTCCATCGGGAACAGCGGTGCCAGGTCGTCCGGACCGACCGGCTCACCCGTGCCCGGATGCAGGACCGGCGGTGGCGGCGTCGGCAGGTCGTGCAGGATGTTGTACCAACGCGTGGGTTGGTCGCTCTCAGACAGCAGGATCTTGTGACGGGAGTCGGGCATGCCTCAGCGTCGCACCGGTCGCTTCAGCTGAGCAATCAGCTGAGCAAAGCGTCCACAGCGGCGGGTGGCCCGGGCTTGAGCGGTGCGGATCGGGTGACAGCCCTCGCCGACCGGGCCCGACCAGCCGTCGAGCCACGCGGGGTCACCGCACTCAGGCGTGCCCGGTGAAGACGCTCGTCGGCATACGAGAAGCCCCGCACCGCCGCGCCGTTGATCCGACAGGGGAGCCGGGACCTGCCTTGTGACCGTGGTCACCCCACGCCGGGGAATGCCTCGCCGCACCACGCGTTTCAGCATGTGATTGAAACTTCAATCCATCCAGGAGGATTCCATGACCACCAGCCC
>JBKPTA010000022.1:0-80893 GCA_046735295.1 Actinomycetota bacterium | reverse complement strand
GTCAGGAAGGTGCCTTCGGCGGTCGCGAACAGCAGGGACTGCGTGGCCAACCGCCGCGACAGGGGCGTGGGCGGGACCAGACGTCGAAGGGCCGGACCGAGACGAGCCACGGCACCATGGGACCAGGAACCACCTCCGGTCCTCATCCGAATTAGCCTCGGCCTCATGCGCCGGTACTCCCAGGTCGACGTCTTCGCCTCTGCCCCTCTCAGCGGGAACCCCGTCGCGGTCGTCCATGACGGCGACGGGCTGAGTGATGAGCAGATGCAGCACTTCGCGCACTGGACGAACCTGTCGGAGACGACGTTCCTGCTGACCCCGACGACCCCGGCAGCTGACTACCGGCTGCGGATCTTCACGCCCGGGGCGGAGCTCCCGTTCGCCGGCCATCCGACGCTCGGCAGCGCGCACGCGTGGCTCGAGGCCGGAGGATCACCGAGGTCCGAGGCGCAGCTGGTGCAGGAGTGTGCCGCCGGCCTGCTGCGTATCCGTCGGGTGCCACGCCTGACCTTCGCGGCGCCGCCCTTGCTGCGCGAGGGCCCGGTGTCGCCGGACGAGCGCTCGCGGATCCTCGCTGCCCTGGCCGTCACCGACGACGACGTCGTGGACCTCTCCTGGGGCGACAACGGCCCGGGCTGGGTGGTCGTGCTGCTCCGCGACGCGGCTGCGGTGCTCGACGTGCGCCCCGACTGGTCGGCGTTCGATGGCCTCGACATCGGTGTCGTCGGGCCCTATCCCGACGGCTCGGAGTGCGCGATCGAGGTGCGGGCGTTCTCGCCCGGCCTGGGGGTGGTGGAGGACCCGGTGACCGGCAGCCTCAACGCCAGCATCGGTCAGTGGCTCGCCGGCAACCGCCTCCCCACGTCGTACGTCGCGTCGCAGGGGACGGCGCTCGGGCGCGCGGGACGGGTCCACGTCGACAAGGAGGGCGACACCGTCTGGGTGGGCGGTGACGCGGCAACGACCATCAAGGGGACCGTCGGTATCGGCCCCTAAGGTTCGGGGCATGTTCGAGACCGCCGACGAGCTGTCCCGTCTCCAGTCGCTGCTCGACGCGTCCCACGTCCGGTCGACCGAGCACCTCCGCGGGATCATCAACGACGACCGCACGCTGTCCGCGGCGCAGATCGCTGGTCTGCTGACCGGGATGAAGGTGATCACCGCGGCCACGGTCACCGCCCGGGGCGAGCCGCGGATCAGCGCGATGGACGGCCACTTCCTGCACGGCACCTGGACCTTCTCGACCAGCCGCACCTCTGCCAAGGCCCGCCACCTCGCGCAGCGTCCGGCCGTCTCCGTCGCCCACGTGGACGGGGAGGAGCTGGCGGTGTTCAGCCACGGACGCGTCGCGGAGCTGACCGGAGACGAGCTCGCGACGGTCGACGCGCACTGGACCAGGCACTACGGGTCGTCCCCGCTGTCCTGGGGAGACGTCGTCATGTGGCGGCTGGAGCCGAGGTGGATGGTGGGGTACGCGTCGCGACGCGAGGAGCTCCTCGCGGAGCGAGGCGTCCCGGCATGATGAGAGCAGACTGCCGCGCGCGTCCCGCCGACGTCGGTGCCGCGGCCTAGATTGACCTCATGCAGGTCTATCTCGATCTCCTCCGGCGAGTCCTCGACGACGGGGTGGAGAAGTCCGACCGCACCGGCACCGGCACCTTCAGCGTGTTCGGCCACCAGATGCGGTTCGACCTGACGGCCGGCTTCCCGCTGGTCACCACGAAGCGCATCCATACCCGGTCGGTCTTCGCCGAGCTGCTCTGGTTCCTGCGCGGTGACACCAACGTCAAGTGGCTGCAGGACCGAGGCGTCACGATCTGGGACGAGTGGGCCGACGCCGACGGTGACCTCGGGCCCGTCTACGGCTACCAGTGGCGCTCCTGGCCGACGCCCGACGGGCGGCACGTCGACCAGATCGGGGGGGTGATCGAGCAGCTCCGAGCCGACCCCGACAGCCGGCGCCATCTCGTGTCGGCCTGGAACGTCGCGGACATCCCGGCAATGGCCCTGGCGCCGTGCCACACGATGTTCCAGTTCTACGTCGCGCCGGGCGCCGAGGGAGAGCCGGGCCGGCTGAGCTGTCAGCTCTACCAGCGCTCCGCGGACGTGTTCCTCGGCGTCCCGTTCAACATCGCCTCCTACGCCCTGCTCACCCACATGGTCGCCCAGGTGACCGGTCTCGGCGTCGGCGACTTCGTGCACACGCTCGGCGACGCTCACCTCTATCGCAACCACGTCGAGCAGGCCCGCCTGCAGCTCACCCGCGAGCCCCGTTCCCTGCCGACGCTGCGGCTCGACCCGTCGGTGAGCGAGATCGACGCCTTCGACCTCGAGCACCTCTCCCTCGAGGGATACGACCCGCACCCGGGCATCAAGGCTCCCATTGCCGTCTGACCGGCCGCGTCGTCTCACGCTGGTCGCGGCGTACGCCGAGAACCGCGTGATCGGCGACCACGGCCGCATCCCGTGGCACCTGCCCGAGGACTTCGCCCACTTCAAGGCCACGACCATGGGTGGGGTGCTGGTGATGGGTCGGGTGACCTACCAGTCGATCGGCCGGCCGCTCCCTGGTCGTACGACCATCGTCGTGACCCGCAGCCTGGACTGGCGGGCCGACGGCGTGCTCGTCGCACACTCCCTCCAGGAGGCGCTCGACCTGGCGGCCGGTCGGCCGGGGGAGACCTTCGTCGTCGGCGGCACCCAGATCTACGAGCAGGCGCTGCCCCGGGCGACCCACCAGGTACTGACCGAGGTGGCCGGCACGCCCGCCGGCGACGCCCACTATCCCGAGTTCGACGCGGACGAGTGGGTCGAGACGCGACGCGAGGAGCGCGAGGGCTTCACATGGGTGTGGTGGGAGCGCGGTCGGAGCGACGTCGTCGAGTGAGCCGTCGAGTCCGCGTGGGAAACGCCGCAGTCCTCCTGGTCCTCAGGACACGAGCGCTCGGCCAAGGCGTCGTCGTCGGCGCCGTGAACGGGAAGGTCCTCCGCCTTCTGTCCGTCGCCCGACCCGGATGCGGTCGGCGCCTCCTACGCTGCCGGGGTGAGCATCCATCCGACGATCACCGTCGAGGCCACGTCGGGCGACCCGCCGTACGCTCAGATCCGCGCGCAGATCGCCGGCCAGGTGGCGTCGGGGAGGCTTCGCCCCGGTACGAGGCTGCCCAGCGTGCGGGCCCTGGCCGAGCAGCTCGGACTGGCCACGAACACAGTGGCCCGGGCGTACCGCGAGCTCGAGCACGCGGGGGTGGTGACGACCCGCGGGCGCAACGGCACCGTCGTCAACGACGACCTGAGCGACCGGGCAGCCAAGCAGGCGGCAGCGACCTACGCCGACGCGATGCGCGACCTGGGTGTGCGGCAGGATGAGGCTCTCGAGCTGGTCCGACGCGCGTTCGACCGGCCTGAGACGAGCTGAGCCGCACACACAGGAGAACGCCGGTGCTGGTGCACGAGGAGGTCCGCGAAGCCCTGGCCGGGGGCCGAGCGGTGGTCGCGCTCGAGAGCACCATCATCAGCCACGGGCTGCCGCGCCCCGACAACGCGCGGCTCGCGCGTGAGTTCGAGCAGGCGGTCCGCGAGGGCGGCGCCGTGCCGGCGACGGTCGCGGTGATCGACGGCCGGGCCCGGGTCGGACTCGACGACGACGCCCTCGACCGGTTGGCGAACGACGAGCAGGCCGTGAAGGTGAGCGTCCGCGACCTTGCGGCTGTCGCGGCCCGCGGCGGCGTGGGCTCGACGACGGTCGCCTCGACCGCCCACCTGGCGGCGCTGGCCGGCATCACGGTGTTCGCGACCGGAGGCCTCGGCGGCGTCCACCGGGGTGCGCATGACACCTTCGACGAGTCGGCGGACCTGACGACGCTCGCGCGTACCAGCGTGCTGGTCGTCTGTGCCGGCGTGAAGTCCATCCTCGACGTCGGCGCCACGCTGGAGCGGCTCGAGACCCTCGGGGTCGGGGTGCTCGGCTACCGCACCGACCGGTTCCCGGGCTTCTACCTCGCCGACTCGGGCTACGACGCCGGCTGGCGGGTGGAGTCCGCGGCTGAAGTCGCCGAGATCCTGGCCGCGCGCGCCCATGTCGGGACACGCGAGCTGGGGATGGTTCTGGCCAACCCGATCGCCGCGCGGGACGAGCTCGAGCGCGGTCTCCACGACCGGCTGCTCGAGTCCGGGCTGGTCGCGGCCGAGCGGGACGCCGTGCACGGCAAGGATGTCACGCCATATCTCCTCGACTGGTTCCACCGGGAGAGCCGGGGCGAGTCGCTGCGCGCGAACGTCGCCCTCGTGCGGTCGAACGCGGGCCTCGCCGCCGAGGTGGCGTCGGCGTACGCCGGGCTCACGGGGGCGGTCTCGTGACGTTCTTCTGCCTCGGTGACCTGATGGTCGACGTCGTCGCTCGCCTGTTCGGGCCCCTCGCGGAAGGCTCCGACAGTCCGGCCGTGATCTCCTACGTCGGGGGCGGCTCAGCCGCGAACACGGCGGCGTGGCTGACCCGAGTGGGCGAGAGCACGACGTTCGTCGGCGCCATCGGCGACGACCCGGCGGGTCAGTCCCAGGTCGAGAGCCTGCACCGGCTCGGGGTCGACGTGAGGTTCCGGGTCGACCGGACCCGCCCCACCGGCACCTGCCTCGTGCTCGTCGCGCCCACCGGAGAGCGGACGATGGTGCCGGACCCCGGCGCGAACCTCGCTCTGCTCGAGCACGACGTGCCGGTGGATGAGTTCCGTGCTGGCGACCACCTGCACGTGTCGGGCTACGCCCTGCTCCGCGACTCGCGGGACGCGGCGGTGCACGCGATGAGGGCGGCGGCGACGACCGGGCTGACCGTGTCGGTCGGTGCGGCTTCGGCTGCCCCGCTCGAGCAGCTGGGTGCCGCCCAGTTCCTGACCATGGTCCCCGACGGCGCCGTCCTGTTCGCCAATGAGAAGGAGGCGGCCGTCATCGCAGGGGGTCCGGGGGAGGCGGGAGCGCTCGCGGCCCGGCTGGCCGCGGGTGGACATGAGTCGGTGGTGACCGCGGGGAGCGGGGTCGCGGCCTGGAGCAACGGCGAGGCCACGGCGTCGATGGCCACGGAGCCGCTGGACCGTCCCGAGCTCGACACGACCGGGGCGGGCGACGCCTTCGCCGCGGGCTTCCTCGCCGCGCGTGCCCGCGGCGCCGCGCCCGAGGTCTGCCTGCGCGACGGGCACGCCCTCGCCGCCGCAGCCTGCCGGACGACCGGTGGCCGGCCCGAGCGCTAGACACCGCGAAGCCAGGTGGCAGGGTGCACGGCATGGACCTGCGCATCTTCCTCGAGCCCCAACAAGGTGCCACCTACGACGACCAGCTCGTGGTCGCGCGGCTCGCCGAGCAGCTCGGGTTCGGGGCGTTCTTCCGTTCCGACCACTACCTCGCCATAGGGGTCGACGGTCACCCCGGCCCCACCGACTCCTGGGTCACGCTGGCGGGGATCGCCCGCGAGACCAGCACCATCCGCCTCGGCACGCTGATGACCTCGGCGACGTTCCGCTACCCGGGGCCGTTGGCGATCTCGGTGGCGCAGGTCGACCAGATGAGCGGCGGTCGCGTCGAGCTCGGCATCGGCGCCGGCTGGTACGACGCCGAGCACGCTGCGTACGCGATCCCGTTCCCCTCCACGTCCGAGCGCTTCGACGCACTCGAGGACACGCTGGCGATCCTGACCGGACTCTGGACCACTCCGGACGGCGAGACGTTCTCCTATGACGGTCTGCGGCACCGGGTGTCCGAGTCCCCGGGTCTCCCCAAGCCGACTCAGCGACCCCACCCGCCGATCATCATCGGCGGGAAGGGTGCGACGCGGACCCCGTCGCTCACCGCCCGGTACGCCGACGAGTTCAACCTCCCGTTCGTCGGGCCCACGACGACCGCGCAGCAGATCGCCCGGGTCCGGTCCGCCTGCGAGGCGATCGACCGCGACCCGGACGGCCTGGTGTACTCCAACGCCCTGACGGTGTGCTGCGGCTCGGACGAGACCGAGCTCGGCCGCCGGGCGGAGGCGATCGGCGAGTCACTGACGGACCTCCGCCGCGACGGTCTCGCCGGGACGCCGCAGCAGGTGGTCGACCGAGTCGGTGAGTTCGCAGCCGTGGGATCGAAGCGGCTCTACCTTCAGGTGCTCGACGTGCACGACCTCGACCACCTCCGGCTGCTCGCCGCCGAGGTCATGCCGCACGTGTGAGGGTCCGCGCCGGATCTCTGGGTCGCGCCACCCACCCGATGCACCCGCCGATCACGCTCCCCAGTGCCCATCCGACCACGACGTCGCTCGGCCAGTGGCCGCCGAGGTAGACCATGCACACGCCCACGAGGACGACCAGGGTCACCAGGGTGGAGCTCGCGACCGCGGCGCGTCCGCGTGTCCTCCATGCCACGGTCAGCAGCACGGCGGCCGCGACGGCGGAGGTCGTCGCCGCGTGCGTCGAGGGGAACGACGGCCCGGCGATCGTGATGATGGAAAGGTCGGGGGGTGGACGAGAACGGTCGAACACCTCCTTCAGCACGTCGGCAACCACCTTCGCCACGACGAACGACACGGCGGCCGCCACCCCGGCGCGGTACCACCTGCGCCAGATCACGACACCCAGCGCGACCAGCACGAGGCCCACCATCGCCGCCGTCGAGTTGCCGGCGTTCATCAGCCAGATCGACACGTGGTCCGCACCGGCTGACCGGTGGGCGCTGACGAAGGACATGATCCGCTCGTCCCACGACCCGGCCCCCATGGCGACATTGTGCGGGATGCACCCTGACGCCCCGTCCTGCGCGATGGGTGCGTCGTCGCCGAGTAGCCTGCTCCCATGACGTCACCCGCGCCCTTCGGGCGGATGCTGACGGCCATGGCCACGGCGTTCACCGACGACGGCGCGGTCGACCTCGACGGCACGGCCGCGATCGCCCACCACCTGGTCGAGCACGGGCACGACGGAGTGGTGGTCAGCGGGACGACCGGCGAGAGCCCCACCTGCAGCGTGTCCGAGGCCGGTGACATCCTGCGTGTCGTCAAGGACGCCGTCGGCGAGAAGGCCATCGTGATCGCAGGCGTCGGGAGCAGCAGCACCGCTCACAGCATCGAGCTGGTGCAGCAGGCCGAGAAGCTCGGGGCCGACGCACTGCTCCTGGTGACGCCGTACTACAACAAGCCCGGCCAGGCAGGAGTGCTCCACCACTTCCGGCAGGTCGTGGCGGCGAGCGGCACGCCGGTGGTGCTGTACGACGTGCCCGGACGCACCGGCACCCAGATCAGCCTGGAGACCTACGAACGGATCAAGGGCGACACCGTGGTGGCCGTGAAGGACGCCGTCGGAGACTTCGCGCGCGGCGTGCGCCTCCAGCAGCTGGGATACGCGGTGTACAGCGGCGACGACACGGCGAACCTCGGCTGGCTCGCGCACGGCGCCAGCGGCGTGATCAGCGTGGTGGGGCACGCAGCCGGCCGGCCGATCCGCTCGATGATCGAGGACTTCCTCGACGGCAACACCGTCGCCGCCCTCAAGACCTACCGGCGCCTGCTGCCGGCCACCGACGCGATCATGGGCGTCCCCAACTACGGGGCGACCACTGCCAAGGCGTGCCTCCAGCTGCTCGGCGTGCTGGACAACCGCAACGTCCGCGGGCCGCTGGTGCCGCTCACCGACGACGAGCTGGCGGCGCTCCGCGCCGGCCTCGAGGCCTCCCAGCTCCTCTGACCCTAGAGAGAGAAACCACGTGAGTCACCCACATCCTGAGCTCTCCGCGCCCGCCGACCTGCCGAAGGGGGGGTTGCGGATCTACCCGCTTGGCGGACTCGGCGAGATCGGTCGCAACATGACCGTCTTCGAGTACGACGGCCGGTTGCTCATCGTCGACTGCGGTGTCCTGTTCCCGGAGGAGTCCCACCCGGGCGTCGACCTGATCCTCCCCGACTTCGACGCGATCCGTGACCGCCTCGACAAGATCGACGCGCTCGTCCTGACCCACGGCCACGAGGACCACATCGGCGCGACGCCGTACCTGCTGCGCGAGCGTGAGGACATCCCGCTCGTGGGCTCCGAGCTGACCCTCGCCCTGCTCGACTCCAAGCTCCAGGAGCACCGGCTCAAGAAGACCGTGCACCACAAGGTCGCCGCGGGCGACCGGCTCGGCCTCGGACCGTTCGGGCTCGAGTTCGTCGCGGTGAACCACTCGATCCCGGACGCGCTCGCCGTCGCGATCCGCACCGGTGCCGGCCTGGTGCTCCACACCGGCGACTTCAAGATGGACCAGCTCCCGCTGGACGGCCGGATCACCGACCTGCGTGCCTTCGCCCGTCTCGGGGAGGAGGGCGTCGACCTCTTCCTCACCGACTCGACCAACGCCGAGGTGCCGGGCTTCACCACCGGCGAGAAGAACATCGCCCCGGTACTCGACCGGGTCTTCCACGACAGTGACCAGCGGGTCATCGTCGCCTGCTTCGCCTCGCACGTGCACCGGGTGCAGCAGGTGCTCGACACTGCCGTGCGCCACGGTCGCAAGGTGGGGTACGTCGGCCGCTCCATGGTCCGCAACATGGGCATCGCCCAGGACCTCGGCTATCTCCACGTCCCGCCGGACGTGATGGTCGAGGCCAAGGACCTCGCCGGGCTCGCCCCCGAGCGGCAGGTGCTGATCTCGACCGGCAGCCAGGGCGAGCCGATGTCGGCCCTGTCCCGGATCGCGCAACGCAACCACACCTTCGTGCACATCGAGCGCGGTGACACGGTGATCCTCGCCAGCTCACTGATCCCCGGCAACGAGAACGCGGTCTCCAAGGTCATCAACGGGCTCACCCGGCTGGGAGCGAACGTGGTGCACAGGGGCAACGCGCTCGTGCACGTGTCGGGTCACGCCAGCGCGGGTGAGCTGCTGCACGCCTACAACATGGTCCGGCCACGCAACGTGCTGCCGGTGCACGGCGAGTTCCGGCACATGAAGGCCAACGCCGAGCTCGCCCGAGCGACGGGGGTGGCCAACGTCGTCATCGCCGAGGACGGCGTCGTGGTCGACCTGGTCGACGGACGCGCGAGCATCGCCGGCAAGGTCGACTGCGGTTACGTCTTCGTCGACGGCTCCAACATCGGCGACATCACCGAGTCCGACCTCAAGGACCGCCGGATCCTCGGCGAGGAGGGCTTCATCTCGGTGATCGTGGTGATCGACTCCGTGAGCGGAAAGGTCTCCAGCGGCCCGGAGCTCCACGCGCGCGGGTTCGCCGAGGACGGCAGCGCCTTCGACGAGATCAAGCAGCCGATCGTGGACGCGCTCGACGAGGCGATGCGTGAGGGCACCGACGACAGCTACCAGCTGCAACAGGTGGTACGCCGGGTGGTCGGCCGCTGGGTCAACCGCGAGCTGCGCCGTCGCCCGATGATCATCCCGGTGGTCATCGAGGCGTAGGCCGCCGAGCGCCCGCCGGTGTTCAGTCCTCCCGGACCCGTCGGCCCCCGGACCGGCCGGCGGTCGTCCCTGAAGGGGCGGACCCGTTCCGGTCCACCTCGTCGTCGGCCGCACGCTCGCGCGCGATCCGGGCGTCGCGGACCGAGACCACGCTGATCCTCCCGAGCGCTACCGCGGCCAGGAAGACGATGAGCACGCCGAGCCCGAGGAAGAATCCCAGCCACTCCGCGACCTGCCCGGCGTCGGTCGTGGCCGTGGGCTGCCCGGCCTGCATCACGCCGTCGTTCCACAGCATGCTGACCCACTGCCCGACGACGAACCACGCACCGCCCGCTGCCGCGAGCCAGGCACCGACCGAGCCGCTGACCCGGCTGGCGCTGCCCATCATGGCCAGGCCGCCGAGCACCGTGGCGATCGCGGGCAGCACCTCGAGCAGGAACCGGCCGGTCGTCCAGTGCCAGGTGAGGTCCGGGGTGAAGCTGTAGCCGAAGGACGGGCCGACGAACGGGACCAGCCCGCCCCAGACGCCCAGGAGGACGACCAGCAGGCCGCTCGCCGCCCCCCGCGAGCGTGGCATGTGGAGGCGGTCGTGCATCGTGAGGCGATCGGGCTCGTGCTGTGTGGCGACCATGGTTCCTTCTCCTTGTCCCGCCTGAGGTCGAACGCGAGAACGCCCGGGTTCCGTACCCCCACGGCGGGGGACCCATGCGAGCAGTGAGCGAGCCGACGGTGCTGGCCTCCGGTGCTAGCTGGCGGTGCTAACTCGCGGTGAGAACGCCGGCGACGACCAGTGCCTGGCCCAGGTGGTAGGTCACGATCACCCCGACGCGGGCCCAGGGACGCGGACGGACGAATCGGTCGACAGCCAGGATCGAGTCGCTCGCCGCGAACACCGTGGCCCCGAGGGCGATCAGCCGTACGCCGGTGTCGAAGGCCAGGAGCACCATCGCCCCGATCACCACGGTGTAGAGGGCGACCGGCACGGCGAGCGGGGCTCCACCGCGGACATAGGTCGCCGGCGCGACCCGGCGGGTCACCAGCAGGCATCCCAGGAGGACCACCCACGCCAGCCACGCCCACGGCGCGGGGTCGACACCGAGCTCGACGAAGCACGCCACGTAGGCGAGGTGCCCGATCAGGAAGGCGGCCAGGCCGAGCCGGAAACGCGGGTCGGAGTCGCCGAGCAGGAACACGTCACCGGCGAGGCCGAGCACCAGCCCGACCAGGAGCCAGGACCCCGCCGCGCCGTCGGTGGCCCCGAGGACCAGCGCGGCCACGATCAGGGCGACCAGAGTCGCCGGCTTCGCCCAGCTCTCGGTCCGGCGGTCGTGCCGCGCCACGGCGTACCAGTCGACGAGCGCGAGAGCGGCGGGAAGCAGCCACACGAGCGCGGAGCCGGACACGCGGGCAGCATCGCAGAGCGGGACTCGGGCGTCGTCGAGCGTGGACTGTTCGGCAGGGACTGCCAGAGTAGGACGCATGAACGTGAGTGAGCTCCTGGCCGACGCTCTCGGCCGCGTACGCGAGCAGGTGCCCGAGCTGGTCTCCGGGCTGAGTGAGGACGACCTGGCATGGCGTCCCGATCCCGAGGCCAACTCGATCGCCTGGCTGGTCTGGCACCTCAGCCGCGTCCAGGACGACCACGTGGCCGACGTCGCCGGCACCGAGCAGGTGTGGGCATCGCAGGGCTGGGCGGAGCGGTACGCTCTGCCGTTCGACGTGCGTGAGCACGGCTTCGCGATGAGCGCCACCGACGTCGGCAAGGTGCGGGTCAGCGGCGACCTGCTCGCCGGCTACCACGAGGCGGTGGCGGCGCGGAGCGCAGCCTACGTCGCCACGCTGCAGGCGGACGACCTCGACCGCGTCGTCGACGAGGCGTGGGACCCGCCGGTCACCCTCGGCGTCCGGCTGGTCAGCCTGGTCAACGAGGCGAACGCCCACCTCGGCCAGGCGCAGTACGTCCGGGGCATGCTCGAGCGGAGGCGCTAGCCCGATCCGGCGCCGATCTGCCGCGGTTCTGTGCGGCGTGTGATCCGTGTGACTGGTGTGGCGGTGACCTAGATTCGTCACCATGGCGACCCGTACGTCTTCCCCGCCGGGTACGCGCAGCAGGAGCAAGCCTTCTACGCGATCCCGGAGTACGTCGAAGAAGCGACCACGCACGTCCAGCCGTCGTCGACGTCCGGCGCCCCGAGCGGTCCGCTCGGGGCGCGGCCCGGTCTTGCGCATGTTCGGCGGCATCGGGCGAGGGGTCGCCGCGGTCTGGCTGGCCATCGCCCACGGCGTCGGCGCGCTCGCACGCAGGATCGGGCGCACTGCTCGCGACCTCGAGCCGGAGCACCGGCGCGACGGCGTGGGGCTGTTCCTGTTCGGGCTTGCGGTCGTCGTCGCCGCGGCCGTGTGGTGGCAGGTCCCCGGCGGACTCATGGACGGCATCCGCACGGTGGTGGCCGGGTCGGTGGGCAAGGTCGGCTGGCTCGTTCCGCTGATGCTGGTCTGGGTGGGCTGGCGCACCATGCGCGACCCCGAGAGCAACGGCCCGGCCGGCCGTCAGGTGGTCGGCTGGGTCGCCCTCGGGTTCGGTGCGCTCGGCACGGTCCACATCGCGGCCGGCAACCCGGTGCCGGTCAACGGCGACTCGTCGGACCTCCGGAGCGCCGGCGGCGCCGTCGGGTACGTCGTCTCCAGCCTCCTGCTGGACCTGCTGCGCTCGGCGTACGTCGTGGTCCCGCTCCTGCTCCTCCTGGCGTTCTTCGGGCTGCTGGTGATCACCGCGACGCCCGTCCACCAGGTGCCCGCCAGAATGGCGGCGTTCCGCGACCGGATGCTCGGCCGGACCTCCGGTCCCGCGTCCGACCTACCCGAGAACGGCGTCCGCAGCCGACGTCGCGGTCCGCTCGCAGACGACGAGATCGACCCGGACCTGGGCGATCCGGCGTACGACAGCCCGGTCCTCAGCGAACGAGAGCTGAGGCGGCGGCGTCGTACTCGGGGCGCCGCCGACACGGACACGACCCAGGCGATCGCGGTGTCCGGCACCGACGAGGGGTCCGGCGCCGACCTCGCCGACACGGCGGCCGATCTCGTCCCACCGCCACACACGCCGATCCCCCAGCGGATGGAGCAGCTCGAGCTCTCCGGAGACGTGGTCTACAGCCTGCCGGGCAACGACGTGCTCCGGCCCGGCTCGCCCCACAAGCCGCGGTCCCGCGCCAGCGACGACGTGGTGGGCCGGTTGACCCAGGTGCTCGAGGAGTTCGACATCGACGCTCAGGTCACCGGCTACATGCGCGGCCCGACGGTCACCCGCTACGAGGTCGAGCTCGGCCAGGCGGTGAAGGTCGAGAAGGTCACCGCCCTGTCCAAGAACATCGCCTACGCCGTCGCCTCGGCCGACGTGCGCATCCTCAGCCCCATCCCGGGCAAGTCTGCGATCGGCATCGAGATCCCGAACAGCGACAAGGAGATCGTCTCCCTCGGCGACGTGCTCCGGTCCGGCACCGCTCGGTCCGACCACCACCCGCTGGTCGTCGGCCTCGGCAAGGACGTCGAGGGCGGGTTCGTGGTCGCGAACCTGGCGAAGATGCCGCACCTGCTGGTCGCCGGAGCGACCGGCTCCGGCAAGTCGAGCTTCATCAACTCGATGGTGACGTCGCTGCTGATGCGCTCGACCCCGGACGAGGTGCGGATGATCATGATCGATCCCAAGCGGGTCGAGCTGAACGCCTACGAGGGCATCCCCCACCTGATCACGCCGATCATCACGAACCCGAAGAAGGCCGCGGAGGCTCTGGCCTGGGTCGTCCGCGAGATGGACATGCGCTACGACGACCTGGCGAACTTCGGCTTCCGGCACATCGACGACTTCAACAAGGCGGTGCGAGCCGGGAAGGTGACCGTGCCGCCAGGCAGCGAGCGCGAGGTCGCGCCGTACCCGTACCTGGTGGTCGTCGTCGACGAGCTCGCCGACCTGATGATGGTGGCGCCGCGCGACGTCGAGGACGCCGTCGTCCGCATCACCCAGCTCGCCCGCGCGGCCGGTATCCACCTGGTGCTGGCCACGCAGCGCCCGAGCGTCGACGTGGTGACCGGCCTGATCAAGGCGAACGTGCCGTCGCGGCTGTCCTTCGCGACCTCGAGCCTGGCCGACAGCAGGGTGATCCTCGACCAGCCCGGCGCGGAGAAGCTCGTCGGGCAGGGCGACGGCTTGTTCCTGCCGATGGGTGCCTCCAAGCCCGTCCGCGTCCAGGGCTCGTGGGTGACCGAACCGGAGATCCACCAGGTCGTCGCGCACTGCAAGAAACAGCTGACGCCGACGTACCGCGAGGACGTGACGGCACCGCAGCAGAGCAAACGGGAGCTCGACGACGACATCGGCGACGACCTCGACCTGGTGGTCCAGGCCGTCGAGCTGGTGGTGTCCACGCAGTTCGGCTCCACCTCGATGTTGCAGCGCAAGCTGCGGGTCGGCTTCGCGAAGGCCGGCCGGCTGATGGACATCCTCGAGAGCCGCGGGGTCGTCGGGCCGTCGGAGGGCTCCAAGGCCCGCGACGTCCTGGTGAAACCCGACGAGATCGACGGCGTGATCGCCACCCTGCACGGGGAGATGGGGACCTGACATGAGCAGCGACACCGACCTCACCGAGAGCACGGACGCCAGCCACGCGAGCGTGGCCGGCGATCCCAGTGATCGCAGTGACACCCGCCGCCAGGGCCTGGCCACGATCGGGGAGCCCACGTCGATCCCGGAGCAGCTCGTCGAGGTTCGGCGTCGTTCCGGACCGGCGGCGGCTCTCGGCGCCGGCGCGTCGCTGGTGGCGGTCGCCTACCTCGCCCGTGCGGCTACCGGTGGCAGCGTCGCGGACTGGGCCCTGGCCGCTGTCCTCGGGCTGGTCGGCGTGGCCAACCTCGCGGCCCTGCTCGACGCGCGCACGCCGCTCCTGGTCGCCGACGACCTCGGCGTCCGGCTCCGGCTGGGGCGCACCTGGGTCGGGCTGCCATGGGGCGGCCTGCACGAGGTCGAGCACCGACGCCGGCGGGGCTGGTGGCGAGACGGCCTGCTGGTCGTGCGGACCCACTACGTCCAGCGGGTGCTGGAGGATCTCGACCCGGCGGCCCGCCGCATCGCGCGGCTCAACCGCCGGATGCATGGCACGCCCCTCGCCGTGCCGCTGGGTCTGGGCACACGGGTCGTGGGCGCACCGGCAGGCCTGACGGCGACGCTGCGCGACCTCGCATGCGGCCGTACGCCGGTCGTCGAGTCCGCCCCCACGGAGCCGGACCCAGCATCACCGCCGCCCGACCCGCAGCGGCCGGAGCCCGACGTGGCCGAGTCTGACCGGCACCGCACCCCGCGTCTGCCCAGCCTGCCTCAGCTGCCCCAGCTACCCGGTCTGCCCCGTCTGCCCCGTGTGCCCGATCCCCGGCCACGGATCGCGCACCTGATCGGGATGGTCGCCGCCCTCCTGCATCGTCCCGGCTCGTCAGGGGCTGCCGGGTCCGGCGACCGGGACGAGGCGGACGAGACCGGCGAGTCGGGCGATCGTGTCGAGTCGTGTCCCGAGCCCGAGCCCGCGATCCAGCCCAGCGAGACACCCGCCCCGGCCCGCGAGACCGTGGCGGCTTCCCGGGCGGAGGTTCGCCGCGAGGTGCGGGCCGAGGCGGAGGAGCTCGTCCCGGGCGAGCCACTCGAGGAGGACTCCCAGATGTGGGGCGAGCTCCACGCCGCTGCCGACGTCGAGGGTCCGCTGCTCATCGACGACTACGCCGCGCACCCGGCGCCCGACCCGCTCATCGGTCCTCAGTTCGCGCTCGCGCGCCAGCGTCTCGGGCTGTCGGTCGACGAGCTGGCCGACCGCACCCGCATCCGCCCGCACGTGATCGAGTCGATCGAGGTCGACGACTTCGGTGCCTGCGGCGGCGACTTCTATGCACGCGGTCACCTGCGCACTCTGGGCAGGGTCCTGGGGGTCGAGGCAGCACCGGCTCTCGCGACGTACGACGAGCGCTACGCGGACGCCCCCATCGACCCCAGACGTGTGTTCGAGGCCGAGCTGGCCGGTGCCGGCTCGATCCGGGCCACCCGGGGCGGCCCGAACTGGTCGGTCCTGGTCGCGGCGGTGATGGCGCTCGTCCTGTGCTGGTCGGTGGCCCGACTGATCACCGGGGGGGCGGCCGAGACGCCGGACCGAGCGGTCCTGAGTGGCTCGGGCGGTCCCAACCACCAGACGCCGGTGCCCGTCGGCGACCCCGTCCCGGTGACGCTGACCGCCGCGGGCGGCGGAGCGCGCGTCGTCGTGCGCGACGGCAACGGGAGCCTGGTCTTCTCCGGCGACCTGGCCTACGGCCAGACGCACACCCTGCGCGCAGCCACGCCGGTCCAGGTGCAGTCCACCGACGGGTCGGTACGGGTGAGGGTGAACGGGCAGGACCGCGGGCGCATGGGGCCCGCGGGTCGTCCTGCCAGCCAGTCCTACCTCGCGCGGGGGCGGTGAGGGTCGTACCCCGGCGCTGACGGGCAGCCGAGGTCCGGGCGGCATACTCGGGCCTGATGACGACCACACACCGCGACGACCCCGAGGTCACCGTCGCCCTGGTCACGCTGGGCTGCGCGCGCAACGACGTGGACTCCGAGGAGCTCGCGGCGCGGCTCGCCGCCGACGGGTTCCGCCTTGTCGCCGACCCCGTCGAGGCCGAGACGGTCGTGGTCAACACCTGCGGTTTCGTGGACGCCGCCAAGAAGGACTCCGTCGACACCATCCTCGCGGCCGCCGACCTCAAGCAGGACGGCCGCGCGCGTGCGGTGGTCGCGGTCGGGTGCCTGGCGCAGCGGTACGGCCGGGAGCTCGCCGACGAGCTCCCCGAAGCCGATGCAGTGCTCGGCTTCGACGACTATCCCGAGATCTCCGCCCGGCTGCGCTCGGTGCTCGCCGGCGAGACGCTCCCCGCGCACATCCCGCAGGACCGCCGGACTCTGCTGCCGATCTCTCCCGTCGACCGCCGCGCCGCCGGTGTGTCCCTGCCCGGACATGCCGTCCCGCTCGCTGCCGGCCGTGGGGGACGCCCCGACGACGTCGGCACCGGCGGACCGGCCAGCGGTCCGCGTGCCCTACGCAGGCGGCTGTCCGGCAGTCCGACGGCGCCACTGAAGCTGGCGAGTGGTTGCGACCGACGCTGCTCGTTCTGCGCCATCCCGACATTCCGTGGCTCCTTCGTCAGTCGGCGACCGCACGAGGTCCTCGCGGACGCGCGCTGGCTGGCCGGGGAAGGAGTGCGCGAGGTCTTCCTGGTCAGCGAGAACAGCACGTCGTACGGCAAGGACCTCGGGGACCTGCGGCTTCTCGAGACGCTCCTGCCCGAGCTCGCCGCCGTCGAGGGCATCGACCGGGTCCGGGTGTCGTACCTGCAGCCGGCCGAGACCCGTCCCGGACTGCTGGAGGCGATCGCCACCACCCCTGGCGTCAGTCCCTACTTCGACCTGTCGTTCCAGCACGCCAGCGGCTCCGTGCTGCGGCGGATGCGCCGCTTCGGCGACGCGGACAGCTTCCTCGCCCTCCTCGAGCGGGTCCGTTCGCTTGCGCCCGAAGCGGGCGTGCGCTCGAACGTGATCGTGGGGTTCCCCGGTGAGACCGAGGACGACCTGCTGACCCTGCGCGACTTCCTGGTGGCCGCCCGTCTCGACGTCACGGGGGTGTTCGGGTACTCCGACGAGGACGGCACGGAGGCCGAGGCGTTCGACGGGAAGCTCGACGACGACGAGATCCGGGCGAGGGTCGAGGACGTGTCCCGTCTCGTCGAGCAGCTCACCACGGACCGCGCGGCCGAGCGTGTCGGCGAGCGCGTCGTGGTGCTGGTCGAGTCCGTCGACGACGGTGTGCCCGAGGGTCGGGCCGACCATCAGGGCCCCGAGGTCGACGGGACCACCCACCTCACCCACGGCTCCTACGCCGTGGGCGACCTGGTGCCTGCGTGGGTGGTCGCCAGCGAGGGGGCCGACCTGGTCGCGGAGCCCGCGCGATGACCGAGCAGGCGGCGACGGCGGGGAACTGGAACCTGCCCAACGTCCTCACCGGCCTGCGCATCGTGCTGGTGCCGGTGTTCGGGTACGCCCTTCTCCAGGACGACGGCGACTCGGTGGCGTGGCGATGTGTCGCCACCGCCGTGTTCGTGGTCGCCATGGTGACCGACAAGGTCGACGGCGACATCGCCCGCTCCCGCGGCCTGGTCACGAACTTCGGGAAGATCGCCGACCCGATCGCGGACAAGGCGATGACGGGGATGGCCTTCGTCGGGCTCTCGATCGTGGGAGACGTCTGGTGGTGGGTCACCGTCGTGGTCCTGCTCCGTGAGTGGTCGGTCACCCTGCTGCGGCTCTCGATCCTGAGGCGGGTGGTGGTGCCGGCTGCCCAGAGCGGCAAGGTGAAGACGACGTTCCAGGTGGTGGCCCTGACCGGTCTGTGTCTGCCGCTGCGACAGGTCGACGCGCCTCTGCACGACGTCGGCGCAGTGCTCTTCCACGCCGACCAGGTCGCGCTCGGCGTGGCGGTCGCGATGACACTGTGGTCGGGCTATGAGTTCTTCCGCGACGTGTGGCGACAGCGGGAGTCGATCCGCGCGACGTGACCCGGCGTCACCCGATCAGTCGGCGGTGGCCCCGCGCAGCTGGAACGCCGCTTGGACCAGGGCGAGGTGGCTGAAGGCCTGCGGGAAGTTGCCGACCATCCGCCCGTGGGTCGGGTCGTACTCCTCCGAGAGCAGGCCGACCTCGTTGGTCAGCCCGACCAGGCGGTCGAACAGCGCCTGCGCGTCGCCGAGCCGGCCGGATGCGGCGTAGGCAGACACCAGCCAGAACGAGCAGGCCAGGAACGGATGGTCGTCGCCGGACAGCCCGTCGACGCCGGACTCGGTGCGGTAGCGCAGCAGCAGACCGTCACGCATCAGGTTGTTCTCGATCGCCTCGATCGTGCCGAGCATCCGTTTGTCGCCGGCGTCGATGAACCCGACCGTCGGCAGCATCAGCAGCGCCGCGTCGAGGTGGGTGTCGTCGTAGTGCTGGACGAACGTGTTGCGTTCGGCGTCGTAGCCCCGGGACAGGACCTCCTCGCGTACCCGGTCGCGCAGCGAGCGCCACCGCTCGACGTCTCCGTCGAGCCCGTGCCGCTCGACGGCCCGGACGGCCCGGTCGAAGGCCGCCCACACCATGACCCGTGAGTGGGTGAAGTGTCGCTGAGGGCCCCGGATCTCCCACAGGCCGTTGTCGGGCTGGTCCCAGATGTCGGCGAGGTGGTCGATCAGCACGTGCTGGAGGGCCCAGGCGTCCTCGGTCTGACCCAGCTCGGACTCGCGTGCCGCCTCCAGAGCCAGCATCACCTCGCCGAAGACGTCGGTCTGCAGCTGCTCGACCGCGCCGTTGCCGATCCGGACCGGCCGCGAGCCGGCGTATCCCGGGAGGTCGTCCACCGTCAGCTCGGTCAGCCGGCGCGCGCCGTCGACGGCGTACATGATCTGGAGGTCGGCCGGGTCGCCGGCCACGGCCCGGAGCAGCCAGTCGCGCCAGAACCTCGCCTCGTCGGTGGCGCCGGCCCGGATCAGGGTGATGATCGTGAGGGCGGCGTCGCGGAGCCAGCAGTAGCGGTAGTCCCAGTTGCGCTCCCCGCCGAAGTCCTCCGGGAGCGACGTCGTCGGGGCGGCGACGATCCCACCGGTCTCCACGTGCGTCATCAGGTGCAGGGTCAGCAGCGACCTGCGGACCACGTCGGCGTGGGGGACGCCGCGCAGGTCCAGGCGGGCGACCCAGCTGACCTCCTCGTGGATCGTCTCCTCGACGTGGGCGCGGTGCGGAGGAGGCGTGCGGAGGTGTGACGGCAGCCAGGTCATGGAGAAGGTCAGGATCTCCCCTTCGCGGACGTCGAAGTCGTCCACGTGCCGTCGGTCGCTCGCCCGAGGGAGCCGGGGACCGCGGAGGACGAGCTTGTCGGGGCCGACCACGGCGGTGATCGCCTCCTCCTCGGTGTTCGTGTGTCGCCGCCGCACCCAGGGGTGGGCCTTGCCGTAGTCGAAGCGGACGACCCACTCGTGGTGCATCCGCACGGTGCCCTTCACCCCGGTGACGCGGCGGACCAGGTCGATCCGATTGTCACCGGTCGGCATCACGTCGAGCAGGGTGACGATCCCGGAGTCGGTGCTGAACGTCGTCTGCAGGGCGGCCGAGTTCTCGACGTACGCCCTCGATACCTCGTAGTCCCCGACCGGGCACAGCTGCCAGCGGCCGTTCCGCTCGTCGCCGAGCAGGGCGGCGAAGCAGGCCGAGGAGTCGAAGCGTGGCACGCAGAGCCAGTCGATCGAACCGTTGGTGGCGACGAGCGCGGCAGTGTGCCGGTCGCCGATCATCGCGTAGTCCTCGATGGGGCGGCTCACGCCGCGACTGTAACCGCCGTCGCTAGGCTCCCCGGGATGAAGCGCCGCACGTCGCGAAGGCCCGACGCCGCCGAGGCGCTGGGCCTCCTGCGGTCGGCCGGAGCCACCCTCGCCACAGCGGAGTCGCTGACCGGTGGTCTCCTCGCGTCGGTCGTCACCGCGGTCCCGGGCGCGTCGGTCAGCTACGTGGGCGGCCTCGTCACCTACTCGACCGCACTCAAGGAGTCGGTGCTCGGTGTCCCCCACGACCTCGTCCAGCAGTACGGCGTGGTGTCGGCGGAGGTTGCCGGCGCGATGGCCGCCGGGTGCCGCGACGTCACCGGCGCGACGTACGGACTGGCCACGACCGGTGTCGCCGGACCCGACTCCCAGGACGGCAAGCCGGTGGGCACGGTGTTCGTCGGCATCGCGGGGCCGGACGGTGTCTCCACCGTGGCCATGGAGCTGGTCGGCGACCGGCGACAGGTCCAGGAACAGGCGTGTCGCGAGGCCTTGGCGGCGTTGTGTGGGATCCTCCGAGTCCCGAAATATCCGGGGGAACAACCCCCGCTCCGGTAGCGTTCGCATCACACGCCCGAAACGACAGGCGAGGAGGACGGCATGGCACTGTTCCGGCGGCTGCTGGGCGACGTCCTCCGCGAGCGTCGTCTCGAGCGGGGCCTGACCCTTCGTCAGGTCTCGGCGGAGGCCCGGGTCAGTCTCGGGTACATCTCCGAGATCGAGCGAGGCCAGAAGGAAGCCTCCTCCGAGCTCCTCGCCTCGCTGTGCTCGGCGCTCGACGCCCCATTGTCGGAGGTTCTTCGTGACGTCTCCGACGCTGTTGCGGTCGAGGAGGCCACGCCCGCCCCGACGCCGATCTCGACCCGACGTCCGGTCGTCGCCTCGGCTGCATGACCGGGCCAGGCGACGGGCCGGTGGAGACCCGGCCTCCCGTGCCACCGTTCAGCCGCGACGACGCGATCGCCAAGGTGCGACGCGCCGAGGACGCATGGAACACCCGCGACCCGGAGCGGGTGGCGCTCGCCTACACCCCGGACAGCCGCTGGCGCAACCGGTCGGAGATCTTCCAGGGGCGACCCGCGATCGTCGAGTTCCTCACCCGGAAGTGGGCCAAGGAGCTCGACTATCGCCTGATCAAGGAGATGTGGGCGTTCGACACCGACCGGATCGCCGTGCGCTTCGCCTATGAGTGGCACGACCACGACGGAGCGTGGTTCCGCTCCTACGGCAACGAGAACTGGCAGTTCGACCCGTCTGGGCTGATGGCGCGGCGGCACGCGAGCATCAACGACATCGCGATCGATGAGTCCGAACGCCTGTACCACTGGGATCTCGACGGGCCTCGTCCGGTCGACCATCCCGGTCTGGGCGACCTCGACCTCTGATCGCTCCGACAACCTCCTGCCGCGTGGGCACGTCCCATCGGTGTGACGCGACGGCTCCTGGTGATCGGCCCGGCCCTGGTCGGCCTGGTGGCGGGCCTCGTCGCGCTCGGCGGGATCGTCCGCGACGAGACGGCGCGGACGACGGTGGCGCAGCCACCGGTGACCGGGTCGCCGCTGGGAACCGCCCCCTCGAGCACCCCGGGCGTTCAGACCACCCCGAGCACACCACGGCCCGACCCGACACCGAGACCACCGACCTCGACCTTCGACCATCCGCGCGCCGGTGTCGCCCTGCCTGACGGCTTCGTCCCCCGGCGGCTGCGGCTCGGGCAGCGTCCGCCGCAGTTCGTCGTGGTCAGCTTCGACGGCGTCGGGTGGCACGAGGAGTGGCAGCACTGGCTGGACGTGGCGTCCAGGGTGCCGTTCCGCTTCACGGGCTTCCTCTCCGGCACCTACCTGCTCAGCGAGGACACGCGCAACGAGTACCACCCGCCGTACTATCCGCCCGGCACCTCGGAGATCGGCTGGGGCACCCGCGCCGACGTGCGGACCGAGATCGGCGACCTGAACCGCGCCCTGGACGCTCGGATGGAGATCGGCACCCACTTCAACGGGCACTTCTGCGCCTCGGCCGGCCTGCCGAGTGGGGGAGCCACCTGGACCACGCGCGACTGGGACGTCGAGCTCGGCCAGTTCTTCCATCTCGTGCGTGACTACCGCACGGACAACGGTCTCGCACGCACGGTGCGGCTGCGGCTACGTCCGGGCGACGTCGCCGGGGACCGGACGCCGTGTCTCGAGGGCCGTCCCTCGGCGCTGTACCCGGCGCTGGCCGCGCACGGCTTCCGGTACGACTCGTCCATCACGAGGAGCCCGCTGAGCTGGCCGACCCGTGATCCCGGCACGGGGCTCTGGCAGCTGGGGATGACGACGTTCCCCTTGCACGGCACGGGACACCCGGTCACGACCATGGACTACAACTACTTCTTCACCCAGCGCGGCGGGGTGGACGGCACCGTGGCGCAGGCGCGGGACGACCAGCGGCAGGTGCTCGCGACGTACGACGACCTGTACCGACGCTCCCTGAACGGCAACCGTGCGCCGGTGATCCTCGGCAACCACTTCAACGACTGGAACCACGGGGCCTACGTGAACGCGCTGACCTCGTTCGTGCTCCACACCTGCGGCCGACCGGACACCGAGTGCGTTCCGTTCCGCGACCTGGTGGCGTGGCTCGACGTGCAGACGCCGCGGACCCTGGCGCGCCTGCAGGGGTGAGTCAGCGAAGCGGCTGGCAGCGGGGACAGGCATAGGTGACGCGCTCCTGACCCTCCGCGCCCAGCGAGGTCTCCAGGATGCGCGTGCCGCATCGTCGGCAGGGCTGCCCGCCGCGACCGTAGACCCAGGTGGTGCGCCCTCGGCCGAGGTCACCGGTGGTCGACTGGACGGCCCGGTGCCGGTTGAGGTCGAGCATCTGGTGGGCCCGGCCCACCAGGCGCGGCAGGTCCGGAACGCGCGCCACCGGAGTCGCGGGCGCGACACCCGCGACGAAGCACAGCTCGCAGGCGTAGAGGTTCCCTACCCCGGCCAGGTTCCGCTGGTCGAGCAAAGCCTCCTTCACGCTGCGCTCGGGCTGCTCCCGGAGCCGGCGCAGGGCCTCGGCGGCGTCCCAGTCGGGGCCGAGGAGGTCCGGGCCGAGATGGCCGACGATCTCGGACTCGTGGTCGCGGGCCACGATCTCGACGATGCCCAGCTGGAAGCCGACGGCGACGGTGTCGGGAGTCTCGAGCACGACACGTGCGGTGTGTCCCGGGCGCGGCCAGGCCTGCCCTGGTTCGAGGATGCGCCAGCCGCCCTCCATCTTGAGGTGGGTGTGCAGGGTCCACGCCCGGTCCGCGGCGATCCGGGTGAGCAGGTGCTTGCCGCGTGACACCGTCCCCTCGACGGTGGCGCCGCGCAGGTCCCACGTGGCGAAGGCGGGAACGCGGAAGTCCGTCACCGTGAGCACCTTGCCGGTGAGGGCGCGGTCGAGCTGTCGAGCGGCCCGCCAGACCGTGTCGCCCTCAGGCACGCAACCTCAGTCCTCGCGGGGTCGAGACGAAGCCGGCGGCGTCGAGCGCCTCGCGCAGCGGCGTCGAGCCCCCACCGAGGATCTGCTCGCCGTCGGCCTTCTCGACGGTCATCCGGCCCAGGGCACCGCGGCGACCGGCCTCGGAGAGGGACAACGCGGCCGGACGGAGCGCCTCGGGCTCGTCGGTCCACGTCAGCAGGGTGCGTCCCCCGCGCTCGACGTAGAGCGTGAGCTCACCGTCGACGAGGACGACCAGAGCACCGGCCTTCCGGCCCGGCCGGTGGCCGCCGGAGGTCTCACGGTCGGGCCAGGGCAGCGCAGCTCCGAACGGGTTCGCCGGGTCGGTGGCAGCCATCGTGACGGCCTCGGGCTTGTCGTGGTCACCGACCTCGGTGAACGTCCGGAGCCGGTCGATCGCTCCGGCGCTGCCGAACTGTGCAGCCCCGAGACCTTCGACGAAGTAGCCGCGCCGGCAGCGGCCGGACTCCTCGAACGCCGCGAGCACCTTGTAGACGGCCGCGAACCCTCCTGCCGTGCGCTCGGACATCACCGCGCCCCGAGTCACCACGCCGTACCGCTCGAGCATCCGTTCCGCCGTCGCGTGCGCGCGGCGGGTCGGGTCGGGGTCGATCTCGGGGAGGACCGCCCAGCGGCCGGTCGTGGTGGGGGGCGGAGGGCGGAGCCCGGGTCGGCTCGGTCGGGACCGCGGCTTGGGCCTCGTGCGGTGGGTGCCGGACCCGGAGCCGGTCAGGGCACGGAGCGGCGCGAACGTGTCGTTGGTGATGCGGCCGGCCCAGACCAGGTCCCAGAGAGCCTCCGCCAGCTCGCGGTCCGTGCCGCCGGTGGCCGACTGCAGCTGCCGGAAGAACCACGCGCCACCGGGGGCCAACGCGTCGAGGACGGCTCGGTGGACCTCGGAGACCTCGCCGGCCTCGGGCGGCGGAAGCGTGAGCCGCGCCTGGTCACCGAGATGCAGCGAGACCCAGCCGTCGGTGCCCGGAAGGCTCGCGTGGCCGACCCAGGTGACCTCACCCGAGGCGGTCAGCTCGTCGAGGAGGGCGGGCTCGTAGTCGGCCACCCGGCTCGGCAGGATCAGGGACTCCCAGGCGGAGGCGGGGGCGGCGTACCCAGCCAGCTGGTCCACCACGGAGAGCAGACCGTCGACGCCGCGCGGCGCGCGGCGTGGCCGGCCGACGTGCTGCCAGGCCAGCAGGAACCGTCCGAGCGCCGACGGCTCGACGGGCTCCACCTCGCGACGCAGGCGTGCCAGCGACCGGCGCCGGAGCAGTCGGAGCACCTCGGCGTCGCACCACTCCGCCCCGGACCCGGCCGGCCGGAACTCGCCTTCGAGCACGCGGCCCGCGGACCCGAGCCGCTGCAGCGTCTGGCGCACGACGGCTGCCCCCAGACCGAGGCGGGCCGCCACGTCGGAGACCGTGAAGGGCCCGTGGGTGCGCGCGTGGCGTGCGACCAGATCGGCCAGCGGGTCGCCGACGGGCTCGGTGAAGGCGTCGGGTACGCCGGGCGGCACCGGCACGCCGAGCCCGTCGCGCAGCCGCCCGACATCCTCGATCGCGGCCCAGCGCTCCTCACCGGCCATCCGGACCGCGACCACCCGACGGGCGTCGGCCAGACCGGTCAGCCACTCGACCACGTCGCTGCCCGCAACGCTCCGGTCGGCCACCTCGTCGGTGGTCACCGGGCCCAGCCAGCGCAGCAGGTCGGCGACGCCCTCGGCGTCGCGGACCCGGCGTTCGGGGTCGGTGCGCTGGAGCATGGCCTCGACCTCGGTCAGCACCTCCGGGTCGAGCAGCTCGCGGAGCTCCGCACGGCCGAGCAGCTCTGCGAGGAGCCCCTGGTCGAGGGCCAGCGCGGCGGCTCGGCGCTCGGCGATCGGTGAGTCGCCCTCGTAGACGAACTGCGCGACGTAGCCGAACAGCAGGCTCCGCGCATAGGGCGAGGGTTGGTGGGTGTCGACGTCGTGGATGCTGATCTCGCGGCTCTGCACACGCCGCATCAGGCCGACGAGCGCCGGGAGGTCGTAGACGTCCTGCAGGCACTCGCGCACCGCCTCGAGGACGATCGGGAACGACGGGTACTTGACAGCCACCTCGAGCAGGGCGGCACTGCGCTGGCGCTGCTGCCACAACGGCGACCGCCGACCAGGATCGCGTCGGGGCAGGAGCAGCGCGCGTGCCGCGCACTCGCGGAACCGGGAAGCGAACAATGCCGAGCCGCCGACCTCCTGGGTGACCAGGTCGTCGATCTCATCGGGCTCGAAGGCGATCACCTCGCCGGTCGGCGGATCCGCGTCGGTGTCGGGGATGCGGATCACGATGCCGTCATCGGAGGCGATCGCCTGACCGTCGACGCCGAACCGCTCGCGCAGCCGCGCGTTGATCGCCAGCGCCCAGGGGGCGTGGACCGGTGTGCCGTACGGGGAGTGGACGACGAGCCGCCAGTCGCCGAGCTCGTCGCGGAACCGCTCGACCACGAGCGTCCGGTCACTCGGCAGAACACCGGTCGCCTCGACCTGCTCGTGGACGTAGCCCACCAGGTTGCCGGCAGCCCAGGCGTCGAGGCCGCGCTCCTCGGCGGCGGCGACCGCCCTGTCGCGACTCGCCGAGGCCAGGTGTCGGGTGAACGCGCCGATCGCCTCGCCGAGCTCGGCCGGGCGGCCCAGGGCATCGCCCTTCCAGAACGGGAGACGGCCCGGAACGCCGGGTGCGGGCGTCACCAGCACGCGGTCATGGGTGATGTCCTCGATCCGCCAGCTGGTGGCGCCGAGGGCGAACACGTCGCCGACCCGCGACTCGTAGACCATCTCCTCGTCGAGCTCGCCGACGCGCCGGCCCGGCCCGCTCTGCTCGTTGCCGCCGCCCACCAGGAAGACCCCGAACAGCCCGCGGTCGGGAATGGTGCCGCCACTGGTGACCGCCAGCCGTTGTGCGCCCGGTCGGCCGGTGAGGCGCCCGGTCACACGGTCCCAGACGATGCGCGGGCGCAGCTCGGCGAACTCGTCGCTGGGGTAGCGCCCGCTCAGGAGGTCGAGGGTGGCGTCGAAGGCCGGGCGGGGCAGCCCGGCGTACGACGCGGAGCACCGCACCAGGTCGAACAGCTCGTCGGCGGACCAGTCGTCCATCGCCAGCGCGGCCACGACCTGTTGGGCGAGGACGTCGAGCGGGTTGGCAGGGACATGCAGCGACTCGATCAGGCCGTCGCGCATCCGCTGGACCGCCACCGCGGTCTGCGCCAGATCGCCACGGTGCTTGGGGAACAGCACCCCGCGGCTGATCTCGCCCACCTGGTGGCCGGCACGGCCGACCCGCTGCAGGGCGCTGGCGACACTGGGGGGCGACTCGATCTGCACGACGAGGTCGACCGCGCCCATGTCGATTCCCAGCTCGAGGCTGCTGGTGGCGACGACGCAGGGGAGGCGGCCGCGCTTCAGGTCGTCCTCGATGATCGCCCGCTGCTCCTTCGAGACCGAGCCGTGGTGGGCCTTGGCGATCACCGGCGCGCGCGGATCGTCGATCGAGCTCGTCGAGATCCCCGACTGGGCCATCACCTGCGCCGGTGATGCACTGGCGTCGTCCGCCCCGACACCGGCGCGCTCGGCCGCGATCTCGTTCAGGCGAGCGGTCAGCCGCTCGGCGAGGCGTCGGGAGTTGGCGAACACGATCGTCGAACGGTGCTGCTCGATCAGGTCGGCGACGTGGGCCTCGACGTGCGGCCAGATGGAGGCGGCGTCGCGGCCGGCGTCGGCGTCCGCGTCCTGGCTGTCGTCGTAGGGCCCCGGCTGGGTCATGTCCTCGACCGGCACGACGACCCTGAGGTCCCACGCCTTGACCGAGGGCGGCGCCACGATCTCGACGGGCGCGCTCCCGCCGAGGAAACGCGCCACCTCGTCGAGCGGGCGCACGGTCGCGGAGAGGCCGATGCGCTGGGCGGGCTTCGACAGGAGGGCGTCGAGACGCTCGAGGGTGACGCCGAGATGGGCGCCGCGCTTGGTGCCGGCCACGGCGTGCACCTCGTCGACGATCACGGTCTCGACCTGGCGCAGGCTGTCACGAGCCTGGCTGGTCAGCAGCAGGAACAGCGACTCGGGAGTGGTGATCAGGACGTCGGGTGGCGTGCGGGCGAGGGTGCGGCGTTCGGCCGCGGGGGTGTCTCCCGACCGGATCCCGACGGTCACCTCGGGGACCTTGGTGCCCAAGCGCTCGGCTGTCTGCCGGATGCCGGTCAACGGTGCCCGCAGGTTGCGCTCGACGTCGACGGCAAGGGCCTTGAGGGGGGAGACGTAGAGGACGCGCGTGCCCTTCGCCGCCGGCCGGTCCTCGGTGAGCAGGCGGTCGATCGACCACAGGAAGGCCGAGAGCGTCTTGCCCGAGCCGGTCGGTGCCACCACGAGCGCGTGCTTGCCCCCGCTGATCGCCTCCCAGGCGCCGACCTGCGCGGCCGTGGGCTCCGCGAACGCCGCGGCGAACCACTCGCGGGTCGGCGCGCTGAAGCGCTGCAACGCCTCACGCGGCTGGGCCATGGGCCCATCCTTGCTCAGTGCGCCGACACCCGGGGTCGGCGATATGGCGCAGGCACCCGGACTGACCTCACTCGACTCCATGGCTGCCCCCTGGTACCGCGGGTGCTGTGCAGGATCCGGCTCGGGAGACACCCGGGCCGGACGAGAGCCGACACAGCTGGCTGACGGCGGTGGCCCGGACCGGGTCAGGCGACCGTCGCGCCTTTCCGGGGAACCTGTCAACCTGAAGGCGGTCTCGGAGACTCCCTCATGTGACACGAGAAGTCCCGGAGGCGGCGATGGACCGCTTGGGCGGACCCGTATCCCGGTCGACGTCGTCCGGGTCGGACGACTCCGCGGAGGCGGCCGTCGACGTCCTGTTCCGGCGGCACTATCCGAACCTCCTCCGGATCGCGTACGCACTGCTGGGCACCCGCGAGGGCGCCGAGGACGCGGTCCAGGACGCCTTCGTGTCGCTGTACCGCCACTGGCGCGGCCTGCGCGACCCCGGAGCTGCCGAGGCCTACGTACGCTCAGCGGTCCTGAACCGCTGTCGCACGCGTATCCGAACGCGAGTCCGGGACAGCCTGCGTACCCGTCACGACCCCGTCGTCCCACTCCATGTGGTGGGCAGTGACGAGGTCGTGGGGAGCCGGGCAGACGTGGAGCTCGTCGGGCACGCGTTGCGGCGGCTCCCGCGGCGGCAGCGTGAGGTCGTCTCGTGCCGCTACCTGCTCGAGCTCAGCGTGGCGGAGACCGCGGAGACCCTCGGCATCAGCGAGGGAGCCGTGAAGCAGCACACCCACCGAGGGCTCCGAGCCCTGCACACCGCCCTGGAGGTGAACCGATGAACGAGCACGAAGAGCGGCGCGTCATCGAGGCACTCCAAGCACTCACCGGAGGTCTCACCGTGACCGAGCACGACATCGTCACCGCTGGTGGCCGTCTGAACGACCGCCTCCAGCCGCCCTCCCCGCGCCGCCGGCTGCCACTCCTGGTCGCCGCCGCGGCCGCCGCCCTGGTCCTGGTCGGCTACGTCGTCTTCCAGGCGATCGATCGGGACGGGAACGCCGCGCCGCCTGCGAACCGGCTCAGGCACACCTCGGCCAACCATCTCAGGGCGGCCCTTCAGGCCGACGCCTACACAGGTCCGGACACAGACTTCACAGCTGGGGCGCGCCCGACATCTCGGGGCTTGGCCGGCGTCTGGCTGCTCCGGCCGCCCTACCGCATCTTGATGTTCGTGGACGGCAACGGTGACTGGGGGATGGATTCTCCGACGGGATCAGCCGCATTCGGCACCACTGCGCTCGCGCGGGGCACCCTGACCCGGCGAATCGACGACCGCAGCGACTGCGCCCGGTCGAACCACCTGGTCGGGTACTCCACGTCGTGGCGAACCGCACTGGCCCAGGACGGTTCGCTCCGCCTGCAGCTCAGGAAGCCCCCGGGCGTCTGCACGCCCGCGGATGACCGCGAGGTGTGGGATCGGGTCGCTCCCGGGTCACCGATCGCCAGCTACCTGCTCACCACGGCGCAGAGCGCCCGATGGCACGCCGCCCCGAGCGGCTTCGTATGGGGGGGCACGTACGTGGCGCCGGAGACCGGTCACGTGCTCGACGTGAGCAAGGACGGACGGTACCGCTACTACGGCTCGTTGACCGCCCGGACGCTGGTTGCCGCCGACCGGGGTCGGCTCGAGTCCCTGCCGGGCGAGGTGAGGGGGTCGTGCGCCGCAGGCAGCTTCTCCGGCAGCCTGGAGGTCGTGAGGCTCCCGGGCGTGAACGGGTACATCTCCGCCTACGACGCTATCCGCATCACCACCGCCGAGGATGGCTGCACGTCGATCGCGGCGCAGGACATCTGGGTCGACCTCTCCACCTAGCGGAACGACCAGCACGCCGAGCTCGCCACAGCGGTCTTGACGGGGTTGGCCCGGGCAGGCCCCACGGATCCATCGGACACAAGGTCGACAATGGGCTCGGGACCCGCTCGCCGCCGGTCGACGCCGAGCAGGTGCGTGCGTGGCTCGACGAGGTCGCGCACGCTTCCGGCGCCGATGAGGATCTGGGCGCGTCTCGGCTGGTCACCGCCCTCGAGGAGCGGTGGTACCCCTCCGCTGCGTCACCGGCGGCCCGATGGCGTCCGGACGTCGCCTACCGCTCACGCTGGTGGCCTGACCGGCTACGAGGCCACCACCGCGTCCGCCTCGACCTCCACCACCCACCGGGGGTCGAGGAGCCCGGCGATGACGACCATCGTGCTGGCGGGTCGCACGTCACCGAACACCTCCCCGTGCGCCGCCCCCACCGCGTCGGCGACGTCCGCGCTCACGACGTACATCCGCGTGCGCACGACGTCGTGGAGGCTCGAGCCCAGCTCGTCGAGTGCTCCGGCCACGATCTCCCAACAACGCCGTGCCTGGGCGGCGGGATCGGGGTCGACGTGGCCGTCCGGCCAGATCGGCGCGGTGCCGGCGACGGTCACGGTCGCTCCTGCCCGCACGCCCCGGCTGAACCCGTAGGCGTCCTCGTACGGCGAGCCCGAGCGCGCGTGTCGGCGTTCCATGGAGACACCGTAGGAGTCAGCCTCTCCCGCGGGCGACCGAGCGCCGGAAACGGACTGTCGTCGTGTCGGCGGTCGTGCGTAGGGTCGGTCAACGTGCCCACGCCGACCAGCGACGCGATGATCTCGGCTCGCGACCTGCGCAAGTCCTTCACCAGCCGCGAGGGAGTGACGGTCGAGGCGGTCAAGGGCATCGACATCGAGGTACGTCGCGGCGAGGCCTTCGGCTTCCTCGGTCCCAATGGCGCCGGCAAGTCCTCGACGATGCGGATGATCGCAGCGGTGTCACCGGTCACGGGCGGAGAGCTCCGCATCCTCGGCCTGGATCCTGCCGAGCACGGCCCTGCCATCCGGGCTCGGCTCGGTGTGTGCCCGCAGGAGGACACCCTCGACAACGAGCTGAACGTCTTCGACAACCTCTACATCTACGGGCGCTACTTCGGCATCCCGAAGCGCGAGGTGCGCGAGCGCGCCGACGAGCTCCTGGAGTTCGTCCAGCTCACCGAGAAGCGGACATCGAAGGTGGAGGACCTCTCGGGTGGCATGAAGCGCCGGCTCACCATCGCCCGATCACTGATCAACCGCCCGGACATCCTCCTCCTCGACGAGCCGACCACGGGGCTCGACCCGCAGGCGAGGCACGTCCTGTGGGACCGGCTGTTCCGTCTGAAGCAGCAGGGCGTCACCCTCGTGATCACCACGCACTACATGGACGAGGCCGAGCAGCTCTGCGACCGGCTCGTCGTGATGGACCGCGGCGTGATCGCGGCCGAAGGGTCTCCCCTCGACCTGATCCGGGAGCACTCGACGCGCGAGGTGGCCGAGCTGCGCTTCCCGGTGGGCGACGCCGACGCCACGGCCGAGAAGATCGCGGACCTCGGTGAGCGGGTCGAGGTGCTGCCCGACCGGATCCTCGTCTACAGCGCCGACGGTGAGCACGTCGTCGATCAGGTGCACGAGCGGGGGCTGCGCCCCGTCGCGACCCTGGTACGTCGGTCCACGCTCGAGGACGTCTTCCTCCGCCTGACCGGACGGACGCTGGCGGACTGATGTCGGCCGTCTCGAGCGATGTCCGGTCGCGCCGGCTCTCGGTCCGCGAGGGGATGCTCCGCCAGTTCGACTACTACTGGACGGTCTACCTGCGCACCTGGAAGGGCTCGATCGTCACCTCGTTCGCCTCGCCGCTGTTCTACGTGCTGGCGATGGGCGTGCTGCTGGGTGGCTTCGTCCACGTCAGCCCCGACCGGCTCGAGGGGGCCACGTCGTACCTCGCGTTCGTCGTCCCCGGCCTGATCGCAGCGCAGGCCATGCAGACCGCGATGTTCGAGACGACGTACCCGGTGATGGGCGCCATCAAGTGGCACAGGAGCTTCTACGCCCAGCTGGCGAGCCCGCTCGAGGCACGAGACCTCGCGAACGCCATGCTGATGTTCACCTTGTTCCGGGTCGGCTCGACGTGCGGCGTGTACTTCCTGGTGATGGCGCCGTTCGGCGTCTTCGAGTCGTGGTGGGGCCCGGTGTTCGCCTGGCTGGTCACGATGCTGGTCGGGATGGCGTTCGGCACCTGGACCTTCGCGTTCAGCGCCCGGGCCACGAGCGAGGCGTCGTTCGGGTTGGTCTTCCGGCTTGGCCTGATCCCGCTGTTCCTGTTCTCGGGCTCGTTCTTCCCGATCGGCAACCTCCCGTCCGGCTTGGAGCTGGTCGCGCGCTGCACGCCGCTCTGGCACGGCGTCAGCCTCACCCGGATGCTGTGTCTCGACACCGTCGACCGGTCCACGGCGGCGGTGAACGCGGCCGTGCTGGTGGGGGTGCTGGTGCCCGGCTGGTGGTTCGCGATCCGGGTCCTCACCCGGAGGCTCGAGACGTGAGTGCCACGACGTCGTCGACACGCGCGACCTCCTCGCCGCTCGGGCCGTTCGAGGGCACCGGCCTCCTCGTCTACCGCAACTTCGTGGTCTACCGGAGCGCCTGGAAGCTGTTCCTGACCGGCTTCCTCGAGCCGGTCTTCTACCTGTTCTCGATCGGGATCGGCGTCGGGAGGCTGGTCCACGCGTTCCAGCTGAACGGCCACGCCGTCCCGTACGCCGAGTTCGTGGCGCCGGGGATGCTGGCTGCCTCGGCCTTCAACGGCGCCCTGCTGGACTCGACCTTCAACGTCTTCTTCAAGCTCAAGTACGAGAAGCTCTACGACCAGCTGCTGGTGACCCCGCTGACCACCGGCGACATCGCCCGGGGCGAGATCATCTGGGGGCAGCTGCGCGGCGCGTCGTACTCGGTGGCCTTCCTCGTGGTGATGTGGGCGCTGGGACTGGTCCACTCGTGGTGGGCCGTGCTCGCGTTCCCGGCGACGCTGCTGATCGGCTTCGCGTTCGCGGCGGTGTGCATGGCCCTCACCACCTGGATGACCTCCTGGCAGGACTTCGACAAGGTCACCCTGGTCCAGCTGCCGCTGTTCCTGTTCTCGGGCACCTTCTTCCCGGTCACCGCTTTCCACGGCGTGCTGCGGTGGGTCGTCGAGGCCACGCCGCTCTACCGCGGCGTCGTGCTCTGCCGGGAGCTGACGACCGGCGTCCTGAGCTGGCAGTCCGGAGTCTCGGTCGGCTACCTCGTGCTGATGGGTCTCCTCGGACTGGTCGTGGTCCGCCGCCGTCTCGACACGCTCCTGCTGACCTGAGCAGAGACCGTTCAGCCCACGAAGTCCTGCGTGGCGTACGTCGTCCCGTTCCCGGCCCGCCAACCGGAGACGCCGATCCGGTGGAAGTGCCGGTTCAGGATGTTCTCGCGGTGTCCCTTCGAGTGCATCCACGCCGAGACCAGGGCTCGAGGCGTCCGGTAGCCGTAGGCGATGTTCTCGCCGGCTGTCGAGATGCCGGTGCACCGCTGGAAGAAGGGATCGAGCGACTGGTGCTCGAAGTCCCCGGTCGTCGCCATGTGGCGGGTCCAGGTCTCTGCGAAGTGGTCCGGGCACTTCCCGGCCAACAGGGGCTTCACCCCGTGTGCTTCGCGCCGTGCGTTGGTCAGTCTCAGCACCCTGGTCTCCCACCTGTCCGACCTCGGCTCGACGGTGCTGGCGCGAACGGCGCGGTGTGAGGTGGACGGCGGGTGGGCCACGGCCTGCGCGGCGGGCAGCAGGAGGGCCGCGGCGGCCGCGACGGCCAGGGTGGGGGTGCGCATGCGGGTCTCCAGGGATGGGGAGCGCCCACACTAGGTTGTCGGAGTGGGCTCGCACGCGGACATCGCCGTCATCGGCGGCAGCGGCTTCTACTCCTTCCTCGACGAGCCGGAGGAGGTCCCGGTCGAGACGCCGTACGGTGACCCGTCGGCGCCCGTCTCCGTCGGCGAGGTCGCGGGCCGCCGGGTCGCCTTCCTGCCTCGGCACGGCCGCAGGCACGAGTTCCCGCCGCATCTGATCAACTACCGGGCCAACCTGTGGGCGCTCCGCTCCCTGGGTGTGCGTCAGGTGCTCGCACCGTGCGCCGTCGGCGGGCTCCGGGACGAGGTCGCGCCGGGCGATCTCGTCGTTCCCGACCAGCTGGTGGACCGGACCTCCGGCCGGGCGCGCACCTATGTCGAGCGCGGGGCCGTGCACCTGCCGTTCGCCGACCCGTACTGCCCACGGCTCATGGACGCGCTCACCGCGGCCGACGGCGTCCGTCGCGGCGGCACGATGGTGGTGATCGACGGCCCCAGGTTCTCGACCCGCGCCGAGTCGCAGGACCACGCCTCAGGCGGGTCGAGCCTGATCAACATGACCGGGGCCCCCGAGGCCGCCCTCGCCCGTGAGCAGCGGATGTGCCTGGCCGCGATCGCCCTGGTCACGGACATGGACGCCGGAGCCGCCCCGGAGCAGGGGGTCAGCCAGGAGGAGGTGTTCGCGCTCTTCGCTGCCAACACCGACCGGCTGAAGAGGCTGCTCCTCGCGGTCATCGGCGACCTGCCCGACCCGGCGGGGTGCACGTGCGACTCCTGGGCCGACGGGATCGAGCTCACCTACGAGATCCCGGACGCGTCCCGACCTCCTGCCGGCGGTGACGCTCACGGCCGCAGTGGGTGAGGATGGACCGATGACGCGCGACCAGGACGGTCCCGGAGACCGGATCGCGGGCGCCGGCACCCTCGCGCCGGACACCAAGGACTGGACCTGGGTCCTCGAACGCCCGTGTGAGGAGTGCGGCTTCGAGGCGGGCGCCTTCAGCCGGCACGAGATCCCGCGGGCGTTCCGCAGGAACGCCCAGGTGTGGCTGGCCCTGATCGCCGATCCTGCGGCATCTGAACGCACCCGCGCGGACCGGTGGTCGACGCTGGAGTACGCGTGCCACGTGCACGACGTGCACCGGATCTACCACGACCGGGTCGCCCTGATGCTGGCCCGGGACGACCCGCTCTTCGAGAACTGGGACCAGGACCGGACCGCTGTCGACGGGCGGTATGCCGAGCAGCTGCCCTCGATCGTCGGGCCGACGCTGGTGGCGGCGGCGTACGCGATGAGCGATCTCTACGACTCCGTGCCCCCCTTGTCGTGGCGCCGCCCAGGGCGTCGCAGCGACGGGCGCGGGTTCACGGTCGAGTCGCTGGCGCGGTACCAGCTGCACGACGTCGTGCACCACCTGCACGACGTGCGCCACGCGGCGCGGGCGGCGACCGTCCGGGCGTACGACACCTATGCGAGCGACTACCGGGCGGCCGCCGGCATGCCGGCGAGCGTGCGGAGCGCCATCGAGCGCTTCGCCGGGCGAGTCCGCCCCGGTGGCCGGGTCCTGGAGGTCGGCAGCGGGCCGGGCCGCGACGCCCTGGCCATGGAGCAGGCCGGGCTCTCGGTACGGCGCACCGACGTCACACCGGCGTTCGTCGACCTCCTGCGCGAGGCCGGCCACGAGGCCGACGTCGTCGACCCGCTGACCGACGACCTCACCGATCCCGCCGCGCCCGGCACGCCGTACGCCGGGGTGTGGGCCGACGCCAGCCTGCTGCACGTCGACCGCGACGACCTGCCCCGAGTGCTCGGCCGGCTCGCCGAGGCCACCGAGCCCGGGGGAGTGCTGTTCGCAGGCCTGAAGCAGGGAGACGGCGAGGGCTGGTCGCTGCACGGCAGTGTCCCGGCGCCGCGGTTCTTCACCTACTGGCGCGAGGAGGCGCTTCGGTCGGCGCTGCGCGGGGCCGGGTGGCAGGTCGTCGACCTCGTGCGCGAACCGGGCCGGAACGGCGAGACCTGGCTCGGAGTCACCGCCACCCGCGCATGATGAAGCCGTGAGGCACACCGAGTTCTGGTCCCGGATGGAGTCGGCGCTGGGCCCGGCGTACGCACGAGCCTGGGCCGAGCAGTTCGTGATCGGCGAGCTCGGGGAACGCACGGTGCTCCAGGCGCTCGACGCCGGTGAGTCGCCGAAGACGGTGTGGGCGGCGGTGTGGCGGAGTCTCGAGCTTCCGGCGTCGGAGCGGTGAGCCGGTCGGGCAGGCGGTCCGCCGCCTGCTGGTGCCGTCGGTCGACGCCGGCGTCAAGGAGGCGAGCTGACCAGCTGGGTGCCCCCTACGCGGCCGCGGCAGGGCCGAGCCGCTTGCCGAACTCCCCCCACACCTGGTGGATCTCGAAGCCCAGGGCGACGTTGATCGCGACCATGTGCGCGTTCACCTCCGCGTTGCTGGTCTGGATGTAGTCGCGGTCGGGAAAGTGCTCGGCCAGGAGCCGGAGCTGGGCACACTTCACGGCCATCCCGAGTCGGTGGCCGCGATGCGCGGGATGGACCAGGGTGCCGTACTGGTCGACGTGCCGGAAGCCGGCAGCGGGAACGG
This sequence comes from Actinomycetota bacterium, assembly GCA_046735295.1. GTDB lineage: Bacteria > Actinomycetota > Actinomycetes > Propionibacteriales > Nocardioidaceae > Nocardioides. The sequence continues at coordinate 44,733 of JBKPTA010000022.1, read as the reverse complement.
ATGCGTGGGCGTAGGCGACGACCGCGCCATCGTGCACGGCGACCGCCGTGGCGGAGGTCCGCCCGGAGGCCGCGCGCTCCCGCTCGCGGGCGTCGAGATCCTCGACGGTGTGGCCTCCGGCCTCGAGCTCGAGGTCGCCGTGCGGCGCCTCGATGCCGAGGAGGTTGTCGACCTCGACGTACGACGCACGCAGCTCGTCGGGGATGGGTCCGAGGAAGGCGCGGACCTGGTAGCCGTCGTGGTGTGCTGCCGCCTCCGTCGCCAACCGGTCCAGCTCCGCCATGTCGACCGGGAAGCTGAGCCGGCGCTCGATCTCGGTCATCTCCAGCGTGTACCCGTGGCGCTCGGCGAAGAGCCGGTTGCGCTCCAGTCCCTCGCCGATACGCGCCTGGGCCCGCAGGAGCCTCCGGCCGCGGGTGCGCGCGTGCTCCTCGACGTGGTCGAGGGTGCGCGTGCCGAAGCCCTGTCGGCGGTGTTCCGGGTGGACCCAGAGGAGCACCTGCCCCAGCGCGAGGTTGTCGCGCAGGCTGCCCATCAGGATCGCCTCGGCGACCATCCGGTCGCCCACGAACGCACCGAAGGCGTCGAAGAGCGAGGACGCGTCTTCGTTGGTCAGCATCGCGACAGCGTCCGCACGCGAGTAGAGCGCGGCGTCCGGATCCTCGGCCAGCTCCGCGGCGGCGTACACGTTCTGGAAGCCGTCCATGTCGGTGTCGCTCGCCGGGTCGAGGGCACGGATCACGAGCTCGGCCACGTCCGTCACGGTGGCGGAACGTCGTGGGCGGGCGCAACCGGGTTTGTGCGGCGTGTCGGCCTCTTGTCGAACACGTGTTCGGCTTAGATGGTCATATCAGACGACCCCGGCCCGGGGTCATCCACAGCCTTCGCGTCACGTCGGACGGGCTGTCGGTGGCCCGGTCTAGCGTCTGGCCCGACACGACATCAGGCAGAAGACCAGACACAGCGCAATGCGGGACCAGGGGTCCCGGGCAAGGACGGACAGACATGGCTGGAGACCGCGACCAGGCGCTCAACGTGGCACTCGCGCAGATCGAGAAGCAGTTCGGCAAGGGCTCGGTGATGCGTCTCGGCGACGAGAGCCGCGCCCCGCTCGAGGTGATCCCGACCGGGTCGATCGCGCTCGACGTCGCACTCGGGCTCGGCGGGCTGCCGCGTGGCCGGGTGGTGGAGATCTACGGCCCGGAGTCCTCCGGCAAGACCACGGTCGCCCTGCACGCGGTGGCCAACGCCCAGCGCGCCGGCGGCATCGTGGCGTTCATCGACGCCGAGCACGCCCTCGACCCCGACTACGCCAAGGCTCTGGGTGTCGACACCGACGCGCTGCTGGTCAGCCAGCCCGACTCCGGTGAGCAGGCGCTGGAGATCGCCGACATGCTGGTGCGCTCCGGCGCGCTCGACCTGGTCGTGATCGACTCGGTGGCTGCCCTCGTGCCGCGGGCCGAGATCGAGGGCGAGATGGGTGACAGCCACGTCGGTCTCCAGGCCCGGCTGATGAGCCAGGCGCTGCGGAAGATGACCGGCGCGCTCAACAACTCCAACACCACCGCGATCTTCATCAACCAGCTCCGGGAGAAGATCGGCGTGATGTTCGGCTCGCCCGAGACGACGACCGGGGGCCGGGCGCTGAAGTTCTACTCCTCGGTGCGTCTCGACGTCCGCAGGATCGAGACGCTCAAGGACGGCACCGACATGGTCGGCAACCGCACCCGGGTCAAGGTCGTGAAGAACAAGGTGGCGCCGCCGTTCAAGCTGGCCGAGTTCGACATCATGTACGGCCGCGGCATCAGCCGCGAGGGTGGCCTGATCGACGTCGGCGTCGAGGCGGGGATCGTCCGCAAGGCCGGCGCCTGGTACACCTACGAGGGCGACCAGCTCGGGCAGGGCAAGGAGAACGCGCGACAGTTCCTCGCCGACAACCCAGACCTCGCCAACGAGATCGAGAAGCGGATCCTGGAGAAGCTCGGTGTCGGTCCGACGGTCGACGCCCCGGCCGACGACCTGTCCGACGAGCCGATCGGTGTCGATGACTTCTGAGGACTGGTCCGGCGGGGTCGCCCAGGGTGTGCGCGCCTGGCTGGGTGAGCCACCCTCCGATCCGGTCGCCGACGGGCCCGATGCAGACCCCGAGTCGGTGGCCCGCACGATCCTGCTCGACGCCCTGGCCGGCCAGGCGCGCAGCCGGAAGGAGCTGCGCGTCAGGCTGGCGAAGAAGGGGGTCCCCGACGACCTCGCCGAGCGGCTGCTAGACCGCTTCACCGAGGTCGGGCTCGTCGACGACGAGGCGTTCGCCCGATCGTGGGTGGAGAGCCGGCAGCGTACCCGCGGCCTGGCCAGGCGGGCGCTGGCCTACGAGCTGCGCGGGAAGGGCATCGACGACGAGACGGCTCGCACAGCGCTGGACGACCTCGATCCGGTCCGGGAGAAGGAAGCCGCGCGGCAGCTGGTCCGTCGCAGGCTCCGGTCGCTGAAGGGCGTCGACCACGCCACCGCCACCCGGAGACTGGCCGGGTTGCTCGCCCGCAAGGGCTACGCCGCCGGCCTGGCCTTCGCGGTCGTGCGCGAGGAGCTGGCTGAGCACGACGCAGACTCCGACATGATGGACGTGTGACCTCACCCCTCCATCGGCTGCCGATCGGGCCTGTCGACCTGACCGAGCTGCCCACCGACGAGACCCCCGGCTTCGCCGGCGGCAAGCAGGCGGGCGTCGAAGCCCTGGCCTCGCTCGGCGAGGAGCTGAGCGAGCTCCAGGAGCGGCTCTGGGCCGAACGGACCACCGGCTCCCGGCGGCGGTTGCTCCTCGTGCTCCAGGGCATGGACACCTCGGGCAAGGGTGGCGTGCTCCGCCACACGGTCGGGCTGACCGACCCCCAGGGCCTGACGATCACCAGCTTCAGGGCACCGACCGACGAGGAGAGGCAGCACCCGTTCCTCTGGCGGATCCGCAACGCCCTGCCGCAGCCGGGCTACCTGGGGGTCTTCGACCGCTCGCACTACGAGGACGTCCTCATCGCGCGGGTGCACGGGCTGGCCGAGCCGGACGCGATCGAACGTCGCTACGACGAGATCAACGAGTTCGAGGCGGAGCTCGCCGGCGACGGCGTCGTGATCCTCAAGTGCATGCTCCACATCAGTGCCGGCGAGCAGAAGAAGCGGCTCCTCGCTCGGTTGGACAACCCGGACAAGTACTGGAAGTTCAACCCCGACGACATCGACGAGCGGTCGCGGTGGGGCGAGTACCGCACGGCGTACGAGATCGCGCTGGAGCGCACCAACACCGAGATCGCGCCGTGGTACGTCGTCCCCTCCGACCGGAAGTGGTACCGCAACCTCGCGATCGGCCGCCTGCTGCTGGAACACCTGCGCGCTCTGAACCTGCAGTGGCCGCTGCCCGACTTCGACGTCGAGGAGCAGCGGCGCCGCCTGCTCGACGAGGCGGTCGTCGGGTGATCGACTCGGTGCGGGTCACCCGCTACGTCACGCCCCTCCGTGAGGGTGGCAGCCTGCCGGGGATCGTCGAGGCCGATGACCTCGGCACGTACGTGTGCAAGTTCCGCGGTGCCGGCCAGGGCGTGCGGGTGCTCGTGGCCGAGGTGATCGTCGGCATGCTGGCGAGTCGGATCGGCCTTCGCACCCCGCGTCTCGTGGGGCTCGAGCTCGACCCCCAGCTCGCCCGCTACGAGGCGGACGAAGAGGTCCAGGACCTGCTCAACGCCAGCGCCGGCCTGAACCTCGGCATCGACTTCCTTCCCGGCGCTTTCGGGTACGAGGGTGAGGCGACCACCTCGACAGACGAGGCGGTGCGGATCCTCTGGCTGGACGCCTTCACCGCGAACGTCGACCGCACCTGGCGCAACCCCAACCTGCTGCTCTGGCACGGCGACACCTGGGTGATCGACCACGGTGCCGCCTTGTACTTCCACCACGCGTGGCCAGGCGGTGTCGCCGACCCCAGCAGGTTCGCCACCCAGCGCTGGGACGTCGGCGACCACGTGTTCAGCGCCTACGCCGACCGCCTGCCCCGTATCGACGCCGACCTGGCCCTGACCGACGACGACCTCCGAGCCGCGGTGGCCGAGGTGCCCGATGAGTGGCTCGAGCCGATCCCCGGCGCTGCGACGCCCGCCGACGTCCGGTCGGCGTACGTCGCCTTCCTGAGGGCGCGGCTGGCGACGCGCTCCTGGCTGCCGGGGGTGAGCGCTGCGTGACCGGCCAGCGCCTGCCCTACCAGTACGTCGTGCTGCGGTGCGTCCCGCGAGTCGATCGCGAGGAGTTCGTCAACGTGGGGGTCGTCGTCTACTGCGAGGAGGCGGCGTTCCTGGAGGCCGCGTCCAGCGTCGACCGGGAGCGGCTCGTCGCCCTGTCACCGCGGCTCGACGTCGACGCCCTGTGCGAGGGCCTGGACTTCGTGCGCGGGGTGTGCGCCGGCGACGCCTCGGTCGGGGGCGTGGCGGGGGAGTCGCCGGGCACCCGCTTCGGATTCCTGAAGGCGCCGCGAAGCACGGTGCTTCAGCCGGGCCCGGTGCACGGCGGGGTCACCACCGACCCGGCCCGCCAGCTCGAGCATCTGCTCGAGCAGTTCGTCGGTTAGACCGGGACCAGCTCGACCGCGCCCACCGCGTACCGCGCCAGCACGGTCCGAGCCACCGCCTCGTGGACGCCCAGCGGCTCGGCGACAGCGACCGCACCTGCCTCCAGCGCCAGCTCCTTGGCTCGGTCCGGCAGGAAGCCGGGAGCGAGGAACAGCGAGGCAACCGCGATGTGACGCCGACCCTCCTTGCGGAAGGCGCGCACGGCTTCGCCCGTGGCCGGGGGCGCGGCCGAGGCGAAGGCGGCGGTCACGGGCAACCGGTGGTGGGTGCCCCAGAGCCGAGCCAGGCGGGCGACCGACTGGTTCGCCAGCGGGTCGCTGGAGCCGGCCGCCGCCAGCACCAGCGCGTCGAGCTCACGGATCCGCGACGCGCGGAGCGCCTCGCGCATCCGGACGTCGAGCACCTCGAGGAAGCACGGTTCGAGACCGAGGATGGATGTGGACCGTACCTGCACGTGCTCGTGGCGGGCGTCGGCCTCCGCGACGGCAGCGGGTACGTCGACCTGGGCGTGGAAGGCGTCGGTGAGCAGCAGCGGGACGACCACGACCTCCTCGAACCTCGCTCGAGCCAGCTTGTCCACGACGGTGCCCAGTGACGGCTTGGACAGGTCGAGGAACGCGGTCTCGATCCTCAGGTCGGGTCGCAGCACGCGGACCTCGTCCACGAGTGCCTTGATCGTCGCGGCGGACCGCGGGTCGCGGCTTCCGTGAGCCAGGGCCACCAGTGCAGGAGCAGCCATCAGCGCGGCCTCCTCTCGTTGTTCGTCACCTGCGGTGTGGGGCGACCGACGTCGCTGTCGGTCAGGTCGTGTGGTCGGGTCATGAGTGGATTCCGCACTCGGTCTTGGCGGTGCCGGCCCAGCGCCCGCTGCGCGGGTCGTCGCCGGGCGCGACACGGCGGGTGCAGGGGGCGCAGCCGATGGACGGATAGCCGTCGTACACCAGCGGGTTGATGAGGACCCCGTGCTCGGCGACGTAGCGCCTCACGTCGTCGTCGGTCCAGCGCGCCAGCGGGGACACCTTGACCTTGCCCTTACGGGCGTCCCAGCCCACGACCGGGGCGATCACCCGGTTGCTGGTCTCGGCACGACGCAGACCGGTCGCCCACGCGTCGTAGTGCTGGAGCGCATCCGTGAGCGGTCGCACCTTGCGCAGGGCACAGCACAGGTCCGGGTCGCGGCGGTAGAGGTCCGGTCCGTACTCGGCGTCCTGCTCCGCAACAGACTGGACCGGCGTGATGGGGATCAGGTTCACCTCCATCGTCGCGCCGACGGCGTCCGCGGTGCCGATGGTCTCGACGAAGTGGTAGCCGGTGTCGAGGAACACGACGTCGATGCCAGGAGCGACCCGCGCCGCGATGTCGGCCAGCACGGCGTCGGCCATCGACGAGGTGATGCAGAAGCGGTCGCCGAACGTCGCGACCGCCCACTCGATGATGTGCTCGGCGGGAGCCAGCTCGAGCTCGGCCCCCATGTGCGACACCAGCTCGCGCAGCTCCTCCGGACTTCTGCCGGTGGTGTGGGTGCCCCGGAAGTCACGGGCTTGCTGGGTGCTGAGCGCGGTCATCGGCCGACCCCTCGCGCAGGCGCCTGTGGACGCAGGAGACCCAGCAGCCGGAGCGAGAAGGCGCGCAGGCAGGCCCGGCACTCCCAGGAGCCGTGCTGGGCCTCGTGGGGCCGCAGGTTCTCGTCACCGCAGTAGGGGCAGTGGAACGGCACGGCCCGCTCGCTCATGCCGCACCCGCCTTCTGGGGAACCGTCAGCAGCCGCTCGCCGCGCAGCAGCTCCTCGTCGGCGCGGGCGACCCATCCTGCGAACGACTCGGCGTGCTCGCGGTCGGCCAGGTAGTTCGAGACCAGCGTGGTGACGTAGTCGTCGAGCGCGACGCTGGTGACCTTGTGGGCGCGCAGCTTGCGACCGAAGCTGGCCTGCAGCCCGGTCGCGCCGCCCAGATGCACCTGGAAGCCCTCGACCTGGCGGTCGCCGTCCATCACCAGCTGTCCCTTGAGCCCGATGTCGGCGACCTGTGTGCGGGCGCACGCGTTCGGACAGCCGTTGACGTTGACCGTGATCGGCACGTCGAGGTCAGGGAAACGACGCTCGAGCTCGGCCACCAGGTCGCGCGCGCGGTTCTTGGTGTCGACGATGGCCAGCTTGCAGAACTCGATGCCGGTGCAGGCCATCGTGTTCTGGCGCCAGCTCGACGGCCGCGCCGACAGCCCGATCGCGTCCAGCTCGGCCAGGAGCCCGTCGAGCACGGCCGGCTCGACGCCGATCAGCACGATCTTCTGGTACGGGGTGAGCCGCAGACCCACCACCTCATACCGTTCCATCAGGTCGGCCAGCTGGAGGAGCAGGGTGCCGGACACACGGCCGACCGTGGGCGCGATGCCGACGTACACGCGCCCGTCTTTCTGTGCGTGGACCCCGACGTGGTCCCGATGGCCCAACGGCGAGGACGGCGACGGGCACGACACCAGCGACCGGCCGAGGTACTCCTTCTCGAGGACCTCGCGGAACTTCTCGATGCCCCAGTCCGCGACCAGGAACTTCAGCCGCGCCCGCGAGCGGAGCCGTCGGTAGCCGTAGTCGCGGAAGACCGAGGTGACGCCTTCCCAGACATCTGCCACCTCGTCGAGCGGGATCCAGACCCCGGCCTTCTCGGCCAGCATGGGGTTCGTCGAGAGACCCCCTCCGACCCAGAGGTCGAACCCGGGGCCGAGCTCCGGGTGCACTGTGCCGACGAAGGCGACGTCGTTCGTCTCCGGGGAGACGTCGTGGCTCGGATGCCCGGTGACGGCCGTCTTGAACTTCCGCGGGAGGTTCGAGTACGCCGGGTTGTCCAGGGCACGCGCCGCGATCTCCGCGAGGGCCGGGCTGCCGTCGATGATCTCGTCGGCCGCCACCCCGGCCACCGGCGAGCCCAGGAAGGGCCGCGGCGAGTCTCCGCAGGCCTCCAGGCTCGAGAGCCCGGCCTCGTCGAGCCGTCGCCAGATCTCGGGTACGTCCTCGATCCGGATCCAGTGGTACTGGAGGTTCTCCCGGTCGGTGACGTCGGCGGTGTCGCGCGCGAAGTCGACGCCGATGCTGCCCAGCGCCCGTACGGTGGCATGACCCAGCAGCTTGCCGTCGGAACGCACGCGCATCATGAAGAACTCGTCGTCGAGCTCCTCCTCCTCGAGCATCGCGGTCTTCCCGCCGTCGAAGCCCGGGGCGCGTTGGGTGTACAGGCCCATCCAGCGAAACCGCCCGCGCAGGTCGGCCGGGTCGATGGAGCCGAAGCCTCTCTTGCTGTAGATGCTCAGGATGCGGTCGCGGACGTGGAGCGGGTCGTCGTCCTTCTTGGCCTGCTCGTTCTTGTTCAGCGGCTCGGTGTACCCGAGGGCCCACTGACCCTCACCGCGCCGTGGGCGCGGAATGTCGGTCCGGGCCGCCGGGGTCGGCTGGAAGCGGAGATCGGGCATGAGATGTCGGTCCTTGACTGGTCCGGAGCTGGAGGCCCGCGCGCTTCGTCGGGTGCGGTGCTCGACAGCCGGGGGAGGGGGGTCTCTGCGGAGTCAGCGGGGCCAACAGATCATGCTGCGCGTGCGACCGAGGTCCACGTGGCGGCGTACCACGAGGTGCATCTCGTACACGGAGGTGATCATGGGGACGAGTCTCAGGGGGTGGACGCCGGTTCCACAAACCGGAATCTTGAGTATTGAGACAACAGACCATCATGTGAGACGCATGGCCATGCTCGTGGACGCGCGCCAGCTCGAGCCGGGGAGTGGTCCTAGGCTTCGGCCATGACCGACCAGACCGCCGAGGAGACCCTGGCCAAGACCGTCTCGAGCGCCTACGACGCGGCGCTCGAGGTCATCGCCACCGTCGAGCCCCGGATCGCCGCGGCGACCCGGCAGGAGCTCGCCGACCAGCGCGCCTCCCTCAAGCTGATCGCCAGCGAGAACTACGCCTCGCCGGCGGTCCTGCTGGCCATGGGCACGTGGTTCTCCGACAAGTACGCCGAGGGGACGATCGGTCACCGGTTCTATGCCGGCTGCCAGAACGTCGACACCGTCGAGTCCCTGGCCGCCGAGCACGCCCGAGAGCTGTTCGCAGCGCCGTACGCCTACGTCCAGCCACACTCGGGGATCGACGCCAACCTCGTCGCATTCTGGTCGATCCTCGCCCATCACGTGGAGACACCGGGGTTGGCGAAACTCGGCGCGAAGAACGTGAACGAGCTCAGCGAGGCAGACTGGGAGGGCCTCCGGCACCAGCTCGGGAACCAGCGGCTGCTCGGGATGGCGCTCGACGCCGGCGGCCATCTGACGCACGGATTCCGCCCGAACATCAGCGGCAAGATGTTCCACCAGCGGCAGTACGGCACCGACCCGAAGACCCAGCTGCTCGACTACGACGCCGTGCGGGCCACGGCACGTGAGTTCAAGCCGCTGGTGATCGTGGCCGGCTACTCGGCGTACCCGCGACGGGTGAACTTCGCCAAGATGCGCGAGATCGCCGACGAGGTGGGTGCCACCCTCATGGTCGACATGGCGCACTTCGCCGGGCTGGTGGCCGGAAAGGTGTTCATCGGCGACGAGGACCCGGTCCCACACGCCCACGTCACCACGACGACCACGCACAAGTCGCTGCGGGGTCCGCGTGGCGGACTGGTCCTGGCCCAGGAGGAGTACGCCGGCGACGTCGACCGGGGCTGCCCGATGGTCCTGGGTGGCCCGCTCTCGCACATCATGGCCGCCAAGGCCGTGGCTCTGGCCGAGGCGCGGCAGCCGGCCTTCCGTGCCTACGCCCAGTCGATCGCCGACAATGCGAAGGCACTGGCCGAGGGCTTCCTGAGGCGCGGCGCGACACTGGTCACCGGGGGCACCGACAACCACATCGTGCTGCTGGACGTCTCGTCCTTCGGCCTCACCGGCCGCCAGGCCGAGTCGGCCCTGCTGGACGCGGGCGTCGTGACCAACCGGAACTCCGTCCCTGCCGACCCGAACGGCGCGTGGTACACCTCCGGCATCCGTCTCGGGACGCCCGCGCTCACCACCCGCGGCTTCGGTGCCGCGGAGTTCGACAAGGTCGCCGAGCTGATGGTCGAGGTGCTGTCGAGCACCCAGCCCGGCACCACCACGTCGGGCGGCCCTTCGAAGGCGACCTACGCCCTCGCCGACGGCGTGGCCGACCGGGTCCGGGCGGCGAGTGCCGAGCTGCTCGACGCACACCCCCTCTACCCAGGGCTCGATCTGGCCTGATCTGGAGCGAGGGCGGCCCGATCGTCTGTGCAGGAAGGGCGGCGGTCGGTCCGCGGGCGGCCCGTTTCACGACAGCTCGCGCAGCACCAGCGGCACCTGCGCCGGCTGCTCCCGCGCCAGGTGGCCGAGCGTCCCGCTGTCGGCAGCCAGTCGCTCGCCCACGCGGGCGTGCACGAACGCGCCCCAGACCGCAGCCTGCTGGGGAGACGCCCCGCGGGCCACGAGACCCGCGACGATGCCGGCCTGGACGTCTCCGGATCCCGAGATGCCGAGTCCCGGTGCGCCTCCGGCGTAGGTCCACGTGGCTCCGTCCGGGGCGGCGACATGCTTGGCGGTGCCGCCGAGGAGCACCACGACCCGGCACAGCCGGGCCACGCGGAGGGCGTGGCGCAGGGGGTCGTTCGTCACGTCCGAGACGTCGCAGCCGGCAACGGTGGCCATCTCCGAGGGGTTCATCGTCAGCACTGCGCGTCCGTCGAGATGGTGGAGGGCGTCCGAGTCGTCGCCGAGGAAACCGCTCGCGGTGGCATCGACCACCAGGGGCGTCGTGAGCTCCGGGGACAGCGCTTCCATGAAGGCGCCGGTCTCGGCCTCGTCGAGCAGGCCGGTTCCGACCAGGAGCGCGTCGGCGTTGTCGGCGAGCCCCGCCACGACGCCGGCCGCCTCCTTGCCCAGATGACCTCCGTCAGCCTCGGGAAGGGGCTCCACGAGCGACTCCGGGACGACGGTCGCCACCGTGCCGGCCGTCGAGGCGGTGGTCGCCACGGTGAGCTTGCCGGCGCCGGACCGAAGGGCCGCCTCGGCTGCCAGCACGGCGGCCCCGGGAGTACGGGTGGAGCCGGCGGCGACGATGACGTGCCCTCGCGACTCCTTGCCCGTCGCCGGAGTGGGCAACGGCCACGCACGCAGCAGAGCCGGAGTCACCGCCACGTCGTCATGCGCCACGCCGATGCTCCTCGTCCTTGGCCGACTCCCGGGTCACCTCGGCGTCGGCCTGCGCGAGGGCCGTGGCGTCCCCGAAGTGCTTCATCCGGTACCCACCGCCCTCGCGGACGAACACGGTCCTGGAAGCATTGGGAAGCGGCTCGCTCTCCCCGCTCTGGAGAACCTGGTCCTCGGTGAGGCCCTCGAGCACGTAGCGGTGAGCCATGATCACGGCCTGGTGCGTGAAGAGCCAGGCCCGCTCCTCGCGCCCCACGGCAGCCAGCTCGTGCAGAAAGCTCCGGACACGGAGCACGACGTCCGCCCAGCTCTCGCCGCCCGGCGGCTGGTAGTAGAACTTGCCGAGCTTGCTGCGGCGGGCGGCCTCCTCGGGGAAGCGGGCCCGGATGCCGCGCCCGGTCAGGCCGTCGAGACGCCCGAGGTCCCGCTCGCGGAGCCGCTCGTCCTGGGTGACGGCTGCGTCGAGCTCAGCCGTCGCCAGCTCGGCCGTCTGGTACGCGCGCCGGTACGGCGAGCTGACCACCAGAGTGGGCGTCGCTGCTGCAGGTTGATCCCGGAGCCAGTCGGCCAGTGCCCGGGCCTGGTCGCGCCCGTTGTCGGAGAGCGGGACATCCGCGTCGCGGAGGTCGAGGTCGAGCTGCTCGGCGTGCTGCTCGTGGGCACGAACGTCCGCCAGGTTGCCGATGCTCTCGCCGTGCCGGACGAGTGTGATCGACTGCGGCCCGTCGTCCCAGCGCGGCTGCACGTGTCCCCCTCGTGATCTCGACTCTCGGCCAGGTGCGCCCGGCCGATCGCTCCGTGCCCGCAGCGCCCGGCCGCCAAACAGTCATCCCCGTGGGACACATGCCGCGAACGGTACGGGGTACCAATCCGCCTCAGACCGTAGGAGGACCCCATGACGACAACCACATCCGAGACCGGATCTCGAGCGAGCGCGGCCGCTTCGACCGCCGCGGACGAGAGCCGGCGAGTAGGCCGGGTCGCCGGCGAGGAGGTGCAGAGCGTCGCCGGAGAGGCTGCCGCCCAGCTGCGCTACCTGGCCGACGAGACCCGGATGCAGGTCGAGGACCAAAGCAGGACCCAGCGAGACCGCCTGGTCTCGACACTGACCACGTTCAGCGACGACCTCGACTCGATGCACAGCGCCGGGACGGGTCACCAGGGACTCGCCGGAGAGGTGGTCCGGATGATGTCCGATCGCGCTCGCCAGGTCGGCGCGCGTCTGGACGGTCGCGAGCCGCAGGAGCTGCTCGACGACGTCCGGGGCTTCGCCCGGCGGCGTCCGGGAACGTTCCTGCTCGGCTCCCTCGCCGCGGGAGTGCTGGTCGGCCGGCTGCTTCGCGGGGCCAAGGACGCCGGCGGGTCGTCCGGTGCCGAGCGGCGACCCGACGAGGGGACCAGCGGCGATCCTCTCCTCACCGCGGCTCCCACGAGCGCCACCGTGGTGGAGGAGCCGATCCCGCCCACGGGAGGAGCCATCGCACCAGGCGGCGGCGTCACCCACGAACAGGTCGGCGAGGTCGAGCCCGGTTCCCACCGAGGCACGCCATGAGTGACGCCTCGACCGCCGGGTCAGGGTCGCCGAGCAGTGACCGGAGCCTCGGCGAGATCGTGGGTGACGTCGCCTCGGACCTCAGCGCGCTCGTCCGGCAGGAGCTTCAGCTCGCGAAGACCGAGATCAAGCAGGAGGCGACCCGCGCGGGACGCGGAGCAGGTCTCCTGACCGGCGCGGGGGTCGCAGCGCACCTCGTGCTCGTCTTCCTGTCCCTGTGCCTGATGTTCCTGCTGGATGACTGGATGCCGGTCGAGGTCGCCGCGCTGATCACCGCCGCCGTCTGGCTGGTGGTGGCGCTGATCTTGATGACCGCCGGTCGGCGCGAGCTGGCCCGAACCAACCCGGCGCTGCCCGAGACGCAGCGCTCACTCAAGGAGGATGCCCGATGGGCCAGACAACAGAAGAGCTGAACGCCGAGATCGCCGGGACGCGTCAGTCGTTGGCCGACGACCTGGACGCCCTGCAGGACAAGGTGAGCCCCTCCGCGGTGGTGCAGCGACGCAAGGAGGCGGTGTCCCACCGGGTCCGCGGGCTCGGGTCGCGCATCATGGGCTCGGCCCGGTCGTCGGGATCCGGCAGCACCGGTGCGGTGTCGTCGTCCGGCGCGGGCGTGCGGCACGCGGCGGGCGAGATGGCCTCGACCGCGGAGGACCGGGTGGAGGGCAGCCCGTTGGCGGCCGGGCTGGTCGCCTTCGGTGTCGGAGTGGTGGTCGCTGCCCTCCTGCCTCCCACCGAGGCGGAGAGCCGGGCCTCCCAGACGCTGGTCGACACCGCGAAGGAACAGGGCGGCCCGGTGGCGGATGCGGCGAAGTCCGCCGCTCGCGAGGTGGGCGAAGGACTGCGCGACAAGGCGTCCCAGGCGGCGACCGAGGTCAAGGAGAGCGCGCAGGAGAGCGCGGCGCGGGTGCAGGACGAGGCGTCCAGCTCGGCCGACCGGGTGCGTTCGGAGTCGACCACCCCGTAAGTGCAACCGTCCGGCGTGCGCCCGGCCCTGGGGGTCGGCGCTGCCGGCCGGCTCGGCCCAGCGTGACGAGGTCGCCCCGCACGTCCGCCCGCGTGCCTGGTGCCAGCCGCCACGAGCGCCCGTCGGAGGTCAGGACGGTGCGACCACGAGTGGAGGTCACTGGTTCGCGGCTGCCCGGTTGCGGCTGCTCGTGTGGTTACCGTAGAGACCATGCCGGATCCCGAGCCGCCACGGCCCGCGGAAGCCGCGGGCGACGGCTCCGGCTTCGCGTGGCCCGCCTGGATGCTGCGGGCACGCGAGACCACCTGGCGGATCGTGGTGTCGACGATCGCTGCCGCGATGCGGTACCGGGTGACCGGCCTGGCCGCGGAGGCGGCGTTCTTCACGGTGCTGTCGGTGCCGCCGCTGATCTTCGCGCTGGCGGGCGCCATCGGCTACCTGACGGAGTCGTTCAGCCCCGACCAGGTGGACCACGTCCGCACCGCGATCGTCGACCTCGCCTCGCGGTTCCTCACCGACTCGGCGGTCGACAAGGTGATCCAGCCGACGATCAACGACGTGCTCCGCGGAGGACGCTTCGACGTGATCTCCGTGGGGTTCGTCCTGGCTCTGTGGTCGGGCTCGCGTGCCATGCACGTGTTCGTCGACACCATCACGATCATGCACGGGCTCAGCGGCCACCGGGGGATCGTCAAGACCCGCGCGCTGTCGTTCAGCCTCTACCTGCTCGCGATCGTCACCGGGGTGGTCGCGCTTCCGCTGGCGGTCGCCGGACCGCGCTTGATCCACGAGTGGCTGCCGAACCGCGCAGACTTCCTGGTCAGCTTCTACTGGCCCGCCGTGCTCATCGCCTCGATCTTCTTCCTGGCCACCCTGTACCACGTGTCGATCCCCGTCCGGACCAGATGGCGGATGAACCTGCCCGGGGCGGCGTTCGCCCTGGGGGTATGGCTGCTCGGTAGCTTCCTGCTGCGGGAGTTCCTCACCTTGACCGCCGCCGACTCCCGGTCGATCTACGGTCCGCTCGCGGCGCCGATCGCGGTCCTGCTCTGGCTCTACCTCCTCTCGCTCGCCGTGTTGGTCGGAGCCGCGCTGAACGCCGCGTTCGACACCGTCTTCCCCCAGCAGGCGACCGCGCGGGCGCGGTCGGCCGGCCCGGGGGAGTCCGTGGACTAGATTGCGGCGGGTGCCGCCCGAACAGGAGCAGTCGAGCCATGGGCACGTCGTCCTTCCGGAGCCCACGCGGTCTCCCTGGTGGTCTCTGGGTCGGCGACTCCTGCTGGGTATCGCGATCATCCTGCTCACGGTGCTGCTGGTCTGGGTCGACCACACCGGCTACACCGACAACAACGACCCGACGGGCAAGGTCGACCTGATCGACGCTCTGTACTACTCGACGGTCACGCTGAGCACCACCGGGTACGGCGACATCGCGCCCGTGAGCGAGGGGGCCCGGCTGGTGAACGCCTTCGTGGTCACCCCGCTGCGGATCGCGTTCCTGGTGCTGCTGGTCGGCACCACGCTCGAGCTGCTGGCGAACCGGGGCCGTCGACTGTTCCGCATCGCACGCTGGAGGAGACGCATGACCGAGCACGTCGTGATCGTGGGCTACGGAACCAAAGGCAGGAGCGCGGTCGACACGCTGGTCAACAACGGGGTCCAGCGCGAGTCCATCGTGATCGTCGACAAGGGCGGGGCGGCCGTGTCTGACGCGCACGCCGACGGGCTGGCGGTGGTGACCGGCGACGCGACCCGTAGCGGCGTCCTCCAGCGGGCCGGGGTGGAGCAGGCGAGCCAGGTGATCATCACCACCGACCGCGATGACTCCAACGTGCTCTCGACGCTGACGGTGCGTCAGCTGAACCCTCACGCCTACATCGTCGCGTCCGTCCGCGAGCACGAGAACGCGCCGCTGATGCGGCAGTCCGGCGCGAACTCGGTGATCACGTCGTCCGACGCCGTGGGCCGGCTGCTCGGGCTGTCGTCCTTGTCGCCGACCCTGGGCACGGTCATGGAGGACCTGCTGACCTACGGCGAGGGGCTCGAGGTGGCGGAGCGTGACCTGCTGGTGACCGAGGTCGGCCAACCGCCGCAGTCTCTGCCGGACCAGGTGATCGCGGTCGTGCGCGACGAGAACGTCTATCGGTACTTCGACCCGACGGTCACCCAGCTGGCCCGCGGCGACCGGCTGATCGTCGTCCGCCCGGCCAGGGAGCTTCCGTGGGCTCCGCGACCTGGGACGCACGGGGAGGAGACCGACACCGACGAGTCCTGAGGCGGTCGGGCACGCCGACCGCACCTCGCTCGGACTCTGCTGCGCTCTCGGGTGGGTGGGCCCGGCGGACCGGGACGGGACCCGGCGCCGCTGGGCAGCACCCTGGCATGGGTTTTGGGCGCCACCGCCTAGACCTCGCTTTACCGTCCTCGTGACGCGATCCGCGGGTCAGGTCCGCGTCTGGAGGTGCGGGTCTCCGCGGTGAGCGCGGCGTAGTTGGCCCCGGGCTGACCCGCTTCGGCGTCCCTCCGCCTTCCCTCCTGACGCTTGAGGCTTGGGTGATCCGGCGTTGACCCGCGCATGAGGTCCCCGGATGACTCGTAGCCCTCGCCCGAGCTGGTCGTTGAACAGGGTGCGCCCCGCGGCGTCATGGGGCTGCCGCGGGGCGCACGCCCCTCGCCCTAGATTCGAGGGGTGAGGCCAGGGTACCCCCGTAGGACCGCCGCGCCTCACCCGAAGTGGCTAAGTGCCCTCGGGCATCGCCGGTCAGGTGGAGATGCCGGTCGGGGCCGCCCCCTCGGAGCTCGTTTTGGTGAAGAACGAGATCTTCCCGTCGGCCTCGAGCACCGCCAGCTCCACCTGGGAGAGGTCCCGGATCCCGTTCTCGCGCGCCACGGCGAGGAGGTCGGTGGTCGACAGCCGTTGGTTGCGCATCGGCGTCGGGAGCATCTCGCCGTCACGCACCACGACCACCGGGTTGCCGTTGATCAGCGGTCGAAGCCGTGGGAACTGCCACTGGGTCCAGTTCAGACCGACGGTCAGGAGGGCGAAGACCGAGACGGCGAGGATCCCTCCGGTGATGGAGTAGTCCTGCTGGGTGACGGCCTGCTGGACGAGGTCACCCATCGTGACGTAGAGCAGCAGCTCGAACGTGCTGAGCTCACCGAGCGTGGAACGTCCCACCGCTCGGGTCACCGCCCACAGGAAGAAGAACAGCACGGTTGCCCGGATGACGATCTCCACGGATGGCTCCTTCGGTTTCGTCTGTCCACACTCAGGGGACGAGGTGAGTGGTCACGTCCACACCGGCCAGGGTCGCGAAGGTGGAGGTGTCCACGACCGCCACCCGGGCGGCACTGCCGGCTTGGCTCGCGGGCTGCACGTAGGTGTCGAAGTCGACGACGAACGTGTCGCCCTGCGGGGCAGTGAAGGTGAGGTAGAGGGTGTCGCCGTCGCGGGTCTCGTCCGTGGGCTGCGGGTGGAACCCCTGGGTCTCGTAGATGTTGAAGTAGTCGCCGGTGACGGCGAGGGTCACCTCTTTGCCGAACCCGCCGTCGTGGGTGACGGTGGCCTGCCACTGAACGTCCAGGCCCGCCCGCGCGACCTCCGGGTAGCGCAGGGAGATTCCCCATCCTCCCGAGCTGGCGGTGGCGGTGCCGGTACGAACACCGAGCAGGGATGCGGATGCGGCGAGCACGACTGCCAGGAGCACGGCCATCGTCCCCCGGCGTACCCAGGAGGCGGCCGCGTGGCTGTGCTCGGCGAGCGGGACCCCGTCGTCCGACTGCCAGGTGGACGTCCTGGCCGGGCCATCGTCTCGGCCGATCTGTGACATTCGGATTCCTTCTGCGTGGCCGCCGGGCGCGGTTGCCTGGACCTTGCCGAGCCCCCGGGCGGCTTCGACACGTGTCCGGAAGCGCGCCGCCCGAAAAGGGTCGCTGCACGACGCTCGCGTGCGGTGGCGGCGAGGACGTACCCCGGCGGACGCCGCGCGAAACGAGCAGGGGGCCCCGCCGGCTACGGGGAAGCCGACAGGGCCCGTTCCGCCTCGGCACATTCGGCCGCTCACGCCTTCGTTCGGCCGCGACCTGCAGGCGGACGCTGGCCCGGCGGTAGTCACGGCTGCCGGCGGGCCGTCTCCGGATACTGGAAGGGTTGTCCAGAGGCCGCCAGGCTAGGACCGGTTGACGCGTGCAACGAAGCCCGAAATTGGGTACTCGCCCGCACCCGTGCGGCAGCGTCCGCCGCCGTACTCCACCACCGCAGGCGGTCCCGCCCTGCGTGCCCCGCCGGGCGGCACCACCCGGGGGAGAGGATGCCTTCGCGCGACGGCTCGACGGGGCACTCCCATGCGTGTGTACGCTTGGGCTTCACACGCTAGGAAGCGCCCGTGCCCTGCGCCTCTCCCCAATTGGTGAATCCTTGCCGGCGCCGCCTCCGGTCACCGGGCCGCGCACGCTAGCGCTTGATGACGCTCCAGCCCCCGGGGCCGACGGCGAACCCGACCACGATGAGCACGATGCCGAGGATGATGCTGCCCTTGAAGAGAACGACGATGCCGGCGATGACGAGGATCACGGCGGCGATCCACAACAGGAAACCCATGGTGACTCCGTCTGCGTAGGTGAGTGCCGCTGCGCTCGCGGCTCATGTACCCGGTACCCACCGGGGCTCAGCGCAAGCCGCGGACCTGCTCACAGGACACGATCCACCGTCGGCTGGGCAGGAAGGACCAGCCCGCATGCAGCGGCACGGCGTTGACTGTCCCCTCGCATCGAGGCTTCCGCGGGTGGCCGCGCAGGAGCCGCGATCGTGTGCCGAGTCTGCCGCCCGGCGTCCGTCGGCTCCCGGTCGCGCTGACCGGGAGGCGAGACGCCGCGGGGAACAAGGAGCGCCCCCGAGGTGAGTGACCGCGCGGGCGCCCCTGTGCCCGAGACACAACCCTCATACCGCTGCTTCCCCCTGGCCCCGGCGCTCCCCCCGCGCACCGACAGGCCGCTCTATCCGTATCCCCGCCACGCGACCCTTAAACCTCCTTGAGGGTCTCTTGACGTTCGGTGCGAGGTCCAGGCACCATGCCCCGGGCGGTGAGGACAGGTCGGAAACGAAGGGGGACTGCCGCGACATCGAGTGTCCAGCCCCGCTCCGAGCCGGAAGCTGACGCGCAGGCAGGCCCGCTGACGAGGCAGAGAAGCTGTGGCCCCGCACCGGGGTCCGCCCGTCGATGCCTCACACGCGTCCGCGTCTCCAGCAGGACGGACCCCTGGATCGGTTCGTGGCGGCCAGCACATGGCGGTGATCCGGGGCCCGGCAGGCGGACGCCCCGCCGAGCGGCACACGGGGGTGTGGGGCTGCCGGCTCGACGGGGCGCGGTGCCTCGCGTACATGGGGAACGCGAGACACTAGCCACGCTAGGAGCACCGACCGCCGGCGGCATGCCCGGGATTGAGGAGGAACTGGGGAACCAACGGCGAGGCGACGCTGACGGAGGCCGCCCGGGCGGACGAGCCGATGTGACGCGACATCCGCATCTGGCACTGTGTTGTCAGGCGGACGACACGTGTCAGGGAACTTCCTTGCAACACGTCCCAGCCGCGGACGAGGTGTCGTCTGCTCGTCCCGGTGGTCACTGATCCGGGGATCGCGACCATCACAGCTGGCCTCGCGTCCGAGGGAACGCCAAGGCTGACGGGGGTCCCGCTGGACCGTCCCGGTGGTGACGGGAAGCGGCACCGCGGAGTGTTCGGGCCGCGGGCGCCGCAGGACGCGGGCGAATGCGGGCCTTGGCTTCTCCCTCGTCGGGATCCGGCGAGAGTGAGGAGCAGCGAGGCGCGCAGCACTGCCGAAGCGCCTGCGACACCTGCACCCGGAGGGGTCCTACGGGTCCAGCAGGGGTCGAGCGATGCTGTACTCCTCTGGGCTGATCTCGCCTCGTGCGAGCCGCAGATCGAGGACTTCGCGGGGTGACGGCGTTGCTGGGCCGACCGTCCGCCCAGCAGCCGAGGACTGGGGGTTGACGGCTCTCAGGGCCACGTAGATCGCCACGCCCAGGAGCGCCACGAGGAAGATCCCGATGAGGAGCATGAGCCAGAACCCGCCGTAGGTCATCCCGCCCGAGCCGTTCATCATGTGATCCCACCTGTCGCTGGCCATGCCCCTAGCGTGAGGTCTCTGTGCTCGCGACCGTAGGTACCAAGGGCGGCTGCACCGGGGACTTTGTGCCTCCGTTGCCGACGTCCTGATACGCCGCTGACATGGTTGCCCGTCCGATGAGCGGTTCGAGACTGCCACAGCGAGCCATCAGGCGTCTCAGGTCACCCACGATCGCGGCACAGGCGTCTGGGAGGCCGCCTCACGCGCCGGAGTGGGCCTCTTCCAACCGGCCCGCGACATCCTGAGCGCCCGCGAGCGGTATCGAGACGCAGACTGACGCGCACGCTCATCGGTAGGTGGTTCGGATCGCGGCATGAGCACACGTTCCCACCGCCGTGCCCCGAACGTGCTCCGATGGGACACGTTTGCGTCGAGCTTCAGACGAGGGGTCTGGATCAGCGCGCCAGACCGCCGCCACTATCCGGACTCGACGTGGCAGGTTTCGCCGAAGCGATCGCCGAACACGACACCTGCCTGGCTGTTGGCTGGGTCGATCCCGTGGCGCGCCGCGTTCGCAGCTGTCCCACATGTTCCCCACTTGACCGTGGGCAGCCAGGCCGGCCAGGTGAAGAGAGCGCGTTCGGCGTCCCTCATCGGCAGAACTGTGCGCCGGACAGGGGCATGAGCGGACGCTTGTTGTGGGTCAAGTCAAAGCGTCTTGCAGATCGAAGACGGTGCGGCAGTTGGGGCAAGTGGCGTTGCCGAGGGCGTACCTCAGCCGTGCGGCAACCTCCGACCGCCCAGCACTCCAAGACAGCGCGAGCATGCGTCCGCCGACCGAGCCGTCTTCAGGATCCGCTGGTCGCACGGGGGTGGGCGAGACCGAGTTGTCGGAGAAGTTGGCCAACGTGTGCTCGGGACCTTCGAGGTCAAGGACTAGGAACTCGCGGCACTCCGGGCACTCCACCGGCAGTTCCCCGTCGGCCACGTGGTTGAGGTGCCTCTGCCAGACGCCGCCGTCCTCGAACGCCATGAGCGCCTGAAGTCCGTACACGAACTCGACGTCCCCGTCTGCGAGCGCGAGGTTCTGGTCGGCCAGGCCACGAAGTCGCGTCACGGTTTCCGCGTACTCATGACGCACGACGACTGGATCAGTCGGCCCGTCCGTGGAGGCCACGATGGCGGACGCCAGGTCGAGTGCGGCGATGTACCCCGCCGGTGCGTGACGCTCGGCGAAGTCGGCCAGGAGCGGAAGTGCTGCGTAGCTCGCGGAGTAGACCGTGCCCTGGTGGCAGAGGCGACTCCACACTTCGTCCCACGCGGGGCCGAACTCAGCGCCGGAACTCTCGGCTGCGACGAGGAGGCCGGGCACATCCCCCGCGTCGCCATACGCGTGTTGTAGAGCCGCCCAGTTGGTCATGGCCGGGATCCAACCAGAGGCCGAGCAAACCCGGCGGCAATACGTGCCATCGGGCGACCGCTCATCGGCATGTGAGCGTGCACTGGACAGCGACATGAGCGGTCACCACCCACATAGCGTGCCGCAACGGGCGGTCGCTAAGCCGACTTGTTCGCATACCCCATATACGAGACGCGGGTGCTCTTGACCTCGCCTGCGTCGAGCCGACGGCTCAGCTCCCCGTAGGAGATGCTGCCTCTGTTCGCCCTGACGAAGTTCAGCAACACCCTAGGCGGACTCGCGCGCGGTGCAAGACCCACAAGGTCACCGACGCGCAAGCCATGGGAACGCATGACGTCAACCAGTTCCTCAGGTCGGATGAACATGGCCCAGTCGTGGATGGGGACATCGATGATTCTTGTGAGGCGCCACTCCTGCATCACCTTGATCGCGAGGAACTTGCTCGTCAGCGTGCGGTTGATGGTGTCGAACAGGAAGACGCCCCGTGGTTTGAGCGAGCGTGCGATCTCGCAGATCGTCTGCTCGAGGTCTGCCACGTGCTCAAGTACGTCACAGGAGTAGGCAAGATCGAACTCGCCACCCGGTACGGGCAGCTGCTCGCCGAGGCCGACCCGGTAGTCGATGTCAAGACCGACTTCTGCTGCGTGGCGACGCGCAGTGTTGATGGACACCTCGGATGGATCGACGCCGACCACCTGACAGCCGAGCCGGGCGAACTCCTCGGCGAGGAATCCGCCGCCACATCCGACGTCCAGCGCGTGCAGGCCTTCAGGGTCGCGTCGCAACCGGTCCAGGACCCCGCGAAAGTAGGCGATTCGCGCCGGCGTGAGGCTTCCATGAAGGATGTTGAGCGGATTGTCCTCATCCCACCAACCGGCGCCCTCCCGGTCATACACCTCATTGTCGATCGGCATCTCCAGCACACTTTCGGAGGAGTTGCACAAGCCTATCCTCGCGCGTTCGACACAACCACTGCTTCGTTCTAAGGCGCGCTCATCGGCATGAGAGTGCCTTCGCCGAAGGTGCATGACAACGCCCGCCGGGGTCTCGGGTCTCCAGCGGGCGCGCACGGACAGCGGCAGATCAGTGCGTCTGAATCAACGGGCGGTTTGGATGAGCAGAAGGCCTGCAGCGTCCCTTGGAGGGTATCGACAGCGACGGGGGGACGAGGTTCGATCTACAAACCCAACCATTCAGCGGGACGCCACCCGAGCACGAGGAGCGGAGATGCGCACCGATTCAGATCGAACCGTGCTCTGGATCGGCTTCTGGGCCTCTACAGTGGCGCTGGTCGGAGCCCTGGGCTACATGGCGAGCGCCTTCCTCCAGATCTTCGGGGTTCTCGCCTACCGCGAGGACTCGATCCTCGCTTACGGCTCCTCCCTCCTCATGCCCGTGCCCGTCCTCCTCGTGATGCTCGCACTACATTCCGTTACTCCTGAACGACTCCGGTTCTGGTCGTCCGCAGCGGTCGCCTTCACCGTCATCTACACGACGTACAACACCCTCAATTACGTCGTGCAACTCGCCACGGTGCTCCCCGCCGGGTACTCGTGGACCTTCGAGAACCAGGCGGGAACTGAGGGACCTCTCAGTCTCCTCAACCAGACGCCCCACTCCCTCTTCTGGGACATCGACGGGCTGGGTTACCTCTTCCTCAACCTGGCCACGCTGTCCGCTACCCCGCTCTTCGCGCGAACAGGCCCGGACCGCTGGGTCCGCAGGTTCTTTATCGCGAACGCTCTCATCACGCCGCTGTTCGCCACGACCTACTTCGCCCCCGGCTACTCGGTCCCGATCCTGCTGCTCGGCAGCCCCTGGGGCGTCACTGTGCCGGGGAGCCTCGTCGTGCTCGCCCTGTTCTTCCGACGGCGGGCGCTCTCGAGCCGCGCGACAGGGGGTGAGGACACCGGCGCCGCCGCATGAGCGGACGCTGACGGGCGATCGGATTCCGTTTCCGATGTCACGAGTCAGTTCCGAAGCCGCCACGCCCCGCCCGCTCAATCGGCAGTGCGACTGCGTTGACGTGAAGAGGGACAACGCCCGCCGGAGTCTTGGGTCACCGGCGGGCGCGCGCGGATAGCGGCATGAGGGTGCGTTCTCTTGGACAGGGCTCGCTCGCGCGGCAGGGTCGCAAAGGGGCGACGCCGACACCTACAGCTGGCGCTCGAAGAAGATCCAGTGTTGCTGGAGTCTCTCCGGAATCTCGGTTCCTTCGTAGGGCGGTCGCTCGATGAAGCCCCTCGAGCGATACAGACCCTGGGCCGAGGTCATGAACCTGCAGGTGTCGAGCCGAACCTTCCGCGATCCTCGAGCGCGTGCTTCCTCTAGCAGGGCATCGAGGATGGCTGACCCGACGTGGTGGCCCCGCCAACGAGGGTCGACGTACATGCGCTTCACCTCGGCGATGTCTGTACCAAGCATGCGCAACGCTCCGACCCCCGCGGCCGCGCCATCCGCCTCCGCAAGCAGCAGACGGCCCTCCGGTTGCCGATAGTCATCGAGGTGCTCGCGGATCTCGGTTGGGTCAGCCGGCGGCTCCTGGACGTCAAACTCTCTTGCCAGGCGCTCGTGGGCCCAAGACATGTACTCACCCATCAGCCGCACGACCGCGTCGTCGTCTCGACCCTGCTCTGCGTCCCGGATCGCAACGTCTGAGGAACCAACCATGAGCCGCTCCATCCACTCGTCGAGGTACATCCTGACGCGGGGGTCGGGCCGGAGGGAAGACTGGACGAACGCGCACGCTCATCGGTGCGGGCTGCGTTTCCTGGGGCATGCCAACGCCCGCCGGGAGTTTCGGACACCGGCGGGCGTTGTGGTCCAGCGTAGGTGGTCAGGCTGGGCTCTGCTGGCCTTCCAGCCACTCGGCCGCGGCCAGGGCGTCGGTGGCGAGCTGGCGGAGCTCGCCCGGCTCCATGTCGCGGCACTCCAGGTCGGAAACCGTGACGACCGCGGTCACCGTGTCGTCGACCCGAGGTGTGCCGCGGCGCCGGGCGGTGCGAGGAGGTGGTCATATCTCCGGGAGCCGCTCGGTCGCAACGGGCACAAGAGGCCAGCGCTCAGCCCTCGTCGTGCGGCTTGGTGTGGGGTCGCTGCGTCGCGACTGGTGTCTTGTCCTCACCCACGGTGGGCTCGGTCTTGGGGCGGCCGCGGCGGTGGTCCCACAGGTCGCGCGCGACGACGTGGACCATCCCGGCGACGGGAATGGCGAGGAACGCACCAAGGACACCGGCCAGTTCGACGGCGAGCAGGATGGAGACGAGCACGGTGAGCGGGTTGAGTTTCACCGTCCGAGACAGGATCAGGGGTTGGAGAACGTGATTCTCCAGCTGCTGGTAGACCACGACGAACACCGCCACGACAATCACGGCGGGTAGGGAGTGGAATGCGGCGGCTACCATCGCCACGACGGCCCCAATGGTCGCGCCGACCAGCGGGATCAGGTCCGTGATGGCCACGAAGAGCGCAATCAGCCCGGCGAACGGGACCCCCATCACCATCAGCACCAGATAGGTCAGCGCCGCAGATGACCGAGATGAGGAGGTTTCCCGAGAGGTAGCCGGTGATGGAGCGGGCGCAGTCGCCGCCGACCCGTCGTACCCTGTCTGCGGTGGTTGGCTGGAGCAGCGCCAATGCCGAATCTACGATGAGCGGTCCCTCGAGGACCATCAGGTAGGCCAGGACGAAGATAGTCACGCCACCGGCCACGCCAGTCGCCAGAGCTCGCGCTGCACCCGCTGCCGGCGTGGTCAAGTCGTTGGCGATCGAGTCCAGCCTGTCCTGGTGCTCTTGAACGTAGGTCAGCGTGTTCGTCTCGCGTAGTAGGTGGCCGAGCGGGCCGTGACCCCGCTTTGCGTCCGCGACGAGGTCGGGAAAGTCCGTGGCGAAGTTCCTCGCGTCGTCTGCGAGCGGGATGGTGAACGCCGCGATCACCCCGACAACCATCACCAGAGCGACGGTGAAGACCAGGAGCGTTGCAATGGCGCGGCGGCCTCCAGTGGCACGGTCTTGCACCCAGCTGACGACGGGATTCAGGGTGACGGCGAAAACGGCCGCCATGATGATCCACGTCAGGATCATGCGCACCTGGTAGAGGACCATCAGGGCGAGCGCCGTCCCGAGCACCATGGCGATGGTGACGGCAATGGTGCGTACCGGCACGGAGCCGCTGCGAAGTGGGCTGGACTTGGACATCGCTGTGCTCGTCTTCGAAGTCTTCACGGCTTGATGCCGGCGAATGGACAGCGCGTCAGTTCACCCAGCAACCATCGCTGCAGGCCGGTCACTCCGCGAGGGCTTCGTGACGGTGTCGCCGCACCCAACCCAGGGTCGCCAACCTCGCCACAGACCAATGGCGCCACGTGGCCCACCGCTCCCTTCGTGGTCGGCTACAGGGCTCGAGGCGTCAGGTACCCACAGCGGAGGCGCGCAAAACTGGGCGAGGAAGGAGCAGACCGCTTCGCATCAATGGAGCATCAAGACCCGATTAGCTGAAATGTCTTGGCCCCACGATGAACTCGTGGACCGCGGGGAGGTCCCAAGATGTCCAAAGACCTGAAAAGTTTCAACGTGCGGTGGATTAGGCGGGCAGCTCGTGGACGCACTCGAACGCTCGAATCCGCCAGCGCTCGGTTTCGGGGTCGTTTAGGTCGAGAGGTCCCGTGCATACAGCCTCGATTACGGCGAAGGTCTCGTTTAGCCAGCGATAGCGCTCGTCGTCGGTGGCGAAGGTCGAAACCCATCAGGGCGCGTCCCACATAGTTCGGTGGCGCGTCTTGTATGAGGTTGCGGCCCTGGAAACGCCAGAGGATCGTGGCACTGTCATCGGTCCAGATGACACCATGGTGATCGGGCACGAACATCTCGTTCTCGCCGGATGCGAGCTGCGGGGATGGTTGAGACAGCGGACGCGGCCGCTCACGCGCTCTCCGGTAACACGGCCGGTCGACTCGGCAAAGCCGAGGTATTCGTTCTCGTGGTACGGGGCGACCCAGTGGCCTCTGTCGTCGTAGACGAGTTCCCCGTCGAAAAGGTGCCGAAGCTGCGTCTCAGTCCCTTCCTTCCGAGGCCCTTTCATGGGGCGGATAGCGCGGGGCCGGGGCGGCCTTCGCGAACGCCATGGCGCTGAACCCGCAGCGACCCCCAGCCCGAGCGTGACGATACGCCCGGCGGGCGGGTTGCACTAGACGGCCGAAGGGGACCTAGCGCGAACGTCGCTGCCAAGATCAACCAGAAGCATCAATGCACTGTGGATGACGTCTGTTTCGCAATCGAGCACGCCGCCGTCGTCGCGCCCTTCCACGCCGCGCCCCTAGGACTACTTCAAGAGGGCGATCACCACAGCAACAGCGGCGGCCACGGTGTTGGCGACGGTAACCCACTACGCCCGTTGCGCCAGCGTGGCGCTTGCCTCCATCACTCGCAGTGTCTGCCGACGGTGGTACTCATCCAAGTAATAGTCCACGCCGACCTGAGTGTGGGCAGCCACCTGACATGTCCGGCCCAACACCTCGATCAACCCTACGCGCCGCCAAACGCCACGTACCGCCGTCCAAGCCGCCTAGATGGATGCGCCCACGTTCGCCCGCTCGACCGAGATCATCGACGCCGCGTGGACTCTTGGCCACACAGGTCGACAGTGGTAACGCCGTGGTATCGGCTGTGTTGACGTCAGTAACGAGCGAGACGACAGTCTCGTCATGG
The DNA here is from genome assembly GCA_046735295.1 of Actinomycetota bacterium. Lineage (GTDB taxonomy): Bacteria > Actinomycetota > Actinomycetes > Propionibacteriales > Nocardioidaceae > Nocardioides. The sequence continues at coordinate 18,201 of JBKPTA010000022.1, read as the reverse complement.
ACATCCACGTCCTCGGTCCCCTCGAGGTGGGCGGGGGCGGTGCGCCGAGCGGTCGGCGAGACCGGGTCGTGCTGGAGGTCCTCGTGATGCGATCGGGACACGCTGTCCCGAGCGACCAGTTCGCCGACGCGCTGTGGGTGGAGACGGCGCCGGCTTCCGCGGCGAAGGTGGTTCACGGCTGCATATTCCGGCTGCGCACACTGCTCGGCCGCGATGCGATCCTCACGGTCGCGAACGGCTATCGGCTCGCCGTTCCCGCCCAGGACATTGACGCGCGACGATTCGAGACGCTGGTCGGCCGTGCGCGAGGGATGCTCAGCGTCGGTGAACCCGAACGCACCGAATACCTCGCCGGACAGGCTCTCGCGCTGTGGCGTGGACCAGCCTATGCCGAGCTGGAGGAGTGGGAGCAGGGTCGGATCGAGGCCGACCGGCTCAACGAGCTGCGGCTCGAGGCCGAGGAGCTCCGAGTCGACGCCTGTCTGCGCAGCGGGCGGTTCAGAGATGTCCTCGCCGACGCACAGTCAATGGTCCGGGAGGCGCCGATGCGTGAGCGCCGATGGGGTCTCCTCGCGCTGGCTCATTACCAGGCTGGCAATCAGAGTGAGGCGCTCCGAATCATCCGGCACATAAGGACCACGCTCGCCGTTAGACACGGCCTCGACGCAAATCCCGAACTGGGCGCACTGGAGCGAGCGATCCTGCGCCAGGAACCCGCGCTCGCGGCGGAAGAAGCGCAGCCGACCTCCTACCAGCGCTGCCCTTATCTGGGCCTGCGATCGTACGAGGTTGAGGACAGCGAGTCTTTCTTCGGCCGCGACGATGAGGTGTCCGCGTGCCTGCGGCGCCTTGAACTTGGCGGGTCACTCGCTGTTATCGGAGCCTCGGGATCTGGAAAATCCTCGCTTGTTCGAGCCGGCATCGCGGCGTCGCTGCGGCGAGCCGGCTGCACCGTGGCGATCCTCGAGCCTGGGTCGGTTCCGTCGCGAGCCCTGGCCACAGTCGAGGGGCGAACACGACGGCACCGTTGTCATCGTCGACCAGTGCGAGGAGGTCTTCGCTCTGTGCGGCGACGAGGAAGAAAGGAGCGCGTTCCTTGCAGCTCTCGTGGCGCACGCCGCGAGCAGACCCCTCGTCGTCGCGCTGCGCGCCGACCATCTGGCCGACGTCGCCGCGTTCCCCGAGTTCGCTCGACTGGTCGCGCGCAGCATGTACCTGCTGACGGCGATGACCGAGGACCGCCTCCGGGAGGCCGTTGAGCGGCCGGCCCGCACGGCCGGGCTCAAGATCGAGCCCGGGCTCACCGACTTGCTGATCCGCGAGGTAGAGCGGGAGCCAGGAGCGCTGCCTCTGCTGTCGCACGCCCTCCAGGAGACATGGCATCGTCGCGAGGGCTCGATGCTGACAGTCGACGGCTACCGAGACTCAGGGGGAATCAGGAGCGCCGTCGCGCACTCTGCGGAGACGGTGTACGGGCGTCTCGCGGTACAGGAAGGCCGCGACCAACTGCAAGCCGCGGCGGCGACGCTGGCCGGACACCAGCGCAGGTGCCTCACACCCGCCGTCGCCCCGCCATCGCTCGACGAGCGTTTGGACCCGGGTCGCTGTCGCGACCTTTCCGCCGTCGCGGAGCCTCAGGTCGGACGCGCTGCCATTCAAGCTGGACACCTGCTCACCGGCTTGTGCGCTGTCCGCACCTCGCTCTAGCCGCCCCGCGCGCGGCATCCCAGCACTTGAATGCCCCAGAGGGATGTCGCGGCCGTCGCTACGCACGTCTACACGGCGGACTCCGCCACCTACTCGAACGGTTTCCCGACCCTGATGTCGGGAGCCGGGTCCGCGTCCGACAGGACGCCGACCCCGGCATCGTCTGCACGATGTCCACCGGTTCGAACTTCAGGCTGTTCAAGGCGATCACCGCGACCTTAATCCGGCTGAACTCCCGGACCGTCCGTAAGGCAAGAGCCGTGCCTACCTCGTCGGCGAAGCCGGGTCGTCTCCTCGCCGGAGTGCCGCGACACTGACCGCCAGTGGGGAGTTCGTCGAAGCGCGTGTGCCGACGGTCCTAGCGGCGTTCAGAATATGACGTTCCAGATCGCCACATCTCGGCCGAGCCGAGCAGTCGCCCGCCAGCTTCCTGCGGACGAGCGCCCACCGGAGTTCGTCTGCCGGTGTTCACTTCCTCAACCGGACGGCGCTGCCGCATCCGGAATGTGAGCCGCGCATGAAGGTACCCGTGCCGAGCGTGGTCTGGAACACGTAGTAGCCGACGTCGCGTTTGTGAACGACGACCGTGGACTCGTGCCAACGCTTGTTGTGCCGGATGGAGGTCGCGAGCGTCCGGAAGAGGCGGACGTCGTTGCATCGGGCCTTACTCTTGTGCACGAAGGGCCCGTAGACCCGCGTGTAGACGGTGTGCACCTCCACGCGGTCGAATCCGGACACGGTGATGTCCGGGCCGAACTCAGTGCCGAGCCTGACGACGTGGGTCCTCCCGTGTCGGGACTGGTGGGTGCCGGTGTGCTTCTGGGTCAAGTAGGCGGAGCCGCATGCGCCTGCCGGGCGGGTGGTGAGGTTCCCTCCTGCGGCCAGACGCCAGGCGTAGTAGCCCGTCCTCGCGGGATCCCACCGGGGCAGCGAGCCGATGCCGTTTCGGCTGATGGTGCCTTCCGCTGTGAACAACGGGGTTCCGGTACAGCTGGTGGCAGCGGTGGCGAATGGACCGTAGACCGCGTAGTGGACGGCCTCACTACCGAACAGTCCGGACACGCTGTAGGTGCCCCGCAGCGCCCGGCCGACAAGGGCAGAAGTCGACGTGTTGGTGATCGCGACCCTTTGGGTGCTGACGCCGAGCCCGTAGCCGCGCAGCCTCACAGCTCGGTGGTGGCCGGCGACGGCGAGCTGGGAGGCAGCCCGGTTCTTCGGGCGGCGCACGAGCACAGCCGCGTCCGGCACGTCACGTACGGTCGCGCGGATCCGCGTCCTGCCGCCAGCCGCCCGGAAGTAGACACGGCCGACCCCGCGGCTGTTCAGATGCACGGTCCGGGTCTTCGTACTGGAGTAGGTGACGTGGACCGTGAGGCCGGGCTGCTGGGAGGTGATCACCGGTCCGAGTCCACGTCTGTTCTTCACCCTGACGGTGACGGTCGTCTGGTCACCGACCGGCACCCGGTGGGCGCTCACGGTCGCATGGTACGGGCCGTGACGGCGTTTCGACTGCCCGAGCATGATCCTGGCGTACGCGCGGATGAAGCGTCCGTCGCCAGTGGGTCTGGTCCGGTGGGCTGTGTGGGCCGTCCCCACCCGCCACCTGCCGCGGCTGAGCAGTGCGTTCACAGCGACGTCCACGGCGGCAGCGGTGGTGCGGTCAGACGTGCTGCCGTAGGTCGAAAGGATCCAGGCGGACCGTCTTGTGGCCACCCGGCCGGAGCGGGGTAGACGGGTGACGCGGTGTGCCGGGTGGTAGGCGGACTGGACGTTGCTCTTGCGGGGCTGGATTCTGTAGCCGCGCGCGCGACCTACCCGGTACCGCCCGACCCAGGTCCCGTCGGCGTATGGCGTACGCCCGATCCGATACCCCAACCCGTGTCTCGACTGTGGGCCGGCGGCCTGAGCGGGAGCGGAGATCGCGACGAGCCCCGCGGCGCCGAGAACCAGGACGACCGACCAGAGAGCCCAACGGAGTCGCGGGTTTCGGGAGATCACAGGTCCTTCGTCCTTCTCGGTCGGGGAGCGCTCCACGAGCGCCGGTGGGCGCGGGGTCAGCGGACGTCCGGAGTTCACGGCCGGGGCCCGGTGTGGATCGGGCCGCTGCCCCCTCCTGGTACGGGGCCTTCATGGGGCGTCGGCGAGGGCGTACCAGCCGGAGACGGCTGAGCCAGCTGTTGAGTCGGCTGCAGAGTCGACGGGGGCGCTGCGGGGGTAGAACCGGTCGACGGCACGGGGGTAGGGGAGGGGGTGACCCCTGGCGCGCTCGGGCGGGTCGACGGTTGGTCCCCTGCTTGGGTGGGGACCTGGTAGGTGCCGGTGACTCGCGGAGCTCCGGGCGCTGTCGCGACCCAGCGGTACCTGCCGGCCGTGGTGTGGCTGAGGGGGACGGCGCGCGATGACCACGTGCCCGTGGTCCAGGTGAGATGGAGCCTGCGCATCGCGATCCTGTGTCCGTCATGCCAGATGGTCAGGGTGGCGACGGTGGACGCCGCCGTGGTCCGCACCTCGGCGGTGAGAGGACCACGCTCGTGGGCAGTGACCACGACGTCGAGCTTGCCGGGGCTCGACGCTGGCAGGAGCCGCGTCCTCCATGGGCTTCCTGCGAGCCTCGACGCATCCTGCCCCGTCGCCGTCGCCATGGGCGGCGAAGACGAGCTATCCCCGACATCGCCGATGAGCAGCGGGCCTGCCATTCCGACGGTCACCAGGACGGCGGCGGCTATCACCACAGGGGAGTGTGACTTAATCCGACACGCCACGGGGCGCCAGGGCGCGCTCGGGCCAGGGAGTCCGCGCAGCTTCAGGAGCCTCGCCACCGAGGGTCGGCTTCCACTCAACTCCGGGCGCCCGTGGAGTGACCGGATCTTCGGGCGCGGCGCTTTGTGCGCACCCGATAGGTCCACCAGCTCGGTCCAACTCGCCGGGACCGGCCGACCGATTCCCGGCTCGGAGTCCAGAGCGAGCTCGGATGCGGACGGGTCCATCAGGGCGGTCCCCGATATCCCGAAGCGCCTGACCTGCCCGGCCGGGCTCACTCGAAGCCTGCGCACGGGCCCTCCGGCCAGTGAGGCCATCAGCTCGATCCCAGTCCCCCGGTCTGTGGCCGCCGCCAGCGTGCGTTGGAGCACCTGGTTGCAGGCGGCGGTGACCGTCCGGGCCGCGATCGGTTCGATGCTGCCGCGATCGAGTGACCAGGTGCCCGTCCCGTCAGGGTTGACGACCGCCTCGGCGACCATCAACGACTTGCCAGGATGGACCGTCGTCACTGCCCGACTCCCGGCAGTTGCCAGCGACGATCGATGCCGCGGCGCATCGTTGCGGCTTGGCGTCGGCTGGGACACGTCTTCGTGCCGCGGATCCTGCTCATGAGCCCCCCCGGAGTCCCACGCGTCTGAGTCCAGCGTCCACCCAGTGGCGCGCTCGGTTCAAGAGGCCCGAGCGAAATGCAGGAGACCCCGAACGCTTCTGGCGACGCCGCTGCGCCGCCAAACGGTCCCGGTCTGTACTCGTCGTGAGCGTCGTGCCGAGATCGGCCGATCTATTCCTCGACGAGGAAACCAGCGTCACAGGAAGTACGCCGTCGTACTCCATCGCGTCGGCCGGCGCCTGGTCCTCCATTGCAGCCATAACCGCGTCCAAGTCAGGGACATCCATCAGCACCGCGACTTGTGCGCGGTTCTGGGGGTTGACGAAGCTCCGGATGTTTGTGACTCCGAGCGGGCCGAGGACCTCATCCCCCTTCGGCGAGGCAAGTCAGTGGTCTGTGTCCTTCACATCGTGGTGCCCGATGACGGTCGGCATGCTGCCTCCTTGGGCTGCGCGCTCCACGCATGCGCGCAGAGATCGTGCGCGGCCTACCGCGACGCGACCCAACACCCTCCATCGATCGGCACCACGGTTCGCGTGCCCCAGTCACACCGCCGGACATCGGCATGAGCGGGGAACGATGCGCGTCATCCCCGGCCGCTGCCGCCAGGGGACGTTGCACACGTCGACGCCGCCGCGTCGCCAGGTGTGCCGCGGAGCTCGCCGGGATGCCAGGGGCCGTCGACGAGTACGGCCGCTCGTGGGGTTTGTAGCTTCTTGGGTCCAGGGGGGCGGGCGCCGGCAGAGGTGCGCGGGGCGTGCGGGGAGTCCAACCACGCCGCACGGCGAGTTGGAAGCGCGGCATGTGCGCCTCGCGGCTTGGTGCCCATCGTCGTGCTGCCCGGCGGACGGCTTTCGTCCCGGTTGCTACGACATCTGTGTCCCAAGGGCTTGTGCGCCTTTCCGGCGCGAGGAAACATGGGTTGTGCCGTGATCATCGGCGGGCGCTCTTCCCGGGGGGTAATAAGCGTTGCGTCCACCTTGTCTCGCCGGCCGCTTTCGGGGCGTGCCGACGATCGCCGGGCTGTTCCTGGTGGTGCTGTCCAGCCTCGTTGCCGCGGCACCCGCCGACGCCGTACCTGACAGCAAGCTGCTCGGCCACCGCTGCCGCCTCTACGACCCACCAGTGACCAACGAGGACACCGTCGCGGCGCTCAGGCACGTCGCCAAAGGTGCACCGGGCGCGTGGTGCGAGATCGACGCCTGGCGGATCTCCGATGGCACGGTGATCGTCTTCCACGACTTGACCTGGAGGCGAGTTGCCGACAGGTCGACGCTTCCCTCGGGTGTGGCCCCGACCGACAAGGTCACCAAAGCGACCTGGGCGCAGGTCAGCAAGATCCGCACCAAGGGCGGACAGCCCATCCCGAAGTTGCACACGATGATCGACGCATCGGCCCGGCACCACGTCCCGTTGCTCGTCGAGGTGAAGAACTTTATGCCCCACCCACATCGGCACGTGATCTACGCGAAGCGCAAGGGGGCCACCGTCTCCTACTACCGGGAGCCGGGTGCCTCGTGTGGGACGTCGCGCCTCGACCGCCTCCAGAAGGCCGGAGCCCGGATCGGCATCAAGCTGAGCACCGCCACTGCCTGCACACCGGCCCAGCTTCAGGCGAGGCACGTCTCGTTCGTCACCCAGCTGTACTGGATCGCGACGGCCCAGTACGACCAGCGTTTGAGCAAGGTCGGCGTGGCGGTCTACGCCCGAGGAACGAACAGGAACACCTCCGCGGCCACCTTGGCCAACGGCGCCGCCAAGCTGCTCTGCCCAGACCCGGCGGTAGCGCGGAGCTGGCCAGGCACCTGACCAGGCGCAGCGTCGATCTCTAGCGGTGGGCGCGCCGGCCTGAACCTCTACACCCATAGGGCCGGAGTCTTCGACCGCTCCACGGTTCAGCTCGCCGAACGGTTCGCCACCCCAAGCCGCTGCCGTGCTTGGTTATGCCGAACAGGTCGAGCAGCTGAACGAGGCGCCCCACACCCGCACCGACATCGGACGGCCATCGGCATCCGTGATGGAGCGCTACTGCCTGGACCGGGAGAAGGCTTTCTCGATCCTGGTTCGATGCTCCAGCCACCGGAACACGAAACTTCGCCTGTTGGCGCAGCAGATCATTGACGTCACGTTCGAGGCCACCTCACACCTCGAGAGCGGCTCCCCAGACTCCTTTCAGGACCGCTGGACAGCCGCCCCCCAAGGCCGCGAGCACGAGTGGTTCGCTTGTATCACCCGCATGGCCATGAACCCGCGGCAGGGGTCGCGTTGGCCGAACCAGAAGATGGCCGGGCGACTGGTAGGGCGGCGGGGCATGAGCTGGCACGGCGTACGGCTCAACTCTCGCCGGGGTGAGTACCCAGGAATGTGCCGGGTAAACCGGCTGCGTGATTATTGCTGTCACACCCTCGGGGGTGGGGTTTCCACGAGTCAGTTTGGGCACGAGGTTTCCGATTCGTCCAACAGAAAGGGCGAATGAACAGGACTCGACCGAGGAAGAGAAACCAAGTGACGACACAAGCAGCCGGCTCCTACGACACGACCGCCGGCGTCAATCGGCCCCCCACTAGGCGCCTGAGCACCGAAACCAAAGCGGCGTTCAAGACCACCGAGCTCATCGCATTCGTCGTGGTGACCGTCGCCCTGCTGATCGCCTCGCAGATCGCAGACAACTTCGATGCCCAGCACGCCTGGTTCTACACGGCGCTGCTCACCATCGGCTACATGGTCAGCCGAGGCTTGGCCAAATCCGGCAGCCGTGAGTACTACGCCGACGACTACGACACGAACGCTCGCTGACCGACAACCGCGAAGCCCGCCCACCATCTTTGGGCGGGCTTTCGACTGCCATCCCAGAACCGACAGACTTCGCGACTCCCGGGTCGATGTCTCGACACCTGGCGGTGTGCGGCCTCCATCAAGGGACGCCCCGCCAGGCGCCACACGGGGTCACATGTCGACGCCGTGGCGGGACAGTGCCTCGCGCACATGGGGTTCGCGAGGCACGGCCCACGGTAAGGGGGATCACCGCAGGCCCGCATGCCCGGCATTGATGAGCGTCGGACGCCGCGCGGAGTGTTTGGGCCCTGCACCCACGAGACGCCCTAACCGGCGTGCCGGCATTGCCAGCGGAGCACATGGCTTAGCCCTTGTGAACACCCTTTAGGACGTGACGACGCCCGCCGGCGTCTTGGCTGACCGGGGGCGTCTGTGACCAGCGTAGGTCGCGGTCGACGTCGCGTACCCGTTTCAAAGCGTCGAGGCCCACCGTCAGGGCAGCGGCAGCGCGCTCGAGCAGCTCCGTCGGGTCCGTGGGCGCGAGGCGATTACCTGAGATGTCTCACCCGAAAGCGAGGACCGGGTGTCGCATTGCGACACCCGGCCTCTCGATCCGATTTCTCAGGGTGATGGCGTCAGCAGCCGTGCGCCCTGTCGGCGAAGTTGTTGAGGTAGGTGTAGTACCCCTGCTCAGCGATCGACGGTGCCTGCCGGGCGAACCACGAGAAGTGCACCTCGTCCTCAGGGTGGTAGGTGATGCCGTTCGGCATGGGCACCTTGAACCCGTATCCGACCACGGGGTCACCGGTCTCCAGGTAGGCGGTGCACCCGTATTGCGGCGCCGTGGGGGTGAGCCACGGGTTGACCAGGTTGTTCACGAACGGGTCGTCGTACCACTCCTGGACCTCGTGAGAGAGGCCGTGGATGTCGGCGATGTAGGACTCGGTGTCGCCGGCGTTCGGGGAGAAGACGCCCTGCACGGTGTACGAGGCGAACATGTAGGTGTTGACCTTCTGCCGGCCGTTGCCGTTGAGGGACGACGTCGCGCCGTGGTACCCGAGCACACAGCAGTTGTCGGTGGTCCCGATGTAGAGGAAGGTGTTGTTCACCAGGAATACCGGCAGCACTCGCGGGCTGATCTTCATCGTGGTCAGCAGGTTCTTGAGCTTCGAGCTGAACCACGAGTAGCTCATCAGACCGATCGTCGCGTGGCTGCGGCTACCGACCACCGTGAGGCCCTGGTTCTTGGGTACGTCGATGGTGACCGCGGGAGCGACGTCGGGCTGGCCGAGGCGCACGTGCCACCCCGAGCCGGTCTTGCCGAACTGGGCGCGGTAGATCGCGTCCCCGAGCTGGGTTACGTCGCTGGGCTCGTTGATCGTGCGCGGGTCCGGAGCGACGCCGGGCGGAGTGTCGGGAGGCTGCGGCGGTGCGCTCGCGCTGCCAGGAGCATCCGCTGCCGCACCGATGTCGGCGTTGTGGAAGACCGGCGACCCGACCGTCTGCGCGACCTTGTCACTGCCGTTCAGGCTCACCCCGGTCGCCCGGAAGTTGAAGTTCATCGGGATGATCACCGTCGGGATCGTGGTACTGGCATTTCCCTGGCTCGGGTCGGTGCCCACCATCGTGTAGTGGTAGGTCCTGCCGTTGGTCGGGTCGGTGAAGGAGGAGGTCCAGTGCGGGATCGTGATCGCGTTCTTCGACACGACGCCGCTGGCCGACGGTTGCTCCTCGAACTTCGGTGTTCCGATGTGGTCGCCCTTCGCCGCGGTCTTGCCCGCCGCATCGGACGTGGTGGTGCCTGCCATCAGAGTCCCGGCGGCGACGGTGGCCGCCGCGGTGGCCCAGATGAATGATCGCTTGCTGATTCGCATCGCGTCTCCTCTATCCCTCCGAGCGTGGATGAGCCCGGACCGGCGCCATCTTGTTACCGCGCTGACAACTTGCCCATACCCGAAACAGACGAAACCCCCGAGCCCCTCGGCAGCCCCGAGCCCATGGAACGCCCCGCCAGGCGCCAGCACACGGGGTCCGATGTATACAGGCGCCGGCAGGGCTGTTGCCTCGTCTCAGATGGCAGAGGGCGAGGCACGCCGAGTAGGTATCCAGATGGTCGTCGGCTCATGCACGCGAGACGCCCGCCGGAGAGTCGGATTCCGGCGGGCGCCGTGTCTAGCGTAGGTCGCGGTCAGGCGTCGCGTACCCGTTTCAAGGCGTCAAGGCCCACCGCCAGGTCACCGACGGCGCACTCGAGCAGCTCCGTCGGGTCCGTGGGCGCGATGGGATTACCCGAGATGTCTCACCCGCTCCGCGGGCAACATGTCGATGCGCGTCATCCCCGGCCGCTCCCGTCCACGAGACGTTGCACACGTCGACACCGCCGCGCCACCACGTGCCGCGGAGCTCACCGGGGTACCACGTGCCGTCGACGAGCACCTCGACGTCGGCCGTTCGTGCGGCTTGTAGACCTTCATGGCATGAGGGTGACGGTCCGCGCCGACAGGCGCCGCCGTCCGAACATCTGGGGCCGCGGGCGCAACGGAGCCTCAGAACGCAAGGAGACGCCCGCGGGTGCCTAGCGACCGCTCATCTTGAGCATCGCGCCACACCCGAGGCACTTGGCGCGCTTCGGCATCGCCAGGGTGCCCTCCATCGTCGCGCCCGCCATCAGCTTGGCGGAGTGGGAAACCGGGCGACGACCGAACGGAGGCACAACGCAGACCCTGCTGAACGCAGACCCTGCTGGGGGGAGTGTTCGATACCAGCGACCTGACTTGGGCATGTAACCACGCCGATGCGGTACCGGTAGACATGAAGCCAATCCGAACCGCGATCGCGGCCAGCATTGCCAAGAAGGCACGCAAGTCGGAGAGCCGAAGTCGCATCAAGTCTGCCGTGGCGAAAGTGCGGGGACGTTCGGCGCCATCGGCAAGAGGCCGTCGCGCCAGGTGAAGGCTCGGGTGTTAGTGGCCCCGCATCGCGGCTGATGTTTGAGGCCCTGGTTGACTACCGTCGACCTCATGGCGCGTAAGCCACCCAACGTGTCCTGGGTCGGGTTCACCCATAAGCAGGTGAAACTGCTGGACGCCATCGATGCTCTTGGCGACAACGGTTGGGCGAGAGACAGCCGAACCGATGCGCTGATGCCGAAGGTCCTGGCCGAAGCGGAGCGGCTAGACCTGTCCCTGGAACGAGTCAAGAAGGCGATGCGCTCCATCGGCTACGACACGCACGCGGTGCATCAACTCGACAGGTGGGAGTCTCAGCGCCCACTTTGAGGCGACCACCGTCCCGGAGGCCGTGAGACATCCGTCAGACATCCGAGACGGCGCGCCCGGCGACTTGCCCGGGTGTCCCAACTCCGGGAGCAGCCACGCGCGCGGCCATCTTCTAACGATCCGCTAATGCGCGGGAGCGAGAGAGAGCCATGCATGCTACGCCATGCCACGCCGACCGGCGGACGTTCGTGTCCTGGGGCTGGAAGGCAACGCGACGCCGCGTCGATTCGCGGCCCCTGGGACCTGTCGATCGTGCGTAGATCGGCCAGATGTCCCCGTCCGGCGGCGCAGTGAATCGTCCGCCCGGTTCCCTCTCGTAGTCTCATGGCTTCGCCCTCACGACGATCAGCCCACGCTTCCCTTCACGGGTCTCTTCTACGACCCCTTGAGCCTCTGTCAGCCGCACGACATCAGAGCCAGCCACCACGATGTGCAGTAGAAGGCCCGCGCGTCAGAGTAGATCCGGGGAGTTAGGCGGCTAGGCAGTCTCGGTTGCGTCAGTCCGCTAGCTCTAGCCGCCGCGCACGTCGCCCAGGGGCAGTCAGACTGGACGGATTCTAAGTCTCCTAGACAGGCCGTCCTTAGCCCTCGATGCCGGTGGATTCATGGGGCTCCCCTACGGGCTTGGATTCGGGAGACCCACGTTCACGCAAGTAGATGCTAAAGACCACCATCGTCGCCACGGCCAAGAACTCGGACTGCCAATTCTGAAAAGTGCGGTTCCAGAAGTCTGGGGCCTGCAGGTACTGCCCCCATGTCAACGGCGCCTGCAGGCCTTGCAACTGCTCGGAGTTGTACGCGCTCCGACCAGCGACGAACTGCGCCGACCATGACCCGAGGAAGATCAGCCCCATCACCAGACCCAGAGAATGGGAGTACAGCGACAGTCCGATTCCCTTCCTTCGCGCGGGGTTGGGCGACCGCGCGGTGGAGTAGCTGCCGATCTTCTGTTCCTCGAAGGTTTCCCGACCCCGCTGCTCGGGCTTCTTGGACTCCGGGGAGCCCACCTGGATCAACCAGACAGTTAAGAGGATGTAGAGCAGGAACTGCAGGTACTCCGACTGCCAGTTCTCTGCGACGTCGACAGCGAACGACGACGAGGTCAGGTACTGCAACAACGACAGCGTGGGGAGCTGAGCGTCACGGGCCTGCTCGTTGTAGTCGGCCAGCCCGGTCAGGGCCTGCCCAACCAGCGCACCGCCCAGCAGACCGGTAAACGCCAGAGTAAGGCTGTGGTTGCGCAGCCACGCGCGGGCCGTCGGGGTACTCGCGTCGCTCATCGGTGCATCGCGCCCAGAACAAAGCAAGCGGTCAGGCCGGTGGCGATGAAGCACAGATAGCCGTAGAAGAAGGTACGCACGTCAGTTCCCATCGAGTGTGCAGTCGTAGGGCCGACCCGGCTGGGGAGTACATCCAGCCGCGGTGACTTTCCAGCCGTCGCTGTAGCGGGCTAGAAACAACACGTCCTGATCGAGGCTCACCATCGCCTCCTTGCCATAGACGTCGACGCTGATGACGCGGCTGCCAACCGGCAGGTCCTGACGTGGCAGCGACTGATCGCAGGGACCGAACGTGCTCTGCAATTGGTGAAGGGTTCCCGGCGCCAACATCTGGCAGGCCTTGGCGGGAGTGTGTATTGAGGCGTCGAACGTCAAAGCCGCCCGAGCAGCATTGTGGTCTTCGGCGGAGCCCATGGGACTGCATCCCGAAGTCGCTTGAACCATGACGATGAGACCAGCGAACAGGACTCCGAGACGTGCAGATGGCACCGTCGCACTGTAGACGTCCCACCACCGCAATCGCGGGAACTTGAGGCCCGCACGGACAACGGCGTGACACTGCGCTACTACATGTCCTGCGCCGGCTCTGCAAGGCTGGCGAGGATCGCAGCGACGCACTCGTCGGCGGTGCTCGTCGCGGTGTCTACCTCGAGGTCGTAGGACCGAAAGGAATGTACGAGGTCGTAGTGGCCTCGCACCGTCCCGATCAGCCGGACCCCGCGCTCGCGCTCACGTTCTTCGAGCACATCAAGTGAGCACCTCACCCCGACCCAGACCACGCGCGCACGGGCCAACGCCTCCGCAAGTCCGAGGGTTGGAGGTTAACCAGCCACACGTCGTCGATGACCTGGTCCATCCCGGCCTCGACAGTTGCCGCCCAGTAGGCGTGGCTTGCCGTGATCATGCGGATACCCAGTTCACCGAGAACTACCTCGTACGCAGGCGCACCGTCGACAACGGAAGGGACCCAACTGAATCCGTCGATGAGCGACCCGTCGATGGCGAAGAAGGACTCGCTCTGGATGGCAAGGAAGGTGTGGATGCCGCTTGCTTGCAGAGGTGCCCGCCAGGCGGCCTGCAATCCCGCAGCGATCGTCGACTTCCCGCATCCACTGGGACCGTTGAGCACAACCGTCGTCGTGGACATGGATCAAGCATGCTCGTCATCGGACGCCCGGTGATAACGCTCATCGGCAGAACAGTGCGCCGGACAGCGGCATGTGAGTGCGTTCAATCGGGGCGTGCTCGCCGCGCTCGCACCCACGGGCATGAGCGTGTCTTACCCGGAGGAAAGACTCGACGAGCACGCGCATGTCCTGTACCCGGTGCAGAGCGAGACGAACCTCATCGCGGCATGAGCGTGCGCTTCTTGCTTGACGGACTCGTCGGGGTCCCCGGCTGAGCGTCAGGACGACTTGATCGCGAAGCCGATGTAGGAAACGCGAATGTTATTGACCTGCCCCACCTCGAGCCGACGGCTCAACTCTCCGTAGGAGATCTTGCCTCGGTTCGCCCTGACGAAGTCCAGCAGCACCCGCGGCGCGCTCGCGCGCGGCGCGAGACCGACAACGTCCGCGATCTGCAACCGATGCGCGCGCATGGTCTGGGCCAGTTCCTCGGGCTTGATGAACATGTCCCAATCGTGAACCGTCGTATCGACGAATCGGGTGAGTCGCCACTGCTGCATCACCTTGATAGCGAGCAGCTTGCTCGTCCTGGTCCGGTTGATGGTGTCGAAAAGGAAGACTCCCTGCGGCCTCAGCGATCGGGAGATCTCTCCGATCACACGGTAGAGATCCGACACGTGCTCGAGCACGTCACAGCAAAGGACCAGGTCAAACTCGCCATCCGACACCGGCAGATGCTCACCCGAACCGACCCTGTAGTCGATGTCAAGACCGGCTTTGGCCGCGTGCCCACGTGCGGTCTCGATCGACACCGCGGATGGGTCGACACCGACGACGTAGCAGCCCAGACGCGCGAACTCTTCAGCGAGGAACCCGCCCCCACAACCGACGTCCAGCGCGCGCAAACCGACCGGATCGAGGTTCAGCTGCTCGGCAAGCACACGGCGGAAGTACTCCAATCGCCCGGGCGTAATGCTCCCGTGAAGGATATTGAGTGGGTTCTCCTCGTCCCACCAACCAGCACCCTCCCGGTCGTAAACCTCGTTGTCGATCGGCATCGTCACCATCCTCCGCCAGATGGAGACACCACCTTATCGCCGGGACATCGATCGCAAGTCATGGTCCCGTGCGCCCGCTCATCGGCAGATGAGCGCGCTTCCTCGGAGACACACGAGACGCCCGCCGGGGCCGGAACACCGGGCGGGCGTCACAGCGGCCCGCCGACCCGGCCCAGTGACCGGCGGGCCTGACCGACGGTTTACGGCGCACGGTCACCGCCGGCTGATGGGTCGGCAACCGGAGGAACCGAAGAGCACGCCCCGCCGAGCGGCACACACACGGGGATCCGATGTCGGCGGGGCGACAAGGGAGGTCAGACCGCGTCGCGGTGCTGCTTAAGTTGGAGCAATGCCGAGCTGTTGCATCCATTTCATTGTGTCGATGCAGTTCCAGTGCTCAGTGATGCGGCCTTCGCGAATGCGCAAGATGTCGACGTACTGGATGGTGACTGTCTTGCCGGTGGCCCGCATTCCCATGAACTCGCCGGTGTTAGTGCCAGAAAACGTCTTCTTGGTTGCGACGCGGTCCCCTTCGGCGATCATGTCGTCGACCGTAAAGCGTGCATCTGGGTAGCCCGCCGCGAAAGCCTGGAGGTACTGCTTGCCGCTCTCGCGATCAGGTGCGACGCCTGGTGGCGCACTCAGATTGACGAAATCGGGGTCGTTTAACTCGTCGTAGACCTCCCAGTCCTTGTTGTTTTGCACTTCCTCGATGAACCGGCGGACAATTGCCTTGTTCGCCTCGGCTGTGGCGACCGAATCGCCGCTGGTGTTCGGCATCGTGATCTCACGCCCTTCGAGCGTCTTCTGGCCGGTTGTTGGACCCCAGGCACCGTAACGTTCCGCCATGCTCGCCACCAGAGGGCCGGTTGGCGCCGACCTTCGCCGCGCGGACAGTGGCATGGGCGGTCGGTCGTCCGAACGTTCGTGAGCATCCCGTTGCCCATAGCTGGATGGGCATGCGAGCCTAGCAAACCGAGCGCTGCGCTGGAGCTGAGCCGGCTGCACCCGATCCGCGCTCACTGTGTCGAGACGCGGCATCCCCGGCTCGCGCCGGTGTTGCGACTTCATCGGCTATTGACCCTGTCTTGACGTTCACAGAGGCGCGCTCCATAACCACCCTTTGGGGTGTGTCTATCTGATGTGCCAGTCCCCTTTAGGAACGCCGAATAGCGACTCGCGGCCAATTACGTGACCAATCGCTCTGTGCGTCGTTTAAGGTCCACACACGGTGAAACCGTGCGCATTGCCACCCCCCAAGGAAACGCTATGAAGCCTTCGCACGCAGGCCTGTCCGCCTCGACCACCGTCCGTGTGTTTGCCGCAGTGCTTGCAACCGTGCTGGCAGCGGTGCTCGCCCTGGGCACGGTCGCGCCCACGGCGTCGGCGGCCAGACCGGCCCCAGCGCCCACCGGCTTGGCCGCCACCGTCACCGACAACCAGGACGGTAGCTATCGGGTGGCCGCTACCTGGAATGCCGTAGCCCAGGCCACGGCCTATCGGGCGACCCTCACGAAGGCGGGGGTAACACTGGCGTCGGCCACGGTGACGGACACCTCGTGGTCACCGACCGTGTCCACCACCCCCGGAACCGCCTCGCTCAGCGTGCGGGCCGTCGTTCGGCACAGGCCCGGCAAGACCGCCACCATTTCGGTACCGCTTTCTGACGGCGTGGCACCCCAAGGCACCTTCACCTCCGACTGGGACAACCTCGGGGTGGCCACCATCACCCAGGTCTCGCTCACCGACAACTCACCGGTCTCCGAAGTGCAGCGCATCGTTGACTGGAACGACGGGTCGGCCCCGGAAGCGTGGACGACCGGAACAACGATTCAGCACACCTACCCCCTGATCGCGAACCGTTACCGCCCCACGGTGACCCTCCAAGACGCCGCCCACAACACACGCGTGATCGACGTCCCCGCCATCGTGATCAACGACCACCAGCCACCCGCCGGTTCCTTCGGCGTCACCCCGACCACTGCCTGGGCGCGCTACACCCTGGTCACGGTCTTCCAGGACGGCAGCCTGGTCGACAACTGGACACCGTCGTCGAAAATCACCCGGTCGGTCGACTGGGGCGACGGGACCATCAAGGCCTGGCCCTACGGCAGCCCGCTGACCCACGCCTACCGAACTGCCGGGGACTACACCCCGGTCGTCACCATCACCGACGAGGCGCACAACTCCGCCGACGTGGCCACCGCACAGGTCGCGGTCACCGCCGACACCACGGCACCGCGGGTCACACTGATACTGCCCACGGCCAGACACTCGGTGAAGTCGTGGAGAACCCTGCGAGGTAGAGCCACAGATAGCGGCACCGGTATCAAGCTGGTCCGACTCAAGGCCGTCGAGAAGCGCCACGGCTCCTGGTTCGGCTACCAGGCCTCCACGGGCACCTGGGTCAAAGCAGCGACCAAGACCAAGGCGTTCTCGCGCAGCAGACCCTTCCTCCTGAGCACAAACGCCAGGCACCGGTGGAATGCCAGGCTGGTCGGGCTCCGCCAAGGCACCCTGATCTACAAGGTCCGAGCCGTCGACCAAGTACGGAACCGGTCTCGGATCAAGACCCACAAGGCCAGACTGACCAAACCCTAGATACGCACCTCACAACGATTAGCGGTGAAGCGGCCTTCGGCTGGGGTAGGACCTCTCACAGATCGTGCCGTCCAATCGGCGGACGATGAATTCAACCCCCAGCTCTCTGGCTAGGGCGCGGCCGGCAAGATGCGCGTCCCTCCTGCGCCGGTACGTGCTGTGCGGCTCGATGGTTCCCTCGACTCTCAGATGCCACTGGCCGTCCTGGTGAAACAGCTCAACGTCGCCCCTCGGCATCACCGTCACCCCCAACCAAGACCCACAGGTTGCCGCCAAGCAACGCATCGTTGGCCGCGGCCGCCACGGAGCGAGTATTGCCGGTTGGTGGCCTACGGCGTAGACCCCCTCGGGTGCGGTCTGGCAGCCCGGTTGCTGGCACTAGCAACGCCCAACAAGCCCGTGCCCGCAGACGGCGCGCCGGAGGCCCATGCCTGGCAGCAGCCCCGACGTAGAAGAACGCCCGCCGGGACTCGGAACACCGGCGGGCGTCACAGCGGCCCGCCGACCCGGCCCACCGACCGGCGAGCCTGACCGACGGTCACGGGAATGAGGTCACCGTCGACTTAGGGAGTCAATATCTGTGTAACCGAAGTCCACGCTCGATTGTCCGGGCCCTGAGGGGACCCCCCGCCGAATGCCACACACACGGGGGTACATGTCGGCACCGGCAGGGCGAGTGCCTCGCCGCGCGGGGCACGCGAGGCACGGCCCACCGTAGGCGCCACGACGGCGATCCGACAATGCCCGCGGAATTGATACAGGGGCTGCCGAAACTCCCGGCAATCGGTCGCCCCCCGACAATTGAGGCCGTTAGGTACTGTGGTTTCGGCCTAGTACCTGACCCGGATGGGTCTGGCCGGGGGCTCGGCGTCGATGACAGACTAAACGGCCGCTCCCGCGAAGGTGGAAGTTGGTTCTCGGGCCCGCAGGGACAAACAGACTCCCCAGAGTGGAGGCCAGAGATGAAGAGGATCACCCTCGCGATCGCCATGTGCGTCCTCGTGG
>JBKPTA010000021.1:0-18292 GCA_046735295.1 Actinomycetota bacterium | reverse complement strand
GGATCGCACCGCCGGGGATGCCGAAGATGTGCCGCGTGCCGGCCGCCTCCAACGACCTGATCAAGCTCTGCGCGCCGGTCGTCGTCGCGCCCGCCTGCTGGGTCATGACTGTGTCCTGTCTGTGCCGTGATGTCGCCTGTGGTGCCGGGCTCCGCGGGAACAAAAAACCCCTCGGCCGAGGTCGGCGAGGGGCGACGCGAGGACGAGCCTGTGCTCAACCCGCGCGTCGGATGCGTACGAGGAGCAGCGTGCCGGAGGAGCGCATGCGCCCACGGTCCCCGGAGGCGTTCCCGGCCGTCAAGCGCAGGACGCCTGCCGTCCCGGATGCTGATACGCAGATCCCAGCAGATGAGAGCCGAGTCTTGCTCACCGTCAGGTCCGGCCGCGCCCCGTGGTGACGCAGGCCTTGTTGCCCTGGGCGTCGGCCAGCACCCAGAAACGTGGAGCGTGCTCGTCGGCGACCAACGTTCCTCCGGCCGCCACCGCCGCCGCGATGCGTTCCTCGGCGATCTCCGGCGGCACGCGCACGTCGAGGTGGAAGCGCTGGCGTGGCTCGTCGTGCGGATCGGTCTCCTGGAACCACAGCGTGGGCAGGGCCCCGGACAGGTCACGCAGCTCCTCCTCGAAGGTCGGGTGGTCGTCCATCCCGAGCACCGCGCGCCAGAACGGCTTGATCTCCTCGTAGTTCCAGGTGTCCAGGCCGATCTCGACGACCGCGGTCACCGACGGTTCCGCGGGGACACCGAGCTCGGCCGCCGCTGCGCTGATCCGACGCGCCAGCTCGACGTCCCGGGACGAGACGCCGAAGACGTCGTGGCTGAAGAGCTTGACGTTCACCTGGGGATAGCGCAGGTCGACGTCGGGGTGGTGGTTCGCCTCCTCCGCGAGCTCACCGATCCGGGTCACGAGTCGGAGCCCGGTGGCGAAGTCCCCCGTCCTGAACCGGGTGTGCAGCGCCTCGAACAGCTGCCGCCAGTCCGTGAGACCGGCTGCTTCGACCTCGTCGAACGTCAGGGTTCCACTGGGTGTCATGCCTCCACCCTGCACCTCCGGCCGTCGCCGCGGCGAGCCGGTCCCTGCTCAGAGAGCTCCGAGCACGGTTCGCACGGCGGCGAGCCCCCTCTCCAGCTCGTCGAACGACGTGGACAGTGGTGACAGGCCGATCCGCAGACCACCGGGGTCGCGGTAGTCGGGGATGACGTCGCGCTCCCACAGCGTGGCCACCACCTCCCGCATCCGCGGATGGTGGAGGGTGACGTGGCCACCGCGGCGGTCAGGGTCACGGGGTGAGCGCACGCCCACCCCGAGGTCCGCCAGCTGTTCGTCGGCGAGCTCGACGGCGTACGACGTCAGCTGTTCTGACTTCTTGCGCACCGCGTCGATCCCGGCCTCGTCGATCAGCGCCAGCATGTCCTGGATCGCGAGCATCCCGACCACCGCGGGAGTGCCCGACAGGAAACGGCGGATCCCGGCGACCGGCACGTAGTCGGGACCCATCAGGAAGGGGTCGGTGTTGCCCATCCAGCCCTGGATGGGCTGGGTGAACGTGTCGAGATGTCTCGCGGCCACGTAGCAGAGCGCCGGGGAGCCGGGCCCGCCGTTGAGGTACTTGTACGTGCAGCCGGCCGCCAGGTCGACACCCCAGTCGTCGAGTTGCGCGGGCACCGAGCCGACCGAGTGGCAGAGGTCCCAGAGCACGAGGGCCCCGGCATCGTGTGCCAGGCGAGTGATCCCCGGGACGTCGGCGATCCACGACGAGCGGTAGGAGACGTGGCTCAAGGCGACCAGGGCGGTCTGTTCGCCCACCACCGCAGCCACCTGCTCGACCGTCGCGCCAGCGGCGGTGTCGACGTCGAGCCAGCGCACGCTGAGCCCACACTCCTCGGCGACGCCCATCGCCACGTACCGGTCGGTCGGGAAGTTGTCCCTGTCGATCACGATCTCGGTGCGACCCGGTCGGGCGGCGATCGCCGTCCGCATCAGCTTGTAGAGGAGCACCGTGGTGGAGTCGCCCACCGCGACCTGCCCCGGCGCCGCACCGAGACAGACCCGGCCGAGCTCGTCGCCCAGGGTCAGCGGCAGCTCGAACCAGCCCTCGTCCCAGCCCCGGATCAGCCGGCCGCCCCAGTCGTCCTGGACGAAGGTCCGCATCCGCTCCCCGGTGACGGTCAGCGGTCGGCCCAGGGAGTTGCCGTCGAGGTAGACCAGCGGCGACTCGGTGCCGACGAAACGCTCACGGAAGGGAGCCAGCGGGTCGGCGTCGTCCAGAGCGTGGGTCATGCCCGCAGTCTCCCACCCTGCTGTGGACCGGCTCCGGCTGGCACGTGCTGACCCTCGAGCGCCCACGCCCGGCGGATGGCTGGCTGCCCGGCGCCCGGGGCGCCCGTCACTGGTAGCTGACGAAGCTGACCTCGGGACGGATCCGGCGTACCTGTCGGGGCGTGAAGCGGTGGGCGTCCCAGTGGTAGAAGAGCTTGAACCCCTGCCGGAACTGGTGCGGCCGCGTGATCGCGTGGTACGTCGCGAGCTTCTGACGACGCGTTCCGAACCCGTCTGCCTGCTGCACCATCGCCAGCCCGGGCCGGTGCGCGATCCGCCGGACGTCCGGGAGCATCGTCAGCCGGAACTGGTGGAGCACGAACAGCTTCTGCGGCAGTCCCCGGCGGCGTACGAGTCGCGAGAGCCAGAGCGACGTCCGGTTCACCTCGGCGGCGCGGACCGAGCCGATCACCCTGGCGGGCACCTCGTGCGGTCCCATCCGCCATTCGGGGTCCAGGGCCAGGCCGACCCACGGCTTCGTCAACGCCCAGGCCCATCGTCTGGCGACGACCGGGAACGGGGAGCGACCCGGCTGGAGGTCGAGGAGAAGCAGGGCCCCGCGCCGGCGCGCGGTGCTGACGTAGCGCTGGACCAGGTCACGTGGGATGTCGTGGCTGTAGTCGTGGTCTCGGCCCGGTGAGCGGTCCGCGACGGTGACGATCAGCTCGTAGACCGGCTGGATGTGCTCGCCACGCTCGCGGAACGGCCGCGCCGCACGCCTCAACCGGCGCTGCATGGTCTCGGGGTCGGTGGCCCCGAGCACCCCCATGGCCCCCGTCTGGGCCGTGCCGTAGTAGGCGACCAGGAACCGGTGGCTGCCGAAGATCCGGCGCCCGCCACCGGGCAGCTGCGGGACGGGTGCGATGGCCGGTCCGGCCGGCTCGACGAACGACGGAGGTCCGGTGTCCCCCGGCGCTGGGGAGGGTGGACCCGACCCGGTGGGCGGCGGCGAGGAGGTCGGTCGGGATGACCCGTCGGAGGCTGCCGGCGGCGGCGTCCCTCCGTGCCGGCCCGGCGTCGCGGCGGCGGGCGGCGCGTCGGTCGCGAGGTGTCCGACGGTGCCGGCGAGAAGGAGCAGCACGACGAGCCCGACCAGCGCCAGGGCGAGCGGCGAGCGCAGGCCCATCCGGACGTGCGCGCGCAGGACCATCACGCCACTGTGACGCTCGCCACCGGCGAGCAGTTGTCGCCGGCCGGACGTGCTCATGTCGCGCTCACCTCCCTCACGGCGGGCTCAGGACCTCGCTCACATCGTGCTCGGGAATCACGCCCCGGACACCCGGATCGCAGCGGGATCGACGACCAGTCTCGGGTCCGACATCGCACCCAACAGTCGCCCGTCGGTCCTGACCTCAGGGCCGTCACGCACGTCGGCGACGAGACAGGTGACGTTGTCTCGCCCACCGGCCGCCAGGGCCAGCTCGACGAGGGCGTGGGCAGCCTCGTCGGGGTCGGCGGTCCGCAGCGCGTCGACGATCGAGCCCTCGTCGACGAAGTCGGTCAGCCCGTCGCTGCACAGCAGCATGCGATCGCCCACCTCGACGTCCAGCTCGCGCAGCGCGGGCTGCACGGGCTCGTCCCCGTTGACCGAGCGGAGCACGACGTTCCGGTACGGATGGACAGTGACCTGGTCGGGTGAGAGATCTCCGCGGTCGACCAGCAGCTGGACCAGTGTCTGGTCGGTGGACAGTCGGCTGAAGGCATCGTCGCGCAGGAGGTAGGCCCGCGAGTCGCCGACATGCACGAGGGTCATCCGGTCGGCCCGGGCGAGCACGGCGGTGAGCGTGGTGGCCATCCCGTGCCTCGCCTGGTCGTCCTGGGCGCCGCGGTGCAGCTGCTGGTGCGCGGTCGCAACTGCCTCCGCCAGCAACACCGCCGGGTCCTCCTCGGGGCGGGCCATCGCGAGCCCGGTCACCACGTACGCCGTCGTGGCGGCGGCGACCTCACCGGCGGCCGCGCCGCCGACGCCGTCGGCCACCAGCTGAAGGTACGGTCCGGCGAAGCCGGCGTCCTCGTTGTGCCGGCGGACCAGGCCGACGTGGGACACGGCCCCGTAGGCGAAGTGCAGCACGTGCGGCTCCTCTCCTCGGCGAGCGAGTCTGGGACGGCCCCCGACGCGGACAGGTTGTCGACGGCTCGTCGGCCGACCGGGAGAGTGTCGCCCATGGAAGCCCGTTCCGCAGCCCTCGAC
Organism: Actinomycetota bacterium; assembly: GCA_046735295.1. Taxonomy (GTDB): domain Bacteria; phylum Actinomycetota; class Actinomycetes; order Propionibacteriales; family Nocardioidaceae; genus Nocardioides. The sequence goes on along the minus strand of JBKPTA010000021.1, from coordinate 13,782 downwards.
AACGCTCGGGACCACGCCGTCGCCTGGTTGAGCACCCTGGACGACCGTCCGGTGCCGCCTCGCGTCGATGCCGACGAGATGGCGCGCCGTCTCGGTGACCTGCCGGAGGGCCCGACCCCCGCCGCCGAGGTCGTCGACCTCCTGGCCGAGGCGTGCGAGCCCGGTCTGGTGGCCATCCCCTCCGGCCGGTTCTTCGGCATGGTGATCGGCGGCTGCCTGCCCGCCGCCCTGGGCGCCGACTGGCTGACCTCCGCCTGGGACCAGAACACCGGGCTCCGGGCCCTGACGCCGGCCGCCGCCGCGGTTGAGGAGGTCGCCGGGCACTGGCTCCTCGACCTGCTCGGTCTGCCGACCGGCTCCGCGGTCGGCTTCGTGACCGGCGGGACCATGGCCAACTTCACCTGCCTGGCCGCGGCGCGTGACACCGTGCTGCGTCGTGCCGGGCACGATGTCGCCGCCGGGTTGACGGCCGGTCCTCGGGTGCGCGTCCTCGTAGGCGCCGAGCGCCACCCGTCGGTCGACCTGCCCTTGCGTTTCCTCGGCCTCGGGGATCCGACCACCGTGCCTGCCGACGAGCGCGGCCGTATCCGCGCGGACGCGCTGGCTGAGTCGCTGGCCGGCGGTGCCGGGCCGACGATCGTGGTCCTCCAGGCCGGCAACATCCACTCGGGCGACTTCGACCCGTTCGCGGATTGCGTCGCCGCGGCCCGCGAGCACGGCGCCTGGGTCCACGTCGACGGTGCGTTCGGGCTGTGGGCGGCCGTGTCTGCGCGGTGGAGGGAGGCCGTTGCGGGGTTGGCGGACGCCGACTCCTGGGCGACCGACGCGCACAAGACGCTCAACGTGCCGTACGACTCGGGCCTGGCGATCGTCCGCGACGCCGACGCCCTGGCGTCGTCGATGGCGATGCACGGCGAGTACCTGATCCAGGCGACCGGAGACCCGCAGGAGCGGACGCCGGAGCTGTCGAGGAGGGGACGCGGGTTCGCCACGTGGGCCGCCCTGCGCAGCCTGGGCCGCTCGGGCGTGGTCGACCTGGTCGAGCGGCTCGCGCGCCATGCCCGCACGTTCGCCGAGGGTGCCCGGGAGATCCCGGGCTGCGAGGTGCTCAACGACGTCGTCTTCACCCAGGTGTGCCTCTCGTTCGGCGACGACGACCGTACGCGCGCGGTCGCGACCGCCCTGCTCGCCGACGGAACGACCTGGATGTCCGGCTCGCGATGGCACGACCGAGCGATCGTGCGCATCTCGGTGAGCAACTGGAGCACCACCGACGACGACGTACAGCGGTCGCTCGGGGCGCTACGGCGGGCGACGCTCTCGGCCGACACAGCGTGAAAACCGCTGTCGGGGGCGCTCCCGCGCACGGTTGGATGACGGGGTGTTCCCGACCCTCGTCCGCCCTTCCAAGGCCGCGCCCGGCGACAAGGTCGCCGTGGTCTCGCCCTCCTTCGCGGCACCGGCCGCGGCCCCGGACGTCCACGAGCAGGCCATGGTCCGCATCCGCGACGTGCTGGGGCTGGAGCCGGTCGAGTACCCCACGACACGTCGCCTCGACGCGACACCGGAGGACCGAGCCGCCGACCTGAACAGCGCCTTCGCAGACCCCGAGATCCGCGCCGTCCTGGCCACCATCGGCGGAGACGACCAGATCACGGTCATCCCGCACCTCGACCCGGACCTCGTGCGGGCCGACCCCAAGCCGTTCCTCGGCTACAGCGACAACACCAACCTGCTCAGCTGGCTGTGGACCCAGGGCGTGGCAGCCTTCCATGGCGGCTCCACGCAGGTTCACATCGGAGCGGGTCCCGGACCGGACGACGTCCATCTTCGGTCCCTGCGTGCCGCGTTGCTCGACGGCGGACGCCTCGAGGTCACCGAGCCCGGCGAGTCCGAGGACTTCGGCGTCCACTGGGAGGACCCGGCCGCGCTGACGTCGTACGGCGAGCGGGAGCGCACCGAGCCCTGGACGTGGGCGGGACCCGAGGGATCGGTGACCGGGGCGACCTGGGGAGGGGCCGTGGAGGTGCTCCAGTGGATCCTGACGGCAGGCCGCTTCCCCGCCGACCCGTCGGTCCTCGAGGGCGGAGTGCTGCTACTGGAGTCCACCGAGGAGCTCATCCCCGCCTCGGAGTTCGGGTACATCACGAGGTCTCTCGGCGAACGCGGGCTGCTGGCGGCGGTCGACGCCGTCGTCGTCGCGCGGCCAGCGTCGTCCACGCACGAGCGACGCCCGGACCGGGCGGCCCGCGCCCAGCACCGTGCCGAGCAGCGCGAGGTCGCCCTCGACCAGATCCTGCGCTACAACCCCGACGCCCGAATCGTCGTGGGGGTTCCGTTCGGACACACGCGCCCGCAGTGGATCCTTCCCTACGGGGGCACCATGACCGTCGACTCCGCCAACCGGCGACTCTGGGCCGACTATGACTGACCCGAGCGGCAGGGGCACGACCGCCCAGCCCGCAGGGGCGGCGGCCCCCGATCCGGGCCGCGGGTCGGAGCTGCTGCACGACCCGACGCCGGAGGCTGTGCCTCGGCCTACGCCGCGGTCCGCACGTGAGGTCGCGCTACCCACCACCACTGCGGCCACGCCGTCCTCGGCGACCCACCATCCCGGTCAGCGCGTCCACCGCCCAGCGGGGCACAACCCCTAGCCGCAGACGGCGCCGTGGGCCGCGGACTGGACGATCCTGGTGTACTTCGCCAGGACACCGCGCGTGTACTTCGCCGGGAGCGGCTCCCACCCGTCTCGGCGGGACTCCCAGTCGTCGCCCTGCTCGACGTCCAGGGACCGGTTCGCGACGTCGAGAGTGATCCGGTCGCCGTCACGGAGGAACGCGATCGGGCCACCGTCGACGGCTTCGGGGGCGATATGGCCGACGCAGAGTCCCGTCGTCCCTCCCGAGAAACGACCGTCGGTGATCAGCAGGACGTCCTTGCCGAGACCGGCACCCTTGATCGCGCCGGTGATCGCCAGCATCTCGCGCATGCCCGGCCCGCCCTTCGGTCCCTCGTAGCGGATCACCACGGCATCACCCGCGGTGATCGCGCCCGCACCGAGGGCGTCGAGCGCGGCACGCTCGCCGTCGAAGACCCGCGCCGTCCCGGTGAACGTCGAGTCGTCGAAGCCGGCGGTCTTGACCACCGCGCCCTCCGGCGCCAGCGAGCCCTTGAGGATGGTGAGCCCGCCCGTCTTGTGGATGGGCCGGTCGAGCGAGCGGAGGACGTCGTCGTCCAGCCCAGGCGGGGAGAGGTCCTCGAGGTTCTCCGCCATGGTCCGGCCGGTGACGGTCATCGCGTCGCCGTGGATCAGACCCGCGTCGAGCAGGGCCTTCATGACCACCGGGATGCCACCGACCCGGTCGACGTCGTTCATCACGTAGCGACCGAACGGCTTGAGGTCACCGAGGTGCGGGACCTGGTCACCGATGCGGTTGAAGTCGTCGATCGTGAGGTCGACGTCCGCCTCACGCGCCATGGCGAGCAGGTGGAGCACGGCGTTCGTCGAGCCGCCGAGGGCCATCACGACCGCGATGGCGTTCTCGAAGGCCTCGCGGGTCATCACCTGACGAGCGGTGATGCCCAGCCGCAACAGGTTGACGACGGCCTCCCCGGAGCGGTGGGCGAACCCGTCGCGACGCCGGTCGACCGCCGGGGGCGCAGCGGAGCCCGGCAGGCTCATCCCGATCGCCTCCGCGACCGCGGCCATCGTGTTGGCGGTGAACATGCCGCCACAGGCGCCCTCACCCGGGCAGATCGCCCGCTCGAGCCGGTCGACCTCGTCCCGGGTGATCCTCCCGGCCAGGCAGGCCCCGACCGCCTCGAACGCGTCGACGATCGTGACGTCACGGCCGTCGAGCCGACCGGGCATGATCGATCCGGCGTACAGGAACACGCTGGCCAGGTCGAGCCGGGCCGCGGCCATCATCATGCCCGGGAGGCTCTTGTCGCAGCCGGCCAGCAGGACCGACCCGTCGAGGCGCTCGGCCATCATCACCGTCTCCACGGAGTCCGCGATCACCTCGCGAGAGACCAGGGAGAAGTGCATCCCCTCGTGCCCCATCGCGATCCCGTCCGAGACGGAGATCGTCCCGAACTCGAGTGGGTAGCCACCCGCGGCGTGGACGCCGTGCTTGACGGCCTGCGCCAGCCGCTGGAGCGAGAGGTTGCACGGCGTGATCTCGTTCCAGCTCGAGGCGACACCGATCTGCGGCTTGGCGAAGTCCTCGTCGCCCATGCCGACCGCGCGGAGCATGCCGCGGGCCGCGGTCTTCTCCAGCCCGTCGGTGACGTCGCGGGAGCGGGGCTTGAAATCGGGCGTGCTCATGTCGTCAGCCTAGTGAGGCCGAGTGGGGGCCTCGGGGTGGGACGACGTCGTCGACCCGGACGCCGACATCGTGTCGCGCGTCGCGTTCGGGCGTACCGACCTGGGCGTGTGGGACCGCTCGGGAGCGTCCGGGGGAGGACAGTGACCTGCGGCTCGGGTCGCGAACGAAGGGACCCGCCATGACGCTCGATCCCCAGGCAACGACAAAGCGCCGGGGAGCCCGAGGGCACCGGCGAGCACCGGCGACAGGTCGGCTCGTGGCTCTGGCGAGCACCGTCGGCACCACCCATCGAGTGGTACGACTTCTTCCTCGGCAACACGGCGGCGGGATCACCGTCGTCGCGGTGCCGCTGCTGGACGACTACACCCCGTGACGACATCGACGACACGGCGTACGCCGTGCGGACGGGCCGGTCGGTGGCCGGTGCCGAGCCGGTCCGCCGCGGCCGAACGGACCGTCGTCGCCGTCAGATGACAGCGGCGCGCACCACGCAGACGTCGGGGAGGTCCTTGTGGATCTCCTGCCAGGTCTCGCCCGCGTCCGGCGACGCCCAGACCGCTCCGCTGCGGCCGCCGAAGTAGATCCCGTGGGGGTCGTGGGTGTCGACACACATGGCGTCGCGCATCACTGCCACGTAGTAGTCGTCCGGAAGCGCGTCGTCACCCAGCGCCTCCCAGTGCTGACCGCGGTCGGACGATCGCCATACGCGGGCGTGCCCGTCCACCGGCCAGCGGGCCCCAGCGTCGACGAGAGGGAACGCGTACACGGTCTCGGGGTCATGGGGGTGGACCACGATCGGGAAGCCGAACTCCGACGGGAGCCCCGGCGCGATGTCCTGCCAGCTGTCGCCGCCGTCCTCCGAGCGGTAGACGCCGCCGTGGTTCTGCAGGTAGAGCAGGTCTGGTCGGGACGCGTGTCGCGTCACCTTGTGCACGCACTGGCCGAACTCGGGGTAGTTCCGCTCGCCGGGGAAGAACTCCGCCTTCACGCCGGTGTTGGAGGGGTACCAAGACTTGCCGCCGTCGTCGGTCCGGTAGACGCCGCCGGTCGAGATCGCCGCCAGCACCTGCGCCGGCTCCTCCGGGTGCGGCAGGATCGTGTGGAAGGCCTGGCCGCCGAAGCCGGCGTTCCACTCCTTGCGGTGCGGGTGGTCCCAGAGGCCGCGCTCGAGCTCGAAGCTCTCACCGCGGTCGGTCGAGGTGAAGATCGCCCCGGGCTCGGTGCCGGCGTACACGACATCGTCGTCGACGCCCGGCACGAGCTGCCAGACGCGCGCGACGGCGGCGTCGGTGTCATCGGGGAAGCGGACCGCGCCGTTGGGCGTCTCCTGCCAGGTCTCGCCGAGGTCGTCCGAGCGCCAGACCTGCGGTCCGAGCCAGCTCGAACTGGCGCCCGCGAGCAGCCGCGGCCGCTCGGCCCGGGTGTCGATCATGCAGGAGTAGACCTCCTCCATGGGGAAGTGCGGCCCCGACCACGTCCAGCGGTGACGCCGCTCGTCGGAGCGTCCGATCCAGAGTCCCTTGCGGGTCCCGACCATCACCAACGTGTCGCTCATCGTTCCTCCCGGAGTGTTCCTATTTGGAAGAGTAGTCTGGTGCCACGATGAGTCAAGAGCTCCCTGTCGGTCGCCGCGACCTGCCGGTGACGGCGTACGCCCTGCTCGGACTGCTCACGTTCGGCGACGAGCTGACCGGCTACGAGCTCAAGCAGCGCGCCGACAACACGCTCCGCTTCTACTGGGTGGCGCCGGCGACCAGCCAGATCTACACCGAGCTCACCCGGCTGACCGAGCACGGGTACGTCGAGCCGGTCACCCGCGTGGGCGAGGGCCGCCGGACGACGACGTACCGGATCACGCCGGCCGGCGAGCGCGCCCTTCACCGCTGGATCGGCGAGTCCCCCGTGGGGTTCCCCACGTTGAAGCACACCGTGCTGCTCCGGCTCCTCATCGGCCACGCCTCGGAGCCCGGTCGGATGCAGCAGCTCTTGAAGGACTACGACGCCGAGCTCGGCGTCGCCCTGCGTGACCTGCACGACGTCCGCGCGTCGCTGCGGGGGAACGACTCCCCTGGCGAGCCCTTCTTCTACCCCGCGATCGTGGCGGAGTGGGGGCTGGAGTACTTCGCGGCGGAGGCACGACACACCCGCCGCGCGCTGGCCCGCCTCGCCCTGGCCGGCGAGGGAACGTCATGACCGCCCGCACTCTCTACTCCTGCACGATGTCGCTGGACGGCTTCATCGCCGGCCCCGGCGGCGACATGCAGTGGCTGAGGCCGCACCTGGGGCCGAACCCGGTGGCCGAGGACGTCGTCGACCGGATCGGGTCGCTGCTGGTGGGACGGCGGACCTTCGACGGCGACGATCCGAACCGGGGAACCGACCAGGAGGGCGCCTTCGGAGGTCGATGGCACGGCCCGGTGTTCGTGCTGACCCATGAGCCGCCGGCGGAGGCGCCCGACGACCCCGAGCTCACCTTCATGACCGAGCTCGGCCCGGCGGTGAAGGCTGCTCGGGAGGCCGCCGGTGAGAAGTACGTCAACATCCTCGGCGCCGAGGTGGCCCGCAGCTGCCTGGAGGCAGGGCTGCTCGACGAGATCCTCGTGCTGGTCGCGCCGGTGCTCCTCGGGGACGGGACCCGCTTGTTCGACTGGCCGGGCGGCCGCTCCGTCGACCTCGTCCGCCGCCACGTCTCGGGCCCTCCCGGCGTGGTCAACCTCTGGTACGACGTGGCGCGACGCTGACGTGGAGCCCGTCCCGGGTCGGTCCCGGCCGTCCTCGGCGTTGCTGCGCGTGAACGTCGTGCCGGTCACCGCTCGGTAGGTTGCGGGGGTGCTGTCGAGGATCCCGCCGGTGTGGCTGGTGGTGTTCCCGATCGGCACCGTGCAGCTCGGCGCCGCGATCGCCAAGAGCGTGTTCGACGACGCGGCGCCGATGACCCTGGTCTGGCTCCGGCTCGCGACCAGTGCGGTCGTGCTCGCCGCCCTGGCCCGCCCTTCTCTGCGGGGGCGTTCGCCGGAGGACTGGCGGGTCGCGATCGCGTTCGGCGTCGTGCTCGGCACCATGAACTGGTCCATCTACGAGGCCTTCGCCCGCATCCCGCTCGGCATCGCGGTGACCATCGAGTTCCTCGGACCGCTCGGCCTGGCGGTCGCGGGGAGCAGGCGGGCCCGTGACCTGGTCTGGGTCGCCCTGGCCGCCATCGGGGTCGGCCTGCTGGGGATCGAGCGTAGCGACCTGAACGTCCCGGGAATCTCCTTCGCCCTGCTCGCCGCCGCCTCGTGGACGGCCTACATCCTGCTCAGCGGGTCCACCGGCCGGCGCTGGCCGGGGCTCGACGGGCTCACGGTGGCCAGCGTCGTCGCGACCCTGGGGATGGCGCCGTTCCTGATGACGTTCTCCGGTCGCGGGATCGGCGACCCGCAGGTGATCGCGCTCGGCGCGCTGGTCGGGCTCCTGAGCTCGGTCATCCCGTACTCCTGCGAGCTGGTCGCACTGCGCACGATCCGGCCGTCCCTCTTCGGGATCCTGATGAGCCTGGACCCGGCCGCGGCCGCCCTTGCCGGCCTCGTCGTGGTGCAGGAGTTCCTGTCCGTCCTCCAATGGCTGGCCATTGCCTGCGTCATCGTCGCCAGTGTCGGTGCCACCCGCTCCGAGAGCCGGCTGGCGACGCCGACCGCTGACTGAGCCGGCTACGGGTTCAGCAACCCGAGGTGGCGGTCGTCCGCCTGGGATGGGGTGGGAGCCCCCTGAGGGGCGGACGACGCAGCACTCGGGACGACCGCGCCGGTGATGACCACCCGACGGGCTGCGCGGCGGAGGGTCGCCAGCACTGCGGGCCCGAGGACGGCGATGGCGATCGCGTTCGTGATGGCCCGGCCGGTGTCGAAGGATCCGGTGGACGTGATCAGTGTGTAGGCCAGGAACCTGTGCAGGTTGTCCGTCAGCGGATCACCCGACACGAACGACAGCCGACTGTGCCCGGGCACCGAGACACCGAGCACGAACGGCCACGAGGAGAGGTTGAGCAGCAGCCCGAAGAGGTACGCCGACACCACGCCGTACGCCGCGAGCAGGGCGATCTCGGCCCGGCCGGTGACCCTGCGCGGCAGCAGACCCGCGCCCATTCCGACCCAGGCGGAGACGAGCATCTGGTAGGGAAGCCAGGGCCCGACCCCTCCGGTCAGGAGGGCAGAGGCGAACAGGGACGTGCAGCCCAGGACGAACCCGAAGCCGGGACCGAAGACGCGACCCGCCAGGATCAGGATGAAGAACACCAGCTCGACCCCCGCCGTCCCGGGCGAGAGTCCGCGGAGCACGGCGTTGACTGCCGACAGCACCCCCAGCACGGCGAGCACGCGCGGGTCCAGACCGGCCTCGCTGACCTCCGCGAGCACCACCACGATCACGACGGGCAGCAGCGCGAGGAACACGAACGGAGGTCCGGCCTGGCCACCCGAGGGCTCACGCACCAGCAGCGGCCACATCAGCATCATCAGGCCACCGAGGGAGGCGACGCCCATCACGAGCGCCGACCGACGCGAGAGCGGGACGGCCCGGCTCACGGTCTGACCTCCTGAACCCGGAGCCATCCAGGACCGAGGATCTTGGTGACCTGCGGGGCGAACGCCGGCGAGGCCGCCAGTACGTCACGAGTCGGACCGGACGAGACGACCTCTCCCTCGGCGAGCACGACCACCCGGTCGGCGGCCTCCGCGGCGAACTCCACGTCGTGCGTGGCCACCATCACCGCGCGCCCGTCATCCGCAAGCCACCGCAGCGCCTCGGCGAGCTCTGCCTTCGCGGGGTAGTCGAGCCCTCGGGTCGGCTCGTCGAGGAGCAGCACCGGCGGTGATGTGACCAGGACGACCGCGAGAGCGAGCGCCAGCCGTTGACCCTCCGACAGGTCGCGCGGGTGCGCGCCGTCCGGGACGCCGGGCACGAGCCGGTCCAGGAGCTTGCGGCACTCGCCGGAGCCGCCGTCTGCGGCGATGCACTCGTCGCCCACCGACTCCAGGTACAGCAGGTCCGCGGCGGTCTGCGGCACCAGCCCGACCAGCTCGCGCCGCCGGGCGGCTGGCTCAGCGGCGGGGTCGACGCCGTCGACACGGACTGTTCCGGCGCGCCTCGTCCGGGTGCCCTGCAGGGTCCACAGCAACGTCGACTTGCCTGAGCCGTTACGACCCATCAGTGCCGTGACGCTGCCGGCATCGAGCCGCACGGAGGTCTCGCGGAGCGCGACGGTGCCACCTCGGACAACGGTCAGCGCGGTGCCGACGAGACGAGGGGCTCCCGGGGCGGGGGACGACGAGGTCGGTGGGTCACCGACCTCGGTGCCACGGACGAGCCGTCGGGCGTCCCGGACCGTCATCGGCAACGGGGACCAGCCGAGGGCGCGCCCGAGCTCCACGATCGGAGGAACGACCGGCGACGCTGCCAGTACCTCGGCCGGAGCGCCCGACCTCACCGAGCCGTCACCGGTCAGCAGGACCATCCGGTCAGCGAAGGGCACCACCCGCTCGAGACGGTGCTCGGCGATGAGCACGGACACACCGACGTCGTGCACGAGGCGAGCCAGCGTCGCCAGCACCTCCTCGGCCGCCGTCGGGTCGAGGGCGGACGTCGGCTCATCGAGCACGAGCACCCGCGGATGCATGGTCAGTACCGAGCCGATCGCGACGCGCTGCTGTTCGCCGCCGGACAGCGTCCGGAGGTCGCGCGTGCGCAATCCGGCGATCCCGAGCAGGTCGAGCGTCTCCTCCACGCGGCGACGCATCGTGTCACCGGGCAGACCGAGCTGCTCCATCCCGTAGGCGAGCTCCTCCTCGACGCTGTCGGTGACGAAACCCGCGGCCGGGTCCTGACCGACGTACCCGACCACGTGCGCCCGCTCCCGGGGCGGCTGGTCGACGACCGACCGGCCGTCGACGAGCACGTCGCCGGAGAGCGTTCCGCCGGAGAACCTCGGGACCAGCCCGGTGAGGACTCCGAGCAGCGTGGACTTGCCCACGCCGGTGCGGCCCGACACCACGACCAGCTCGCTCTCGTCGACGGTGAGCTCCACGTCGCGGAGTACCTGGTGGCCGCCGTAGCCGAACCCGACGTGGCGCAGCTCGATCACGCCGCGTCTCCCGCCGGCTGGCCGCGGCCGGGTCGAGGCGAGCACATCGCACCGATCAAGCCCGCCGCCGCCGCGGCCAGGGCGAGCAGGCTGAGCGTGGGTGTCGCCGACAGCGACGGGTAGGCGACCGTGAGCTGGTGCTGGGACATCCACCACCCAGCCGCGCCGACCAGGACGCCCGAGGCGGCGACGACGAGCTCGGGCCACCGCCATCGGTCGGGCCGGTAGCGGCTCCGAGCCACCCGTCGGCCTGCCAGCCGGACCGCGAAGACCGAGACGGCGACGCCGAGCACCAGCATCGGGCGACCCAGCCAGGCCGGCGTGGTGTGGTCGAGCGCGCCGTACACCCCGAGACAGAGGGCCACCAGGCCGAGCAGCATCACAGCTCCGGTGGTACGTCGTTCACGGGTCGTCGCGCCGGCGGTGCGGCCGTAGCCGCGGGTGTCCATGCCCGCGGCCAGAGCCAACGAGCGCTCGAGGGAGTCCTCCAGGACCGGCACGAGCACGCGACGCAACCCGCGGACACGCCCGGTGTCACCACCCCGCAGGGTCTGCGCCGCTCGGACACGTCGCACGCTCTCGGCGAGCTGCGGCAGCACCGTGACAGCCACGACCAGCGCGCTGCCGACCTCGTACAGGGCCGGCGGCACCGAGCGCAACAAACGCTTCGGGTTCGCCAGAGCGTTGGCCGAGCCGACACAGACCACGATGGCCGCCAGGCGTAGGCCGTCGTACAGCCCGGCCAGCAGCGACTCCTGGGTGACCGGGCCGAGGAGCCGGAGCCCGAGCGTCCAGTGCGGGAGGGGGATCGCGGGCAGGTCGAGGAGCACGCGACCACCGTCGCCGCCGCCCAGCACGATGCGGAACAGCACTCGGATCACGACGATGGCCACGCCGAGCCACAGATAGAGCCGGAACGAGTCCGCCCAGGGCTGCGCGCTCCGCCGTGCTGCGACGGCCAGGCAGGCGACACCGATCAGGAGGAGGAGGAGGTAGGGGTTGGTGGTCAGCGACGCCGACGTCGCCAGGCCGAGGGCCCACAGCCACCACGCGACCGGATGGAGGTCCCGTGGCAACCGGGCGCTCCCGAGCCCCGCGAGGCGTCCGGGCATGTCAGACATCTCCGGACCTCCGGCGAGCGAGCGCGACGGTCGCCGCCCCGACGAAGAGCACGACCACCGCGACCGGCGCCACCCAGCCGGGCAGACCACCCGAGTCGCCCGAGTCGCCTGAGTGCCGGGAGCTCACCGAGGCCACGGGACCCTCTGCCTGAGGGATCGCCGAGGCGTGGTCGCGGTGCTTCGAGGTCGTCGGTGTGGCGTCCTGGTGCCGGCCCCTCCGGTGCGTCCGGCCGGGCGCCGCACTCGACCTCGGGGTGGGTCCGGTCGTGGAGGTCGCGGACGACGGAGGTCCTGTCGCGCTCGAGGACGCGCCGCGCGTCGGTCCCTGTGGGGGGTGCGTCGACGACGTGGGCCGCGGTGTGGGGCTCGAGGAGGGGGTGCTCGTCGAGTGCGAGACCGGCGCCACGCGCGGCTTCGCCTCGCTCGCCTGGCCCTGCCACGACAGCGCGACGTACCCGCCCTCGGGGACCTTCAGCGAGGTGACGCCGACCGAGGCGTACGACCACTCCCCCGACGTGCCGTTCGACCACCACAGGGACCAGTAGGCGTCGGCGGGCGGCGTACGGGAGCACTGCGTGTCGGGAGCGCCGTCCACCTCGCAGACGAACGCCTCACCCTGCACGTAGGTCAGTGTGTGGCCCGCGTCCTGGAACTGGGCCGCCGCCGTCTCTCCTGCGCCGCTCGCGTCACAGAAGGTCTGCGCTCCGCCGCCGAGCTGGTGGAAGTCGACGACCACGGAGACCCCGGACGCCCTGCTGCACGTCGCCGCCCGCGCGGGCGCAGGCACGACGACGCCCGCCGCCGCGACGGCCAGTGCCGCGGCGGCGAGGCGTACGACGCGAGCCGGCACGGCTCAGCAGCCGTGCCGGAAACGCAGAGCCGGTGCCGCCTGGCTGGTGGCGCGCTGCCACTGGTCGGCGGTGTCCGCGGTGATGCCGTGTCGCTTCGCCAGTCTCATCGCCGCGTTGTCGTAGGCGATCGCGCCACGCTCACCGGCGAGGTTCGAGCCGCTGGGCTGCGGCCCGACCTGGAGGTCCAGGACCCAGCCGGCGGCGGCCTTCGCAGCCGAGCACCTCCCGACCTTCGCCAGCGCCCAGCCGGCCAGACCGGTGCTGTTGGTGTTGGGTGTCCCTGTGGACGCACCGCCGACGAACGCGCCCGAGCGAAGCTGCTGGTCAGCCAGCCACGCCGCCGCGCGCCGCAGGTGCCGACGAAGCGTGGGCCTCCCCTTGCTCAGCTTCCACAGCTCGATGACGGCGTAGGAGGTCGTGTCCGGGTCGGCAGGGCTGTTCTGGCCGCACGACTGCTGGTCGGAGCCGAGCTTGGAGAAGCTCAGCCGGAAGTAGCCCCGGTCGCACTGCTGCTCGAGCAGGAAGTGCCTCGCCTTGCCGGCGTAACCGCTGCCCGCCCGGGACAGCCCGCGGACGGCGAGGATCTGGCCGACGGTGTTGGCGAAGTCGCCGAACTGCGACTGGTCGACGATGCGGCCCTTCGCGGGCCCCGACTTGGTGACCAGGTGGTTGAGCCGCCGGACCAGGTTGGCCCCGCCGAAGCTCGTGGGGTCGGCGCCGGTCGACTCGGCCAGCACGAGCGCCTTCGCGGTGGCACCGGCGTACCGCTCGCCGCCGGACCCGATGTAGTCGGTGACCTTCGTGGCGACGGCGTGGCGTACCGCGCGCACGTCTGCCTTGTGCCCGCCGATCGCCTTGAAGGCGAAGACGGTGTCGATGCTGACGCCGTAGTTGGGGAAGTCGCCGAGATCGGTGTGGCTGATGATCAGCCCGTCGGTGAGCTCGCCGGCGAGCCAGGAGGCCCCTCGGTCGGCGGGAGCGGCTTGCGCCGCTCCGCCGGCGGCGACCAGCGACATGGTCAGGGCGGACGCGACGAGCGCCGACCCCGCGCGACGCGCAAGAGAGAGCTTGGACATGGGTTCCTTCCCGCTGCGGCAGCGGGCAGGGAGCCCCGGTCGGGGCCGGAAACCCACCCGCTGCGTTCCTCGACAGCGTGTGTTCGGGACGCGTCGTGTCGGGCGTTCCGGCTCACCGCGTCCACCGGAAGATGGACACGGCCTACGGTTGCGGGTCAGCGCCGGACTTCGACCGGCTTCCCCCACCACGGGCGTGACTGGATGTGATCACCGGCAGGCTATCCCCTCCGGGCCCCGGACCGACAACCGGACCATCCGGTGACGTGCAGACAGCGGTGAGCCATCTCA
>JBKPTA010000020.1:0-39723 GCA_046735295.1 Actinomycetota bacterium | reverse complement strand
TCAGCCGGATCCGGGCTGTCAGGCACTCCTCACAAGGACAGCCTGGGGCACCGTGGCGGGGGGATGAACTCATCGTGTGTGCCTCCTCTTGGCAAGGAGACGCGGCTCGCACGCGACCGTGACGGAGAAATCACCACGGATTTCGAAGGATTTTCCGGCGCCTGGGCTGCGCCGGGCGATCCGGTGCTCTCGACAGGCCCGGTCAGCCTCGCCTGCGGAGGAGGAGAGCGACGACGACCACGACGACGATCAGGCCGATGACCAGCGCGACCGAGCCGGGGAGATGGTGCAGTCCGAGGGCGAATCCGCGCCGATGGAGCCCGTGGAGACCGCGAGCTCGAGGCAGGCGTGACACGGCGCCACGCTAGCGCGCGCAGGAAGGACCAGATGCGACCACCCCGTTGCCTTCGGATTCCGTAGGTGCAGCTCTGAGGTTGCAGAACGACGCCCGCCCGACGTGGCCGGCACAGCCCACGGGCAGGAGCCGATCATGGACCCGACCCGCACCCACCTCGACCCCGGTCTACCGCTCCGGGCGGCCGCGACGTTCGCGAAGCGGGCGTGAGCGCCAGCGGCCGGGCACGCCGCACCTACCGGGGTGTTCGCCGCACCGGCCGACGACACGCGCTGGCAGGTCCTTCCCCGTCTCGGCGAGGCCCCCGCGTCCGCCTCCGGGCTGGCCTGCGAGGTCCCCGGTGTCGCGTCCGGCGATCGTCAAGCACCTGGAGGTCCTGCGGTGCGCCGGTCTCGTGGAGGCCGGGCTGGTCGGGCGCGAGCTCGTCCACCGTGCTCTACGCGGCCGGCTGAGCGATGGGGCGCAAGACCTGGACCACGTCGCCGCTGCGTAGGACCGCCGGCTGGCCCACCTCGAGCGGATGGCGCAGGGGTCCTGACGTCACGCCCTCCGGCGCCGCATCGTCCAGTGGTTGGACCCTGCCGAACGCTCGTAGGTCAGCGAGTCGAGAACGGCGGTCGCCAGCGCCAGGCCCCGGCCGTCCTCCCGCAAGGGGTCGTCGGGCATGGTCGTCCCCCAGGTGCCACCCGGGTACTCCTCCCCACTGTCGGAGAGCTGACCCTCCAACCGGTCGGGCTGGACCGACAGCTGGAAGGTCCAGTTCACCCGACCGCGCGGGCGGCCGTGCTCCACGACGTTCCCGGCGACTTCGATCACTGCTGTCTCGAACAGCATCAGGTCGCCCGGGTCGAGGTCTGGATGCTCCTCGCCGACGTGCTCCAGGAGGTCATGGAGAAGGTTCAGGCTCTCCGGCACCGCAAGCCCCTCGAGGAGGTAGTCACCAGTCACGGGAGGCGTCCACCACGCTGGGGTGGACGCGCAGGACGCGGTCCAGGTTGGTGAGCCGGAGCACCGTCATCACCTGCTCGGGCACCTCGGCGATCCGCAGGTCGCCACCGGCCTGGCGGGTCGCCTTGAGGCCCGAGATCAGGGCGCCGAGACCCGAGCTGTCGATGAAGGTGACCTCACTGAGGTCGACCACGATCCGGGTCTGCCCGGACGCCACGGTCTCCTCGACGAGGTTCTTGAACGCCGGCGCCGCCACCATGTTCAACCGGCCGGTGGGCTGGAGCACGGCGGTCAGAGTCTCGGTCATCACAGCTGCTCCTCCGTGGTCGACGTACGCGGGGATCCGGTGCAACACGTCCGGTTTCCGGGACAGGCCCGGACGGCGGTCGGCGCGGTGCCGACCGTAGTGCTCCTGGTGCGATTCCACCGTCACGTCACTCCTGTCCTGCTGGCGACCGCCGGTGCTGCGGCTGCCGGTCTGGGGTGCCGGGGTGGGTGGCCCGGCAGGGTCGAGAACCCGGCGCGGCTGGCGGGCTCATGGCGCCTCCCGTCGTACCACGACGGCGGTGAGGTCGTCGGCCAGGGGGGCGTGGGCTGCCGAGGCCAGGATCCGGTCGGCCATCTCGTCGGCGGACTGGGCGGTGGCGACCAGCTGCTCCGCAGCCTGCAGGCCCTCCATCGGGTCGATGAAGGCCTCGAGCACGCCGTCGCTGACGATGATCAGGGCGTCGCCCGGCTCGAGCCGCGCCTCGTGGCTGGTCCAGAGGCTGCCGGCCTGGGCGCCGAGAGGCAGGTCTCGAGCGCTGAGCTGACGGGTGGGCGACCCCGGGCTGACCAGGAGGGCGAGGCCGTGACCGGCGTCGACAAACTCGAGGTGGCCGTGCTGCGGGCGCAGCCGCGCGCTGAACATCGTCGCGAACGTGCCGGAGACGTCGAAGTCGTCCTGGAGGCCCTCGGCGGTCCGGCGTACCGACTCCATCAGGGTGTGCGATCGCGAGGAGACCCGCATGGCGGTGCGCAGGCCGGCCGCGATGACGCCGGCCGCCAGGCCCTTGCCCATCACGTCCGCGACCGTGACCTGGAGCATCGTGTCGTCCAGGAGGTGCCAGTCGTAGTAGTCGCCGCCGACGTGGTACGCCGGCTGGCAACGGCCGGCGATGTCGTAACCGAGCACGTCAGGTGCCTTGCTCGGGAGCAGCCGGCGCTGGATCTCCTTGGCCTGCACGGCGTCGGCGTCCGCGGCGAGCTCGGTCTCGAGCCAGCCCGCCAGGTCGTCGAGAAGCGCGCGGTCCGCCTCACTGAGGAGACGGGGCCGCTGGTCGACCAGGGAGAGGGCGCCGACGACCTGGCCGCCGGGCCCCTTCAGCGGGCGACCGGCGTAGAAGACGATGTTCGGGTTGCCCGTGACCATCGGGTGCCCGGCCCACTCGGCGTCCTCGCGGGTGTCGGGCACGATCAGCGCCTCGCGCGTGTCCACGGTGCGCGGGCAGAAGGCCAGCTCGATCGGGATGCTCGCACCCGGCTCCATGCCGACGGCGGACTTGACGAACAGCCGGTCGTGGTCGATCAGGTTGACCGCGACGGTCCCGACGTCGAACATGCGCTTCGCCAGGCGGACGACACGGTCGAAGCGCTCCTCAGGAGGCGTGTCGAGCAGACGGAGCTCGCGCACGGCCTCCAGGCGCGACTGCTCGACTGTCTCCACCGTGCTGCCCTTCCGTGGGAACCTCTTTACCCAAGCCGTCAGGGTAGGCGTCACCAGGCTCCCTACGCGGCGAAACGCGCGGAACGTCGCCCTGCAGAGCCGAATCCGAGCCGAACGTCTGGTGCGGCTAGCCCATTGCTACCAGGACCACGGCCACCCCGCACAGGCCGAGTCCCCACGCCTGCAGACGGTGCACGCGCTCGCGGAGGACCACGGTGGCGAGGAGGACGGTGAACGCCGGGTAGAGGGAGGTGAGCACGGCGGAGACGCTGAGCAGGCCATGCTGGGTGGCCAGCAGGAACGCCGCGGTCGCGACTCCGCCCAGCACCCCCGCGAGGGCGCCTCCCCAGGCGGCCGGATGACGGGGGACCCAGGCGGCGCCCAGCGCCGTCGCCGCGACCCCGACGACGACGACCCCGACGAGCTGGTTGAGCACCAGCGGCCACAGCCCCGCACCGTCGGGGACCTGGCCCAGGCAGGTGAACAACGCGCCGAACCCGATGCCGGCCAGTACGCCGTCCTCGGCGCCCGACGCCTCCGCCCCCGTCGGCCGGCCCGTGGGCGGGTCGCGCGCGACCAGCCAGATCGCCGGCACCGCCGCGACGATGCCGAGCCAGACCAGTGGTCCCGGCCGCTCGCCGGTGGCCACCCCGACGACGACGGGCAGGATCACGGCCAGCACGCCGCTGACGGGGGCGACCACGCCCATCCGACCCGACGCGAGGCCGCGGTAGAGGAACGCCGTCCCGGTGCCGCTCCCGATCCCGGCGGCGGCTCCCCAGAGGAGGTCCGCCGACGTGGGACGGCCAGGATCGAGCGAGGCCAGAAGGGCGGACGCGGCGGCGCCTCCGACGCCGCCCGCGGCCGCGACCGCCCACGCGCTGGCCCTCTTGCCGAAGAGACCGCCGACGAAGTCGGAGACGCCGTACGACGCAGCACCGAGCAGCGCCAGGAGGACAGCGATCACGTGAGGGCCATCCCGGTCACCCACACCGCGGTGGCCGCGATCGCGGCCGCCAGCTCGATCAGGATGCTCGCGCCCACCGCGCGCAGCGCGGCCCTGGTCGACGGCCAGGCGCCCTCCGCCCCCACACGCACCCGTTCCGCGACGTACACGCCCAGGGGGAACCCGATCAGGAACCCGACGACCGGGATCACGAAGAACCCGACGATCCCGGCCAGGCCACCCACCACGAGGGTGTGGGTCGGCACCGTGGCCCGCAGCCGGCGGCCTGGGACGGCGTACTTCACGACGGCGCCGGCGCCCAGGCAGGCCAGTGAGATCGCCAGCGTGAGCCAGGCACCCGCGGAGCCGTCCTCGGTCGCCCACACCACGATCCCGAGCGCGACCAGGACCGTGCCCGGGAGCACCGGGACGACGATGCCGAACAGCCCGACCAGCACCAGCAGGCCGCAGACCACCACCGTGCCCGACATGGCCGAGAGCCTGGCACACGTCGGCGAGCCGGCCGGGCGCCGGTGAGAAGCACGAAGGCCCCGGACCTCTGCGGTCCGGGGCCTTCGTCGGAGTCTGGGGCGCCTCAGCGCTCCTGGTCTGGAGCGGGGGCGGGGTCGCGGAGCTTGCCGGTCTCGTCGACGACGTGGGCCGCGATCTCGCGGAGCTTCTCGCCGTGCTCGCGTGCGTGGTGGGCGCAGAACAAGAGCTCGCCACCCGACTGGAGCTCGACGCGGAGGTAGGCCTGAGCTCCGCAACGGTCGCAGCGGTCCGTGGCGCTGAGCGCGGAACTCGGGGCAACAGCGGTGGTCACATCGGCCTCGTTTCTTCTTCGTCGGTGCCGGTTCCAACGTAGTCCGGGAGGCGGTGATTCCCACGATCCCCCCAGGCGACGTGTCCTCCGTCACCTGATCCCATCACGTCCGTCGTGTCTGGCCGGTGAGTTTTCCACCGTGCGGGAGACTCCGGTCCGCGACTGTCGATCTGTGTTGTTGAGTGTGACGGTTCCTGCTCTGGTGCGGTTCAATTCTGCGAAATCGGCTCGGGAATCTTGTCCGGATCGTGATGTCGACACCGTAGAGCAGGAGTCCCGTCCACACCGGCAGCGTGCCTCCGCCGGCGTTCGGCGTGTCGCCGGTAGGCTCCATGCCACCATCGACCCGCCCGACCCGGAGGCAGCACGATCGCCGACAACACCTACAACGCGGCACATCTCCTCGTGCTCGAGGGGCTCGAGGCGGTCCGCAAGCGCCCGGGCATGTACATCGGGTCCACCGACACCCGCGGCCTCATGCACTGCCTGTGGGAGATCATCGACAACGGTGTCGACGAGGCCCTGGCCGGCGCCTGCGACCTGATCGAGGTGACCCTGCATCGTGACGGCTCCGCGGAGGTCCACGACCACGGCCGCGGCATCCCGGTCGACAAGGAGCCCAAGACCGGGCTCCCGGGTGTCGAGGTGGTCTTCACCAAGCTGCACGCGGGCGGCAAGTTCGGTGGGTCGTCGTACGTCGCGACCGGGGGGCTGCACGGCGTCGGCGCCTCGGTCGTGAACGCGCTGTCGGCCCGGCTCGACGTGGACGTCGACCGGACGCCGTCCCAGCAGGGCATGAGCTTCCGCCGCGGCGTGCCGGGTGTCTTCGACGGCGACGGTCCCGGCGCCACGTTCACCCCGAGGTCCGGCCTGAGCCGCAAGGGCGGCCGGGTGTCGAAGACCCGTACCGGGACCCGCATCCGCTTCTGGCCGGACCGCCAGGTGTTCACCAAGGACGCCCAGTTCGAGTGGGACGGCCTGATCGGTCGCGCCCGGCACACGTCGTTCATCGTGCCCGGTCTCGAGCTGGTGATCCGCGACCTGCGCGGCGACCAGCCGGTCGAGGAGAAGTTCCGGCACGACGGGGGCATCGCCGAGTTCACCGACTTCCTCGCCCACGACGAGAAGGTCACCGACATCCTGCGGCTCCAGGGCGTCGACACGTTCACCGAGACCGTCCCGCTGCTGGACGACCAGGGCCACATGACGCCTCAGGAGGTCGAGCGCGAGCTCACCGTGGACGTCGCACTGCGATGGGGCACCGGCTACGACACCGAGATCCGGTCCTACGTGAACGTGATCGCCACGCCCAAGGGCGGCACCCACGTCACCGGCTTCGAGTCCGCGGTCACCAAGACGTTCAACGAGGTGATGCGGGCGACCAAGGCCCTCAAGGTCAACGATGACAACGTCGTCAAGGACGACGTGCTGGAGGGCATGACCGCCGTGGTGACGGTGCGCCTGGCCGAGCCGCAGTTCGAGGGCCAGACCAAGGAGATCCTGGGCACGCCGGCTGCCCGGGCGGTGGTGGCGAAGGTGGTGTCGGCGGAGCTGAAGAGGTTCCTGACCTCCACCAAGCGTGACCAGAAGGCCCAGGCCCGGCTGGTCATGGACAAGGTCGTGGCGGCGTCCAAGACCCGGCTCGCCGCCCGTCAGCAGCGTGACAACCAGCGCCGCAAGAACGCCCTCGAGTCCTCCGCGCTGCCGGCGAAGCTGGCGGACTGCAGAGCCACCGACAACGAGCGCACCGAGCTGTTCATCGTCGAGGGAGACTCGGCCCTCGGCACCGCCAAGCTCGCCCGGAACTCGGAGTTCCAGGCGCTGCTCCCGATCCGGGGCAAGATCCTCAACGTCCAGAAGGCCTCGGTCGGCGACATGCTCAAGAACGCCGAGTGTGCCTCCATCATCCAGGTGGTCGGAGCGGGGTCGGGCCGGACCTTCGACCTCGAGACGCGTCGTTACGGCCGGATCATCTTCATGGCCGACGCCGACTCCGACGGCGCCCACATCAGGTGCCTGCTGGCGACGCTGTTCTTCAAGTACATGCCCGACCTGATCCGCGACGGCCGCGTGTACTCCGCCGTGCCGCCCCTCCACCGGATCGAGCTGACCAACCCCAAGAAGGGCATGGACCGATACGTCTACACCTACTCCGACGCCGAGCTGCAGCGGAGGCTGGCCGAGCTGGCCAAGAAGAACCTGCGCTGGAAGGACCCCGTGCAGCGCTACAAGGGCCTCGGGGAGATGGACGCCCAGCAGCTCGCCGAGACGACCATGGACCGTCGCCACCGCACCTTGCGCCGGATCACCATCGACGACGCCGAGGCCGCCAGCGAGGTGTTCGAGCTGCTGATGGGGTCCGACGTCGCGCCCCGCAAGGAGTTCCTGGTGCAGGGTGCCTACGAGGTGGACGTCGAGGCGCTCGACGCCTGAGCAGTCGGGCCGCCTTCCCTACGGCACAATCGGCGGCGTGACGACGTACGACCTGGTCACCGAGGTGTCCGAGGAGGACGGTCGTGCGGTGTTCGAGGTGTACGACGCGGTGTTCGGCGACCAGCCCGACCACGCCGCCTGGCGCAGCGCGATCTGGGACCGGCACGTGGCTCGAGACGGCTTCCGGCTGGCGCGGGCCCATGATCGGGACCGGCTCGTCGGTTTCGGCTACGGCTACGTCGGCGAGCCCGGCCAATGGTGGACCGACGCGGCGGCTCGGGTGCTGACGCAGGAGGCGGCCGAGCAGTGGCTGGGCGGCCACTTCGAGGTCGTCAGCATCGGCGTCCTGCCGGGTCTGCGGGGCAGAGGAGTGGGTCGCCGGCTCCTCGACCGGCTGACCGACGGGCTCACCCAGGACCGCTGGGTGCTGATGACGACCGCGGACGACAAGGACCCGGCCCGTCACCTGTACGCCCACGCGGGCTGGGAGGTGATCGGGCCGGGTCTGCGCGACGGTCAGGTCGTGATGGGCCGCCGTCGGGTCACGGGCAGTTGATCTTCGGGTTCCACATGGCGTAGGTGCCCGAGGGACTGTGGTCCCAGGCCCAGACGTGGAGCGACCAGAACCCGATGTCACCGAGGAAGCGGTTGCCCGGCGGGGTGTACATGAAGCCCTGCCCGTTGAGGAACGGCTGCTCGACCGTCCCGGTCGGCACGTCGGGCACGAGGTACTCCATCCCCGCGAAACGCACGCCGCCACCGGTGGTGGGGGCGTAGATCATGGCGAGGGGCTGGGTCGGGTCGGTGGAGCCGAGGTTCGCTCCGTTGACCCAGTGGTAGCCCATCCCGCCCATCGACGGGGTGTCGGTGTCCTCGATGCAGGTCAACCCGTTCTGGTCCACGAACAAGCTGTTCCAGCCGGCGTTCTGAGCAGCCGCGAGGCTGTGGTACTTCGCGGTGGCGGCTCGGATGTCCGCCAGCTGCTTGCCCGCGGTGGGTGATGCCGGCGAGGCGGAGGCGGAGGCGTAGACCGCACCTGCTCCCGCAAGCGCGAGGCACGCGGACGCGACGGCGAGTCCCGCTCGCCGCCTCATCACGATCCTTCCTTGACCTCGTGGACCTCGTCGGCGACGAGGCCGTGGGCCTCCCGGTGGACGGTGTTCGCGGCGTCCGGTGAAGGCGCCTCGACGAGGCAGAAGATCGTGCTGCTGGCCTCGTCCACCCAGTAGCGCTGGTAGTTGACCTCGTACTTGTCCTGGATCTGGAGGTCGGCCATGTGGGCCTTGGCGACGTCGTCGGCGCTGACCGGGCCGTCGAGGTGGTGGACGTCCATGTAGAGCGGCATGGGATGCATCTCCTTCGGAGGTGGTTGGAGCGTTGGTGCGGGTGACGGTCGGGTGACCCCCGGGAAGGAACCTAGGAACCGGGACCGGCGCGTGTCATCGGGTGAACTACCTAGGTTCCCCCGCGCAGGTTGCCCAGGTTCCAGGCCGCGGCCCCAGGGTCTTGGCAGGACCGGCGAGGCGTAGGTCGCGCGGCCGCCGGTCGCGGTGGGGCAGTGGGCCTGCGGCGGCTCAGCGGCCGCAGCGCCGAGGAGGCGGGCGGCTGCCTAGGTGGTGGCGGGGACAAGACCCAGCTGACGTGCCTGCGCGGCGGCAGCTCCCCGCGTGCCCACCCCCAGCTTGCCCAGCACGGCGGAGACGTGGTGGTCGACCGTGCGTATGGAGAGCACCAGCCGCTCGGCGATCTCCTCGTTGGTCAGCCCCTCGCAGAGGAGCATCAGCACCTCGTCCTCACGGCGGGTGAGGCCCGCGGGGTGGCACCGGGTGCTGGCGCGCACTCCCGACGGAACGGCTCGGTGCCCCAGCTCCTTCATCTTCCGGCGCGTACGCCGAACGGCCGCGTCCGCGCCCAAGGCCTCGAACCGGATGACGGCTTCGCGCAGGTGCTCGACGTCCGCACAGTCGTGGAGGGACATCGCCGCGTGGTACTGACAGCCGAGGCGCTCCCAGTGGACCGCGGCCGCGGCGTGCTCGCCCACGAGGGAGGTGGCCCACGGACCGGGTGCCGGCGAGACCAACGACGCGTCGCCGCCCAGCCGGAGCTCCCAGACGCCCAGCTGTGCGTCGAGGAGGTACTCCATGGGCGTGATGACTGCGCGGCTCGCGCGCAGATCGGTGATCGCGGCGGCGTCGTTCCCGGCCAGCCAGTGCGCCTCGGCGCGAGCCAGGCGGGTGAACGCGATCCACTCGGCCTCGCCCAGGCTGTCGGCGGCGTCGACGGCGGGGTCGAGCAGGGAAAGGGCACCGGGTAGGGCGCGGCGGGCCCGGATCAGCCCGAGGGTGACCTGCGACGTGAGCAGGTTCACCGGGCTGGCCTCGGTGGCGAGCACCTGTCCGGCGATCTCGGCGGCGTCGTCCCAGTGACCCAGGTCGAGCATCGCCACGGCACGGTGGCCGCGCAGGCAGGTGGCGTACGTCGCGATGTCGCGCTCGTCGCAGTACTTGATGCCGTCTCGCCAGAACCGCTCGCCCTCGGCGAAGCGGTACTGCGCGGCGAAGAACGTGTACGCGTTGGCATAGGTGCGGCCGACCTGGGCCTCGCCGCCTGACTCGAGAGCGAGGCGGAGCGCCTCCCGCATCCGGGGTGCCCATTCCTGGCGGTTGATCAACAGCAGGAAGGCGTGGTTGTTCAGGATGTCGCTCTGCAGCGCCGGGTCGCCGAGGTGCTCGGCCATCCGTGCGGCCCGCACGAGCATCGCCTCGGTGGCGGCGGGGTCGTCGGACCACAGCGTGAACGCTTGGGCCGACAGTGCTCGGGCGAGCTCCGGGTCGTCGCCGAGCGGCTCGAGGAGCTCGATCGCGCGCTCCTGGGCCGCCACCGACTCCGGCCCGCGGCACAGCCGCCACATGACCGCCGACAGCTTGCGGTGGTCGTGACCCTCACGGCGCACCTCTCCGAGGATGTGCCAGATCTCGATGGCCTTCTGCCGCGCCTCCACGGCCGCGGGCCAGCGGTCGACCAGGGCCAGGACGTCGGCGTACCCGTCGTACAGGTCAGCGAGCGCGCGGTCGTCCAGGCCGGGGTAGCGCAGGGCCCGCTCGTACTGGGCGACGGCCTCTCGATGCGCGCCCAGCTCCGCGGCGCGTCGGGCCGCGACGGGGGCGTACCGGCGGACCAGGTCCGGCTCGCCGGCGGCGTCCGCGTGGTAGGCGAGCCGCGCCTCGTCGTCACACTGGTCCTCCAGTAGGACAGCGAGCAGGGCGCGGTGCCCGGCCAGCTGCCGGTGCGGCGGGACCTCGGACTCGACGGCGCGGCGCGACAGCTCGTGCCGGAACCGCAGGGTGTCGCCCTCGGCCCGGAGCAACCCCGCGGAGACCAGCTCGTCGAAGGCGGTGATCGGCACGTCGCCTGCCCTGGCGACCAGGTGCGGATCCACCCGCGAGGAGTCGAGCGAGGCGAGCTCGAGCGCGGCTCGCGTCCGGTCGCTGAGTCGCGCGGTCCGCGACAGGACGGCGTCGCGCGCCGACCTCGGGACTCGCGACCCCGGCTCGCTGAGGACCTCGACGACGAAGAAGGGGTTGCCGCCGGTGAGCTCGTACAGCTCCGCAGAGGAGTACGCCGAGCCCTCGGCCAGCCGGCTCACCCCCGCGGCGGAGAGCGGGGGCAGGTCGATCCGGCGCGTGAATCGCTGTCCGGCGAGCTCGCCGAGCGCGACGCGCAGCGGGTCCGTCGGCGCCATCGCGTCGTCCCGGAACGTGACCACGAGCAGGACGGGCAGCGCTCGGACCCGGCGGCCCAGGAACCGCAGCAGGTCGAGCGTCGCCTCGTCCGCCCACTGGGCGTCCTCGATGACGAGCACGGCGAGGTCGTCGATGCAGGTGAGCCAGTGCAGGACGGCATCGAAGACCTCGTCCCGCGGCGCGCCGGAGCGCACGGTGTCCAGCAGCTCGCCGCCGATCTCCCGGGCGAGGTCGTGCAGCGGTGCGAGCGGTCGAGGCGTGAACAGGCCGTCGCAGGCTCCCCAGGCCCAGTCCGCGTCGAACAGACGGTGCTGGAGCTCCTCGACGAGCGAGGACTTGCCCACGCCGGCCTCGCCGGAGATCAGGACGAGGCGGCCCGTGCGGGCACGAGCCTC
Organism: Actinomycetota bacterium; assembly: GCA_046735295.1. Lineage (GTDB taxonomy): Bacteria > Actinomycetota > Actinomycetes > Propionibacteriales > Nocardioidaceae > Nocardioides. The sequence goes on along the minus strand of JBKPTA010000020.1, from coordinate 28,375 downwards.
GTCGGCATATTGGAGCAACGACCCGAGCTGTGACTCCCTCTCGAGTAGCGTCACGTGTGGATTCTCCCCCCGGCGCGCGCGAATCGTCCATGCCCATCCGCCGTTCAGGAGGGGTGCGAGCCACCGGTGATACGAACGGGCCACGGGTGAGGTTCGGTCGTCGGAGGGCCGCGGCGCGGGGTCGATCAGGCGTGCCGGGTCAGCAGACCGGTGTCGACGTCATAGAGGAAGCCGCCGACCTTCACCCGATCCGGGATGAGGGGGTGGGACCGGATCCGCTGGACGTCCTCGGCGAGCGCCGCGAGCTGGTCGGGAACGACATGGAACGACTGCCAGCTCGCGTCGACACCCGCAGACGCCGCCACCCGCTCGCGGAGCTGCTCCTCGGTGGCCGATGCCATCGCGCAGCGGGTGTGGGGGACGACCAGGATCCGGTCGACCCCGAGCAGGTGGACGCCCAGCACGAGCGCCTCGAGCGCCTGTGGCGTGACCCGGCCGCCAGGGTTGCGGAAGATCTTCGCGTCACCCTGGCGGAGGCCGAGCATGGCCAGCGGGACGATGCGGGAGTCCATGCAGGTGACGATCGCGATGCCTGCGTGCGCGACGCCGTCGAAGCCCCCCTCGTCGAACGTCCCGGCGTACGCCGCGTTCGCCGCCAGCAGGTCGTCGAAGTCGTGGTCTACTGCTGCTCCGTCCACGGTTCCACCCACGGGCGCGAGGGTAGCGCCCGCGTGTCGGCACCCCGGAAGAGTGTCAGCGCCAGGGCTCCGGCCGCCAGGGCGCAGACGGCGGCCCCCGCGAAGACCGTGTGCTCCTGGGCGATACCGGCCTGGCGGAGCAGGTCGTCGAAGGCCTGACATCGCGTCGTCGTCCCGCCACAGACCCGCAGCGGGGGAGGCAGGTCGCCGGCCTCGGCGTAGTAGCGACGCAGCCCGATCGTGGTGAGCGCGGAGACGCCGACGAGCATGCCGACCATCCGGCTGACGACGACGCCGGCGCTCGCGAGCCCGTGCACGCCCGCGTCGGTCGCCGCCAGCATGGTCGCGTTCACCGGCGCGAGGGCCAGCCCGAACCCGAACCCGCCGACGACCAGAGGCACGGTGCTCGGCCAGCCGGACAACGAGGTGAGGTCCCAGCGGCTCATCCAGACGAACGAGATCGCCGCCAGCGTCATCCCGGAGGCGGTCACGGTCCCGGCGGCACGGGTGCGCGTCAGGTAGCCGCCGACGACGGCACCGACGGGAAGTGCGGCCAGGAGCCGGACCAGGACGAATGCGGCGGACAGCTGCGAGTCGGGGTAGACCGTCGTCCGCGCGAAGATCGGGATGTCGATGAGGGCCGCGACCAGGGCCGCCCCGACGAAGAAGCTCACGACGAGCGAGGCCCAGGCCGGCGTACGACGGAACGCGCCGCGGGGCACGATCGGCGCCTCGTCGGTGCGCAGGTGCCGGACCAGGACCACGGCGGCCATGCCACTCGCGAGCAGGTACCACCATCCCTGTGGCGCGAACACCTCGACCCTGGGGTCGGCCGTCGCGAACGCCAGGATCACGCCGCCCAGTGCCGCGGCCAGGAAGAGCGCGCCCGGCAGGTCGGCGCGGACCACAGCCGCCCACCAGCCCGGCACGTCGACGATCGGTCGACGGGCCGTCCAACAGCGCACCAGGAACAGCAGCACCGCGACGATCGCGACCAGGCCGAGCGGTGTGACCCAACGCCCGGTCCCGGTCACCGGGATGAACAACCGCCCCCAGGTGACGTCCATGGCCCACGACGCCGGCTCGACCACGACCAGCGCAGCGGCGACGAGCGCGACGACGACGAAGACGATGCCCGCCCAGTCCAGGGTGGCGACTCCGCGACGCGGCGGATCGCCCACACCCCGGGCTCCGGTCGGTGGGGAGCGGCGGGGCCGCTGGGCGGCGGCGGGCCAGGTGTCGTCCGACCTCGTCCACCGCAGCACCCCGGCCAGCGTCAGCCCGACCACCAGGTTGACCGCGAAGATCACCCGCCAGTCGGAGACAGCCAGGACGACCGCGCCGTACAACGGCCCGATCACGCTACCGAGCTCCTGGACCGCGGACACCACGCCGAGAGGCACGCCCCGGCGCCCGACGGGGTAGAGGTCGGCCACGAGGGCGAGGGTGGCGGGAACGAGGCCGCCCCCGCCCACGCCCTGAAGGAAGCGGCCCGCCACCAGGCTGGGCAGGTCGTAGGCCGCCGTCGTGACCAGCGAGCCGAGCGCGAACAGGCACAGCGCCGCCACCAGGACCGGGAGGCGACCCCGCAGGTCGGCGAGCCGCCCGATCAGCGGCAGCATCGCGACGTACCCGAGCAGGAAGCCGGAGACGATCGGCGCCCCGCGTTGGAGCTGGTCGATCGGGATGCCGACCGACTCCATCATGTCGGGCAGCGCGAGCACGACCACGTAGGTGTCGGCTGCGGCGAAGGCGACCGCGACGGCGGCCAGCCCGAGCAGCAGCCTGGGGCTGTTCCTCATCAGCGGGTCACGGGGATCACGGCGCGGCGACGTCCGCGCTGATGCCGTAGTCGGTGAGCACCAGGGTGTAGGTGTTCGCCGGGTGGCCGGCGTAGAAGACCCCGGTCAGCGCGACCTGGCGGAGCTCGTCGTCGGAGGTGAGGGCGTACGTCGCGTCGAAGTCACCCGTCGCGCCCGGGATGATCGCGGAGACCGCCGAGGACGGCACGGTCCCGGTGTAGGTGTTCAGCACCTCCTTGTTCCCGGTGCCACCGCGGACCTGCTTGCCGCTCGTCGGCTTCTCGGTGGCGGCCAGGATCGAGGGGACGCCGCGATCGCTGCTGATCAGCTGGGCAGGGTCGGGCGCGCCGTAGTCGGCGGGGTCGACCTCGGTCCAGCCCGGCCTCAGGGGGATCTGGGCATAGACCGCCCCGTCGACCGACTTCACCGGCACCGAGAACGATCCGAGCTGGGTCACCACCCCGAGCGTGCCGTCGAAGGCCGGGGCGTCGGTCACGGTCCCGGCGGCCGACCTCAGGCCCTGGACACCGTCCGGGAGGTCGTCGGTGCTGAGCGACAGGGTCAGGCCGCTGGTGTCCGTCAGCGTCTGCCGGGCGGTCGCGAGGGCGGTCGCCGGGTCCTCGTCGGACCCCGCGTCACCGCCGCAAGCCGAGACCAGCGCCAGGACGGTGAGCAGGGGGGCCAGAGCGCGCACGACTCGTCGCAGGGGAGTGGGCGGCGACATGGGCGTCACCTTGTCACAGCTCCGCGGACCGGGCGGTCAGAGCCGGCTCGACACGGGTCCGGCACACGCGACGATCGGCTGTGCGGCCGGCGTGCCGCTGCCGTCGCGCTTCCCGGTGGCCTCGGGCAGGTCGACCGGGGAGCCGCTCGCCGCCGCCGCCCGAGCCGGTGCGGCGCCCGCCCAGGCGAAGATCAGCGTGTCCTCGCCCTTGAGGAAGCGGTGGCAGCGCACGCCCCCCGTGGCGCGCCCCTTGCCGGGGTACTGGTCGAACGGCGTCACCTTGACCGCGCCCGGCTCGGTGCCCGGAAGCGCGGTCGACGAGCCGCTGACGGTGACTACGACCGCGGGCGCGGGATCCAGCGCTCCGAACCAGACGACCGACTGGCCGACCCCCAGCTTGACACCGGCCATGCCACCGGCACTGCGGCCCTGGGGGCGTACGCCGGAGGCGCTGAAGTGCAACAGCTGGGCGTCGGAGCTGATGAAGCAGAGCTCCTCCTCACCTGTGTGCAGCTCGACCGCGCCGACCACCTCGTCGTCGTCCTTGAGCCCGATCACGTCCCACTCGTCCTTGCCGAGCACCTCGGGGTTGACCCGCTTCACGACGCCCTGCCGAGTGCCGACGGCGAGGCCGGGGCCGTCGGTGCGCAGCCGGCACAGACCGAGCACGCGTTCGCCGGAGTGGAGCGAGCGCACGAGGTCGAAGGGCAGGCCGCCCTGGAGGTTCGGGTGTGTCGCCGAGCCCGGGAGAGCCGGCAGGTCGAGCACCTGCAGTCGCACCAGCCGACCCCGTGAGGTCAGCGCGCCGATCTCCCCGCGGGCGGTCGTCCGCACCGCCGACACGATGACGTCGTGGTTGGCTCGGGCGCCGTCCCCGCTCGGCGGCTCGTCGGAGGTGGACCGGGCGAGGAGCCCCGAGGAGGAGAGGTAGGCGAAGCACGGGTCGTCGGCGACCTCGAGCATGGTCGCCGCCGGCGAGACGCTCACGCCGGCGGACTCCAGCAGGACGGTCCGCCGCGGCGTCCCGTAGGTCTTCGCCACGTCGCCGAGCTCGTCCGAGACGACCTTCCGGAGGAGGTGGTCGTCGGCCAGGATCGCCTCGAGCAGCTCGATGGTGCGCTCGAGCTCGTCCTTCTCCTTCTCCAGCTCGATCCTGGAGAACCTCGTGAGCCGGCGCAGCGGCATGTCGAGGATGTAGTCGGCCTGGGCCTCGCTCAGCTCGAAGACGCGGATGAGGCGTTCCTTCGCGGCGGCAGCGTTGTCGGAGGAGCGGATCAGCTGGATCACCTCGTCGATGTCGAGGATGGCGATCAGCAGGCCCTCGACCAGATGGAGTCGGTCTGCTGCCCGTTGCCTCCGGTACGTCGATCGCCGGCGTACGACGTCGAACCGGTGGTCGAGGAACACCTCGAGCAGGTCCCTCAGCCCGAGTGTCCGCGGCTGACCGTCGACCAGCGCGACGTTGTTGATGCCGAAGGTCTCCTCCATGGGTGTCAGCCGGTAGAGCTGCTCGAGCAACGCCTCCGGGACGAAGCCGTTCTTGACCTCGATGACCAGGCGGAGGCCGTTCTCGCGGTCGGTGAGGTCCTTGATGTCGGCGACGCCCTGCAGCTTCTTGGTCTGGACCAGCGACTTGATGCGTTCGGAGACCTTCTCCGTGCCGACGCCGTACGGGAGCTCGGTCACGACGAGGCCCTTGCGGCGGCCGACCGGCTCCACGCGTGCGGTGGCCCGCATCCGGAACGTGCCGCGTCCGCTCTCGTAGGCCTCACGCACCCCGTCGAGGCCGACGATCATGCCTCCCGTGGGCAGGTCCGGACCGGGGACGAACCGCATCAGGTCCTCGACCGTGCAGTCGGGATGCGTGACGAGGTGGCGCAGCGCCGCCACCACCTCGACCAGGTTGTGCGGGGCCATGTTGGTGGCCATGCCGACTGCGATGCCACTCGCCCCGTTGACCAACAGGTGGGGGAGAGCGGCCGGGAGGACGACCGGCTCGAGCTCGCGGCTGTCGTAGTTGGGCTTGAAGTCGACGGTGTCCTCGTCGATCGAGGCGGTCATGGCGACCGCAGGAGGTGCCATCCGGCACTCGGTGTAGCGCATGGCTGCGGGTGGGTCGTCGGGGGACCCGAAGTTCCCGTGGCCGTCGACCGTGGGCAGCCGCATCGCCCAGGGCTGTGCCATCCGTACGAGCGCGTCGTAGATCGCACCGTCTCCGTGCGGGTGCAGGCGACCCATCACCTCGCCCACGACCCTGGCGCTCTTGACGTGCCCACGGTCGGGACGAACGCCCATGTCGTTCATCGTGTAGAGGATCCGGCGTTGGACCGGCTTCAGGCCGTCGCGGGCGTCGGGCAGCGCACGGGAGTAGATGACGGAGTAGGCGTACTCGAGGTACGACGCCTCCATCTCCTGCTTGATGTCGGTGTCGAGGATGTGCTCCTCGAAGTCGTCCGGAAGGTCTTGCCGGGTGCTGGCGCGTGCCATGCGCGCATTCTCCCCGGTGGCGCCGGCGGCGCCGGGCGGGGCACGCCGCGAGCGGTGGGGTTCTTGTTCAACCGATCGGTTGACAACGCGGTCACGTTCGTGATGGCATGTATTCAATCAGATGGTTGAATAACTGGAGGGAGCTCCCATGGCCACCGTGGTCGTCCAGGCCGTCGCCTCGCTCGACGGCTACATCGCCCGTCCCGACGACCTGCCGGGCCCGATCTTCGACTGGTACGAGGTCGGGGACGTCGAGCTGAGGTTCGACCACCCGGGCCACACCTTCCACGTCTCGCAGGCATCCGCTGACCTGCTCGACAACGCCGCGGTGCGGTGCCAGGTGATCGGACGCCACCTCTTCGACGTCGTCGACGGGTGGGGCGGGCTGCCGATGGTGGGAGACCACGTCTTCGTCGTGACCCATCGGGCCCCGACCGACTGGGCCCACCTGGACTCGGCGCCCTTCACCTTCTGCACTGACGGGGTCGAGGACGCCATCGGCCGCGCCACGGCGCACGCCGGCGACGGTACGGTGGTCGTCAGTGCCGGCGAGGTGGGCGGCCAGGTCGTGGCAGCGGGTCTCGCCGACGAGCTGGCCATCGACCTGGCCCCCGTCTTCCTCGGCAGCGGCAAGAAGTTCCTGGGCTCCTGCACCGACGAGATCGTGCTCGACGACCCGAGCGTGGTGGTGGCGGGCGAGCGCGTGCTGCACCTGCGGTATGCGCTACGGAGATGACGCACGACCCTGGTGACGCCTCTGGGCACGACTCTGGGCACGACTCTGGTCACGGGCGACGCAGCCGGACGGACGCGAGCCGAACCATCCTCGCCCGTGGTCCACGTCGTCGCGCTCCGAACCTCTCGCGCCCCGGCTCCACCTACTATTTCGCGAGTGACCGCCGCGAACGCCGACGAGCACGTCGCCCCCCGGCACTGGGAGGCCGACGTACTCCTGCGCGACGGGAGGACGGCGCACATCCGGCCGATCCGGACCGACGACGCCGATCTCCTGGTCGACTTCTACGACCGCGTCTCGGACCAGTCGAAGTACTACCGGTTCTTCTCCCCGATGCCGCACCTCTCAGAGCGCGACATCGCCCGGTTCACCCATGTCGACCACGTCCGCCGGGTCGCGTTCGTGGTGATGCTCTCCGGACGGATGATCGCCCTCGGCAGCTACGAAGGCAGACCTATCGACGGTGACGTCACGGCGGAGCCGACCGCGCTCGCGGAGGTCGCCTTCCTCGTCGAGGACGCCCAGCAGGGTCGCGGCATCGGCCAGCTCCTCCTCGAGCACCTGGCGCAGGCCGGCCGAGAGCGCGGGATCGAGAGGTTCGTCGCGGAGGTGCTGCCGGACAACCACCGGATGATCCAGACGTTCCGGGACGCCGGCTACCGACTCGTCAGTGGCTACGAGGACGGCGTCATCATCCTGGAGTTCCCGATCGAGCCGACCGACACCGCGATCGGCGTCATGGCCGGGCGCGAGCACCGGGCCGAGGCTGCCTCGATCGAGAGCTTCTTCAACCCGCGCTCGGTGGCGGTGATCGGTGCGTCGCGGCGGCAGGACACCGTCGGCCAGGCACTCGTGCGCAACCTCGTGCTCGGCGACTACACCGGCCGGGTCTATGTCGTGAACCCGACCGCGAAGGCCGTGTCCGGACTCCCGGCGTACTCGACCGTCGCCGACATCCCCGGCGACGTGGACGTCGCGGTCGTCGCCGTGCCGGCCGAGTCCGTCCAGGACGTCGTGCTCGACTGCGCCGCGAAGGGCGTGCGCGGGCTGATCATCATCTCGTCGGGGTTCGCCGAGATCGGCGAGGAGGGCCGGCAGCGCCAGCGCCGGCTCGTGGGGCTGTCGCGGTCCTACGGGCTACGGGTCATCGGCCCGAACGCGCTCGGCATCATCAACACCGACCCGCGGGTCAGCCTCAACGCGTCGCTCTCGTCGCAGAAGCCGGCCCGAGGGCGCGCCGGGTTCTTCTGCCAGTCAGGGGCACTCGGCACCGCCATCCTGGAGAAGGTCTACAACCGCGGGCTCGGACTCTCGACCTTCGTCAGTGCGGGCAACCGCGCCGACGTGTCGGGCAACGACCTGCTGCAGTACTGGGAGGAGGACGACCCCACCGAGGTCGTGCTGCTGTATCTCGAGTCGATCGGCAACCCCCGCAAGTTCAGCCGGATCGCGCGCCGCGTCTCGCTCCGCAAGCCGATCATCGCGATGCGGTCCGGACGCACGACCCAGGGCGTGCCGATGGGGCACAAGGTGCGCGCGATCGACGCGCCGCAGCAGGCCGTCGACGCGATGTTCCGCCAGGCCGGCGTCATCCAGGTGGACACGCTCGACGAGATGTTCGACGTGGCCCAGCTCGTGGCGCACCAGCCGTTGCCGCGTGGCCGCCAGGTCGCCATCGTCGGGAACTCCGACGCCCTCGGGCTGCTGGCCGGAGACGCCGCGGCCGCGGTAGGGCTCGCCGTGAGCCGATCGGTGGCACTCGGCGCGGACGCGACCGGCCCCGACTTCGAGGACGCCCTCGACGCCGCCATCGACGACCCCGACGTCGACGCGGTCATCGCGGTGTACATCCCGCCGATCGACGTCTCCGGCGTGGAGGTCGCCGACGTCCTTGCCGCCGTGGGCGAGCAGTCCGACAAGCCGCTGGTGTCGTCGTTCCTCGGCGCCGAAGGCGTGCCGGAGCTCCTGCGCGTGCCCGACGTCCGCGGCTCGACGGCCGGGCGCGGCTCGGTCCCGTCGTACCCTGCGGTCGAGGATGCCGTGCGCGCGCTCGCCCGCGTCGTCGAGTACGCCGTGTGGTTGCGCACGCCGAACGGGCCGATCGTCGTCCCGGAACGGACGGATCCCGGAGCGGCCAGGGCCCTCGTGCACCGGCTGCTGGTCGACCACCCGGACGGCAGCGAGCTGGCCGGCCCGGACCTGACCGCGCTGCTCGCCGCCTACGGCATCGACCTGTGGGAGGCGCGCGCCGTCGCGACCCTGGAGGAGGCGACCGAGGCGGGGCGCGACCTCGGCTGGGGCGTCGTCCTCAAGGCCACGACCGATCGGCTGCGTGAGCGCCCCGACCTGGCCCACGTGTGGCGAAGCATCGACCGCCCGGCGGAGATGAGGGACGCATGGGAGAGCCTCGGCCGGCTCATCGACGACTCGGACACCGCCGGGTTCGTGGTCCAGAAGCACGCGCCTCCGGGCGTCCCGGTGAGCATCCGCAGCATGGAGGACCCGCTCTTCGGACCGGTGGTCTCCTTCGGCATCTCGGGGCCGCTCACCGAGCTCCTCGAGGACCGGTCCTACCGCATCCCGCCGCTCGGCGCCCGTGACCCGCAGGCGATGACACGCGAGATCAAGGCGGCGCCGATGCTCTTCGGCTACCGCGGCTCGGAGATGGTGGACGTCGCCCCGGTCGAGGACCTGATCGCGCGGGTGGCGCAGCTGCAGCACGACCTGCCCCAGATCTCGTCGCTCGAGCTCTCCCTGGTGCTGGCCGGCGCCGAGCACTGCACGGTCCTCACCGCCCGGGCCCGCGTCGATCCGGTGTCAGACCCACGCTCGGACTGGTTCGTGCGCCGGCTGCCGGCCGCGGTGGAGGACACGCTCCCCGACTGAGGGGGTCGTGACAGACTCGACCCATGCAGGGTTTGAAGGAGGCGATCGACCGCACCGGGTACTACCCGGAGGTCGTCGCGGACGGCGTGATGCGGGCGGTCGCGGGCGAGGACGTCGTCTCGTTCTTCGTCCACCACGAGCCCACCTTCGACCGCGAGGAGGTTCGCCGACACCTGACCGTGGTCGTCCTGACGCCGAGCCGGGTGATCCTCGCCCACACCGACGAGCACGAGGGCGACGACATGCTGCCCGCCCCCTACACCTCCACCTCGACCGAGGCCATCTCGCTGTCGTCGGTGAAGTCGGTGGTCGTGACCCGGATGGTCACCAACCCGAGCGACGGGCCGGGACCGCCGGCGGAGGCCGTGCTGACGATCGGGTGGGGCGGTGTCTCGAGGCTCGATCTCGAGCCGGCCACCTGCGGTGACCCCGAGTGCGACGCCGACCACGGCTACACCGGCACGATGGCGGCCGACGACTTCTCGCTCCGGGTCTCCGCGGCTGCCGACGGCCCCGATGCCGTGCCGAGCCTGCTCTCGTTCGCAGAGTCGCTCTCGGCCCTCACCCGCGGGTGACCGGCGTTCCTGGGTGAACGACTTCGTCGAGCCGGCGTACGGCGGGAGGTCGCTGGCCGACGTCCTGCCGGCGGTCGCGTTCGCGCTCGGCTCCAGGGTGTCCGGGTGGCCGGATGAGCCACCCGCCCTCGCGCTCCCCGCTGCACCGGCGTACGTCGTGTTCCTCGTCGACGGGCTCGGGGCCGAACAGCTGGCGGCCCACGCCCATGCGGCGCCGTACCTCTCCTCGCTGCTCACCCCGCGAGCCACCGGCACGTCTGGGGTCCCCTCGACCACCGCGACCAGCCTGACCTCGCTCGGCACCGCACTGACACCGGGCACCCACGGCGTGGTGGGGTTCACCTCTCGCGTGCCTGGCTCAGATCGTCTGCTCAACGCGCTCTCCTGGGACAAGGAGATCGACCCCCTCGTGTGGCAGCCGCACCCCACCGGCTTCCAGAGGCTTGCGGCCGCCGGTGTCCAGGTGACCACGGTGAACAAGCGGGAGTTCCGCGCGTCCGGGCTGACCGTCGCGGCGCAGCGTGGCGGCGACTGGGTGGATGCCGACCGGGTCGGCGAACGGGTGGCCGGGGCTGTGGCGGCCGCGGCTCACCAGCCGTCGATGACCTATCTGTACGACGGCGACCTCGACTGGACCGGCCACCGGTACGGCGTCTCCTCAGCCCAGTGGCTCCAGCAGCTGGCGATCATCGACGCCGAGGCGGAGCAGCTCCGTGACGCCTTGCCGTCGTACGCGCGGCTCGTGGTCGTGGCCGACCACGGGATGGTCGATGCCACCGACCCCGGGCGACGGCTCGACCTCGACGACGTTCCGGGCGCCCGCGAGGGCGTGGTGCTGCTCGGAGGTGAAGCCAGGTTCCGGCACGTCTACTGCGCAGCCGGAGCGGTCGAGGACGTGCGGGAAGCCTGGCGGGAGCTCCTCGGCGAGGCGGCCCTGGTGCTCAGTCGCGACGAGGCGATCGCGTGCGGGTGGTTCGGGGACGTCACCGCCTCCGTGCTGCCCCGGCTCGGTGATGTCATCGCCGCCGCGCGAGACGACTGGGGGCTGTTCTCCTTCGTCGACTTCCCGTACGAGATGCGGCTCGTCGGCCTCCACGGCTCGCTGACGGCAGCCGAGATGCGCATCCCGCTGCTGGTCGACTGAGGCACCGCCAACGCACCGATCCCGGCTCGCGCGGCCTTCCCCCATGACGTGGCCCGGCCCCGGTCAACCGGCCGAGCGGGCGACCGGGCGGGCGGGATCGGTGATCCACTCGCTCCAGCTGCCGGGGTACAGCGCGGCGTCGTCGAATCCCGCAAGCCGCAGGGCCAGCAACGTCTGGGTCGCGGTGACCCCGGAACCGCAGTACGCCGCGACCGGGACGTCGTCGCGGACGCCGAGCGAGGCGAACCTCGTGCGCAGGTCGTCGGCGGGCAGGAACCGTCCCAGCTCGTCGGTGTTCTCGGCGAGGGGGACGTTGACGGCGCCGGGGACATGACCGGCGACCGGGTCGATGGGCTCGTTCTCGCCGCGGAAGCGGGGTGCGGCCCTGACGTCGAGGAGGAGACCGCCGGCGACCAGGCCGGGGATGTCGTCGGCCTCGACCGCGGGGAGCCGACCGGGCCGACCGTCCCAGTCGCCGGGGGCCGGACGGACCGGCTCGCTGGAGACCGGCCGCCCGGCGGCCACCCACGCCGTGAGGCCGCCGTCCAGCACGAGCACGTCGTCGTGCCCGTAGTCCCGCAGGAGCCACCACAGCCGGGCGGCAGCGGTGCCGGGACCGTCGTCGTAGGCGACGACCCGCGAGCCGCGTGAGACACCGGCCCGGCGGAGCGCGGCCACGAGCTGCGCGGGTCGGGGGAGCGGGTGGCGGCCGCCGTCGCCCGGCGGCGCAGCCAGGTCCTCGTCCATGTCGACGTACGCGGCGCCGGGGATGTGCCCGGCGTCGTAGCGCTCGCGGCCGGTCGCCCCGGTGAGGGCGAGCCTGGTGTCCACCAGGACCGCGTCCAGTCCGTCCAGGTCCTCGACGCCGAGCAGCAGTCCCGGGTGGATCACGTCATGACCCGAACGGCAACGGCTCGGGTGACAGCGCGACGGCGCGAGCCCGGGCCGTCGTCAACCGGCGGCGGTGATGCTGACGGCACAGCACCTCGTAGGCCACCTCTGCCGGCGGAGCGTCGGCCGAGTCGACGTCTCCCACGACGATCACCTCGCCCTCGACCACCATCACGCCGTCCTCGGTCCGGGCGTTGTGGGTGGCGCGCTTGCCGCACCAGCACAGCGCCTCCACCTGCAGCACGTTCACTCGGTCGGCGAGCTCGACCAGCCGCGCACTGCCCGGGAACAGCCGGGTCCGGAAGTCGCTGAGGATCCCGAAGGCGAACACGTCGATCTGGAGCTCGTCGACGACCTTGGCGAGCTGGTCGATCTGCCCGGTCGTGTAGAACTGCGCCTCGTCGCAGATCAGGTAGTCGATCCGGGCGCCGGCGGTCAGCGAGTCGACGACGAACCGCCAGAAGTCGAAGTCCTGGGCGACCTCGATGGCGTCGTGGGTGAGGCCGAGGCGGCTGGAGAGGATGGCCTCGCCGGCGCGGTCATGAGTGGTGAAGAGGCGTCCCACCCGTCCGCGGGCCGCGTGGTTGTGGTGCGTCTGGAGGGCGAGCGTGCTCTTGCCCGAGTCCATGGTGCCGGTGAAGAAGTGCAGTTCAGACATGGCGCGGCGATTGTGCCACGGCCCCTGCGGGCCACGTTCTCCCCGACGTGGACGGGTGGCCGCGACGACGACCGGGAACGCCCTCGGTGGTCCCGGGGCGCGACGAGGCCCGGCAGCTCCCTGGCTGCCGGGTCCGGTCGGCGTGTGGTGAAGCCGGCGACGAGGTCCGAGGGGCTCGGCCCCCCCGTGGCGGTCGAGCCCCTCGGGGTCCGTGGGCCTCTGGGCACTGGGCACCCCTCCGCCCAGAGATCAGAGCACGACGGTAGGGCCCGGTGACGGCGTCGCACCGGGGTTCGAGCGAGAACAGACCGTTCGGTCCATCGGGAATAGTCGGGGCGGGCCAGATGACGCGGAGAACGCGGCTACCGCAGGGAGGCCGGCCGGACCAGGGTGCTGCCCCGACGAACCCGTCGCCCCGCTCACCACACGCGCGACCCCTACCGTCGGGCGGCGGCCGCCCGGGCCGCTTGCTGCTCGGCGAGCGGAGGCCTACGCGCGGTCTTCCTCACTCGGGTCGTTCGACCCGAACATGATCTCGTCCCAGCTCGGGACGGATGCGCGGCCACGGGTCTTCTTGACCGGCTTGCGCGCGGGCGGCTCGTGCCGGCGGGGGTCGTCGTCCGACGGAGCCGCGGTGGGCTCGTCCGGCCCGTCAGGTGCCTGCGCCGTCGGGCCGGAGGGTTCCGGGACGTCCGGGAGATAGGCCTCGACCGGCGCCTCGGCCCCGAGCGCGGCCGTCTCCTCCGCCCGGTCCCGGACGACGTCCGATGCGGGCTCCTCGGTGACCAGCTCGATCGCGTCGTCCCCGAGCGGGAGCTCGTCCCCGGGCACGGCCGAGAGCCGGCGCCGGCGGGCGTCCGACAGGTCGTCGCGCTCCGGCTCGCCCGCATCGTCGGATGCGTCCGGCACCTCGCCGAGGAGCCAGTGGGCGTCGTCGTCGTCCGCGACGACATAGTTGCCGGGGGTGTCGAACGAGAAGTGGGCGGCGCCGACCCGGCCGGTGGTCGTGTAGGCGCCGGTCAGCGTCCACCGGCCGTCCTCGCGACGCCAGGCGTCCCACGAGACCGTGTCCGGGTCGACGTTGCGCGAGCGGAGATGGCTGCCGACCGCGTCGCCCAGCGTGCGGGGCGCCGGGGCCGCCGCACCCTCGACCGGCCGGCGACGCACCGAGGCTCGCTGGGCGCGTTGCGCGACGTGGGCGCGCTCGGCCAGCACCGGCGCGGCGTACGGCATCACCTTGTCGACGGAGGTGCCCGCGACCTGGGCGACGGACTCGGGCGTCTCGCCGCCCCTGATCCGCGCCTGGATGTCCCGCGGTCGAAGCGTGGATTCCATTCGTGTCTCCCACTGGCCGAGCCGTGCCTGGTCGCCGCCCTGGGTCGTCGGCTGATCCGCTAGGGCGGCCCGGAGCCGGTCGTCGACGTCGACGGTGAACTCCACCCCCGCGTCGCTGACGAGCCGGAGCAGCCGACCGTCTTCGCTCACCCCGATGAGCCTGAGGTGAACCATGACCGCCGTCGCTCCCGTGTCACTCCTGCTCGTTCCTGCTGCCGTGCGGCCGAGCCTACGCCAGCCGGAGACTCACGCCGGGTTGTCCGTACGGCGCGCCACGCCCGGGAAAAGGGCGTGGCCACGCGGTTCGTCTCCGCCGGTCACGAGCCGAGCACCCTGCGCAGGTAGTCGTTGGTGAACAGCCGATCGGGGTCCAGGCGTTCGCGCAGGGCCAGGAACTCCTCGAACCGCGGGTACGCCGGCGCAAGGTCGGCGGCGGTCAGGGTGTGCAGCTTGCCCCAGTGGGGTCGGCCGTCGTGGGCGCGCATGATCGCCTCCATCGCCTGGAGGTACGCCGTGTGCGTGCGCCAGTCGGAGTGGTGATGGGTGTGGAAGGCCAGGTAGCAGGAGTCGCGGCCGTACGCCGTCGAGAGGGCGACGCCGTCGGCCGGCGCGACCCTGATCTCCACGGGGAAGCTGATCCGCCACGTCGACGCGTCCACCACGTGTCGAGCCTCACGCAGCGCCTCCAGCCCGGCGGCGCGCGGCACGGCGTACTCCATCTCGCGGAAGACCACGCGTCGCGGGGACGTGAACACCCGGTGCGCGACGTCGCTGTAGGTGCGCGCCGACAGTGCCCGGGCGGAGACCTCGTTCAGGCGGGGGATCACCGCGGGAGTGAGGTTCGCCGCCGCGGTCAGGACTCCGAACACGGTGTTGGCGAGCAGCTCGTCGTCCACCCAGCCACGTACCCGACCGACGGGACGCGCATCGGACACCTCGGCGTCCAGCCGGGTGTTGCGCTTGGTCAGCATGCGGTCGGTGTGAGGGAACCAGTACATGTCGCAGTGATCGCTCCCGTCGACCATCTCCTGGAACGAGCCGAGGGCCTGGTCCCACGACATGGGCTGCTCCCTGGCCTCCAGCAGGAACAGCGGCTCCACGGAGAAGGTCAGCGTGGTGAGGATGCCGAGCGCTCCGAGACCGACCCGGCCCAGGTCGAACACGGCGGGGTTCTGGTCACGCGACGCGTCGACGACCTCGCCGGCCCCGGTCACCAGCCGGAAGCCCGCGAGCTGCGCGGCCAGCCCGGCGGTCACCCCACCGGTCCCGTGCGTGCCGGTCGAGACGGCGCCGGCGGCGGTCTGCTCGGCGATGTCTCCCATGTTGTGCAGCGACAGGCCGAGTCGCTCGAGCTCGGAGTTCAGCACCTTCAGCTCGGTGCCGGCGTACGCCGTGACGGTCATCGCCTCGCGGTCCAACGAGACGATGCCGGACAGCCGGTCGGGTCGGAGCATGGTGTCGCCGGGCGTCGCGATGCCGGTGAACGAGTGGCCGGTGCCGACCATCTTCACCGTTCTCCCTGCCTCGCGAGCGGCGACCACCGCGGCCACCACGTCGTCCGTGGAGGCCGGCGTCCGCACGTCGCGAGGCTCGGCCGACTCGAGTCCCGACCAGTTCCGCCACCGCACGCCGCGAGCCTAGGCGTAGGTGCGGGGCGACCCGGGGAGTCGGTCGCCACGAGAATCTGGTGTGGCGCTCGCTGGCCGAGCAGGAGAGATTGTCACCCGTGACGAGCAGTGACTACTGGGACGCGGAGACGGCCGAACGCTACGACGCCGACTCGGCGGACATGTTCGAGCCGGACGTCCTGGACCCGGCGGTGGACTTCCTCGCCGGCGTGGCCCGCGGGGGTGCCGCACTCGAGCTCGCGATCGGGACCGGTCGGGTCGCCATCCCGCTCACCGATCGTGGCGTTCCCGTGACCGGGATCGAGCTGTCGAAGCCGATGGCCGACGTGCTGCGGCGCAAGCGTTCCGACATCCCCGTGGTCGTGGGGGACATGTCCAGCACGCGTGTTCCGGGTGAGTTCTCGCTGGTGTACGTCGTCTTCAACAGCATCGGCAATCTCAGGACCCAGCCGGAGCAGGTGGCCTGCTTCCGCAACGCGGCACGCCACCTGGTGCCCGGGGGGCGTTTCGTCGTCGAGCTGTGGGTCCCTGCGATCCGGCGCCTTCCGCCAGGTCAGCAGGCGGTGCCCTTCCACATCGGCGGGCGGCATGTCGGCTTCGACACCTACGACACCGCGACCCAGCAGGGCACCTCGCACCACTACACGCGGCGCTCGGACGGCACCGTCGAGTACGCGGCGAGCAACTTCCGGTACCTCTGGCCCTCGGAGTGCGACCTGATGGCGCAGCTCGCCGGGATGACGCTCGAGCGCCGGGTCGCCGACTGGCACGGCACCCCCTTCACCCACGAGAGCGAGAACCACGTCTCGGTCTGGCGGGCCGGACCCGGTGAGGCCGCCGGGTAGTTCGAGGCGCCGCCGGCTCGTCCCGGGCGGCGAAGGCTGCCGCAGCGGCGACGAGCCCGGCCACCAGTGACACCAGGTAGGCCGTCGAGGCACCGTGACGGTCGATGATCCGGCCGGCCAGCGCTGCGCCCGGAGCCACCCCGGCGACGAGCGCGGTCTCGACGATCGCCATGCCCTCCGTGAGTCGTGCTCGCGGGATGTTCTGCTCGACCATCGACAGGCTGGCCACGATCGTCGGTGCGATCGCGAACCCGGCGACGAACAGCCAGGCGCCCATCACCCACATCGAGCCGATCAGGCTCAGCGGGAGCATCGCCACCGCCATGCCCACCGACCCCCCACGCAGGCGGGTGGCGGGCCCGACCCGCCACCGCACCATCCCGGTGACCACCCCGGCGATCAGGCTGCCGAGCGCCCAGAGGGCCAGCAGGAGACCGGCGTACTCCTGGACGTCGCGCGAGGAGGCGAACGCGACGGTGCTCACCTCGGCGGCGCCGAAGAGCGTGCCGAGCGCGACGCCGACCACACACACGGGCACCATCACGGCCCTCGGGATCGGCGCCTGCGGCGTCCCGCGTACTCGGTGTGTGGGCACTGGCGTGGTGCTGCGCTGGAGGGCGAAGGAGAGCGTGCCCGCGGTGCCGGTGACGACAGCGGTCGCGAGACCGGCCACCGGGTTCAAGGTCGTCGCCAGGACTGTCACCAGGATCGGGCCGGTCATGAAGACCACCTCGTCGACCGCCGACTCCAGCGCATAGGCCGTGTCGATGTCGGCGCGTTCCTCGAGGACGTGCGACCACCGCGTGCGCACGCAGGACCCGACCTGGGGGAAGGCGCCGCCGGCGACCATCACCGATGCGAAGGCCGCCCAGTCGGGGCCACCGGCCTCGACGTCGATGACGAACACCGTCAGCCCGACCGCGAAGACGGCCGCGGCAACGGTCAGCACCGGAGGCTGTCCGAGCCGGTCCACCAGCCGTGCCTGCGGGATCGCGAGGGCGGCCGCGGCCAGGAGGTACGCCGCCGAGAGGACGCCGGCCAGGCCGTAGGACCTGCCGACGCCGGTGACGAGCAGCACGATGCCGATCGTGACCATCGCGATCGGCAGGCGGGCGACCAGGGCCGAGCCGCTGAAGCGGAGGGTTCCGGGCCTGCTCAGGATCCGGCGGTAGCGGGTGAACATCGCCCTACCGCACCCGGAGCTCGGTCGAGCCGCCGTGCTCCTCGGCCGGCTCCGAGCCGAAGGAGGACGGCAGAGCCAGCGAGGCCAGGGCGGCGACCACGCCGCCGCCGAGCGCCACGAGGTACGACGGTGAGGCACCGTGCGCGTCGACCACCAAGCCCGCGAGCGCGGCGCCGGGTGCCAGTCCGGCAGCCAGTCCGGTGTGGCTGATGGCGATGCCTTCGGTCAGGCGTGCCGAGGGAACGCCGTGCGCGATGGCCGAGAACAGGGCGATCAGCGTCGGGGCGATCGCGAACCCGGCGACGAACAGGGTCGCGCCCATCACCGGCATCGAGCCGACGAACGGCATCGGGACCATCACCACGGCCAGCAGCACCGTGCCGATCCGCACGCGGGCGATCGCGGAGCGGCGCCAGCGGAAGGTGCCGGTGACGAGTCCCGCCAGCATGCTCCCTGTCGCCCAGCACGCAAGCAGGACGCCGGCGTACGGCTTCGCGTGCTGCTCGGAGGAGAACGCAACGGTGCTCACCTCCGCCGCGGCGAACATCGACCCGAGGGCGAAGGAGACCGCGGCCAGGACCATGACCGGGGCCCAGGGCAGGTCGGGCCGGGGACCGGAGCCTTGACCGCCGAGGTGATGGACCGGCTGGCTGGAGCGCTGCGCGGCGAGCAGCAGCGTGCCGGGGAGACCGGTCGCCAGCGCGAGGCCGAGTCCCGCCCAGGGGTGCCACTGGGTCGCCAGGACCGTCGCGACGGTCGGCCCGATCACGAAGATCACCTCGTCGATCACGGACTCGAGGGCGTACGCCGTCTGCACGTCGGCCCGCCCCACGAGGACGTAGGACCACCGGGCCCGGACCACCGAGCCCATCGGGGGGTACGCCGCGCCGGCCAGGAAGGCGAACCCGAACCCGAGCGCGTCGGCCGACCCCGACTCCACGGACATGATCAGCCCCACCACGCCCACGGCGTACGCCGTGATGGCGATCGGGAGCACGAGAGCCTGGCCGAGCCGGTCGAGCAGCCGCCCCTGCACGACCGACGACAACCCGTTGGCGATGGTGAAGCTGGCAGACAGCCCACCCGCGAGTGCGTAGGAGCGACCGACCCCGGTGACGAGCAGGACGATGCCGAGGGTCGAGATGGAGATGGGTAACCGGGCGACGAGGGCGGTGAGGCTGAACCGCCACGCTCCGGAGTGCGCCAGCACGGTGCGGTAGCGGGTGAACATGCTGCTCGGAGCGTAAGGCACGATGACGACATGCCGCCGCCCTCGTCCATCGACTCCGTCTCGCCGTACGACGCGTTCCTGCTTGTCTCCTTCGGAGGGCCGGAGAAGCCGGAGGACGTCGTGCCGTTCCTGGAGAACGTCACCCGTGGCCGGGGCATCCCGCGCGAGCGCCTCGAGGAGGTGGGCGAGCACTACTTCCGGTTCGGCGGACGGTCTCCGATCAACGACCTCAACCGGGCGCTGCTCGAGGCCATCCGCGCCGACCTGCGGGACCACGGGATGGACATCCCGGTCTACTGGGGCAATCGGAACTGGGATCCCTTCCTGACCGACACCGTCGCCGCGATGCGGAGCGAGGGCGTGACCCGGGCCGCGTGCTTCGTCACCAGTGCCTACTCCTCGTACTCCTCGTGCCGGCAGTACCGCGAGGACCTGGCGAGGGCAAGGGGGCAGACGAGGGAGGGCGTGCCCCGGCTGGACCGGCTGCGGTCCTACTACAACCACCCGGGGTTCCTGGATCCCGTCGTGGACGCGGTGGCAGAAGCCGTGGCGGGCCGACCCGGCGCACGCCTGGTCTTCGTGACGCACTCCGTGCCCGAGTCGATGAACGCCGGGAGCGGCCCCGACGGGGGCGCCTACCTGGCCCAGCACCGCAACGCCGCGGCGTACGTCGCCGAACGGGTCGCCGCGGTGACCGGCCGGCACCACCCATCGGACCTGGTGTTCTGCTCGCGTTCCGGCCCGCCGCAGGTGCCGTGGCTCGAACCCGACGTGAACGACCACCTCGAGAAGCTCGCCGCCGACGGTGTCGCCTCGGTCGTGCTGGTTCCGATCGGGTTCGTGTCCGATCACATGGAGGTCGTCTACGACCTGGACACCGAAGCCTTGGAGACGGCGGCGAGGCTCGGGCTCGACGCGGTGCGGGTCCCGACCTCGGGCACTGACCCACGCTTCGTGGCCATGGTCCGGGAGCTGCTCGTGGAACGAGCCGCCGTGGAGAGGGGCGAGCCCGTGGCGCGCGTCTCGGTCGGCGGGGACCCGCCCTGCTGGGATCTGTGCGCCCGCCGCTGCTGCCCCAATCCGCGAGGCGACCTGCCCGCCGTCGGCGGGGCAGGGTGAGCGACCGCGATGCGGCCGGGCTCTGCGACCTGGCGCTCGCCACGGCGCGGGAGGCCGGCCGGCTGGTGCTCCGGCTGAGGTCCGAAGGCGTCGAGGTGGCGGGCACGAAGTCCAGCGAGATCGACATCGTGACGCGCGCCGACCAGGCCGCCGAGGCCCTGGTCAAGGAGCGGCTGCTCGGGGCCCGCCCAGGCGACGGGATGGTGGGCGAGGAGGGGGACGACCTGCCGGGCGTCTCGGGGGTCGTGTGGATCGTCGACCCGATCGACGGCACCGTGAACTACCTCTACGGCCACCCGCATTTCGCCGTCAGCATCGCCGCCGAGGTCGACGGCGAGGTGCTGGCCGGGGTCGTCGTCGCCCCCGCCCTCGACCTGGAGTACGTCGCCGTCCGAGGTGGCGGAGCCACCTGCAACGGTCGTCCGGTCCACCCCCGTCCGTCGGTCCCGATGGCCGAGAGGCTCGTCGGCACCGGCTTCAGCTATGAACAGCCGGCACGTGCCCGTGAGGCGACGTACATCGCCCGGCTGCTGCCTCGGGTTCGTGACCTCCGCCGGCTCGGTTCCTGCGCCCTCGACCTGTGCGGGGTCGCGTCCGGCACGCTCGACGCCTATGTCGAGGAGGGGCCGCACATCTGGGACCACGCGGCCGCCGGACTGGTCGTCTTGGAGGCTGGTGGCATCCTCGAGGTCGCCCGCTCACCGGGTGGCAAACGTCTGCTCATCTGCGCCCCGCGAGAAGGGTTCGCGGAGTTCCGGGAGGCAGTTGTGGATGCCGGTTTCGTGGGTACGGATGACCCGGTCAGCGAGCGCGAGGCCGGGGAATAGCGCGCCGCCACCTTCTGTTCCTGAGACACGGCATGAACGAAGGTGCGGTCCGGACGGTCTTCGGGCACAATCGGCGCGCCGATGAGCGGCGCCGCGGACGGGCGCAGGGACGGGGAGAGAGAACACACAGGGATGGCCACGGACTACGACGCACCTCGCAAGAACGAGGAAGACCAGTCAGAAGAGAGCATCGAAGAGCTCAAGGCGCGTCGGCACGACAAGAACTCCGGCAAGGTGGACGAGGACGAGGCGGAGGCCGCCGAGTCGTTCGAGCTGCCCGGCGCAGACCTCTCGCATGAGGAGCTCGCGGTCGAGGTGATGCCGCGCCAGGAGGACGAGTTCACGTGCATGAGCTGTTTTCTGGTGCACCACCGCAGCCAGCTCGCTGATGAGAAGCGGCTGATCTGCCGCGACTGTGCTGCCTGAGGAGATCGCGAGGAGCGGGCGACCTCCGTGGGCGAAGGCAGGTTGACCGAGCCCACGGCTGAGCGTGCGAGCCGTCCCAGTGAGTCGAAGACCCTCGGTGCGCTGACCATTCGCCCGGTCTCGGCACGCTCGAGCGAACGGCCGGCTCGACCGACCGGGCTGGCGGCGCGCCCGTGGTCTCGACACGCTCGACCGACAGGGCCGGCGCGCGAGCGGGCCCGCTTCAGTCCTTCTGGAGCTGTGGGGGCAGGTGCCCCGCGGAGCGCCGGTAGTAGTCGGCGGCGCGGCGCTGGGCGAGCATCCGCGCCAACGCGACGAAGGCACCCGTGACCACGGCCCATGCCACCGCCTCGACCATCTGGACGTCGGGGTCGGCGGGGTTGTCCGGCGGGTGCTTGCCGGTTGCGGCCTTCCATCCGGTGTCCAGGGCCTTGCGGGCCACGGCGGCGGCGCTCAGTGCCGCACCGAGAGAGAAGAGGGTCCACAGCTTGCTGCCGCCGGAGTCAGCCATACGGGCAGGCTATCTCGGGGCACCGGAGCCGGAGATCACCCGGATGGCTGCAGCCAGGTGCTCCGGGTCGCGGCTGCTGACCAGCCAGTACGGCGTCGGGTCGCGGTCGTCGCGGACCGTGACCCGCACCGCCCGCTTCAGATACGGGCGGAGCACGAGATAGGCGCGGGCGTCGGCTGCCGGACCCGCGACGCGGCGGGTCTCGGCGGCGTCGAGGGGCTCGGCGTCGCCGACGTACTCGCCGGCGATACGGGCGCGACCTGCCCGCAGCCATCCGGCTTCGACGTCGACTCGCGGCGATCCGTAGGCGAGGAAGAGGCCTACCATGGCCAGCACGAGCACCGCGGTCGCGGTCCACGCGACGACGGCCGGGGTGGAGACCACGAACGCGAGCCAGAACGTCGCGACCAGCATCGTGCCCTGGACCCACCAGCGGAACGGCACGCCGAGCCGTTCGTGGTGCGTGGCAGTCCGGACGTCGGGCATGAGGCCAGCCAATCATCCACCTCCTACGACGACGAGGGGTCGCGCGTCTCTCTCCTGGCGAGGCGGACGATATCGTCCGCCTCGTGCCAGATCCCGACCTGCCCGTCGCCGTCCTCCGGCTCGACCGCGGTCTCCCGCTCCCGGCCTACGCCCATCCCGGCGACGCCGGAGCCGACTTGATGACGACCGTCGACCTCACTCTGGCGCCGGGCGAGCGGGCCCTGGTGCCGACCGGGATCTCGGTCGCCTTCCCCGAGGGGTTCGTCGCGCTGGTCCATCCGCGCTCGGGTCTGGCCGCGCGGCACGGGCTCTCGATCGTGAACTCGCCGGGCACGGTCGATGCGGGGTACCGGGGCGAGATCAAGGTGCTGCTGGTCAACCACGACCTCTCCGAGCCGGTCGAGCTGCGGCGCGGCGACCGGATCGCCCAGCTGGTGTTCCAGCGGGTGGAGCGCGCGGTCATCACCGAGGTCGACGCCCTGCCCGAGTCGGTCCGGGGAGCCGGGGGATACGGTTCCACAGGTGGGTCTGCCGGTCTCGGTGAGCCCGCCGCCGACCACTCGTGACACACAGCTGGGAGTCGCCCTGATGTTCCGCCGCAGGTCTCGCTCGGAGCCCGACGAGGGCGAGGTCTCCGCCGTCGAGGGGCAGCAGTCCGTCGACGACGCCAGCGGCCCGTGGGACTCCGACGCGATCCCCGACGACGGCCTGGACCGGGTGGACCTCGGCTCCCTCCGGGTGGCGCCGCGAGAGGGTGCGGAGCTGCGGCTCCAGGTGGACGAGAACACGGGAGAGGTCCAGTCGGTGATGCTCGCCGCCGACGAGGGCGCATTGGAGCTGCGGGCTTTCGCCGCACCCCGTCACGGCGACCTGTGGAGCGACGTGCGATCCCAGATCGCGGCCGACGTCTCACGGCACGGTGGCACCGCGACCGAGCGGGAGGGGCGCTGGGGCACCGAGCTGGTGTGTCAGATGCAGGTGGTGCTCCCGGACGGCTCCCAGGCTCTGCAGCCGTCCCGCATCGTCGGCGTCAACGGCTCGCGGTGGCTCCTGCGGGGCACGTTCCTGGGACAGCCGGCCGTCGAGCCGGAGACGGCTCAGGACTGGGAGGAGGCCCTCGCGGCCGTGGTCGTCCACCGGGGCAGCCACGCGATGCCGGTCGGCGACGCGCTGCCGCTGACCCTTCCCGACGACGCCCAGCGAATCTCCTGAATCCGGCGTAGCGAACTACGCTGGGGGCGTGGGCACGAAGAGCAAGCTGCGGCGAACGATCAGCACCTGGGCCAACGCCGAGGACCAGCACGCCAAGGAGCTCCGCGAGACCACGCGTGCGGGTCACTGCGACCTGATCTCCGAATGCGGCGACCGCACCCCGGTACGACTGCGGGGGACGCTCAGGACCGTCACTCTGCGACCGCGCGGCGGCGTACCGGCCCTGGAGGCCGAGCTGTTCGACGGCTCCGACTCGTTGATGCTGGTGTGGCTGGGCCGACGCGAGATCGCGGGCGTCTCGCCCGGTCGGTCGGTCGAGGTGGAGGGCCGCATCGGCCGACACGGCGGCGACCGTGTCCTCTACAACCCGCGCTACACATTGATGCCATCCTGATCGCGGACCGACCAGCCGGACCGGGTCCGAGGACACCACTGCTGCCGACCGCCGATCGACCTACGGACTCCCGATGACCTCTGCGCCACCGACGACCGCCACCGTCGAGGCACTGGTACGCCACCAGCTCGGACAGGCACTGGGCGGACGCCGTGGCATGCTCGAGACCGCCGTCCCGACCCTGACGTTCACCGTGGTCTGGCTGCTGACGCGTCACCTCGAGCTGGCCCTGGGCGCCAGCACGAGCGTGGCCGTCCTGGAGCTGGCCGCGCGACTCGTGCAGCGCCAGACCGTGAAGTTCTGCGTGAACGCCCTGGTCGGCATCGCCATCGGGTGGGTCTTCGTACACCTCGCCGCGAGCCGTGGCGGTAGCGCGGACGACCAGGCTCTCGCCTACTTCGTGCCCGGCCTGCTCTACAACATCGGGTACGCCGTGGTCATGGGTCTGACCTGTGTCACCGGTTGGCCGCTCGTCGGGTTCATGATCGGCAGCGTCACCGGGGACCCCACGGCCTGGCACGCCAACCGCCAGGTCGTGCGACTGTGCACCCGACTCACCTGGCTGCTCGTGCTGCCGTGTGCCGTGCGTGCGTTGGTGCAGGGTCCGATCTGGCTGGCCGGCCACTCGGGGACCCTGTCGGCCGACACCGCGGTCGCGGTCCTCGGCGTGCTGAAGATCGCGATGGGCTGGCCGCTCCAGCTGGCCGCTCTGGCGGCCATGTCCTGGCTGCTCGGACGCAACCACACCCCGATGCAGACAGGGGAGTCGGTCACTCCCGCACGTGATCAGGGTTGAGCAGGGACTCCAGCTCGTTCTCGACGTCGGCCGACACCACGAACAGCAGCTCGTCGCCGGCCTCGACCGGTTGCTCGCCGTCGGGCGGGTAGACCTGGCCGTCGCGGAGGATCGTGACCAGCGCGACGTTCTCCGGGAAGGGGATGAGCCCGGACGGCTTGCCGACGTACGGCGACTCCTCGGGGAGGGTGAGCTCGACCAGGTTGGCATTGCTCTGCCGGAACGTGAACAGCCGGACCAGGTCGCCGACCGTCACGGCCTCCTCGACCAGCGCCGACATGATCCGTGGCGTCGACACGTTGACGTCGACTCCCCAGGCCTCGGTGAAGAGCCACTCGTTGTTGGGGTGGTTGACCCGGCCGACCGTGCGCGGGACGGCGAACTCGGTCTTGGCGAGCAGCGAGGTGACGAGGTTGACCTTGTCGTCGCCCGTGGCCGCGATGACGACGTCGCAGCGGTCGAGGTGCGCCTCCTCCAGCGAGGACATCTCGCAGGAGTCGGCGAGCAGCCACTCGGCGTCCGGCACGCGCTCGGGCCTGATCGCGTGCGGGTCCTTGTCGACCAGGAGGACCTGGTGGCCGTTGGTGATGAGCTCGCGGGCGATGGAGCGGCCCACGGCTCCCGCACCGGCGATGGCTACGCGCATGACTGCTCTATTCCTCGGGACCCTCGTTGATGACGTGGTAGGCGCCGGCGGCGTGCTCCTCGCGCATCACCAGATGGAGGAGGTCGCCCTCCTGGATGACGCTGTCAGTCGTCGGGAGCATGCCCTCGCCGAGCCGGTCGATCCAGGCGATCCGGGACGTCGAAGCGGACTGGAAGTCGACGGTCCGGCGGCCGACCCACGACGTCGGTGCGGGAACCTGGTCGACCCGGATGGTGCCGGAGGGGTCGCGGAAGTCCGGCTCCGCGCCGACGGGCAGCAGTCGCCTCAGGACCTGGTCGGCGGTCCATTTCACGGTGGCGACCGTGGTGATGCCCAGACGTTGGTAGACCTCGGCTCGCCCGGGGTCGTAGATGCGGGCGACGACGTGGTCGATGCCGAAGGTCTCGCGGGCCACCCGCGCCGAGATGATGTTGGAGTTGTCGCCGCTCGACACGGCGGCGAAGGCGTCCGCGCGGCGGATGCCCGCCTTCTCCAGGACCTCCTGGTCGAAGCCGTAGCCGGTGATCTTGTCGCCGTTGAAGCCCGGGCCCAGCCGTCGGAAGCTGTCCGGCTCGCTGTCGATGATCGAGACGGTGTGGTTGCGCTCCTCCAGGCTCCGCGCGAGGGTCGATCCGACCCGCCCACATCCCATGATCACGACGTGCACGGAAGAACCGTATCCTGTCCACTCGTGGGTGTCGGAGACGTCTCCAAGCGGATCCTCCTGGGCAGGAAGCTCCGGAGCTCTCAGCTCGGGGAGACCCTTCTTCCGAAGCGGATCGCGCTCCCGGTCTTCGCCAGCGACGCCCTCTCGTCAGTCGCCTACGCCCCCGACGAGGTCTTCCTGACCCTCTCCCTCGCCGGAGCGTCGGCGTACGCCTTCTCCTGGAAGATCGGCATCGCGGTCGCGGTGGTCATGCTCACCGTGGTGACGTCGTACCGGCAGAACGTGCACGCCTACCCCAGCGGCGGCGGTGACTACGAGGTCGCGACGGTCAACCTCGGTCGGACGGCCGGGGTCACCGTCGCGTCGGCACTGCTGGTCGACTACGTCCTGACGGTGGCGGTCTCGGTCTCGTCCGGCGTGCAGAACGCCGGGTCGGCCATCCCCTGGATCTCCCACCACGAGGTGGTGGTCGCGGTCCTCCTCGTCGTGGTGCTGGCGGCGATGAACCTCCGAGGCGTCCGCGAGTCGGGCGCCTTCTTCGCGATCCCGACGTACGGCTTCATGGTCGGCGTCATCGGGATGGCCCTGGTCGGCGCACTCCGAGCGTCCGGCGGCGGCCTTCCGGACGTCGAGAGCGCACGCGACACGGTCGTGCCCGCGTCCGGGTTCTCCGCGAGCGGGCATCTGACGGGACTCGCACTGGTGTTCCTGCTCGCGCGGGCGTTCTCGTCCGGTAGCGCCGCGCTGACCGGGGTCGAGGCCATCTCGAACGGCGTACCGGCGTTCCGCAAGCCCAAGAGTCAGAACGCCGCGACCACCCTGCTCATGCTCGGCATCATCGCGATCACCATGCTGATGAGCATCATCGTGCTCGCGCGCCACATGGACCTGAAGTACGTCGACGACATCTCGCGCCTGCGGGACGCCCACGGGCACCCGATGCCCCCCGGCTTCGACCAGCCCACGGTGATGGCGCAGCTGTCCCGGGCCGTGTTCGACAACTTCACGCCGGGCTTCTACTTCGTGCTCGCGATGACCGGAGTCATCCTCATCCTGGCCGCCAACACGGCGTTCAACGGCTTCCCGGTGCTCGGCTCGATCCTGGCCCGCGATGGCTTCATGCCGCGGGCGCTCGGCTCGCGGGGCGACCGGCTCGCCTACAGCAACGGCATCATCGTGCTCGCCTTCTTCGCCTGCATCCTGATCGTCGCCTTCGACGCCCAGACGACCAAGCTGATCCAGCTCTACATCGTCGGCGTCTTCGTGTCGTTCAACCTCAGCCAGCTCGGCATGATCCGGCACTGGACCCGGCACCTGAAGACCGAGTCCGACCCCGCGACCCGACGCCGGATGTTCCGCTCGCGAGCCATCAACACCTTCGGCCTCTGCATGACGCTGACCGTGTTCGTGATCATCCTGCTCACCAAGTTCCTGGCCGGGGCTTGGATCAGCATCGTCGCGATGTGCTGCTTCTTCGCCTTGATGAAGGGCATCCGCCGGCACTACGACAACGTCACCCGAGAGCTGGCCGCCGACGAGGAGGACCGTTTCCTGCCGACGAAGGTGCACGCGGTCGTGCTGGTCTCGAAGCTGCACAAGCCGACCTTGCGGGCACTGGCGTATGCGAAGGCGACGCGTCCCAACGTGCTCGAGGCGATCACCGTCGCCTCCGACGACGCCACGACCAAGGCACTCGTGCAGGAGTGGGACGACCGCAACCTCGGCGTCCCCCTCAAGGTCCTGTACTCGCCGTACCGCGAGATCGTCCGGCCGATCGTCGAGTACGCCTCGCAGATCCGGAAGGCCAACCCGCGCGGCGTCGTGGCGGTCTACATCCCGGAGTACGTCGTCGGCCGGTGGTGGGAGCAGCTGCTGCACAACCAGACGGCGCTGCGGCTCAAGGGCAGGCTGCTGTTCACGCCCGGCGTGATGGTCACCTCCGTGCCCTTCCAGCTGCAGTCGTCGCAGATCGCCAGGGAGCGTGCGCAACGCGAGCTCGACCGGGTCAAGGCCGGCGACCTGCGCCGTGGCCGGGTCCGCGGCGGCGGCGGCCAGGTGTCCTCACGGCGCCAGATCCACCGGTGAGCCGGGGCCGTCCGCGCGAGCGCACCGCCCGGGGCCGATCGCTCGTCGGGGAGCGCTTCGAGGTCGAGGTCGGCCGGGTCGCCCACGGCGGCCACTGCGTGGCCCGGCACCACGACCGTGTGGTGTTCGTGCGGCACGCCCTGCCCGGCGAGCGGGTCGTGGCCGAGGTCACCGAGGGCACCGAGGGCGACCGGTTCTGGCGTGCGGACGCGGTGGCCGTCGTCTCGGCCTCTCCCGACCGGGTGAGGGCACCCTGCCCGTACGCAGGGCCGGGCCGGTGCGGCGGGTGCGATCTCCAGCACGCGACCCCGGCGGCTCAGCGAGCGCTGAAGGCCTCCGTCGTCCGGGAGCAGCTGGTACGCCTCGCCGGCCTCGACGTCGCC
>JBKPTA010000019.1:0-77058 GCA_046735295.1 Actinomycetota bacterium | reverse complement strand
ACCGGGCCCGTCACCTGCTCGTCGGGCATCTCGCCGTCCGGCCCGATCCATCTGGGCAACCTGCGCGAGTTCCTGATGCCGCACTTCGTGGCCGACGAGCTGCGTCGCCGCGGCGTACCCGTCCGTCACCTGCACGTCTGGGACGACTACGACCGGTTCCGTAGGGTGCCGGCCGGGGTCGACGCATCGTGGGCGGAGCACGTCGGACGTCCCTACACGGCCGTCCCCGACCCGTGGCAGTGCCATGCGACATGGTCAGACCACTTCAAGGAGCCGATCGTCTCGGCCCTCCATGCCCTCGGGGTCGACATGGAGGAGGTATCGCAGACCGAGCGGTACCGCTCGGGGGTCTACCGCGATGAGGTGCTGCGCGCAGTCGGGCACCGGCACGAGATCGACAAGGTGCTCGGGCGGTATCGGACCAGGCCGACCGCGCCCGAGCCGTCCGTCGCGCCGCACCAGGCCGGGGACCATGCCGCGCAGGAGGCCGAGGCGATGGCCGGCTCGGTCGCCCACGACGACGAAGGTGACTCCGGCGCCGGCGCGGCGGGCGTCGGCTACTTCCCGTTCAAGCCCTACTGCCGCGACTGCGGCCGCGACACCACGACCGTGACGGCTTACGACGACGACACGACCGCGCTGGCCTACACCTGCTCCGTCTGTGACTACCACGGCTCCACCGACCTCGCCGTGCACAACGAGGGCAAGCTGGTGTGGAAGGTCGACTGGCCGATGCGGTGGGCGTTCGAGCACGTCGACTTCGAGCCGGCCGGGATGGACCATGCGACGCCCGGCTCGTCGTTCACCGTCGGGCACGAGCTCGTGGAGTCGGTGTGGCAGTACCCCCGCCCGGCATGGTTCGGTTACGGCTTCGTGGGCTTCGCCGGGATGCAGAAGATGTCGTCCTCCGCCGGCGGCGCTCCGACCGCCGCCGACGCGCTGCGGGTGCTCGAGCCGGGCATCCTGCGGTGGCTCTACGTGCGGCGGCAGCCGCGGCAGACCTTCGACATCGACTTCGGCCCGGAGGTGGTGCGCCTGTACGACGAGTGGGACGCGCTGGGGCGGAAGGCGGCGGACTCGCAGAGGCGTGACGTGCAGGTGCTCGCCTACGAGCGGGCGGCGTCGACGCGCACGGCCGGGCGACTGGCGACCCCCGAGGTCGTGGTCCCGTTCCGGATGCTGGCGTCGGTCGCCGACGTGACCGCCGGCTCCCGGGAGCAGATCAGCCGGATCATCGAGACGTTGGGCCACCGGCACGACTCCGTCGACCAGCTCGAGCCCCGACTGTCCCATGCCATTGCCTGGACCGAGGAGTTCGTGCCCGCTTCGGAGCGGACCACGGTCAGGGCGGAGCCGGACGCGGCCGCGATCGAGGCGCTCTCCGGCCGGGAGCGCGAGTGGCTGTCGTTGCTGCTGCAGGGGCTGCAGGGCGAGGTCGAGCTCGAGCGCGTGACCTCGCTGGTCTACGGCGTACCGAAGCTGGCTCGCGGGATGTCGCTGGAGGACCCGCCCACCGACGAGGTGAAGGCCGACCAGAAGGAGTTCTTCCGCCTGCTCTATCACCTGCTCGTGGACGCCGAGCGCGGGCCGCGACTCCCGACGCTGATCGTCGCCCTCGGGGCCGAGAGGGTACGGGCGCTGCTGGGGGCCTGACTCCTCGGTCGAGCTCAGTCGAGCAGCGCGTCCGCGGCCGCCGGACTCGAGTCGCGCAGGAACTCCGAGCAGCGCTGCCACTCCGCGTCCTCGCCGATCGCCCTCGCCGCGAGCGCCAGCGTGGCGAGACAGCGCAGGAATCCGCGGTTGGGCTCGTGCTCCCAGGGCACGGGGCCGTGGCCCTTCCAGCCGTTGCGGCGCAGCAGGTCGAGGCTGCGGTGGTAGCCGACCCGCGCGTAGGCGTAGACCGCCACGTCGTCCGCCTCCTGGGCACGGGCACGGTCGGCCAGAGCGGCCCAGGCAGCCGGCGACGCGGGATGTCGACGTACGACGTCATCAGGGCTGTCGCCGTTCCCCAGCTCGACGTCGGCCGGGTCGTCGGGGAGGTACGTCGGCGGCGGGCCGGCCATCAGGTCGACGTGGGTCATGGACTCACCCTGCCAGACGCGACGCTGCGCCGATCCGCCGGAACCAGGTGGAATCAACGTCCCCGGGCGGGTGTTCACTGATGTCATGGCTCAGCAGACCTCCACCCGCGACTCGGTCCCCGCGGACGTGAAGCCCTGGCCGGCACTCTTCGCGCTCTGTCTCGGCTTCTTCATGATCCTGGTCGACACCACCATCGTGACGGTCGCGACGCCTGCCATCATCTCCGACCTCCACGCCGACGTGAACAGCGTGGTGTGGGTGACCAGTGCCTACCTGCTGGCCTACGCCGTCCCGGTGCTGATCACAGGACGCCTCGGTGACCGCTTCGGCCCCAAGAACCTCTACCTGATCGGCCTGTCCGTCTTCACGCTGGCATCCCTGTGGTGCGGGCTGACGACGTCGATCGGGATGCTGATCGCGGCCCGCGTCGTGCAGGGTCTCGGTGCCGCGATGCTGACCCCCCAGACGATGTCGGTGATCACCCGGATCTTCCCCGCCGACCGTCGTGGCCAGGCGATGGCGCTGTGGGGAGCGACCGCCGGGGTGGCCACTCTGGTGGGTCCGATCCTCGGCGGGGTCCTGGTCGACGCGCTGGGCTGGGAGTGGATCTTCTTCATCAACCTGCCCGTAGGCCTGATCGG
The DNA here is from genome assembly GCA_046735295.1 of Actinomycetota bacterium. Taxonomy (GTDB): domain Bacteria; phylum Actinomycetota; class Actinomycetes; order Propionibacteriales; family Nocardioidaceae; genus Nocardioides. The sequence goes on along the minus strand of JBKPTA010000019.1, from coordinate 74,335 downwards.
GTTCGTGCTCGCCGTGCGGCTGGTGCCTGCCTTGACGACCCACACCCACCGGTTCGACTGGCTCGGTGTCGTCCTCAGCGGCCTCGGGATGTTCTTCCTGGTCTTCGGCATCCAGCAGGGGCACAAGTACCACTGGAACGGGTGGGTGGTGACCTCGATCATCGCGGGGGTCGCGCTGTTCGTCGTCTTCGTCGTCTGGCAGCGCAAGAACCGCGTCGAGCCGCTCGTGCCGCTCAGTCTCTTCGGCGACCGCAACTTCTCCATCTCGAACTTCGCCATCTCGACCATGTCGTTCACCGCGACCGCGATGGGCTTCCCGACGATGCTCTACGCCCAGCTGGTGCGTGGCTACTCCCCGCTGCAGGCGGCGTCCCTGTTCGTGCCGATGGCGCTGATGACGATCATCCTGGCGCCGATCGTCGGCCGGTTCACCGACAAGGTGCATCCGCGTGCGCTGTGCGGACTCGGGTTCGCCGTCACCGCGGTCGCGGTGTACGCCATCTCGCGCGCGCTGACCTCGACCGGAGCGGTCTGGCACATCCTGGCCGCGATGGCACTGCTCGGCGTCGGCATGGCCGGCATCTGGGCGCCGCTCGCGGCAACCGCCACCCGCAACCTGCCGATGCAGCTGGCCGGGGCGGGGTCCGGCGTCTACAACGCGACCCGACAGGTCGGCGCGGTGCTGGGCTCCGCCGCCATCGCCGTCCTGATCGACTCCCGCATCGCCGCGCACGGCCTCTCCGGCGGAGCCGAGCCCGAGGGTGCGCTCCAGCAGCTGCCGGCGTTCGTGCGCGACCCGTTCAGCCAGGCCATGAGTGATGCCATGCTGCTGCCCGCCGCGGTGATGGTGCTCGGCCTCGTCTCCGTGCTGTTCTTCGAGCTCCCCCGTCACCTGGTCCGCGGCCAGCTGTCGGGCGCGGACTCCGAGGCCCCCGCTCCGGCCCTCGACTGAGCTCCGAGTCGACGTGGCGGCCGCCCGGCCGGGCGGCGCTCAGCCCAGGGTGTGACCGGTCGAGCTCAGGTTGCTGCACGCCTCGACGACCCGGGCGGCCATGCCCGCCTCGGCGGCCTTGCCCCAGGAGCGAGGGTCGTAGGTCTTCTTGTCGCCGACGTCGCCGTCGACCTTCAGCACTCCGCTGTAGTTGTGGAACATGTGGTCGGCGACCGGGCGGGTGTAGGCGTACTGGGTGTCGGTGTCGACGTTCATCTTCACCACGCCGTACGACACGGCATCGGCGATCTCCTGCTCCGACGACCCCGACCCGCCGTGGAAGACCAGGTCGAGCGGGAGGGACCCGGGGCCGAAGCCGGCGTCCGTGCCGTACTGCTCGATGATCGCCTCCTGCGCCTTCTTCAGGATCTCGGGCCGGAGCTTGACGTTGCCCGGCTTGTAGACCCCGTGCACGTTGCCGAACGTCAGCGCCGTCAGGTACCGGCCCTTGTCGCCGAGCCCCAACGCGGCCACCGTGTCGAGCGCGTCCTGCGGCGTGGTGTAGAGCTTCTCGTCGATGGCGCCCTCGACGCCGTCCTCCTCGCCTCCCACGACGCCGATCTCAACCTCGAGCACGACGTGAGCGGCCGCACACTTCGCAAGCAGCTCCTGGGCGATCTGGAGGTTCTCCTCCAGCGGTACGGCGGACCCGTCCCACATGTGCGACTGGAACAGCGGCGCCTCGCCACGAGCCACCCGCTCGGCACTGATGTCGAGCAGCGGGCGCACGAAGCCGTCCAGCTTGTCCTTCGGGCAGTGGTCGGTGTGGAGCGCGACGTGCACCGGGTAGTTCTTGGCCACCTCTGCGGCATACGCTGCGAACCCGACCGAGCCGCTCACCATGTTCTTCACCGAGGGACCGGACAGGTACTCGGCGCCACCGGTCGAGATCTGGATGATCCCGTCCGACTCGGCGTCGGCGAACCCCTTCAGCGCCGCGTTCAAGGTCTGGGACGACGACACGTTGATCGCAGGGAAGGCGAACGTCCTCTCCTTCGCGGTGTCGAGCATCTGGGCGTAGATCTCGGGGGTGGCGACGGGCATCGGTGGCTCCTCGTGACACGGACATACAGCGCTTCCCAGCCTAGTGCCAGGGGTCAGCGCGGCGAGGGGCTGCCCGCGCCCGGGCAGACGTGGCAGGCTCGCACCACGGAGGAGACACGGATGCGGGCCGAGGCACGGGAGCAGGCGTTCGTCGAGTTCGTGACGGCGCGGCAGACCCACCTGCGCCGGATCGCCTACGTGCTCTGCGGCGACTGGGACCAGGCCGACGACCTGCTGCAGGGCGCGTTCACCCGGCTGTACGTCGCCTGGTCGCGGGTCGAGCGCGACGGCACCGAGGAGGCCTTCGTCCGACGGTTCATCGTGCGCGCCGACGTCGGCGGTCATGGCTCGCGACGCCGTAGCGGCCACGACGACACAGAGCCGCCGGGGCTCATCGACGCGCTGCAGTCCCTGCCGACGTCGGAGCTCAAGGTGCTCGTGCTGCACCAGTGGCTGGGTCTCACGGTCGAGGAGACCGCCGAGGACCTCGGGATCTCCGCCGGCGCCGTCAGGAGCCGCTCGGCACGGGTGACGGCCGCCCTGCAGGACGTGCTCACGGGGGACCGGGCATGACCACGGAACTGGTCGAGCTGCTGGAGGCGTGCCTAGGCGAGGGCCCCCCACACCGCTCGGTCGAGGAGCGCCTCGCGGCGGGGCGCCGGGCCGTCAGGCGACGCCGACGCGCGGGGACCGCCGCCGTCGTCGTCATGGTCGCGGCCCTCGGCCTCACCCCGGTCCTGGCCAGGACAGCCTCCACGGCAGGCGGTGGCGGGCATCATCAGACACCGACCCCGAGCCCGATCGCCATCCCCGGGCACGTACGGCTGTTCGTCGCACCACCGCGGTACGTCGAGCCGGACACGCCCCCGGTGCTGTACCTCTTCGGGCGCATGTTCCGGCGCGACCGGAGCGTCGAGGTCCTTGCCGCCGCGGGCGACGTCGACCAGGCAGACCATCCGCGGGGAGCCGCGATCGTCCGCGTCGGGGATCGGACGACCTGGGTGATCGTCGCCGGCAACGAGCCCGACCGCATCAGCGAGCAGGTGGCCGCGCCGTACGACTACCACGACTTCACGACCTGGGCCCTCGGCCGGTTCGCATCGATGACGGGGCATCTGGCCCTGTCCGCGACCGCGCCCGGGCCGTTCGCGCCGCCGGTGCTCGACGCGGACTCCCCCGCGGCGTACGCAGGGCCCCTGCTGCTCGCGAAACCAGGCGGAACCGTGGTCCAACGCATCCGCAACCCGGTGCGCAACCGGAACGCCGTGCCTGGCTGCGACGCCCAGGCCGTGCGGGTCCACACCGGCAGTGGCGACTGGTTCGTGCTGGGCGACGACTGCGAGGACGGCTACGCGAGCCTGTACACAGAGCGCGCCGGCGTGCGTGCCGACACGCTGGCGACCTGGCTGGTCCGGGTCAAGAAGGCGCAGGACGAGTTCGTGCGCTGACCGCCGCCCGATCCGAGGCGCGGCGCCCGGCGAGGCAGTGGCGGCGGTCCGGCCAACTGCCGCCTAGAGTGCTCTCGTCGTAGGAGGAGGAACCACATGACGATCTCGGGAGTCACCCGAACCCTGGTCGCGGTCGCCGCGGCCACGGCGCTGTCAGTCCCGACCACCCCGGCCGACGCCCGCAGCCAGCCCGACGGACCCGACTTCGGGGCCCCGACCGTCGGCGCCTGCAGCACGATGACCGCGAAGCAGGCGGCGGCCCAGGCCGACCACTCGACGGTCGTGCCGTGTTCGGAGGCTCACACCGCCAAGGTCGCCGGGGTCGTGAGCGTCCCCGACCGGCTCGACTTCTCCCAGATCGCCAAGCTGTACCGGGTGATGGTCAACCGGTGCCGGCCGAAGGTGAACGCGTTGCTCGGCCGTACCGACCGCGTGCGCGACTCCTCGGCGTACGACCTGGTGTGGTTCATCCCCACCAAGACCCAGCGCCAGCACGGTGCCCGGTGGATCAGCTGCTCGGTGGTGCTCCGGCAGGCCTTCAAGCTCGCGAAGCTCCCCACGAACAAGACCCCGCTGCTGCCGAGCGGCCGACTGGGCGAGGGTATCCATCGTTGCCTGCTCAAGGACACCTCGCGAGTGATCACCACGCGGTGCGTCGCCGGACACGGCTGGCGCGCGACCGGTTCCTTCGTGATCTCCAGCTCGACCTACCCGGGCCACAAGGCCATCAACCACAAGGCCCGGACGAAGTGCGCGACCCGCGTGATCGCGGGCCGGTCCTACCGCTGGACCTACTCGACGAAGGTCAACTGGCAGGTCGGCGGCGATCACGCCGTGATCTGCTACTCCAAGACGTCCAGCTGAGGCACGCCCGCGGTCATCCGCGCCACGCCGTCTCGTGACCGAGGTCGGCGTGAGCGCGGATCCAGGTGTGCATGGCGATCGCCGCCGCGGCCGAGGCGTTGATCGAGCGGGTCGAGCCGAACTGCGCGATCGAGAACGTGCCGTCGCAGGCCTCGCGTGCGTCGTCGGAGAGTCCCGGCCCCTCCTGACCGAACACGAGGCAGACTCGGCGCGGCATCTCCATCGCCTCGAGGTGGGCCGAGCCGGGCAGGTTGTCGATGCCGAGCAGGGGCACGGCGGGGCCCGGTCGCTCGCGGAGGTACGCCGCGAGGTCGGCGGCCGTGGGGTGGTGACGCACGTGCTGGTAGCGGTCGGTGACCATGGCGCCGCGACGGTTCCACCGGCGGTTGCCGACGATGTGCACCTCGGCGGCGAGGAAGGCGTTGGCGGTGCGCACGACCGTCCCGATGTTGAAGTCGTGCCGCCAGTTCTCGATCGCCACGTGGAAGTCGTGCCGCCTGGCGTCGAGGTCCGCCACGATCGCCTCTAGCCGCCAGTAGCGGTAGCGGTCGACGACGTTGCGCCGGTCACCCTCGGCGAGGAGCCGCTCGTCGTACTGGTCGCCGACCGGCCACTCCCCCACCCACGGGCCGACGCCCACCTGGTCGGGCCCGTACGGCATCGGGTCGTACGGCGCGCGCTCCTCCTCCATCGAGGTCGCTCTCAGAACGCCGAGACCGACGACGGCGCACGCTGGGGCCGGCTCAGCGCCCGCACCACCGCTGCCTGGCCGTGCCGGCGCACAGCCACGCCGGCGAGGAGGGCCAGCACCGGGGTGACGACCGACTCGGGGAACTCCGGCGTGGGCACGCCCACACTGGCCGCCAGGTCGTCGGAGTGGACGACGACCTCCATCTTCCGGGTGACCAACCAGTCGTCGACGGTCAGCGACCACCCCTGCCAGGGGATCAGCACGGCCGCGCCGGGGTCGGCGCGCTCGAGCACGCCAGGCAAGAGCCCGAGCTGCTCCTCCAGCAGGGCCGCGAGCGCGTCGGGCCCGGCGGCCGCGTCAGCATCGCTGCCCTCACGGATGCCGACGTTCGCCTCGTCGTCCAGCGTGCTGTGGACCCAGGCGGCCCGCGCGTAGTGCTCGAGCAGCGGGATGGGTTCCTGGTCCGAGGGTCCCGTGCCCAGCAGCCGCACCGTGTTGATCACCTGCGACCCGAGGTGGCAGGCCAGGCCGCCCACGCTCATCCCGGCGCAGGAGCTCTCGTCGGCCCAGCGCCCGGTGACCTCCGGGCGGCCTGTCAGATCGGCCGCGATCCGGGCAGCGGCCAGGAAGCCTTCACGTCCGGCATCGTCCATGACCCCGACGCTAGTCGAGCTCGCCCGGGACGACTCGCCCTGGCGCGTCCGCCGTCATCGTTCAGGTCGGCGACAGGTGCGCTGTATAGGCTCGCCGACGTGACGGGTCTCCTCCAGCCGCTGCTGCTCGGCATCCCGTGGATGGACCCACACTGGTTGCTCCAGCACTTCCACACGGAGTTCATCTGGATCAGCCTGGTCATCGTCTTCGTCGAGTGCGGGCTGTTCTTCCCGTTCCTCCCCGGCGACACGCTGCTCTTCTCCGTGGGCCTCTTCGTCGCCACCGACGAGCTGGACCTCGTGGGCGGTCCGAACCTCCTCGGACTGCTCGTGGGCTGCCTTGGGTTCGTGGTCGCGGCGTTCCTCGGCAACGTCACGGGATACGAGATCGGACGAGCGATCGGGCCCCCGGTACGCCGGCACGACGGGCGCATCGTGAAGAAGAAGTACCTCGACCGCACCGTCGAGTTCTTCGACAAGCACGGCAGCCAGGCCCTGGTGATCGGGCGCTTCGTGCCGTTCGTCCGGACCTACGTCACCCTGATCGCCGGCGTCAGCGAGATGAACCGGATCAAGTTCTGGTTGTGGAGCCTGGTCGGGGCCGTCGGGTGGGTCGTCGGCATCATGTGCCTGGGCTACTTCCTGGGCCAGGCGTTCCCGTGGCTGAGCGGCAAGATCGACTGGGTGATCCTGGGTCTCCTGCTGCTGACGGTCATCCCGATCGGCTACGAGTGGCGGAAGAACCGTCGCGAGGAAGCCTCGACCAGCAGCTGACGGGCCTCGGTCAGGTGCGCACCGCGTCGAGCTGTGTCTTGGTCAGCACGGCCCGGATCTCGAGCCCCACGTCGGCGAGCGGGTTGTCGTCGCCAGGCGACCGGTCGATCGCGCACACGACGGTCTCGACGGTCGCCCCGGCCCCTCGCAGCGCCCCAGTCGCATCGCGGACCGCGCCACCCGTCGTGATCACGTCCTCGACCAGGGTGACCCGCCGGCCGGCCACATCCGGGCCCTCGGCCAGCTTGCAGGTGCCGTAGGTCTTGGCCTGCTTGCGGACGAACAACGCCGGCAGCCCCGTCCGGGAGCTCAGCACCGTCACGATCGGGATGCCGCCCATCTCCAGACCGCCGAGGAGCTCGGTGCCTTCCGGAAGCAGCGGGGCCATCGCAGAGGCCACCCGGGCGAGCAGTGCCGGATCGGTCTCGAACAGGTACTTGTCGAAGTACTCGGCAGCCACCTGACCCGACCGGAGGGTGAACTCACCGGTGAGCCGGCACGCGGCGTCGACGTCGCGCGCAAGGTCGGGGTCAGCGTGACCATGCATGTCGTTACTCTCCCAGCATGCGGATCCTGATCATCGGCGGCACTCGGTTCGCCGGCCATGCCATGGCGGAGGCGGCGCTCGACGCCGGCCACGACGTCACCCTCCTGCACCGGCACGAGAGCACCGAGCACCCGGGCGCGACCCACCTCCTCGCCGACCGGGACGGCGACCTGTCGGTGCTCGACGGGCTGACCTTCGACGCCACCATCGACGTGTGCGCCTACGCCCCGCGCCAGGTGCGACACCTTCACCAGGCGCTGCGAGACCAGGGCGGACACCACGTGTTCGTGTCCACGGTCTCGGTCTACCAGGAGCCTGAGGGTCCCGGCGCCGATGAGGCCTCGCCGCGCCTGCCGGCCGCACCCGAGGACGCCACCGAGGTCACCGACGAGACCTACGGGCCGATGAAGGTCACCTGCGAGGACATCCTCACCGAGCTGTACGCCGACACCGGACTCGCCATCATCCGGCCGACGTACATCGTCGGCCCCCGTGACATGACCGCCCGCTACCCCTGGTGGCCGCTGCGCGCAGCCCGAGGCGGCCCGATGATCATGCCCGGCCCCGGCGAGGCGCCGATGCAGTGCATCGACGCGCGTGACATGGGTGCCTGGACCGTCCGCCTCGTCGAGGACCGGGTGACCGGAGCCTTCACCGCTGCTCGTCCGCACACGACGTTCGGTGCCCTGCTCGACGAGACCCTGGGCGCGATCGAGAGCGACGCCCGGCTGGTGCCTGTCGACGGCGACTGGCTGGTGGAGCAGGGCGTCGACGGCCGGCAGCTTCCGTTGTGGACGGAGGGCAGCCCGGAGTGGTCGCTGGCGATGGGAACCGAGCGCGCCGAGGCGGCCGGGCTGACGCATCGGCCGTTCGCCGAGACCGTGCGCGACACGCTCGCGTGGGCCCGGGCCAACCCCGACCAGGCGACGAACGAGCAGTGGGGCATGACCCCCGAGCGGGAGCAGGAGCTGCTCGACGGCTGGCTCTCCACCCAGGCATGACACTCGCGCACCGGCTCGACGGCATTCCGCCGACGATCTTCACCACCATGTCCGCTCTCGCGCAGCGCACCGGCGCAGTCAACCTCGGCCAGGGTTTCCCGGACGCCGACGGTCCGACGTCGGTGCTGGACGCGGCCGACCGAGCGATGCGTCACGGCGCCAACCAGTACGCTCCCGGACCCGGCGTACCGGCGCTGCGGCAGGCGATCGCCCGGCACCAGCACCGTCACTACGGCCTCGAGCTCGACCCGGATCGTGAGGTCGTGGTGACCACGGGCTGTACCGAGGGCATCGCCGCCGCCCTCCTGGGCCTGGTCGACCCGGGCGACGAGGTCGTCGTGCTGGAGCCCTACTACGACTCCTACGTCGCGATGATCCAGGTGGCCGGCGGGGTACGCCGGCCGGTCACCCTGCGCGCGCCCGGCTTCCGGCTCGACGTCGAGGAGCTCCGCGCCGCGGTCGGACCGCGCACCCGCTTCGTCCTGCTGAACTCGCCGCACAACCCGACCGGGACCGTGTTGAGACGCGCCGAGCTCCAGGCTGTGGCCGACGTCGCCATCGAGCACGACCTCGTCGTGATCACCGACGAGGTGTATGAGCACCTCACGTTCGCCGACGACGGCGTCGCCCACGAGCACGTGCCGATGGCGACCCTCCCCGGGATGTGGGACCGGACCCTGAGCCTGTCGAGTGCCGGCAAGTCCTACAGCGTGACGGGTTGGAAGGTCGGGTGGGCCACCGGACCCGCGGACCTGGTGTCGGCGCTGCTGTCAGCCAAGCAGTGGCTCACGTTCACCTCGGGCGCGCCGCTCCAACCCGCCATCGCGGTCGCTCTCGACGACGAGCCGGAGTGGCCACGAGCGCTGGCGCGCGACCTGCAGGAGCGCCGTGACCTGCTCTGCGACGGTCTCGCGTCGCTCGGACTCGACGTACGACGTCCCGAGGGCACCTACTTCGCCCTCTGCGACATCTCCTCGCTGGGGTGGAAGGACGGGATGGAGTTCTGCCTGGCTCTGCCCGAGCGGGCCGGCGTCGTGGCGATCCCGACGCAGCCCTTCCACGACGGCGACGCGGGGGACCAGCTCGTCCGGTGGGCGTTCTGCAAGGACGCAGCCGTCATCGAGGAAGGCCTCGAGCGACTCTCCCGCGCAGACCTCAGCGCCTGACCGCCCAGCCGCGCACCTCGGGACGTACCAGACAGGCGATCGTCACCAGCGAGGCGATCACCGGCAACAGCCCGACGGGCGACCCGAGCGTGCCGACGAGGAAGAACAGCGTCGACGCGCCGGCAGCGACGAGCAGGGCGTACCACCCCCATCGACGGCCGCGGAAGAGCACGACCGCGAACGCGGCCGCGGCCATGGAGCCGGCCAGCAGCAGCCCGATCACCGCGTAGAGCATCACCAGCAGCTCGTGCTCGGAGAATCCCTGCTCGGACAGCTGGGGATTCTGCCGGTACGCCTCGTCGAGCACGGGTCGGGCGTCCTGGGCGAGGGTCACGATCGCCACGACCAGGATCAACGCGGCGAACGCCGTGCAGCACCACGTGACGATGCAGGCGACGAGCAGCGCGGGGGGCCGGGGGGCCGACGCCCGAGGCCGTCCGGACGCGGCGTACGCCGAGGTGCGCGGCGGCGGCCAGGCGGTCGGCGGCCACGCCTGCTGCATGGGAGGCGGCTGAACAGACGGACGAGGCGGCGTCGGCACGTCGAGACGCGGAGGCGGTGGCGTCACGGCCGGTGGCGCAGAACGAGGGGGTCGGCGGTCGGTCGGGCCGCCCACGGTGCGTTCGCGCAGGTCGCGCGGGCTGGGGGTGTCGGAGAACCAGGCCCCGGCCGGACCCAGCCAGAGCGTCATCACGGCTGCGCCGACGCCGCACGCCCAGAACGTCCCGGCGACCGACTCCACGAACCAGTCGCTGACGAGGCCTGCGACCAGCAGCACCCCGGCGAGCACGGAGAGCGCGGACCTGGCTCCGCGGCTGCGCCGGGTGACCTGCCAGCCCAGGACCAGCGTCGCCGTGGCGCACCCGGCTGCGGCCATCGCGGCGATGCGGACGACCGTCGTCAGCTCGCTGACGTCGACCCCTGCATCGCCGAGCCGCGAGCCGGCGAGATAGGACGTCAGCGTCGTGCGGGTGTCGAGCGAGTGCAGGCCGGCGACCCGGTCCCACATCTGCAGGACCACGAACAGGGAGCCGACGATCACGATCCCGCTCGCGACGGTCACCTGCGGTGGCCGGGCAGGCGTCGTCGAGGGCTGACTCACGCCCTCCATTGCACCACGGCAGGATGAAGGCATGGACTACCAGGCAGCCCCCACGCGGTACGACGACGCCACCTACCGCTTCACCGGTCGTAGCGGTCTCCAGCTACCGCCCCTGTCGCTCGGACTGTGGCAGAACTTCGGCGACGACCGCCCCGACCAGACCCAGCGCGCCGTTCTGAGGCGGGCGTTCGACCGAGGTGTGACGCACTTCGACCTCGCGAACAACTACGGTCCGCCGTACGGTCGGGCCGAGGAGAACCTGGGGCGCTGGCTGCGCGAGGACTTCGCCCCCTACCGCGACGAGCTGGTCATCTCGACCAAGGCCGGGTACGACATGTGGCCGGGACCGTACGGGCAGGGCGGCGGCTCGCGGAAGTACATGCTGGCCTCGCTCGACCAGTCACTCCGGCGGATGGGCCTGGAGTACGTCGACATCTTCTACAGCCACCGCTTCGACCCCGACACCCCGCTGGAGGAGACGGTCGGCGCGCTCGACACGGCGGTGCGCTCCGGTCGCGCGTTGTACGCCGGCATCTCGTCGTACTCCGCGGCGAAGACCGAGGAGGCCGCGACCATCGCCCGCGAGCTCGGGACCCCGCTGCTGATCCACCAGCCGTCGTACTCCATGCTCAACCGCTGGATCGAGAAGGACCTTCTCGACACCCTCGAGGAGCAGGGCATGGGCTGCATCGTGTTCACGGCCCTGGCGCAGGGTCTGCTCACCGACCGGTATCTCGACGGTGTGCCGCCGGACTCGCGCGCCGCCCGGGAGGACTCCACCATCGCCGGCCTGGACGATGACGTGCTCGACCGGGCCCGCAGCCTGGACGAGATCGCCCGACGCCGTGGTCAGAAGCTCGCCCAGCTCGCCCTCCAGTGGGCGCTGCGCGACCCGCGGGTGACCTCCGCCGTGATCGGTGCCTCGAGCGTGGAGCAGCTGGACACCAACCTGGACGCCCTCTCCTTCCCACCCCTCACCGACGAGGAGCTCGCCGAGATCGACCGGTACGCCGTCGAGTCGGGCATCGACCTGTGGGCCGAGCACACCGAGGAGTGAGTACCGCACCACCTCTGGTCCCCGCCCCGCCACCGGGCGGTCGCGGTCGGAGGAAGACGCGGGTCAGGCACGTGTGACCGACGATCAGGCCGGCGTCAGCGTCAGCTCACCGTCCTGGAGGTCCACGGTCACCTTGCCGCCGTCGGTCACCTCGCCGCTGATGAGCAGCCGGGCGAGCCGGTCGCCGATCGCGGTCTGGATCAGCCGCCGCAGCGGTCGGGCGCCGTACGCCGGGTCGTAGCCGGTCTCGGCCAGCCACGTGCGTGCCGCCTCGGTCACGTCGATGGTGATCCGGCGCACGGCCAGGCGCCGCTCGAGCAGCGACAGCTGCAGGTCGACGATGTGCGCCAGCTCGTCCCGGGTCAAGGCGTCGAAGACCACGATCTCGTCCAGCCGGTTCAAGAACTCCGGCTTGAAGCTCGCCCGCACCAGCGACATCACCGAGTCGCGCTTGGCCTGGGGCTCCAGCGTGGGGTCGACCAGGAAGTTCGAGCCGAGGTTGGAGGTCAGGACCAGGAGCGTGTTGCGGAAGTCCACCGTCCGACCCTGTCCATCGGTCAGCCGCCCGTCGTCGAGCACCTGGAGCAGGATGTCGAAGACCTCGGGGTGCGCCTTCTCGACCTCGTCGAGGAGGACGACGGAGTACGGGCGCCTGCGGACGGACTCGGTGAGCTGGCCGCCCTCTTCGTAGCCGACGTAGCCCGGGGGCGCGCCGACCAGCCGCGCGACCGAGTGCTTCTCGGAGTACTCGCTCATGTCGATGCGGACGATCGCCCGCTCGTCGTCGAACAGGAACTCCGCCAGCGACTTGGCCAGCTCGGTCTTGCCGGTGCCGGTCGGACCGAGGAACAGGAACGAGCCGGTCGGACGATGAGGATCGGAGATGCCGGCCCGCGAGCGGCGTACGGCGTCGCTCACCGCACGCACGGCCTCACGCTGTCCGATCAGGCGGCGCCCGATCACGTCCTCCATCTCGAGCAGCTTGGCCGTCTCGCCCTGCAGCAGCTTCCCGGTCGGGATGCCCGTCCACGCCTCGACCACCTCCGCGATCTGCTCGGCGCCGACCTCCTCGCCCACGAGCGGCTCGACGTCGGCCTTCTCGGCCGCCACGACCGCCTCGAGCTTCTTCTCCAGCTCGGGGATCGACTCGTAGCGGATCTTGGAGGCGCCCTCGAGGTTGCCCTCACGCAGCATCTTGTCGGCCTCGATCCGCAGCTGGTCCAGCGCGCGGCGGATCTCACCCTCGCCCTCGAGGGACGCCTTCTCCTGCTCCCAGCGCGCCTCCAGGGCACGCAGCTGCTCCTCGGAGTCGGCCAGGTCGGCGCGCAACCGCTCCAGTCGCTCCTGTGAGGCGGGGTCGGTCTCCTTCTCGAGCGCGAACTCCTCCATCTTGAGCCGGTCGACGGTACGCCGGAGCTGGTCGATCTCCTCGGGAGACGACTCGATCTCCATCCGCAGCCGCGAGGCCGACTCGTCGATCAGGTCGATCGCCTTGTCGGGCAGCTGCCGCCCCGTGATGTACCGGTCGCTGAGGGTCGCCGCGGCGACCAGCGCGGCGTCGGTGATGCGCACACCGTGGTGGGCCTCGTACTTCTCCTGGATCCCGCGCAGGATCTGGATGGTGTCCTCGACCGAGGGCTCACCGACGAAGACCTGCTGGAAGCGGCGCTCCAGGGCGGGGTCCTTCTCGATCCGCTCGCGGTACTCGTCCAGGGTCGTCGCGCCGATCATCCGCAGCTCGCCGCGGGCCAGCATCGGCTTCAGCATGTTGCCGGCGTCCATGGCCGAGTCACCGCCGGCACCGGCGCCCACGACCGTGTGCAGCTCGTCGATGAACGTGATCACCTGGCCGCCGGAGTCCTTGATCTCCTCGAGCACCGCCTTGAGCCGTTCCTCGAACTCGCCGCGGTACTTCGCACCCGCCACCATGGCGGCCAGGTCGAGGTTCAGGAGCCGGCGACCCTTGAGCGAGTCGGGCACGTCACCGGCGACGATCCGCTGGGCCAGCCCCTCGACGACGGCGGTCTTGCCGACGCCGGGCTCGCCGATCAGGACCGGGTTGTTCTTGGTACGCCGGGACAGCACCTGGATCACGCGCCGGATCTCGGCGTCGCGGCCGATCACCGGGTCGAGCTTGCCGTCCTCGGCCTCCCGGGTGAGGTCGACCGAGTACTTCTCGAGGCTCTCGTACGTCGACTCCGCCTCCGGGCTCGTGACCCGACGGTTGCCGCGCAGCGCCGTGAGTCCCTCGCGCAACCCGTCGGCGGTCAGCCCGGCGTCCGCGAGGAGCTTCTGCGCGCTCGACTCGACGGTGGCGAGGCTGACCAAGAGGTGCTCGGTGGCGACGTACTCGTCCTTCATCGACGCCGCGAGGTCCAGCGCACCCGCCAGGACCCGGGTCAACGCCGGCGAGGCCGCGGGCTGCTGCACCGTGGCACCCGAGGCCTTGGGCAGCGCCTGGACCGCGCCCTCGGCCGCGGCCGCGAGCGGCGCGGCGTCCGCACCCGCCTTGCCCACGAGCTGGCGGGCCGTCCCGTCCGCGTCCCGCAACAGCGCGGCGAGCAGGTGGGCGGGCTCGGTCTGGGTGTTTCCTGCGGTCGTCGCGGCGAGCTGGGCGGTCTCGATCGCCTCACGACTCCGCGTCGTGAACTTCTCGGCCCCGAACTGGCTCATGTGGCTCCCTCACCTGTGGCTTGTCTGGACAGGACCACTGTGGCCCTCACCCGGCACAACCAACCAGAAGTTGAGTCGATTCCCCTCAACTCTGACAGCTGGTCGGTCAGCTGACGCCCTGCTCCGAGGGCGGCTCGAGGAGATCGCCCGAGGCCAACCGCTGCTCAGGTGCCGAGGCGCTCGTCCACCAGCCTGACGATCGGCCAGGCCCCGTCCGTGCAGTTCGAGACGACCGTGACCGTGGTCGCAGTCGAGGGCGTGTGCGAGCTGGCGAAGGAGACGCCGGCGTCGCTTCCCTCGAGCCAGACCTCGTCGCCCGTCGCGTGCAGGTGGAGACCGAGGCCGTAGCGCTTCCGCCCCTGCGGCACGACGCTGCGCGGTCTCACCATCTCGGCCACCATGTCCGGTCTGACGATCCGCCCCGTGAACAGCGCTTCCCAGAACGCCCGGAAGTCGGCGACAGTCGAGTACACGCCCCCGTCGCCGATGCCGAGGACGGGGAGATGCAGGACGTTCGTCCGCAGCCCGGTGGCGGCCAGGTAGCCGCGGGCGGCCCGGCCGGGAAGCTCGTCCGAGCGCAGGAACGCGGTGTCGACCATGCCGGCGGGCTCGCACACGAGCGTCGCCACCAGCTCGTGGTAGGCGACACCGCTGGCGCGCTCTGCCAGCAGTGCCAGCACGACGTAGCCGCCGTTGTTGTAGGCGAACCGCTCGCCGGCCCGGAAGGCCGTCGGATGGCCGTCGAGCACCGACCGGTACTGTTCGGCCGTCGCGAGCGTGTGCACCGGAACCGGCAGCACGTAATCGGTGAGGTCGTCGAAGGCCTCCTCGTCGAAGTAGTCGCCGATCCCCGACCGATGGGCGAGCAGCTGCTCGACCGTGACGTCGTCGGCGATCGACGAGAGGTCGTCGCCGAGCAGCGACCGCGCGGTGGTGCCGAGCTCGAGCGCCCCGCGCTCGACGAGGGCCATCACGGCCAGCGCTGTCAGACCCTTCGTCGCGCTCGCGGTCCCGAACTGCGTCTCGACCGTGTTGGGGATGCCGTGTGCGCGGTCTGCCAACCCGAACGCTGCGCAGACCTCGGTCTCACCCGCCCGGTCGACGCGGACCACGCCGGAGAACCCCGTATGCTCCGCGAGCTCGCCGACGGCATCCGCGAGCCTCTCCATCCTCGGAACCTATCGGACGCGAATGGCGCTGGGCTGTGCTCTCGCTCGCGGCCTCAGCTGCGCGAACGCCGCCAGACCACGACGGCCGATCCGGGCTCCGGCTCGCGGAGCACCGGCAGCCTGTTCGAGTCGGTACGCCGGGTGGCCAGCGTGGCCCGGAGCGCGTCGCGCATCGCGGCCAGCTCGTCCGCCAGCTCCTGGTTCCGGGCGTGGAGGGCGGCGACCTGGTTCTCGAGCTCGAGGATGCGGCGGACGCCCTCGATGCCGACGCCACCTGCCGTGAGCGAGGCGATCTCACGGAGCAGCTCGATGTCACGGTGGCTGTACCGGCGGCCGCCGCCCCCGGTTCGGCCGGGCATGATCAAACCCATCCGCTCATAGGAGCGAAGGGTCTGTGGATGGAGGCCCGACAGCTCCGCCGCCACCGAGATCACGTACACGTGGGCCTCGGGACCGGGCGCGTTCCGCGGGGTGTCCCGGCTCATGATGCGGGACTCCTGCGGCGGTGTCCGACTATGGAGCGGAGCGGCGGAGGAAGAGGACGTCCTGGGGTGCGTCGGACTCCGGCCGCCGGCCGGGGGGTGCGTGGCTCGCGGCGGGTCATGACTCCGCCTGCTCGGCCTTTCCGGCCGTGTCGAACAGGTTGGCCCGCAGCGTGGCGTCGACCCCGGCGGCGCGGTAGGCGGCGATGGCCTCGCGGGCCGCGTCGTTGAGCCTGGCTGGGACCTGGACCTGGACGGTGGCGAGGAGGTCGCCCTTCGTCCCGTCCTTCCTGGTGGCGCCACGGCCACGCACGCGGAAGGTGCGGCCGTTGGGCGTCCCGGCCGGGATCTTCAACGTGACCGTCGGGCCGTCCAGGGTGGGGATCTTGATCTCTGCTCCGAGCGCGACCTCGTCGAAGGACACCGGCACCTCGAGGGTGAGGTTGTCGCCCTTGCGACCGAACAGGCGGTGCGGCGTGACCTTGACCGTGACGAACAGGTCGCCGTTCGGCCCGCCGTTCTCGCCGACACCCCCCTTGCCCCGCAGGCGGATGCGCTGGCCGTCCTTGACGCCGGCCGGGATCCGGGCCTGGATCGACCGTGACGAGGTGCCGCGGCCGGATCCGTGACACGTGGGGCACACCTGGTCATAGACCAGCTGTCGCCCACCGCAGCGGGGGCAGGTCTCGTTGATCGAGAAGCCGCCACCGCTGGAGTTCACGATGAACCCGGCGCCCTCGCACTCCGGACAGATCTTGGGTTGGGTCCCGGCCTTGCCGCCGGTGCCGTGGCAGTCGGGGCAGGCCGCGTCGGAGGTCAGCCGCAGGCTGATGGTGACACCGTCGAGGGCGTCGGCGAAACCGATCGTCGCGCTGCTCTCGACGTCGGCGCCGCGGACCGGGCGCGACCGGCTGCGGGTACCGCCGCCGCGGCTGCCGAAGATGTCGCCGAAGAGGTCACCGAACCCGCCGGCGCGGTCGCGGAGCAGGTCGCTGAGGTCGAATCCGGCCCCACCGCCCTGGGGGCCGCCGCCCGGGAAGCCGCCACCCTGGAACGTGCCGCCGCCGTAGAGACGCCGGACCTCGTCGTACTTCTTCCGCTTCTCCTCGTCGCCGATCACGTCGTAGGCCTCGGCGACGGCCTTGAACGTCTCGTGCTTCGCGGTGTCTCCCGGGTTGGAGTCGGGGTGGTTCTCGCGGGCGAGCTTGCGGTAGGCCTTCTTGATCTCGCTCTGGGTGGCCTGCCGGTCCACGCCGAGCACGGCGTAGTAGTCCTTGGTCGCCCACTCGGCGCGGACTCCGGTCTCGCTCACGGTCTCCTCCTCCCCTGCCTCGTCCTTCGGTGGCGATATCGCTCTGCGGTGGTCGAGACCGCCGTCAGCCGCCGGTCGGGTCGACCACCAGCACCTGCGCGGCGCGGACGACCCGCTCCCCGATCCGGTAGCCGGCCTTGGCGATCACCTTGCAGGTCGTGACCTTCACCTCGGGATCCTCCCCGATGTGGCTGAGCGCCTCGTGGAGGCGCGGGTCGAACGGCTCCCCCGGTTCGCCGAACTTCACGAGGCCGGCCTTGGACACCACTCGCTCGAGCTGCTCGGCGACCGCCTGGAAGCCCTCGTCGAGGTCACCGTGCTCACGGGCGCGGTCGATGGTGTCGAGGACGTCGACGATCGGCGCGAGCGCGGCGTACGTCGCGTTCTCCCGAACGAGCTCGCGGTCACGGTCGACGCGGCGCTTGTAGTTCAGGTACTCGGCCTGCAGCCGCTGGAGGTCGGTCGTGCGCTCGGCCAGCGCCTGCTCGAGCTGTGCCACGTCCAGGGTGGCGTCCGCGAGCTCCTCCTCGAGGTCCGAGGCCTCCTCGAGGTCGGCCGCCGATGTGACGCCATCCTCGACGGGGGCCCCGTCCTCGCCGAGGTCATCGTCATCGTCCGTCGCCTGCTGCTGCGGCAGGGGTTCGGCCGTCTCGGTCGCCTCGGCGGGAGCGCCCTCTGCGTGCGGCTCTGCGGGCTCGTTCGTCGACTCCGCAGCGGCGTCTTCGAACGAACCGGCCGGAGGGGAGGCCGCCTCCGGCGGCTCCCCCTTCCGCCGGGCGGCGGTCACCGGGACTCGCCCTCGCCGTCCGCGCTGCCGGCGTCGCCCGCCTCGTCCACGATCTCGGCGTCGACGACGTCGTCGTCGGCGGCACCGGTCGAGCTGTCGGTCCCGCCCGCCGCAGCCTGGTCGGCCTCGGCGGCGGCGTACATCGCGGCGCCCATCTTCTGGCTGGACTCACCGAGCCTGGTCACGCCGGCCTGGATCTCGTCCTTGCCGGAGTCGGCGTTCTCCAGGGTCGCCTTCAGCGCGTCGACGTCGGCCTGGACCTCGGTCTTCACGTCGTCCGGGATCTTCTCGGCGTTGTCGGTCAAGAACTTCTCGGTCGTGTACACCAGTGACTCGGCCTGGTTGCGCGTCTCGACGGACTCGCGGCGCGCGGCGTCCTCGGCGGCGTACTGCTCGGCCTCCTTGATCATCCGGTCGATCTCGTCCTTGGACAGCGCGCTGCCACCGGAGATCGTCATGGACTGCTCGCGACCGGACGCCTGGTCCTTGGCGGAGACGTGGACGATGCCGTTGGCGTCGATGTCGAAGGTGACCTCGATCTTCGGCACGTTGCGCGGCGCCGGGGGCAGGCCCGTGAGCTCGAAGTTCCCGAGCGGCTGGTTCTGCGCCCACATCTGGCGTTCGCCCTGGGCGACCTTGATCTCCACGCTGGGCTGGTTGTCGTCGGCGGTGGTGAAGATCTCCGATCGCTTCGCCGGGATCGTCGTGTTGCGCTCGATCAGCGTGGTGAACACGCCGCCCTTGGTCTCGATACCGAGACTCAGCGGGGTCACGTCGAGGAGCAGGACGTCCTTGACCTCGCCCTTGAGCACACCGGCCTGGAGCGCTGCTCCGACCGCGACGACCTCGTCGGGGTTGACGCCCTTGTTGGGCTCCTTGCCGCCGAGCAGGCTCTTGACGACCTCGGTGACGGCGGGCATCCGGGTGGAGCCGCCGACCAGGACGACATGGTCGATCTTGGCGACGTCGACGCCGCCGTCCTTCAGCACGGACTGGAACGGCGCCTTGGTGCGGTCGAGCAGGTCGGAGGTCATCTTCTGGAACTCCGAGCGGGTCAGCTTCTCCTCGAAGTGGAGCGGCCCCGACTCGCCGTGGGTGATGTAGGGCAGGTGGATGGTGGTCTCGCTCGAGGAGGACAGCTCGATCTTCGCCTTCTCGGCCGCCTCCTGGAGGCGCTGCATCGCGATCTTGTCCTGCGACAGGTCGACGCCGTTGCCGTCCTTGAACTTCTTGACCATCCATTCGACGACCCGCGAGTCCCAGTCGTCGCCACCGAGGTGGTTGTCACCGGACGTCGCCTTCACCTCGATGGTGGCGAAGCCGTCGTCGTCCTTGCCCACCTCGAGCAGCGAGACGTCGAACGTGCCGCCACCGAGGTCGAAGACCAGGATCGTCTGGTCGGCGTCGCCCTTGTCGAGACCGTAGGCCAGCGCGGCCGCGGTCGGCTCGTTGATGATGCGCTGGACGTTGAGGCCCGCGATCTCGCCGGCCTCCTTGGTCGCCTGACGCTGGGCGTCGGAGAAGTACGCCGGCACGGTGATCACCGCGTCGGTCACGGTCTCGCCGAGGTAGGACTCGGCGTCCCGCTTGAGCTTCTGGAGCACGAAGGCGCTGATCTGCTGCGGTGTGAACTCCCGGTCGTCGATCTTCTGCTTCCAGTCCGTGCCCATGTGGCGCTTGACGGACCTGATGGTGCGGTCGATGTTGGTCACCGCCTGACGCTTGGCGACCTCCCCGACGAGCACCTCGCCGGACTTCGAGAACGCGACCACCGACGGGGTGGTTCGGGCCCCCTCTGCATTGGCGATCACGGTGGGTTCGCCACCTTCGAGCACGGCGACGACGCTGTTCGTCGTACCGAGGTCGATGCCGACGGCACGAGCCATGTCTGGATACCTCCGGGTCGTCCGGCCGGATCGCCGGCCGGTCTGGGTGTGGTCTGGCCCCATCCTCGGGGAGCAGACGCCTGTCTCAAAATTCTTGAGTCGTCTTGACTCAAGTCTGACAGGCTCAGCAAGTCCAGGCACCGATCTGTTCCCGCCTCTGACCGGAATTTCTGGTCGCCGACGAGCGGGTGACTCGGACTCGACCTCGCTAGCGTGACGCTTCGTGGCCCGTCATCGAGTTCTGGTGTCCGCCCATCGCTGCGGGTACGCCGAGCTGGGCACGGTCGGCGGGCACGAGGACCCGCTCGCCGGCGTCGCACACTCGGCCCGGGTCGGCGCCGACTATTGCGAGTTCGACGTCCGGCGGTGCCTCGACGGCACCTTCGTCGTCTCGCACGACGCGGACGGCGGGACGGGCGACGACAGCTGCCTCATCGCCGACCTCCGCTGGGCCGAGCTCCATGAGCGAGCACCCGGGGTGTGCACGCTGGACGACCTGCTCGCCCTGCTCGAGAGCAATGGGATGGGGGCGCACGTCGACCTCAAGCTCCGCACCCCGGAGAGTCAGTGGCAGACCGGCGCCCGGTGGGAGACCGATGCCATCGCCGCCGTCACGGCCCGGCTCGACCCTTCGCGGGTCGTCGTCACCAGCGGCCTCCGCCGTACCACGACCACGGTGCGGAGATGGGCGGAGGAACACCACGCCCCGGTCGTCGTCGCGCTCAGCATCGGCGGCACGGTCCGCGGGATGAGCTGGCAGAACGCCGTCCGGCGGCGGGTCAGTGAGCTGTACCCGCAGCTGCGGTTCCGCAGGTCGCGGGCCGATGCGGTCGCGGCCCACTTCGTCCCGGCCATGATCCGGCTCGCTCGCTGGACCACCCACGCCGGCGTCCCGCTGCTCGTCTGGACCGTCGACTCCCCGTGGCTCCAGCGGCGCTTCCTCCACGACAAGCGGATCTGGATGATCACCACGAACCATCCGGCCCGGGCCATCGCCCTGCGAGACCGATAGCGTCGTTCCGATGCCCGCGAACGAGGAGATCACCCGCCACCACGACGAACCGCCCCCGCCGGGGGCCGACCCCTGGGTCAACGGGCCCGCACCGACCTACGAGATCCAGGTCGTCGACTACGACGACGGCTGGCCGGGTGACTTCGAGCGCGTGGCCGCCCGCATCGGAGAGGCGTTGGACGAGCGCGCCCTCGAGATCCACCACGTCGGCTCGACGTCGGTCCCCGGACTGCCGGCGAAACCGGTCATCGACGTCGACCTGGTGGTCGCCGACCCTGCCGACGAGCCGGCGTACCTGCCCGATCTGGAGGCGGCGGGCTTCGTGCTCCGCGTCCGCGAGCCGTGGTGGCACGAGCACCGGCTGGTCGCCCACGCCGATCCCGTCGCCTATGTGCACGTCTTCGGGCGGGACTGCCCGGAGGTGGTCCGGCACCGGATGTTCCACGACTGGCTGGTCGCTCACGATGACGACCGACAGCGCTACGCGGAGGCCAAGCGCACCGCCGCCGCCGCGGTCAACGGCCGCGCCGGTGGCGGCACCGGGATGGACTACAACCGCCACAAGGAGCCTGTCGTCCGCGACATCTATGCGCGGATGTTCCAGGCCCACGGTCTGCTGCCGTGAGCCCGTCATCGCCCGACGTCCGGCCGGCGACGGCAGCCGACCTCCCCGGTGCGACGGCGATCTACGGCGAGCAGGTGCGCACGGGCATCTCCACCTTCGACCTCGAGCCGCCGCCGGTCTCCTACTGGGAGCACCATCTGCTGAGCACCGAGCCGGGAGACCACTTCCTGGTCGCCGAGGACGACGGTGAGGTCGTCGGCTTCGCCTACTCCTCGGCGTACCGCCCGCGACAGGGGTACCGGCTGACCCGCGAGACGTCCGTCTACCTGGCCGAGGGCGCCCGAGGTCGCGGCCTCGGTCGACAGATGTACGACGACCTCCTGGACCGCGTCCGTGCCGACGGGATCCACGTCGTGCTCGCGCTGGTCGCCCTGCCCAACCCCGCCAGCATCGCCCTGCACGAGACCTGCGGCTTCGAGCACCTCGGAACGATGCGCGAGGTCGGCCGCAAGTTCGACCGGTGGCTCGACACCGCCTGGTACCAGAAGGTGTTCTGAGGCCCTGGCGCTCCGGGCTGCGGGCTGGAACCAACTGGCTTACAGACGACGCTGCTCGAGGCCGGAAAGTGTCGTCTGTATGCCAGTTTGTTGTGAATGTTCGGCGTTCCCAGGAGGACGCGGTGGATGAGGGTGCAGCCAGTGGATCAGGTGAATCAGGGGATACTGGGCACCGTGTGGCCGCCCTTGAGGTTCTGCTCGCCGGACCTGGAGTTCTGGCCTCCCCCGCGCTGCGCCGGTGGCAGGCACCGCGAGTCGGGGCACATCCGGTTCTGGGTCGTCGACGTCGACACCGTCGACTGAGCCGGGGTGGTGCTGTCCTGCGCCGCCGAGATGCCGTAGGCGGTGAGGCCGCCGACGAGGACGACGGCTGCGGACGCGGCCGCCAGGGCGAGCGAGGTGGGGAACGAGTGGTGCTGGCTGGTGGTGGCGGTACTCATGGTGGTTCCTCTCTGGTTGGTCGCGGTTCGACCGGTTGAGCAGGAGCCTCGGGCTAAGACACACGCCCTCACATCAGACAAATTCCTACTTGTGGCGCCGGGCCCGCGCACCCGACGCACACCACCCACGGGCACCACGACGCGCACGACGACAGGCGCGACGACCGGCACCCGACGCACACCACGACGGGCACCACGACGCGCACCACGACAGGCGCCACGAGGGGCACCTGGGCGTGACGGTGCGTGACATCTGCCCGCGGAAGCCGACTCGCTCACATCGAGGTCCCCACGTAGCCGCGACGCGGGGACGATCGCGGTCTTCGGGGTGAGACGGCCGGTCCGCGCCCCGACGCAGACCAGCCCGCGGACCTGGCCCGATGGGTCCCGGGCACGGACCCGAGCTCCGCGGCCGGCCGATGGAGCGACCGCGCCGACAGCTCAGGACATGGCGATCGGGACGCCCGGAGTGGATCCTCAAGGCGTCCCGATCGTGTGGTGTGGTGCTGGCAGCCGCCGGTCAGGGCTGGCTGAGCTGCGTACCGCCCCGTCGCGGTGAGGAGGCGGGTCCGTCGCCGGCCGACTTCTGCTGGAAGTCGCCGAGCCCGATCCGAGAGGCCGGGTTGGGCGCCAGCTGCGCGGGCGCGGTGGGCGCGGACGGGGTCGTCGGGCTGTCGTGGTTGACGGCAATCCCGATCAGGGTCGTTCCCCCGACGATCACGACCACGGCCGCGGCCATGGTGAAGGGATCGGAGAAGCGGCGATGGGTGGTGGCTACGGTGCTCATGATGTGTCCTCTCGTGGTGGTCGGGTCCGACCAGCTGATGCGAGGACACTTCGCCTAAGACCACTCCCGGGCATCGGGAAAATGTCTACATTCCACCGCCGAGCACCAGCTGCCGTCGGGGCCCGACGCCGTCCGAGGACGCCGATCCCACGCGCCTGGCTCGAGACTTAGGAAGTCGCAGCCCGAACTCGCTCGGATCTAAGACCGGGATTAGGGCGTATGCCAGATCCGGGAGTCGCGTCTTAGCGCGAACGTCGTGGTCGACAAGCCAACAGCCAGATCGACCCGAGGAGCCCGACATGAACAGCATCACCGCCAACCCGAGTGCCGCAGACTTCATCGCGCGTCAGCTGATCCAGGAGCGCGTTCAGGACGCGGAGCGCCGTTCACAGGTCCGCGCCGTGCGGTCGGCGCGCCGGGCCGCCCGGCAGGCCACCGGCCCCGTCCGGGTGATCACGCCGCCGGCCACGCACACCCTGCCCTGGTGGGCCTTCCGCTTCCTGTTTCCCGCACGCTGAGGTCCAGGTGACACCGACCTGAGGCGGGCTGCGAGCTGTGCTCGCGGCCCGCCTCAGCGTCGTTCTCCAGCGCCCGACCCGGCTCAATTCGGGACCGACTCCCGCAACCGGCGATCGTTTGGGAGGATGCGGGCATGACCGTTGTCCCCGACGGTCCGGTCTCCCCCGGCCCCGACACGAGCGGCGCTGATCGCGCCGCGGCGCTGCTGCGGCATGCCCAGAATGTCGCCGACGAGCTCTGGACTCGGGCCGAGGAGGAGGCGAACGCGCTTCGGGCCGAGGCCGAGCAGCTGCATGCGCGAGCTGAACGTGAGCGCCAGCTGGCCCGCAAGCTCCTCGACGACACCTCCGCTGACGCCCAGCAGATCGTCGGCGACGCCGGGGAGCAGGCTCGCCTGCTGATGGAGACGGCGCAGAGCCATCGTGACCAGATCGCCGCGGAGGCCGAGCAGTCGGCGGCCGAACGGCTCGCCGCGGCCCAGCAGGCCCACGACGAGGCGGTGGCCGAGGCCGAGCGCGTCCGCGAGGAGGCTCGGCAGCAGGCGGAGGCCGCGCTGGCCGGGGCCCAGGCACGCGCTGACCAGCAGGACTCCGAGACGCGGGACCTCGTCGAGTCACGCGCCCGGCAGGCCGACGAGGAGGCCGACAAGCTCCGGTCGGCGGCGACCGACGAGGCTGACGCGTTGCGGGCCGGGGCCGAGCGCGAGGCCCAGGCGATCCGGACGGCGGCCGCCACCGATGCCGAGGCGATACGCCAGGAGGCCGAGCAGACGCTGGCCGAAGCGCAGGCCCAGGCCGAGGCCCGGGTCGCCGCCGCGGAGACCGAGGCGCAACGCCAGCTCGCGGCCGCGGCCGAGCAGACGGCATGGACGCAGAGCACCGTCCAGTCGCTGCTGGCCACGGCCGATCTCGAGGCGGACCGCATCCGCCAGGTCGGCCACCGCGACGCATCCGCCGTCGTACGTCGTGTCCGCCAGAGTCTCGGTGAGGTGGCGGGCCGCCTCCGGCTCAAGCTGGACGACGAGGCGGAGGCGGCACGCACCGAGGCCGAGGAGCATCGGAGCGCAGCCGCGCAGGCGGTCGAGGACGGCCGGCGCGCTGCTGAGGAGGCGCGGTCGGCATCCGAGCGGGAGGCCGCGCGCATCCGCGAGGACGCCGAGGCGGAGGCGGCCCAGGCCGAGCAGCGCGCCCGACACCGCCTGGACGAGGCCGAGCAGGGTGCCCGCGCCCTGCGGGAACAGGTCGCCCAGCAGGTCCTCGGCCGTCAGCGGACCGCGGACGAGGAGCTGCGCCGCGCCCGCGCGGAGAGTGCCGCCATCGTCGCAGAGGCCCGGCAGGAGGCCGACGACCTTCGAGCGCACGCACGGCGTATCGTCGAGGAAGCCCGTGCCGAGGTGGCGCTGCTGGCGCGGCAGCGCGAGAGCATCACCGAGGAGCTCGGCCAGCTGTCCGGCGTCATCCAAGCCCTTGCGGTACCGACCCCCACCCATCCCCCCACCACACAGGAACCCGACCAGTGACGGACCAGAACAGCACCTTCAAGACCGTGATGCGCGGCTACGACCCCGCCGAGGTCGACCGCCGACTCCAGGAGCTCGCCGCACAGGTGACCTCTCTGACCCAGCAACGCGACGGGCTCGCGACCCGCGTACAGGAGCTGCACGATGCGGCGTCCGACGCCTCGGAGCCCGCGGGCTTCGAGCACCTCGGCGCTCGTGTCGGCCAGATCCTCTCGCTCGCGGAGACCGAGGCCACCGAGCTCCGGGATCGCGCTCGCGAGGACGCGGAGGCCCACACCACGACGGCCCACGAGGCTTCCTCGCGGGTACGCGACGAAGCCGACCAGTACGCCGCCCGCATCCGCAGCGAGGCGGAGGCGAGGTCCGCTCGGATCGAGGAGGAGGCGCGCAAGGCGGCAGACGACCATCGCGACAGTGCTGAGCGTGACGCCTCCGTCAGGCTCCAGGAGGCCGAGGCGGTCTACGAGGAGCAGCGCGCCCGGGCCGCGAAGGCCGCCGCGGCCTTCGAGACGACGCTCGCGGGACGCCGTAAGGCCGCCGAGGACGAGTTCACCCAGAAGATGGCCGAGTCTCAGGCCCGGCTCGACGAGGCGAACGAGCTCGCCGAGCGCACCCGTACCGATGCCGACCATGCCCGGGTCGAGGCGAACCGCGAAGCGGCCCGGCTGGTCGAGGCGGCGCGGCAGGAGGCCGCACGGATCATCGGCGACGCCAAGGCGACGGCCGAGCGGGTACGGGCCGACTCCGAACGTGAGCTCTCGGCGGCCAGCCAGCGCCGCGACAGCATCAACGCCCAGCTCGCCAACGTCCGACAGATGCTGGCCACGCTGACCGGCACCGCCGCGATGCCGCTGACCGCCTTCGGCGCCGACGACGAGCAGGGGGCGGACGAGGACGACGAGGACGACGGAGAAGGGACGGGCGACGCGGCCACCGATCAGGCAACCGAGTCCGGCCAGGAGACCGCCGAGGAGCCGACAGGCTCGGATGAGTCGGAGGACCCGGAGGGCTCGGAGAACTCGGATGACGAGCAGGAGTCCGAGGAGGCCCACAAGCAGTCGATGGCCCAGAGCCGGGGCTGAGCGGCCACCGCAGACGACGCCGCAACGGGTGGCGGGGATGTCACCGGCGAGCTCAACCGACGCAGGTCGAGATCCCGGACCGGTCGCCCCGATCCGCGGGCTGCTGCCCTCGGCCTTCTCATCCGCGCGCCGGAGAGGCAGGCTGAGCGCATGCCGATGAAGCCCACCACGGTCGTCCTGTTCGGCGCGACCGGCGACCTGAGCCGGCGCAAGCTGTTGCCGGGACTCCTGCACTTGTTCCAGACCGGACTGATGAGCGACATCACGGTGGTCGGGACGTCACTGGACGAGCACGACCGTGAGTCGTTCCTCGAGTTCGCGCATGAGGCGGTCGCGGAGTTCGGCGGGGACGACCACGACACCGAGGGGTGGCCTGAGTTCTCCAAGCTCCTGCACTGGGCTCCGGGAGACACCGGACCGGAGGGGCTGCGGCGAGCGATCGAGGAGGCCGAGGGTGAGCGCGGCGGCGAGTTCGACCGGCTGCACTACCTCAGCGTGCCGCCGAAGGCCGCTCTGTCCGTCGTCCATGAGCTCGCCGAGGCCGATCTCGTGGAGAACAGCCGGATCGTGATGGAGAAGCCGTTCGGGACCGATCTGGAGAGCGCCCGGAAGCTCAACGCCGAGCTCCACCAGGTGTTCCACGAGGATCAGATCTTCCGGATCGACCACTTCCTCGGCAAGGAGGCGGCGCAGAACATCCTCGCGTTCCGGTTCGCCAACGGGCTCTTCGAGCCGATCTGGCACCGCAACCACATCGACCACATCCAGATCGACGTCCCAGAGGAGCTCGGCCTGGCGCAGCGGGTCAACTTCTACGAGAACACCGGGGCCTACCGGGACATGGTGGTCACCCACCTCTTCCAGGTCCTCGCGTTCACCGCGATGGAGCCGCCGACGGCGCTGGAGCCCGAGGCGATCAGTGAGGAGAAGAGCAAGGTCTTCCGCTCGATGCTTCCCATCGAGCCTTCGGACGTCGTCCGCGGGCAGTACGTCGGGTACCGCGACGTCGAGGGCGTGGCCGCAGACTCCGAGACCGAGACGTTCGTCGCCCTGAAGTGCTACGTCGACAACTGGCGCTGGGCCGGTGTCCCGTTCTACCTACGGACTGGCAAACGGATGGCCGAGGGCGCCCGGATCATCTCGATCGCGTTCCGGGAGCCACCCCGCTCGATGTTCCCGGTCGGGTCCGGCGTGGGCGACCACGGCCCCGACCACCTGACCTTCGACCTCGCGGACGAGGCCAAGATGTCGCTGTCCTTCTACGGCAAGCGCCCGGGCCCGGGGATGAAGCTGGACAAGCTGTCCATGCAGTTCGCGATGCGGGACACCGGCTGGGCCGGCGCCGTGCTCGAGGCCTACGAGCGACTCATCTACGACGCGGCCCGGGGCGACCGCACGCTCTTCACGTCGGCTGACGGCATCGAGCGGCTGTGGGAGATCTCGATGCCGTTGCTGGACAACCCGCCGGTCGTGCGTCCCTACGCGCAGGGGTCGTGGGGACCCAACCAGATCCACCAGCTGGTGGCGCCGTTCGCATGGCGGCTGCCGTTCGAGCGCCAGTGGCGCAGGCCGAACGAGCAGGGGGCCTGAGTCCTCGCCCGCCGTCAGGCGGTCAGCTCCTGGGCGAGCGTGGTCGCGCCCGCTCGGTCGTAGTCCCCGGTGATGGCGAAGTGCTGCGGGTGGAACGAGCTGTCCACCACGACCGAGGTCAGCACCGAGCCGTCGTAGATGAAGGCGAGCTGCTGGCCCGTCATCGTCCTGGTCTTCGACGCGATGGTCTTCGCGACGTCCGGGTCGAGCCGCACCTCGACGTACCAGATGTTCTTGTGACCGACCTGCTCGGGCGTCGCCTGGGCGACGTCACCCTTCACGATCGGGTTCTGCAGCAGGTACACGGTCTTGCCGGTGTCGCACTCCATCAGCAGCCCGCGGACGACGCGCGGCTTCATCGGGCAGGACTGGCTGGACATCTCCTGCACGAGCGCGGGCGGCAGCTGCGGGCCGAACGGGACGCCGGGGGCGTAGCGCGCGTAGACGGTGCGCACCTCGAAGCCGGACGATGCGCCGAGGATGCCCGAGTCCGTCACACCGCTGGAGTCAGAGCCGGAACCACCCCCACAGCCGGCGAGCAGGGCCGCCGCGACGACGAGCGGAGTGAGGGCTCGTAGGACACGCACGGCGCCCATCTAACAGGGTGAGGTCAAGCCCGCGCCGCGGCCCGGCGGTGCGGGCGGAATAAGTTGCCGGATCGTGTTGTCGCCCTCGCATGAGCGTTTCCACGACTGGTGTCCCGGCCATCACCCTCAACGACAGCACCGAGATCCCGCAGCTCGGCTTCGGCGTGTTCCTGGTCCCGCCCGACCAGACCCAGCGGACGGTCGAGCAGGCGTTCGAGGTGGGCTACCGGCACATCGACACCGCCCAGATGTACGGCAACGAGGCCGAGGTGGGAGCCGCGATCGCGGCGTCCGGCATCCCGCGGGACGAGCTGTACGTCACCACCAAGCTCGACAACGGCAACCACCGGCCAGACGACGCCCGCCGCTCCTTCGCCGAGTCGCTGGAGAGGCTCGGCCTCGACCACGTCGATCTCTTCCTCATCCACTGGCCACTGCCCACACGGTACGGCGGCGACTTCGTGAGCACCTGGCAGACCATGGTCGAGCTCCGTGACGACGGTGGTACGACGTCCGTCGGGGTCTCGAACTTCGAGCCCGCCCATCTCGACCGGATCATCGACGCGACGGGCGACGTTCCCGCTGTGAACCAGATCGAGGTCAACCCGTACTTCACCAACGAGGCGGCCCGTGCTGCCGACGCCCGCCACGGGATCGCCACCGAGGCCTGGTCGCCGATCGCCCGCGGCGGCATCGCCGGCGACACCACGATCGGGGCGATCGCCGAGCGGACCGGCCGTACGCCGGCCCAGGTCACCCTTCGCTGGCACCTCCAGCGCGGCGACATCGTCTTCCCCAAGTCGATGCGTCGGGAGCGGATGGAGGAGAACTTCGCACTCTTCGACTTCGAGCTGAGCGACCAGGACATGTCCGCCATCACGAGCCTCGACCAGGGCGAGTCGGGCCGCACCGGCCCGAACCCGAACACGTTCGACACGATCCGTGGGTGACGCGTCCGGGTGACGGCGCCTCGAGGGCTACTTGATCTGGACCTTCACCTGGTTCGACGCCAGGTGCGTGTCGGAGTCGATCACCCGGAAGCGGTTCATCCCGAGCGTTCCCGTCTGGATGTAGGTGGAGAACGTGCCGTTGGTGACCGTGGCCGAGATCGAGTAGAAGTCCTGCCACGACCCGTTGCTGAACTTCTGGACGTTGAGGACCGCTCCCTCGCCACCGGGGTAGGTGCCGGTCAGGTCGATCCGCCCCATCGGCGCGACCGAGGTCTGCCCGGCCTGGAGGGAGATGCGGCTCGACTGCTTCTTGATCGAGGGCGGAGGCGAGCTCGGCGCGCTCGACGTCGGGCTGGAGCCCAGCGTGATCGACGGCCCGCTCGCCGGCTGCGTCTTCTGGGGCTTGGGCACGACCATCGTCGCGCCCCCCTCGCCGGCGACCGCGGCGGCATGGCCGCCACCGAGGCCGAGCACGTGTGCACCCGCGACGACGGCGACGGATGCCACCAGTCCGACGGCCACGGCCACAGCGACGAGAGCCAGGAGCCCGAAGACGACCGGTCGCTGCTCGTCGGGCTTCACGCTGGATGCACCTCACTCCGGGGTTCGCAGGACGCCGCCCATTGTCGCGGACCGGGCAAGTCAGGCCGAATTCCGCGCTGTCGCGTGTCGGCGTCGACGCGGCCGTGGGCCAACCGGGTCCGGGAGGCCGGGACCCGGCCGCTCGACACTCGTTCCGGCGCACGGCCCGGCCTGCGGCGCTCCCGGGCTCCCGCCCGGCGGTCAGGGGTCGAGGCGCTCGCTGGCGAGCTGCCGGGCCTGTCTCTGGGCTACGGCGTGCTCGTCGGTGCGCGCGTCGTACCTCCAGAAGTCGTGGAGCCAGAGCGCCGTCAGCGTCACTCCCGCGACGCATGACACGCCGCCGCTGATGATGGACCCGCGAACGGTCCACCGGTCGGCCACGATCCCGGCTCGTACCTGGCCGCCGAGCGGGCCGATCGAGTAGCTCAGCATCTCGATGCCGGCCAGACGTCCACGCAGGGTGTCGGGGATCGTCTGGCTCCAGATCGTGCCGCGGAAGACCGCGGAGATCATGTCGGCCGCGCCGGCCAGGGTGAAGAACAGGACCGCGAGCCAGATCGTGGGAGCCCAGCCCGCGACGGCGATGCAACCCCCGTACAGGGCGGCTGCGAGCACGATGGCGCGGCCGTGGTGGTGGACGCGCGACGTCCAGCCCGACAGAGCCGTGGCCACCAGCGCGCCGACGGTCTCGGCGGAGTACAGGAAGCCCAACAGGTGAGGCTGGGAGAAGACCTGCTCGGCGAGCGCGGGGAACAGCACGACGGGCATGGCGAGGAGCATCGCCGCCAGGTCGACGATGTAGGTGCCGAGCAGGTCACGCCTGCTCAGCGCGTATCGAAGCCCCTTCCCGATGCCGGCCAGGCTCGGTGCCTCCGTCTCACCGATGTGGGGGTAGCGCCGCATCGCGGCGTACATCATCGAGGCGACGAACAGCCCGACGATGTCGACCAGAAAGCACCAGCCCGGGCCGGCGGAGGCGACGATCAGACCGCCGATCGTCGGGCCGACCAGGACCCCCGACTGCATGCCGAAGCTGGAGAGGGCGTTCGCGGCGGTGAGCTCGTCGTGACGGACAGTGCGCGGCAGCAGTGCCTCGCGGGACGGCCGCTGCAGGGCCGAGGACGACGCCAGCAGCCCCGAGACCACGAAGATCTCCCAGAGGCGCGGATGGTCGGAGAAGGCGTTGACGCACAGCCAGGTCGTGAAGGCGGCCTGGGCGATCCCGGTCCAGATCAGCAGATGCCGCCGGTCGACGTGATCGGCGAGCGCGCCGCCGTACAGGCCGAACACGATCAGCGGGCCCAGCTCGACCAGGCCCACGGCGCCCACCGCGAAGTTGGAGTGGGTGAGCTGGTAGATCTGGAAGGGGACCGCGACGTAGGTCATCATCCCGCCGAGGTAGAAGACCGTCCCGGCGATCAGGAGCAGGCGGAAGTCGCGGTGCTCCCGGAAGGGCCCGAGGTCCATCCGGAGCGCGCGCAGACGTGACCCCCAACCCATGCCTTGCAGTGTGACGATCTCGGGAGCCCCGGAACAGCCGAATCCGGGCGCCGCGTCGACATCCACCCGACCGGGCGGTCGACACCACCCGAACGGGTCAGGTCAGGTGTAGCACTCCGAGGAGGACTGGCACCTCATCGCCGGGTCGTGGCGATCACCTCGTGCCGGGGCACCGCGTTGTCACGCGCAGCGCGGCACGTCAACGCCGCCGGTGACCCGTAGGTCGAGCGGACCCGCACGTCGTACGTCGCTCCACCGACCTCGAAGGCGGCCACCAGGTCACCGTCGGCGCGGCGCGACCCGGCGTACCTCACCGCCTGGGAGCGTGGCTCCTCCAGCTCTCGCCGTAGGTGGATCTCGGCGAACTGCGCTGCCATCGACAACGTGGCGCGTCCGCGCATCAGATCGAGGTCCAGGACGCCATCGGCGAGCTGGTCCAGCAGGGCCGGTGCACGCTCCGGCACGACCCAGCCGAAGCCCAGCCCCTCCGGAAGCACGAGCACGTTCCCGGCGAACCGGTCTCCGCCGACGTGCGAGCACTCCCATACGAGGTCCGGCGCGAGCCGGCTCAGCTCCTGGGCCAACGGGCGACCCCGCTCGGCGCAGCAGGGGTCGTGCCGGCCGTGGGTGCAGACGAGCACCAGCCGCTCGGGTCCGGGATCGAGGCCGAGGGAGCGGCCGGCCCCCAAGGCGCCGAGGTCGAGGGCGGAGACGTCCTCGACCCGGTCGAGCGACGCGGTCTCGCACCACGCACCCGTTCTGACCGCGAAGACGCGCGTGGACCCGGCCACGGTGCGCCCTGGCCGGCGTACGAGGAGCACCCGCACGCCCGCCCGGTTCGCCCGTCGCCGGAGCTCGTCGCGGGTGGGTTCGGGCAGCCTGCTGTCGCGCAACGCCACCTCGCCCCAGGGCCCGGGATGCTCGACCAGCAGGAAGGCACCTACCAGTGTCGAGGTGCCCCCGAGCTGGTCGCCGCGGCGCTGCGCCGCGGCGGTGCAACGCTCGCTCATGCGGGATCGAGCAGTCCCTCGCGGAGCAGCCGGCGGACCAGGACCAGCGCGCTCTCCGGCGAGAGCGGCAGCTCGCGCGGGGTCAGCACTCGCTCCGGACGCAGCTCGTCGAGGGCGGGAGCCAGCCAGGCCGGCACGTCGAGGCTTCGGTCTCCGATGAGGAGCTGCAGCCGATCACCGTGTGTGCGGCGTACGCAGGGGGTCCCGGGGCGGCGACGGACCCGGGTGTCGAGGTCGAGGTCCCGGGCGGCGAGCCCTGCCACGAGCCCGCGGCGTAGCCGAGGCGGACGGCTGCGCAGGAAGCGGTCGGTGGCGGCCGCGACCACCTCGCCCGGTGCGATCCGGCGTACGTCGTCGGCCAGGGACTCCAGCCGTGCTCCGAGCTCGCGGGCCAGGACGTCGGGGTGCTCCACGGCGCCGGCCGGGAGGTGGTCGGATCCCGACGGATCGAGGAGCGGCTCCAGGGCCTGGCGGAGGAGCTCGGACCAAGTGCGCTGGTTGATGCCGAGTGTGACGTGGAGGCTGGCGGCCTCCTGGGCCCGCGCCGCGTGTGGCGTGCCGGTCGGGAGGTACATGCAGACGCCCGGTCGCATCAACACCTCGTCGACCCGGCAGTCGGGATGTGACGGGCACGCCTGATCGCCGTCGGCGTGGTGGATCTCCCAGCGCTTGGTGCCGTGCGTCTGGAAGACGAACACGTCGTGGGAGTCTTCATGCACCGCGAAGCCCTGGGACCCCGGCGGCGTGAGGTAGGCGTTCACCTGACAGGGGTGACCGAGCTCCAGCTCGAGACCGGCCGTGAACGCGGTGAGAGGCGGCCAGTAGCGGTGGAGCGCCTGCAGGACGACGGTGGCGCCCTCGTCGAAGAGCGCGAGGATCTTCCGCGGGTCCACCAGGCCCGTGAGCGGGCGACCGGCCACCGTGGCACCGGTGCGCACGAACTCGGCGTCGGGCAGGACCCGCCCGTCACGTGCGACCCGCACGGAAGGGGTGCGGATCGCGGTCGACGTCAGCAGGTGGTCGACGTCGTCGAGCGAGAGCAGGTGCGCCAGCTGCTCCGGCGGGGTCTCGTGGACAAGGACGCGGGACGCCCAGACCTTGTCGACGAAGGTCTGGGCGTCGCCGCTCAGGAGCTCGAGCGGAGAGGTCAGAGCGAGCCTCCGTCGGAGGCGTCGCCGTCGGTGCTGTCGGCGTCACCGCCGTCGGTGCCGTCGGCGTCGGTGCCGTCGATGCTGTCCGCGTCACCGCCGTCGGTCCCGTCGGCGTCGCCGAGGGTGCCGTCGGACCCGGTCCCGCTGGTGCTCATGTCGTCGTCGGAAAGCCCGTCGCCGGGCTCCTGTGGCGTGGTGGTCATCGGTCCTCCTTCGAGAGCCGGCGGACCGTCCGCCGGACGCGTCCAGCCCGTACCCCGGAGCACCGGAGTTCACGCAAGGCCAGGGGCCGGTGGCTCAGCCGAGCAGACCGTCGCGGCGCGCGATGGCGGCCGCCTCCGTGCGGCCCGACGCGCCGAGCTTGCCGAGGATGTTGGACACGTGTACCGACACCGTCTTGGTGCTGATGAACAGCTGTCGTCCGATCTCGCCGTTGGTGCGCCCCTGGGCCACCAGCGCCAGGATCTCCGACTCACGCGGCGTGAGCGAGACACGGACGCCGGTAGGCGAAGGCGGCGCTTCGATCTTCTGTCCGAGGCGGCGCTGCAGCGGGCGTGCGCCCAGCTGCACGGCCACCTCGGCCGCGGCCTTGGTGGCCGTCTCGGCCGCGGCCTGGTCGCCGGTGGCGGCCAGGATCTCGGCCAGCGTC
Source organism: Actinomycetota bacterium (assembly GCA_046735295.1). Taxonomy (GTDB): domain Bacteria; phylum Actinomycetota; class Actinomycetes; order Propionibacteriales; family Nocardioidaceae; genus Nocardioides. The sequence goes on along the minus strand of JBKPTA010000019.1, from coordinate 40,188 downwards.
GCGCGCACCATGGCGAGCTCGTACGGCGCGGCGAACTTCTCGAACCGGGCCTCCGCGTCGCGCCAGGCCCCGACCAGCTGGCGCTGGCTCGGTGGGTCGATGTCGGCCACCCACCGCCAGCGCAGGAGCTCGGCCTCGACCCGTGCTTCCCACGCGCGACTCTCGGGGCCCCAGGAGGTGCCGGAGGTCTCGTTGCGGCGTTCGAGCACCGCATGCGCGTCGTCGACCAGCCCCGCGACCCGCGTCGCGTCGGCAGCCCGCTCGGAGGCACTCCGGCGCGCGGCTCCCTGGGCGTAGGCGCCCAGCGTGGTGGCAGCCAGACGGACCCGCGCCTGGAACAGGGGGTGCCAGATGCTGGTGAGTGTCTCGGTGATCAGCCGGTAGAGCTCGCCGGCCGTCGTCTGGTCGCCGGTCAGCTCCGCTGCCTCGAGCTCGGCCGCCCCGGCGGTGGTGGCGACCAGACCCTCCTCGCGCCAGAACGGTCGGAGGCTGTGGGCCAGCACCTCGCCCTGGGCCTCGCCGCGCGCGACCAGGATCTGCGCTCGGGTGCCGGTGAGGAGCGCCTCGTAGATGGGAGGCGCGACTTCCTTCGAGAGGTCGAGCACAACGAGGGCGTCGTCCCACCGCCCCTGCATCCGCAGCGATACGGCGTGCATCCAGCGCGCCTCGGCGGCGTACGGCACCCAGGGGGTGCCCGCGGCGTTGGCGCGGGTCGTGGCCCGGGTGAACGCCTCGTCGGCCGCCTCGAACTCGGCGTTGTCGAGGTGGTGGTTGCCCAGGAGCAGAAGCGCGCGGAGCTCGGTGTTGGCGGCACCGGCGTCGACCGCCCCGGCGATGGCGGAGCGCAGAGCCTCCACGAGGGACTCCGACGGCCCGCCCTTCTTCTCCAGGCCCACCAGCGTGGTGCGGATGTCGCTGGCCAGGCGCGGCATGTCGAGTCGCTCCGCCAGCGCCAGTGCGGTCATCGCGACCTCGCGGCCCTCCTTGAAGCGTCCGGCGCGGGCCAACATCCGTGCGTGGACCGCGAGCGCCTTCGCCCGGGCGTTGGTCGGTTCGTCCGGCACCAGTGACACCGCTTCGGTGGTGACGTCGAGCGGGTCGTCGAGGGTCTCGGTCATCGCCAGCGAGAGGGCCAGGGTGCCGAGCAGCTGTCCGCGCACGGAGTCGCCGGCGTCCGGTGACAGGTGCTCGAGCTGCTCGCGCACGACGCCGAGCGCCCGGGCGGGGTGGCCGGCCGCGATGAGCGCGTCGGACACCAGGCCGACCAGCCGCGGGTAGTCGAGGTCGGTGAGCTGCTGGGCGTCGGGCAGGCGGGTGTCGGACCACAGGTCGAGCGCCTGGAGGTAGTGCTGGGCGGCCTCCTCCGCGCCGCCGACGGCGCGCGCGTCGTCGCCCGCCCGCAGGCTGGCGGTGAGTGCGGTCTGGTAGTCCTTGGCGAGGCGTGCGTGGCGGGCGAGCTCAGCAGCCGTGCCGGTCGCCCGCCCCTCTTGCAGCGCCTTCGCGTACGCCGCGTGGAGGCTGGTGCGCTCGCCGGGGAGGAGGTCGTCGTAGACGGCCTCGGCGAGGAGGGCGTGCCGGAACTGGTAGAAGTCGTCGCCGCTCGGCACGAGCACGTGGCCCTCGACGGCGTCACGGACCGCCCGGTCGAGCTCGGCGGGGTCGAGACCGACGACGGCACTGAGAGCCGCGTGGGACACCCGCCGCCCGGCCACGGCTGCCGCGCGGAGGACGGTCACCGCTGGGTCGTCGAGGTTCTCCAGGCGCACGAGCAACAGCTCCGCGAGATCCTCCGGGATGCGGTCGGTGCGCGAGCGGGTCGCCCCGACCAGCTCCTCGACGAAGAAAGCATTGCCCTCGGCACGGCTGACGATGTCACGGACCTTCGCCTCGGGCAGCGGGTCGGGGTGGAGCTGCTGGACGAGGCGGCGTACGTCGGCTCGGCGCAGCGGCTCGACCTGGATGCGCTCCACGCCGGTCATCCGTGCCCACACCGCCACTTGGCGGCGAAGCGGGTGCCGACGGTGCAGGTCGTCGGAGCGGTACGACGCGACCAGGGCGACGGGGGACTCGAAGCCGCGGCCGAACAGGAAGCTCATCAGGTCACGGGTCGACTGGTCGGCCCAGTGCAGGTCCTCGACGACGAGGAGCAGGCACTGGCGGGCACCCGCCGCCTCGGCGAGTGCGTGGACGGCGTCGAACAGGGCGGCCTGGTCGGCCGGGATGGACTCGGGGTCGGTGGCCTGGCTCAACATCCGCTGGCCGGGCAGCAGACGGAGCAGGGCCGGGTGGCGCTCGGCGACCCGGTCGAAGAGGTCGGGCAGGTCACGGGCGATGCGGCCGGTGATCTCCGAGAACGGGAGGTACGGGAGGGCGCTGTCGGCGAAGTCGAGACAGTGCCCGGCCTGGACCAGCCAGCCCTCGGCGACGCTGCGGTCGCGGAGCTCGGTCAACAGGCGGGTCTTGCCGACGCCCGCGTCACCGGCGAGGAGGACGGCCGAGTGGTCTGTCGCAGACGCAGAGATGCCGAGCGTGGAGAACAGCTGCTCCAGCTCGGCATCTCGCCCGACCAACTCCGATGGCATGTGGTCCATTCTGTCGAGGACCACAGACATCGACATCTCAGTTGATCCAGTTCTTCTCATCGGTGGCCGCGTCGGGCCCGTGCCACTCGAGGCGACGACGCCACTTGCGGTACCGGACCGGCTTCAGCTCAGTCCGCGTCCGCGTGGCGTGGTACTGGTACTCCGGCTCGAGGAGGAACAGATCGGTCATCTCTCTCATCCCTTCGGTCTGGCTTGCCTGACACGTAGAGACTCGCTCCCTGAGGTAGGCGGGGACATCGGAACCGCTCCCTATCTGTGCGCGGCCCCTACCTCAGAAGGCGCTCCTCCGGGCGGACCGATACCTCAGATGCGACTCACGTAGGTCGCCCGGCGACCCAGGTGGCGGACACCAGCGGTACGCCGGGGCGATAGGCCAGGTGGACGTGTGTGGGGGCCTCCAGGAGCACCAGGTCCGCCCGCTTCCCCGGTGTCAGCGAGCCGACGTCGTCCCGGCCCAGCGCGGCGGCGCCGCCGGCGGTCGCGGCGTGCACGGCCTCGGCCGGCGTCATCCCCATCTCCCGGACGGCCAGCGCGACGCACAGGGGCAGTGAGCTGGTGTAGCAGGAGCCGGGGTTGCAGTCCGACGCCAGGGCCACGCGAACGCCGGCGTCGAGCAGCCGCCGCGCGTCCGGGTAGGGATGACGGGTGGAGAACTCGACCCCGGGAAGCAGCGTGGCGATGGTTCCCGAGTCGGCGAGGGCGGCCACGTCGGCGTCCTCCAGATAGGTGCAGTGGTCGACTGCGGTCAGGCCGAGCTCGCAGGCGAGACGTACGCCGGGCCCCGGGCCGAGCTGGTTCGCGTGCAGTCGGCCGCGGAGGCCGACGGCTGCGCCTGCCTCGAGGATCGTCCGCGACTGGTCGGCGTCGAACGCGCCGGTCTCGCAGAAGGCGTCGACCCAGCGGGCGTAGGGGGCGCAGGCCTCGAGCATCGGCCCGGTGACCAGCGCGACGTACTCCTCGGGCGTCGTGCCGTCGGGGACCACGTGGGCGCCCAGGAAGGTCGTCTCCTCGGTGACCTGCCGCGCCACGGCGAGGCAGCGCGCCTCGTCATGCACGGTGAGGCCGTAGCCGCTCTTGATCTCGACCGTCGTGGTGCCCTGCCTGCGCATCTCGGCGACCAGGTGGGCCACCCGGCTGGTCAGCTGCTCGTCGGTCGCGGCCCGGGTCGCCGCGACCGTGGTGCGGATCCCGCCGGCGGCGTACGGCTCACCGGCCATCCGCGCGGCGAACTCCGACGCCCGGTCGCCTGCGAACACCAGGTGGGAGTGTGAGTCGACGAAGCCCGGGAGAACGGCTCGTCCGCCGGCGTCGAGCCGCTCGTCGGCAGCCGGCGCCTCGCTCGCAGGACCCACCCACGCGACGTGGGCGCCCTCGACCACCAGGGCGGCATCTCGGACCGCCCCGAGGAGGTCGTCGGCCTCCGGGTCGTTGGTGACGAGCTCGGCGATGTTCGTGATGACGGTGGCGGTCATCGCCAGACCCGTCCGATGACGTCGTCCAGGTCGCGACCGAGCCCGTCGCGATCCCCCTCGCGGAACACCACCCGGCCGTCGGCGACCACCTGGGTGACGTCCTCGGCGACCGCCGCGAAGACCGCGGTCTGCTCGTCCGCGCCGGTGCCGGCGGTCCTCACCCGGTCGGTGGCGATGGTCACCAGGTCCGCTCGCCTGCCCACCTCGATCCGACCTGCCTCGTCGTGCCAGCCCAGGGACTCGTGCCGGGTGGCCGCCGCCAGCAGCTCGGCTGCGGTCCAGTGGCCCCGCTCACGGGTGGCGAGCCGCTCGTCCAGCTCGACCGCCCGCATCTCCTCGAACAGGTCGATCACCGCATGGCTGTCGCTGCCGAGCGTCAGCCGGCTCCCCGCGTCATTCAGCCCACGGCTCGGCCCTGTGCCGTCGCCCAGGTCGCGCTCGGTGGTGGGGCAGAAGCAGGCGTAGGTGCCGGATCCACCCAGGGCCGCCACGTCGTCCTCCGTCAGGTGGGTCGCGTGGACGGCGGTCGTGCCGGGGCCCAGGACCCCGGCGTCGTCGAGCACCGCGGTCGGGGTCGCGCCGTACGCCGCGAGGCAGGCCTGGTTCTCTGCGACCTGCTCGGACAGGTGCACGTGCAGCGCTCGGCCGGGGCTCTCGGCGACCACACCCAGCTGGTCGCGTGGAACTGCTCGGACCGAGTGGACAGCCGAACCGACCCGCGCGCCGTCGGTCTCGGTCAGGCTCGCGACGCGCTCGGCCCACGCGTCGGCTGTGCGGTCGTCGTACCGCACCTGGACACCCTCCGGCGGCTTCCCGAACCCGGCGCTGAGGTAGCACGAGTCGAGCAGCGTGATGCGTAGGCCCGCCCTGGTCGCGGCCTCCGCCAGCACGAGGCCCATCTCGTTCGGGTCGTCGTACGGCGTGCCGTCGGGCTGGTGGTGCAGGTAGTGGAACTCCCCCACGCACGTGATCCCCGCCGCCACCATCTCCCGGTAGGTCACCGTCGCCAGCTCGAGGTAGGTGTCCGGGTCCAGCCGGGCCGCCACGTCGTACATCTGGTCGCGCCACGTCCAGAAGCTCCCCCGGCCGCGCTGCGTCCGCCCCCGGAGCGCTCGGTGGAAGGCGTGGCTGTGGCAGTTCGCGAGGCCGGGGACGGTCAGGCCGGGGAGGCGGGTGACATCACCGCTCGGGCTCCGACCGCTGCCGGGAGTGACCGCCGTGAACCGCCCGCCGTCGATCCGCACGAGGACGTCGTCGTGTACGGCACGGTCGACCCAGGCGCGCTCGAGCAGGTACGCCGCGGGGTCGCTCACGACGCGAGCCGTTCGAGCGTCTCGGCCAGGGCGTCGACCCCGGCCAGGCAGTCCGGCATCTCGGCGTGCTCGGCGGGCGAGTGGGAGACACCCGTGGGGTTGCGCACGAACAGCATCGCGCTCGGGATGCCCCGAGCCGCGAGGATCCCCGCGTCGTGCCCGGCCTGGGTCTGCACGATCGGCCAGTCGCCGGTCTCGTGGTCGACGGCGATGCGCCGGGCCAGGTCCGGGTCGAAGTCGACCGCACCGGACACCGACTCCGCGGTGACCGTGAGCCGCGTGCCGTCGCGCTCGGCCCGCTCCTGCGCCTGCCGGGTGACCGTCGCGACGAGCTCCGCCAGCGCCTCGTCGGTCTCGCAACGCGCGTCCATCCACGCGGTCACGGCCGAGGGCACCGAGTTGGTCGAGTTGGGCTGGGTCTCCACGCGTCCGAACGTCGCTCGCTGACCGGCCACCCGGGCCTGCTTGTTGGCCGCCAGGGCGGTCATCGCGTAGGTGAGCATCGGGTCTCGTCGGTCCTCCATCCGGGTCGTGCCGGCATGGTTGGGCTCACCGGAGACGTCGAACCGGTAGCGGCCGTGTGGCCAGATCCGGCTCGCCACCCCGATCGCCGTACCCCGGTCGACCAGCTCACGGCCCTGCTCCACGTGCAGCTCGACGAAACACGCCAGATGCTCCGGCCCCCACGAGGACTGCCGGCTCTCGGACTCCAGGCCTGTGGAAGCCATGGCCTCGTCCAGGCGAACGCCGGTCCGGTCGCGCAAGCCGCGGGCGCTCTCCCACGCGATGGCGCCGGTCGCGAGCCGGGACCCGAGGCAGGCCAGCCCGAACCGGGACCCCTCTTCCTCGACGAACACCGACACCCCGATCGGTCGCGCCGGCCGGAACCCCCTCTCGCGCAGCAGCTCGACGGCCGCGAGCCCGGTGACCACCCCCAGCGGACCGTCGTACGCGCCCCCGTCGAGCACCGAGTCCAGATGCGACCCGGTGACCACTCCGGGAGCAGACGGCCCGGGAGCCCACCACGCCACACGGTTGCCGAAGGCGTCGGTCTCGAGGCGGAGCCCCCGCGCGGTGGCCTGGTCGACGAACCACGCGTCGAGCTCGCGCTCGGCCGAGGTGAACGGCTGCCGGAAGTAGCCGCCGCTCCGCTCGGACCGGCCGATCGGCCAGATCGCGCGCCACATCTCCTCGAAGTGGTCAGGCACACTCGCTCCCATGGAGTTCCAGGAGGTCGTCCGCCGCCGCCGCATGGTCCGTGAGTACGCCGACACCCCGGTCGACCCCGCGTTCGTCGAGCGCGCCTTGGCCAACGCCGTCCGGGCACCCAGCGCCGGGTTCAGCCAGGGGTGGGCGTTCCTGGTGCTCGACCGCCCCGAGGACGTCCAGCGGTTCTGGGAGGTCACGACGTCGCCCGGTGAGCTTCCGGACTCCTGGCTGAGGGGGATGCAGACCGCGCCGGTGCTGATCGTCCCGTGCAGCAGCAAGGCGGCGTACCTGAAGCGCTATGCGGAGCCCGACAAGGGATGGGCCGACCTCGACGAAGCGCGCTGGCCGGTGCCGTTCTGGCACATGGACGCCGCGATGGCCAGCCTGCTGATCCTCCTGACCGCCGTCGACGAGGGTCTCGGCGCATGCTTCTTCGGCATCGAGCCGGCCTACACCGACGCGACCCGCGTCGCCTTCGGCATCCCCGACGAGTTCGACCCGATCGGCGCGATCTCGCTCGGGCACCGGGTGCCCGACGAGTCCCCGTCGGGATCGCCCACCACACGGCGACGCAAGCCTCTCGCCGACGTGGTGCACCACGGTCGCTGGACGTCCTGACACGGCTCCAGTCCACCGGGCGGGGGTCCTGGGGTCAACGACGGCGCCCGGCGCGCCCGTCTCGGGAGTGAGACAACCAGTCTCTGCTGCGCTCCGCGGGTACGGCGATGGACTGCAACAGGGTGCGAATCTCCGGTGGCGACCAGCACGTCGGTGCCGGCGTTCATGGCCCGTGGTCGAAGACCGCCTCGAGCGCCGACGGATGATCGGTGCTCGGGTCGGACGTCTCGCCGTACTCCTCGGCTCGGCCCGGCCAGGGACTCGGGCTCTCCGGCGATCCCGGTGCTGGGCTGCCAGGTGCTGGGCTGCCAGGTGCTGGATTGCCAGGTGCTGGGCTCCCAGGTGCCCAGATCGAGCGCCACTGCTCCAGAAGCACTCGCCTGACCTCAACAGCTTCTGCACGCCGCCGACCCACGATGGGCCGAGGCGAACCCGCCTGTGCGCTGGGTCTGGCGCCACGCATCCACCGCGACATGGTCTCGGTGCTCGTCGGGACCGACCTGTTCCAGCGTGCGGCTGACGACGACGAAGGAAACGAACGAGTGCGAACGCGACCATTGCTTCTCCTCACCACCACCCTGCTGGGGCTCTCCTCGCTGACGGCCTGCGGAGGCTCCTCGGGACCCGACGCCGCGGCGTTGGGGACGTCGGTGGCCGTCGGCTACTACCCCCACTCCGGGGTCAACAAGGCCGGGTCCATGGACGTCACGGTCACGGCTGTTCGAGCCGGGACGACGGCCGAGCTGTCGGCCGGCGGGTTCTCACTCGACGCCGACCAGAAGGCAGCGACGCCGTACTACGTCGACGTGGAGTACAAGAACACCGGGAACACCGTGGTGGAGGACCCCCCCAGCCCTGAGGGGGAAGCCAAGGACGGCACGGACTACGGCGCACTCGTCGTCATCGGCGATGCCACTGCCTATGACAAGTGCCCGGGTACGCCGAAGAGCGTCGCACCGAAGCACACCGCCATGGGTTGCGCCATCGTGATGGTCCCGGACGGCGGGTCGCTCGATCGCATCCGGTACTTCCCCGGAGGTACCGAGGACTTCCACTACTGGAAGACCACCTGAAGGGGCTCGGCGGGTGGCCGGTTCCGCCGGGTATCTGGAGGAGCCGGTTCCGACGTCACCTCCCCGATGGGCCCTCAGCTCACGTGGGCAAGGACTCCTGATCGATGGTCGCGGTCCGAGCTCACGGTGCCGTGGTCTCGACAAGCTCGACCGACGGGATCGGCCCGACCGACGGGAGCCGGGCCGACCGACGGGATCGGCTCGACCGACGGGATGAGGGCCGCCCGGCGGGGCCGGGCACCGCGTGGGAGAATGGCGCATGGGCACGACGGAGGGACCCGGTCGCACCCGGGGGACCGCTGACCGGTCCCCGGAGCGCGACGAGCGCACCGGCCGAGCAGCCGCGGCCGAGCGCATGGCGCGGCAGCATGAGTACGTCGACCTGCAGGTCAAACAGGCGATGGACCGCGGTGACTTCGACAACCTCCCGGGCGCCGGCAAGCCGATCACGAGCCTCGGCACCCAGCACGACCCCGACTGGTGGGTCAAGCAGCTGATCGAGCGCGAGAAGATCACCGGCCTCCTGCCGCCGGCCCTGCAGCTCCGCAAGGACGACGCCGAGCTGGAGAGGACGCTCGACCGGCACACGGCCGAGTCGGAGGTCCGCCGCGAGCTCGAGGAATTCAACGCACGCGTGCTGAAGGCCCGGTACACACCGGTCGACGGCCCGCCCCTCGTCACGATGCCCCGCGACGTCGACGCGGAGGTCGACGCCTGGCGCGAGCGCGGGCTCGCTCGTCGCCGCGAGGCCGCAGCGCGCAGGGCTGCGGCCGCCACGCCACCGTCCACCTATCCCGGGCGTCGCCGCCGCTGGTTCCGGCGCCGCACCGGCTGACCGCCCGGACCCGACCTCGTGCTGGAGCTCCGTCCCACGTGCGAGTGCTGTGGCCGACCTGCCACCGGACAGTCCGGACGCTCGCATCTGCACCTTCGAGTGCACCTTCTGCGCTCGGTGCGTCGAGGACGTGTTGCACGGTGTCTGTCCCAATTGCGGTGGCGACTTCCAGCCCCGCCCGATCCGGCCGGCCCACCTGATGGCCACCTACCCCGCCTCGACCCGTCGAGTGGTGCGCGAACACTGCCCCTGAAGGGCCCTGTGAGCACGGGGTCGCGTCACGGGAGCGCAGCACGCACACCCCTACGATGACCGCCATGTACGCCGTGCAGCTGGCCTTCTCCGACGACTCGGGGCGCCTCGAGCTCCGTCCCGCCCACCGCGAGCGCCTCGCCGGACTGGCTGCCGATGGCCGGCTGCTGGCCGGCGGCCCGTGGTCGGACGACAGCGGTGCCCTGCTGGTGTTCGTGGTGGACGATCGCGACGAGCTCGACGCGATCCTGGCCGACGATCCCTACTACTCCACGCCTGGCGTCACGGTGACGTCGGTCCGGAAGTGGGTCCCGGTCACCCGGCACCAGGCGCTCGCCAGCATCTGAGCGACGTCGGCGTCGGCCCGGACGTCCCGCCCCGCTGGTGGCGCGAGTTTCACAGACGACGATCGGGGCACGTCGATCTCGGAGGCGCGATGTACGGCGCCGTCGCGCTCACCGGCATAACGGCGACGGCGCTCATCGGCGTGCTCGCGGCGTAGTCGCGGTGGTCTACCTGCCCCACAAGCTCGGGGGGTGGGACCACATCTTCAGCAGCGTGAGCGCGTCCTTCGACACCTTCGACAAGGAGAACGCCGACGCGATCGCCAGTGGCCAGGCGCCGGCCAAGGGGATCATGCCGCCGTCGAACCTGCAGTGGGCGTACGCCTCACTCGCGCTCGGCTCGGCGCTGGCGCTGTTCATGTACCCGCACTCGGTCACCGGCGTGCTCTCCACGCGTGACCGAGGCGTGATCCGGCGCAACGCCGCGCTGCTTCCGGCGTACTCCTTCCTGTTGGGGCTGCTCGCCCTCCTCGGGTTCGTGGCGATCGCCGCGGGAGTGACCGTGGCCGGAGACCCGCCGAACCCGCAGCTCGCCATTCCCCAGCTGTTCGAGAACGAGTTCCCGTCGTGGTTCGCCGGGGTGGGGTACGCCGCCATCGGGGCCCTGGTGCCGGCGGCGATCATGTCGATCGCGGCCGCCAACCTCTTCACCCGCAACATCTACCGCGCCTACTTCCGTCCGGACGCGACGCCACGGGAGGAGGCCCAGGTCAGCAAGATCGTCTCTCTGGTGGTGAAGGTGGGGGCGCTGGTCTTCGTCCTGGCCCTGTCGCGCTCCTTCGCGATCAACCTGCAGCTCCTGGGCGGAGTCTGGATCCTGCAGACGTTCCCCGCCATCGTGGTCGGCCTGTACACCCGCTGGTTCCACCGATGGGCCCTCCTGGTCGGCTGGGCGGTCGCCATGGTCTACGGGACCGTTCTGGCCTACCGGACGTCGTCGCCGGTGCAGAAGCACTTCGGCAGTCCGTTGTACGAGTTCCCCTTCACCCACACCAAGTTCTACATCGCCGCGATCGCCTTCCTGCTCAACCTGCTGGTGACGATCGTGCTGACGGTCGTCTTCCGGGCCATGAAGCTCGACCCCGGCGCCGACCAGACGCGCGACACCGACTTTGTCGCGGAGCTGGGCGACCCGGGGGTCGATCCCGAGCTGGACCCGCACCGCACCGCGCACGCCTGACGGCCGCCGTCCCCTTCCGGAGTGGGAGGGCCGGAGCCCGGCGAAGAACCATGCCGTCAACAGGCAGGGGTACTCGGTGCCCGGCACTTACCTCACTTGTTCTACGTAGAGCTAGGTAGAATACAAGCATGGTGGCCACACCTCGGATGACGATCCCGACCCAGCTGGTGCTGCAGGGGCTGCTCGAGGTCGGCGAGGCGTACGGCGCGCAGCTCGGCTCCGCCCTCCACCTCCCGAGCGGCACCGTGCACCCGATCCTGGCCCGGCTCGAGGGTCTGGCCTGGGTCGAGTCGCGCTGGGAGGACATCGACCCCTCGAGGGAAGGACGGCCGGCGCGCCGCTACTACCGACTGACGCCCACAGGGCGCAGGCAGGCGAGCGCCGCCCTCGACCGCGCCGCACGACACGTGCGGCTGGTCCCGAGACCGCGTCCCGCTGGAGGTGGGTGATGAGTAGCACGACACGCCCCCGTTCGTGGGCCGTGCGATCCATCCAGCTCGCGACCCTGCTGCTGCCACCTGGGTCGGTACGCCGCCGCTACCAAGACGAGCTGGTCTCCGAGCTCTGGGGAATGTCGACCCGTCGGCAGCTGAGCCATTCGCTCTCGATCGTGCTCTCGGCACCCTCGCTGCATCACGCCCTGGTCGAGGCCGGCGGGCTTGACGTCCCCCACTCGATCCTGTGGTGTCGTCTGCATCTGCACCACCGGTGGCATGCCGAGCGGACCGAGGACGGCACGACGTACCGCCGCTGCCTGTCCTGCGGCACCGACGAGTACCCGGGCCACCCCAACGCGCAGGGCGAGGGCATGTCGCTCGGCAACGTCGGTCACTGGTACTGACCGCGGCGTCGTCCCCGGGGTCGTCCGTGAGGTCGCCGTGAGGTCGCCGTGAGGTCGCCGTGTGTCCCCGGTGTGATCGCGCCGATCCGACCGGCCCGGCACGAGTGGAGTGCGTCATACCGGCCTCCGGCGTACGGCGGTAGGTTCCGCGCATGCGCTCCCCCAAGGACTTCTTCCGTCCCCTTGCGGTCGGTGCGCCCGAGCCGCTCCGGGAGATCCCGGCGCGGCCGAGCCGCGCGGTCCACTTCTTCGACCCCTCGAACGAGAAGATGGCCGCCAAGGTGCCGCAGCTGGTGGGCCGTGTCGACGTACTCCTCGGCAACCTCGAGGACGGCGTCCGGGCCGACCACAAGGAGGCCGCCCGCGGCGGCCTGGTCCGCATCGCCCGCCAGACGGACTTCGGGACCTCACAGCTCTGGGCCCGGGTCAACGCGCTCGACAGCCCGTGGGTGCTCGACGACCTCACCACGCTGGTGACCCAGATCGGCGAGACGCTCGACGTGGTGATGGTCCCCAAGGTGGAGGGGGCCGAGGACATCGCCTACGTCGACCGCCTGCTGGCCCAGCTCGAGGCGCGGGTCGGGTTGACGCGCCCGGTCCTCGTGCACGCGATCCTCGAGACCGCCCGAGGCGTCGCCAACGTCGAGGAGATCTGTGGTGCGAGCCCCCGGATGCAGGGACTCAGCCTGGGCCCCGCCGACCTCGCCGCCGACCGCAGGATGAAGACCACGCGTGTCGGGGGCGGCCACCCCGGATACCTCGTCCGCGCCGACCCACGGCGTACGTCGGACGGCGTCGACGTGGAGGCCGAGCGGGCGACGTACCAGCAGGACCTGTGGCACTACACCATCTCGCGGATGGTGGACGCCTGCGTGTCGCAAGGCATCTACCCGTACTACGGCCCGTTCGGCGACATCGCCGACGCGGTCGCCTGCGAGGACCAGTTCCGCAACGCCTACCTGCTCGGCTGCGTCGGCGCCTGGACCCTGCACCCGTCGCAGATCGAGATCGCGAACCGGGTGTTCTCACCGAGCGCCGAGGACATCGCGCACGCGCGACGGGTGGTGGCGGCCCTGCGTGACGGCGGTGGCGACGGCACGGGAGCGGTGATGCTCGACGGCAAGATGGAGGACGACGCGTCGCTCAAGCAGTGCCTGGTGCTGGTCGAGCTCGCCGAGCAGCTGGCCGAGCGCGACCCCGAGCTGAAGGCGCGCTACGACGGGATCCAGGGGTGACGGACGCGGAGAGCCTCCGCCCGCGCCGGTCCGTCCTCTACCTCCCGGCGTCGAACCCGCGAGCCCTCGAGAAGGCCCGCACGATCCCCTGTGACGGACTCATCCTCGACCTGGAGGACGCGGTGGCACCGGAGGCCAAGCCCGCTGCGCGGGACGCGGCCTGTGCGGCTGCCGCAGACGGCGGATACGGCGACCGCGAGGTGGCCATCCGGGTCAACGGCGCGAACACGGAGTGGCACAGCCGCGACCTGGAGGCCGCGTGCGAAGCAGGGCCGGACGCCGTCCTCGTGCCGAAGGTCGCGAGCGCGGACGCCGTGCTCCGGCTCGTCGAGGCGATGGTCACTCTCGGCGCACCCGATCACACCAGCCTCTGGGCGATGGTCGAGACCCCGACCGCGATGCTGCACGCCGAGGAGATCGCGGCCGCGAGTGATCGGCTCGGCGTCCTGGTGATGGGCACCAACGACCTGACCAAGGAGCTGTACGCCGAGCACGTGCCCGGTCGCCACCCGCTGCTGGCCGGCCTCGGGCTCGCCCTGCTGGCCGCACGAGCCACCGGGAAGTCGATCCTGGACGGGGTCTACAACGACGTCCAGGACACCGACGGGTTCCTGGCCGAGTGCCGGCAGGGCCGCGAGATGGGGTTCGATGGGAAGACGCTGGTGCACCCGACACAGGTGGCGGGCGCCAACACGGCATTCGCCCCGAGCGAGGCGGAGGTCGAGGACGCACAGGGGGTCCTACAGGCGTGGGTGGACGGCGCCGGCTCCGGCGTCGTCACGTATCGCGGCCGGATGATCGAGAACCTCCACGTCCAGACCGCGCGCCGCACGCTGGCAGTGCACGAGGCCATCCGGGCGCGCGACTAGAACCCCCTGAGGGAGCCCTGCTCGATCACTGGGTCGAGTGCGCGTGAGACGGTATGGCCGTCGGCTTCTGTGACGGCGGGGACGCGGGCACCTGGGTCGGCTTGACCGGGTGGGTCGGGCGATCCGTCGCGTGCGACTGACCGGGCTCTGCCTGGGTCGGCAGGGCCGTCGGCCCGTGGCTGGGATGTGCTGGGTGCGTGGGCGCCGGGTGGTCGCTGGCCCTCGGCGACAGCGACGCACAGAAGTCCGCCACCCGCTCGGCCCCGCCCGCGGCCTCCATCAAGGCGGTGAACGGGCGTGTCTCCAGAGCATGCCCGTGCGTCGCCTTCTGGCCGCGGGCGTAGGCGCGGCAGAGACCCGGCAACGCGGCCGCATTCGGCCCGTTGGGGGTCGTCGATCCGCCGTCGTCGGGAGTCCGCGCCTGCGAGCCGTCGGCCTTGTCGTCGGCGCCCTGACCCGTGACCTGGGCGGTCACCTGCTTCGGCTTCTCGACGAACGGAAGGTGCCCGCTGGCCGCGAAGGCGACGCCCGAGGACATCGCCACGACGGCGGCGACGCTGGCAACCGCGGCCTTGAGGCCCGTGCGTGGAGAGCGCGACGGAGTCTCGGCCGCGGTGGCCGCGCGTACGAGACGAGCACGGGCGAAGAGATCCGCTGCAGCGTGCTCTCCGGCAAGCTCACGGGGGCTGGCCGGTCCGCTCGCTGCCTCGAGCAGACGCTCGATCTCAGGGCGCGACGTGAGGGCGTCGCGTGACATCCTCCGACGACTGCCTGCTCCGACGACTCTTCGCACCATGCTCATCTCACTCCTTCAGCGCCGGAGGGCCGAAAAGTGTCACGCACCTCCAGAAGCGAGGTCGGTCGGGGGTCGAGCACGCGCTCGAGCGAGCGGAGACCGCGTTGGGTCGCGGAGCGGACGGCCCCCGGGCGCTTCCCGAGCACGGCCCCGGCGGTCTTGGCGTCCAGTCCCATGACCGCGCGGAGCATCACTGCCTCTGCCTGGTCGCGCGGCAGGCTGCGAATGACGTCGACGGCCGCCTCGGTCGTCAGCACCTCGGCGACCCGCACCTCCAGGTCGACGGGGTCGACCATCTCGACCCCGGTGAGGTCCTGCTCTGCTCGGATACGGCGCGACCGCTGCCGCAGGAGGTCCAGCCCTCGGTGGCGGCCGATGGTCGTGATCCACCCGCGGAAGCCGTCGGCGTCCCCCCGGAAGCGGTCGAGGTCGCGAACCGCCTGGCCCCAGGTCTCGGACGCGACGTCCTCGGCCTCCTCGCGGCCGACGAGCACCTCCAGGTAGCGCAGGAGCGGCGGCTGCACCGCGCGGTAGACGATGCGGAACGCGTCGGGGTCGCCCGCGCACATGCGCCGGACGGCCTCGTCCAGGGCCCCCTCGTCGATCACCACCCCATGGTTCCACGCAATCGGCGGCGTGGGGTCGCTCGACCACAGTTGGTCGAGACGTGGTCCCCGGCCCGTCCACGACGACCAGGGCCGGAGGGCCGAGGCGAGGGACACGCGGCCAGGCCCAGAGGCCGCGGGACGCTCGGGCACGCCGCCGCCCCGGGTGCAACCGGTCGCGAGGCTACGACGCGTCCTCGTCGCCGCGTCGCCGCCACTGTTCGTCGAGCCACATCCGGGCGCTGCCCAGCCAGCCCGCCGCGTCGTGGACCAGGCGCCCGAGGGTGTCCTGGGTGTCGCGGAACGCATCCGAGTAGCTGCGAGCGGCGTCCTGGGCGGCCTCGCTGACCTTGGCGTCGTCGTCGGTGTCACGTGTCGGGAACTCGCCCGCGAGGATCGCGGTGTACTCACCGCTGTCGACCCAGCGCCGCAGCTCGCTGGCCCGCGAGACGGTCATCGGGTGGCTCCGGCGCTCGATCAGCAACAGCTTGAGCACGGAGTCGCGCAGGTCGACGGCGGCGTCGTACTCCACGCCCTGCTCGAAGAACGACGTCTGGTCGAGGTCGTCGAGGTGGCCGCCGCTCGCCATCTTCATCAGGGCGCGGTAGGCGACCGCGGGGTCCTGGGTGGCGAGGAGGCCCGCCCGGTCGGCCGAGAGCTCGGACTTGCGGCGCCACTCCATGAGCCCGGCGATGATCATCCGCAGCCCGAGACCGCCGAGGGGGACGGAGTAGAAGACGCCGGTCATGCTCATCAGCCGGAGCAGGATCGTGCGGTAGACCGCGTGGCCGCTCAGGGCGTGCCCGAGCTCGTGCGCGAGGACCCAGCGCAGCTCCTCCTCGTCGAGCAGGCCGACCATGCCGGAGTCGAGGACGATGATCGGCCGCTCGAGGCCGATGGTGAGGGCGTTGAAGTGGGGCTGGGCCTGCACGTAGAGCTCGGGGACGAGCGGCGCGTCCAGGGTGGACGCCGCATCGTTGAGCGCCCGGTGGAGCGACGCGAACTGGCGCTCGTCGACCCGGATCGCCGAGCCGAGGTAGAGCAGGCGTACGGCGCGTTCGTTGATCAGGCCGGACAGCAGCTTGACGACCGTGTCGAAACCCTTGAGCTTGCGCAGAGCCACCAGGGCGCCGCGGTCGGCCGGGTGCTCCCAGGCGCGGGAGCTGATGTGACGCAGGACGACCCGGGCGCGCGCGGGCCGGGACTCGTGGGACTCCGACATGGGGGAAGTATGCGCCCGAGCGAGGACGTTCCGCACCGGCGGCGCCGGTGCGGAACGCCGCAGCGAGCGGCGAAGCGAGCCTGCTCGCGAGCCCCACGGCACATGCCGGTCCCGAACGCCGCAGCTGCGGAGCCGGTGCGGAACGCCGCAGCGAGCGGCAGAGCGAGCCTGCTCACGAGCCCCACGCGCCGCGCAGGCGACCTGGATGAGCCCGAGTACGGCGCTGAGGACCGGCCCTCCCACACCGGCAGGAGCAGAGGGTCAGCGCATGGGAATGTGTACGCCGCGCTCCTCGGCCACCTCGACGGCGCGGTCGTAGCCGGCGTCGACGTGCCGGATCACGCCCATGCCGGGATCGTTGGTCAGGACCCGCTCGATCTTCTGCGCCGCGAGATCGGTGCCGTCGGCGACGCAGACCTGGCCGGCGTGCAGCGACCGGCCCATGCCGACGCCGCCGCCGTGGTGGAAGGACACCCAGGACGCTCCGGACGCGGTGTTCACCAGGGCGTTGAGGATCGCCCAGTCCGCTATCGCGTCGGAGCCGTCCTTCATGCCCTCGGTCTCGCGGTACGGCGAGGCGACCGAGCCGCAGTCGAGGTGGTCGCGCCCGATCACGATCGGCGCCGTGAGCTCCCCCGACGCGACCATCTCGTTGAACTTCAGGCCGGCCACGTGCCGCTCGCCGTACCCGAGCCAGCAGATCCGCGCCGGCAGCCCCTGGTAGTGCACGCGCTCCTCGGCCATGGTGATCCACTTGCGCAGCCGGGCGTTGTCGGGGAAGAGCTCGAGGATCGCGCGGTCGGTCGCCTCGATGTCGGCGGGGTCGCCGGAGAGCGCCGCCCAGCGGAACGGGCCCTTGCCCTCGCAGAACAGCGGCCGGATGTAGGCCGGTACGAAGCCCGGAAACTCGAAGGCACGGTCGTACCCGCCCTTGCGCGCCTCGTCGCGGATCGAGTTGCCGTAGTCGAACACCTCGGCACCGGCGTCCTGGAACTCCACCATGGCGCGTACGTGGGCGGCCATCGACGCCTGGGCGTCCTTGGTGAACCCCTTCGGGTCCTTCTCGGCCGCGTCGTGCCAGTCGTCGAACGAGACCCCCAGCGGCAGGTACGACAGCGGGTCGTGCGCCGACGTCTGGTCGGTGACGATGTCGACCGGGGCCTTCATCTCGAGCAGCTTCGGCAGCAGCTCGGCGGCGTTGCCGAGTACGCCGATCGAGAGCGGCCGCTTCTCGTCGCGCGCCGCGACAGCCCGGGAGACGGCGTCCTCGATCGAGTCGGCCTGCTCGTCGAGGTAACCGTGCTCGATGCGCCGGGTGATCCGCGACTGGTCGACGTCGATGCAGATCGCCACGCCGTCGTTCATGGTGACCGCGAGCGGCTGGGCACCGCCCATGCCGCCGAGTCCGGCCGTGACCGTGATCGTGCCGGCCAGGGTGCCGCCGAAGCGTTTGTCGGCGACGGCCGCGAAGGTCTCGAACGTGCCCTGCAGGATGCCCTGGGTGCCGATGTAGATCCACGACCCGGCCGTCATCTGGCCGTACATGATCAGGCCCATCTCGTCGAGCCGGCGGAACTCCTCCCAGTTCGCCCAGTCGCCGACCAGGTTGGAGTTCGCGATCAGCACCCGCGGCGCCCACGGATGGGTCTTCATCACGCCGACCGGCTTGCCCGACTGCACGAGCATCGTCTCGTCGTCCTCGAGCTCGCGCAGGGTCGCCAGCAGCGCGTCGTACGCCGGCCAGGTGCGGGCGGCCTTGCCCGTGCCGCCGTAGACGACCAGGTCCTCGGGCCGCTCGGCGACCTCGGGGTCGAGGTTGTTCATCAGCATCCGCAGCGGCGCCTCCGTCTGCCATGACTTCGCAGACAGCTGCGTGCCGTGCGGCGCGTGGATGGGAAGGCGCTCGTTGACCGAGCGGCCCCCGTCGGTGGTCGGGCTTGTCGAGACCATCAGCTCAGCTCTCCGATCTGTTCTTCGACGACGGACATGACGGCACCCGAGGCGACCAGCTCCACCGCCGTCTCGATCTCGGGTGACAGGAACCGGTCGGGGCCGGGTACGCCGACCCCGTGCTCGCGTAGCAGAGCGACGACGGCGGCGGTGGCCGGGGCCGGGGAGGTGCCCGTCGTGTCGCCGGTCGTGGTCCGGAGCTCGAGACCGCGTGTCGCCGTCATCAGCTCGATCGCAAGCACGCGGGTGAGCCCGTCGATCGACCGGCGGAGCTTGCGGGCGGCGTTCCACCCCATCGAGACATGGTCCTCCTGCATGGCGCTGGAGGGGATCGAGTCGACACTCGCCGGCATGGCGAGCCGTTTGAGCTCGGAGACGATGGCGGCCTGCGTGTACTGCGCGATCATCAGGCCGCTGTCGACGCCGGGGTCGTCGGCGAGGAACGGCGGGAGGTCGTGGTTGCGCGCGCGGTCGAGGAAGCGGTCGCTACGTCGCTCGGCGATCGACGCGACGTCCGCGGCGACGATGGCCAGGAAGTCCAGGACGTAGGCCACCGGCGCCCCGTGGAAGTTGCCGTTCGACTCCACGCGCCCGGGCGCTTCGGTCGAGCCCGTCGGGACCAGCACCACCGGGTTGTCGATGGCACTGGCCAGCTCGCGGCCTGCGACGGTCGCCGCGTGCTCGACGGTGTCCCGAGCGGCGCCGTGAACCTGCGGCGAGCAGCGCAGGGAGTAAGCGTCCTGGACGCGATGGAAGCGGTCCTCGCGGTGGCTGGCCATCACCCCGGAGCCGGCCAGCAGCCGGGTCAGGTTCGCCGCTGACAAGGCCTGCCCGACCTGCGGGCGAAGGGCTTGGAGCTCGGCGGCGAAGACCCGGTCGGTGCCCATCTGCGCCTCCACGCTCATCGCCGCCGAGATGTCGGCGGTCCGCAGCAGCCGGCGGAGGTCGGTGATCGCCAGCACCAGCATCGCGAGCATCCCGTCGGTGCCGTTGATCAGCGCGAGGCCCTCCTTGGCGCGGAGCTGCACCGGCGACAGCCCGGCCGCCGCGAGGGCGTCAGCGGCCGGCATCAGCGCGCCGGTCGCGTCGCGGACCTCTCCTTCTCCCATCAGCACGAGGGCGCAGTGGGCCAGCGGCGCGAGGTCGCCGGAGCAGCCGAGGGAGCCGTACTCGCGGACGACCGGGGTGATCCCCGCGGTCAGCAGGGACGCCATCAGCTCGGCCGTCTCACGACGGATGCCGGTGTGCCCTGTCGCGAGGGTCGAGAGGCGCAGCAGCATGAGTCCCCGCACCACCTCCCGTTCCACCTCCGGACCGGACCCGGCGGCGTGCGAGCGGATCAGCGACCGTTGCAGCTGCTCTCGAAGCTCGGTCGGGATGTGCCGGGTCGCCAGCGCTCCGAACCCGGTGGAGATCCCGTACGCCGGGGTCGGCGCCGCTGCGAGCTCCTCCACGACCGCGCGCGCCCGGTCCACGGCGCTCAGTGCGTCGGCGGTGAGCACGACCTCGACGTCGCCTCGCGCTACGGCCAGCACGTCCTTGAAGGACACGGGCCCGACACCCACGTGCACGTTCTCCATGGAGCCATCCAACTCCCGGCCGGGAGCACGTCGCCACCACCCGGATGGCGCCGAGTGTCTGAGATCCGAGACATCTGTTCCGACACCCACAGCGTCACGGGCAGCGTTCGGGTCGGGTGAAGACTGATCTGGCACCCGTGACTCCCGGACTGGGCCCTCGTTGAGCCGGTGTTGATTCGGAGGCGTTCTCCCACGGCGGCGGGGTCGCTGCCCTCCCCCTTCGCGCGACCCCGCTGCCCATCCCCCACGGCACCGCTTCCACCGAAGCGGACGTCGCATCGTGCCGGGCCGGCCCTCCCGCCTGGCTGCACCTCCGCATGGCGCGGCGCGGTTGGGGGTACTGAACGGGGCGAGCGGAACGAGGAGGGTGCCATGCCCGCGTGGTTGATCTGGGTCATCGTGATCGTGGTGATCGTGGTGATCGCCGCCGTGGCGGTCGCGATGGCGAACCGGCGCAAGACGCAGCAGCGACGCCAGCAGGCGGAGGCTCTGCGCGAGGAGGCCACCACCCAGGCATCCGGACTCGCGGAGTCACAACGTCAGGCTGATGAGCTGCGGGCCAAGGCCGAGCTCGCCAAGACCGAGGCCGCGCGTGCCGAGGAGCGAGCCGCGAGCGCCGAGCAGGGGCACCAGGTCGAGGAGGCGAGCTACGAGGACAAGCTCCGTGACGCCGACCGCGTCGATCCCGAGGTCGACCCCGCTTCTCGCGACTACCAGGCGGACGTCTGGAACGACGACCGGTCCAGCTCCGCACCGGCGACGGGTACCCCCGAGACCTCCACGCCCCGGTCGACGGCGACCGGTACGGGGGAGTCACGCGACGACGTCAGCTCCTCGTCGGGAACCACGAGCCCGCGTCACTCGAGCGATGTCGAGGAGACCGGATCGGGGTCGGCCGCGACCTCGAGCGATGCCGCCACGGACACGCGGACCACGGCCGAGACCCCGACGCAGCGCCCACCGGAGCGCTGACGCCTCGCACCGGCGCGGACCGGGCCGGCATGGCAGCATCGCCGCCATGGGGCAGGTGCCGGCAGCGACCAGGGCCCTGCGGGTGCTGCGCTTCCTGGCCGCTCAGCCCGAGCCCGCCCCGCTGGACCGGATAGCCCGCGCGTGCGGGTTGCCGCGCTCCACTGCGTACCACCTGGTGACGGCGATGATCGAGGAGGGCTTCGTCGTCCACCTGCCGGACGAGCACCGCTTCGGTCTCGGCGTGGCCGCGTTCGAGGTCGGCAGCGGCTATCGGCGACAGGAGCCACTGCAACGCATCAGTCGTCGCACCCTCACCGACCTCGTGGACCGCACGGGAGAGACCGCACATCTCGCCGTGCTGCACGGGCGCGACGTCCTGTACGTCGTGGAGGAGCGCGCGCCGGGTCGACCTCCGTTGGTCACCGACGTCGGCGTGCGACTGCCGGCGCACCTGACGGCGAGCGGTCGAGCGATCCTGTCCGCCCTGCCGAGCGCGCAGGTGCGAGCGCTGTACCCCGACCCGACGGCGTTCGTGGATCGGCACGGCACGGGGCCACGCACCTTGAGCGCCTTGCGGTCGCTGCTCTCCGACACGCGCCGCCGCGGTTTCGCCACCGAGGAGGGCGAGGTGACGCCGGGCTACGCGAGCGTGGCGGCACCGGTGCTCGACCACAATGCCCACCCCGTCGCCGGCCTCGCCGTCACCTACGCCGACGGGGCCTCACATGACCTGAGCGACGCCGTACGGAGGGCGGCGGCGACCCTCACGGCCCGGCTCGGCGGCACGGCAGAGACGCCCGTCAGCAGCTCCTCCTCCTGACGTTACCGGTCGGTAGGATCAGGTGCTCGGCGCACGCCATGACCCGTGGGTCCACGGGGCCGTAGTGTCGGCGCCGTTCCCTCCGTCCCGCCGTCCCGACCGCTGGGAGTGACTGTGACCGCCGTACTCATCCTCGGGCTGCTCCTCAACGCGATCGCTCTCCCGATCGCGGGGCGTCGGGTGTGGTTCCTGTACCGCCTGATCCGCAGCGGACAGCCCGCACCCGACCGCATCGAGGGCGTCACCAGCAAGGTCGGGACGGCTGTCAGGTCACAGGTGGTCGAGGTCTTCGGCCAGAAGAAGCTGCTCAAGTGGACCGTCCCAGGCGCCGCGCACTTCTTCGTCTTCTGGGCGTTCGTGATCCTGGCGACGGTCTATCTGGAGGCGTACGGCTCGCTGCTGTCGGTGCTGTTCGGAGCCGACCAGCTCGACTGGGCGATCCCCCTGGTGGGCCACTGGGCGGTGCTCGGCTTCCTGCAGGACTTCATCGCGACGATGGCGTTCCTCGGCATCTGCACGTTCGTGTGGATCCGGCTGCGGAACGCACCGAAGGACCTGGGTCGCCGTTCCCGCTTCTTCGGCTCGCACCTGTCGGGCGCATGGATCACCCTGTTCATGATCTTCAACGTCATCTGGACGATGTTCCTGTTCCGGGGAGCGTCGTCGGCCCTCGGGAACCTGCCGTACACGAGCGGGGCATTCGTCTCGATCGGCGTTGGCAACCTACTGGACGGGATGTCACACGACGCAGCGGAGTTCCTCGAGGGCCTCGGCCTGCTGCTCCACATCGGCGTGATGCTGGTGTTCTTGAACTTCGTGCTGAACTCCAAGCACCTCCACATCTTCGTGGCACCGCTCAACGTGCTGTTCGGTCGCCGTCCGGTCGCGCTGGGTGCCGTCAAGCCGCTGATGTCCCACGGCACGATGGTGACCCTCGACGACATCGAGAACCTCGACGAGGACGCCACGCTCGGCGTGGGGTCGATCACCGACTTCTCCTGGAAGGGCCTCCTCGACCTCACCACGTGCACCGAGTGCGGTCGCTGCCAGTCCCAGTGCCCGGCGTGGAACACCGAGAAGCCGCTCTCCCCGAAGCTGCTGATCATGAACCTCCGCGACCACGCGCTGGCGGCTGCACCGGCGGTGCTGGCGACCGACGGCCACCGGCCGGAGGCGGCGGTCAAGGAGCTCGAACGCCCGCTGATCGCCGACGAGGCGTCGTACGGCGTGATCGACCCGGACGTGCTCTGGTCGTGCACCACGTGCGGTGCCTGCGTGAACCAGTGCCCGGTCGACATCGAGCACGTCGACCACATCGTCGACATGCGGCGCTACCAGGTACTCGTCGAGTCGAACTTCCCTGCCGAGCTCAATCAGCTGTTCCGCGGGCTCGAGGGCAGGGGGAACCCCTGGAACATGTCGGCGCAGGCGCGGATGGACTGGGCCAGAGGGCTCGACTTCGAGGTCCCTGTGGTCGGTGAGTCGCTGGAGTCGCTGGAGTCGGTGGACTGGCTGTTCTGGGTCGGTTGTGCGGGCGCCTACGAGGACCGGGCGAAGAAGACCACGCGCGCCGTCGCCGAGCTGCTCCACCTCGCCGGCGTCTCCTTCGGCGTCCTCGGCAACGGCGAGACGTGCACCGGCGACCCTGCCCGGCGTGCCGGGAACGAGTTCGTCTACCAGGGGCTGGCCGCGCAGAACGTCGCCACCCTCACCGAGCACCGGGTGAAGCAGGTCGTCACGACCTGCGCACATTGCTTCAACACGCTGCGGAACGAGTACCGCGACCTCGGTCTCGAGCTGGAGGTCGTCCATCACACCCAGCTGCTCAACCGCCTCGTGCGCGAGGGCCGCCTCACACCAGTCCCCTCGGGCGCGGGGGCGGCGAAGCGCACGATCACCTATCACGACCCGTGCTACCTGGGCCGGCACAACCAGGTGTACTCGCCGCCGCGCGAGCTCCTGCAGGTACTGCCCGGCACGTCGTACGTGGAGATGGAGCGGTCGCAGGAGCGCTCCTTCTGCTGCGGCGCCGGAGGTGCGCGGATGTGGATGGAGGAGAACCTCGGCGAGCGGATCAACACCAACCGCACCCGGGAGGCGGTGGCGACCGGAGCCGACCAGATCGCGGTCGGCTGCCCGTTCTGCCGGGTGATGCTCTCCGACGGACTGACCGCCGAGCAGGCGAGCGGCGGAGCCCGCGAGGACGTCGAGGTGCTCGACGTGGCGCAGCTGCTGCTTGCGTCGGTGAAGGGCGAGTCGGCGACCAGGGCTGCGGCGACAGGCACGGCGAGTGCACCGGTGGAGACCAAGGCGGAGCCCGAAGCCGGAGACGAGACCCAGACCTCCGAGACGGTCACGGAGACCGCGGACGTCGGGCCCGCGGCGAAGGCCTCGGGCGGGTCGTCGCTGTTCGACGTCGAGCCTGACAGCTCGGTCGAGCCCGTTCCGTCGGTCGAGCCTGTCGAGACCACGCCGTCGTCCGGCGGCTCGCTGTTCGACGCCGAGCGACAGGAGACCCCGCCCAGCGCCACGGAAGGCCGCCCCGGGGCCACCGAGGTCTCGGACGGGGGATCCCTCTTCGACATCGCCGGCACGTCGCCCGAGTCCGAGGACTCCACCACCGCGCCGGAGGCGTCGGCCGAGGTGGAGGAGAAGACGCCGTCGGCGAGCAGCTCGCTCTTCGACGTCGAGCCGGAGCAGGAACCGTCGCCGGTCGAGCCCGTCGAGACCACGACCGGGTACAGCGGCTCGCTCTTCGACGTCGAGGCGGAGCAGGAACCGTCGCCGGTCGAGCCCGTCGAGACCACGACCTCGTCGTCGGTCGAGCCCGTCGAGACCACGACCGGGTACAGCGGCTCGCTCTTCGACGTCGAGGCGGAGCAGGAACCGTCGCCGGTCGAGCCCGTCGGGACCGCGACCGGGAGCGCCGGCGAACCCGACGTCACCCTCGAGGAGGACGGCGACGCCGCGGACGGCACGGAAGAAGACAAGAAGGAGGAGGAGCCCCAGACCGACGTCGATCTGACCGAGGGCGGCTCTCTCTTCGACCTCTGATCGGGGTGCCAGCTCTCTGACCTGCAAGGACGCGCGGTGATGCCGCTATGACGTCACTTGGTGTCAGGAAAGCCTTGACATGATGTCACTGTGATGTCATAGTGATGCACATGGACATCACCCCGTACGTCGAGAGCCTCCGGTCCTCGCTCGTCTCCGCCGCGGACTCCGCGGGCGAGGAGACCCGCCAGGCCGCGGAGCGGCTCGGCTTCGCCCTCGAGTCCAGCGCTCGGCTGGCGATCATGGAGGCGGTCTCGCAGGCCGCCGCCGAGATCACAGCCGAGATGCCGAACGGCGGTGTCGACGTACGCCTCAATGGTCGCGACCTGGACTTCCTGGTGCACGTCGCCGCGCCGACTCCGCCCACGCCTCCCCCGCCGCCGGCGCCGGAGGACGTCGAGGACGCCAACCTGTCGCGCATCACGCTGCGCATCCCCGAGTCGGTCAAGGCCCGTGCCGAGGAGCGGGCGGCCGAAGCAGGCCAGTCGCTGAACACCTGGCTGGTCAATGTCGTCCGGGCGGCCACCCGCGAGGGAGCGATCAACGTCGACATCGACCTGTCGAGCCTTCCGTTCTTCGGGGGCGGCGATCCGTTCGGCGCCAAGGGACGAGGCCACAAGCGCATGACCGGCTGGCTCTGACCGGCCACCACACCAGATCACCCACACCTAGGGGACGGCAGAGCCGCTCCCCCGGCACTCCACACCCTGCACCACCTGCCATCAGGAGGCACCACGATGAACCGCCAGTTCGAGACTCCGGAACCGATCTACCTGTACGTCGAGATCGGCAAGGGCAAGGTCCAGGTCCGCGCCACCGGCACCGGCACCACCACGGTGGAGATCGAAGGACAGAGCGCCGAGGACGTCGCGGTGACCTTCGAGGACAACCGGCTCTCGATCATGGGTCCGAAGGACAGCGGCGGTTGGTTCGGCCGTGACCGCGACCTGAACGTCGAGGTCGAGCTGCCGACCGCGAGCAACGTCGCGATCAAGACCGGCAGCGCCGACATCGAGGTCGAGGGCCAGGTGAACGAGGTGCGGCTGAAGAGCGGCTCGGGCGACGTCGTCTGCGACACCTTCAGCGGTGCGGCCCAGGTCGAGACCGGTTCGGGGGACGTCGAGGTCTCCGAGGCGCTGGCCGAGCTCCGGGTGAAGAGCGGCTCGGGAGACATCTCGGTCGGCAGCAGCCTGGGCAACCTCAACATCTCGACCGGATCGGGCGACGTCGAGGTCGGCACCGCGAACGCCAAGACCATCGTCAAGACCGGCTCCGGCGACCTGAACGTCGCCACCTCCAACGCCGACATCTCGCTGGCCACCGGCAGCGGCGACCTCAGCATCGGCACCGCCCGCCGGGGTCGCGTGAGCATCAAAGGCGCCAGCAGCGACCTCCAGATCGGCATCCCGGCCGGTACGCCGGTCTGGGCCGACATCAACACCGTCACCGGCTCCATCCGCTCGAACGTCGAGAGTGTCGGAGCCCCGCAGGAGGGTCAGGAGCATCTCGAGCTCCAGGCCCGCACGGTCAGCGGCGACATCACCCTGACCGAGGTCTGACCGTCCACCCATCTGTCTGTCCCATTGGAAGGAGCCCACCATGAACGAGACCGTGATCGAGGCCCAGGCCCGTTACCTGATCGAGGATCGGATCCACCCCACCCACCGGCACCAGCCCACCGCCGTACGCCGTCGCCACCGCCGGCTGCGCAAGCTGAGCTGGCTGTGAGCCAGGCCCATCCCCGCAGCACACGAAGAGCCGGTTCCCGCACTGGTCGAGCTTGTCGAGACCATGAGGGAGCCGGCCCTTCCGCGTCGCCGCGCGCGGCTCGAGCCATCTCGCGTAGGTCACGCTCGTCGAGACCACGCGAGCGGTCAGCTCAGACGTCGGTGATCCGGATCCCGGCATGCGCCCGGTAGCGGCGGTTGATCGCGATCAGGTTGGCGGAAAGCGCCTCGACCTGACCGGTGTTGCGCAGCCGCCCCCCGTAGATCCCCCGCATCCCGGGGATGGCGTCGGCGAGGGCACGGACCAGGTCGGTCGCCTCGCGGTCGTCGCCGAGCACCAGGACGTCGGTGTCGACGGACTCCACGGCAGCGTCGTCGAGCAGGACCGCACTGATGTGATGGAACGCCGCGACCACCGTCGAGTCGGGGAGGAGGGCGGCCGCCTGCTCGGCCGCTGAGCCTTCGGGGACGTCGAGGACGAACGGGCCCTGCTTGTCGAAGCCGAGTGGGTTCACGCAGTCCACGACGATCTTGTCCGCGAGCAGACGGGCGAGCGAGCGCACCAGGGCTGCATGACCGTCCCACGGCACGGCCAGTACCACCACGTCGGCCGCCGCGGCCGCGTCATGGTTGGCGAGACCCCGGACGTCGCCCCCCGTCGCCGCCACCACGTCAGCAGCGGTCTCGGCGGCACGGTCGACGGAACGACTGCCGACCACGACCGGGATGCCGGCCACGGCCCAGCGGCGTACCAAGCCACGGCCCTGCGGGCCGGTTCCGCCGAGGACCGCGACGGTCACGCCGTCGAGGGATGCCATCAGATCCGGGTCCGGTGGAAGTTCTGGTAGGACCGCGACGGCGTGGGGCCGCGCTGCCCCTGGTAGCGCGAGCCGTACTTCTCCGATCCGTAGGGGTGCTCCGAGGGCGACGACAGCCGGAAGAAGCAGAACTGGCCGATCTTCATCCCGGGGTAGAGCTTGATCGGCAGGGTCGCGACGTTCGCCAGCTCGAGGGTGACATGGCCCGAGAACCCCGGGTCGACGAAGCCTGCGGTCGCATGCGTGAGCAGACCGAGCCGTCCGAGCGAGGACTTGCCCTCGACCCGCGCGGCGACGTCATCGGGCAGGGTGCAGACCTCGTAGGTCGACCCCAGCACGAACTCGCCCGGGTGCAGGATGAAGGGCTCGTCGCCCTCGGGCTCGACGACCCGGGTCAGGTCCGACTGGTCGGCGGCGGGGTCGATGTGCGGATAGCGGTGGTTCTCGAACACCCGGAAGAACCGGTCCAGGCGGACGTCGATCGACGAGGGCTGCATCATCGCCGGCTCCCAGGGCTCCATCACGATCCGGCCGGCGTCGATCTCGGCGAGGATGTCGCGGTCGCTCAGCAGCACACGCGCACGCTACCCGGCCGACCGACCGGTGGTTGAGCAGGTCGTTCGCGGACCGTCTCGAAACCACGGGTCACATCTGTGCCAGCATGCTCGACGTGAGCGCGGCCGTCTTCCATCGCTTCGTCGCGCTCGGAGACTCGTTCACCGAAGGGGTCGGGGACGCCGACGCGTCGCGACCCAACGGCGTCCGCGGCTGGGCGGACCGGGTCGCCGAGGTGCTCGCGACCCGCACGGACGACTTCGGATATGCCAACCTTGCGATCCGCGGCCGGACCTTGCGAGGCATCCTGGCCGAACAGCTCGAGCCGGCGCTGGCGCTCGAGCCGGACCTCGTCACGATCTACGCCGGCGGCAACGACCTCATCCGGCCGCGTGTCGACATCGACGCGCTCGGCGAGCTGTACGACACAGCGGTCGGCAAGCTCGCGGCCACCGGTGCCACGGTCGGGGTGTTCACGGCCTTCGACCCCGGCGGCGGCGGACCCCTCATGCGACTCCGGGGGCGCTTCGCGGTCTACAACGAGCGCGTCCGCGAGATCGCAGACCGACACGGGGCCCTGGTCCTCGACTCCTGGCGGATGCGGCCCGAGAACCCGCAGCTGATGTGGTCCGAGGACCGGCTGCATCTGGGCCCGCTGGGCCATCGGGCCGTCGCCATCGACGTGCTGGACACGCTCGGCGTCCCGCATGAGCTCGACCTGTCCGACCCGACCGGGTCTCTGGGGGAGACGCCCTTCCGCGCCGGCAGGCGCGCCGACCTGGACTGGGTGGTCCGGCACGCCGCGCCGTGGATCAGGCGACGCCTCACCGGGAGGTCCTCCGGCGACGGCGTCAGCCCCAAGCGGCCGACGCTCGGACCGATCTGACGCCCCGGGGGGCCTCCGGTACGATCCACAAACGCCGGTCCGCCGGCACGCGGATGTAGCTCAGTTGGTAGAGCGCGACCTTCCCAAGGTCGATGTCGCGAGTTCGAGCCTCGTCATCCGCTCCACGCTCCGGGGACGGCCAGACCCACTCCCCGCGCTCGCCCTGCACCGGGTCGCAGCCCGCAGGTGGCCACTTCTCGACCCGAGACGGACCGCCGTCGCCGCCGGGGTACCCTCCCCGGGGAGGTGCTCGCCATGGCTCGGCATCACGTCGCCAGCTCGCCGGATCGGGCTGTGTCCTGCACCGACGGAGATACGCGCGCAGGTGCCGGTGCGAGCTCGCTCGAGGCCCGCACCCAGCGCCCCGCGGCATCCCCGGCGTCCGCATCGCGTGCGCGCGACGAAGCCGGAGCCGCCCCATGAGCCACGGCGACAAGAGCGGCGACAAGACCGGCGACCCCACCGCGGACACCCCGGGCGCTCACGGCATCCCGCAAGCCCGCGGGTCGATGCCCAGCTTCGTCGTCATCGGTGCCCAGAAGGCAGCCTCGACCTTCCTCCAGGACCAGCTCAGCCTGCATCCGGACATCGAGATCCCGGAGGGCGAGGTCCGGCACTTCGAGGACCCCTTCTACGCTCGTGGTGCAGCAGCGTCGCTGCCCGAGCTCTTCGAGCGGCCCGTCGGCGAGGCGGTGCGGGGCATCAAGAGACCGGACTACCTCGGCCGCCCTGAGATCCCAGCGAGGCTCCAGGAGCATCTCCCGCACGCGCGCCTCCTGGCGGTGCTGCGCGACCCCGTCCCCCGGGCCGTGTCCAGCTACTACCACTTCGTCCGGCACGGGTTCGTGCCGCTCCGTCCGATCGACCAGGCCGTGGCCAGCCTGCTGGCCGGCGAGTGGGACGAGCGGTACCCGCGCGCACCGGAGGTCCTGTCCTTCGGCCGGTACGGCGAGCACCTCGAACGCTATCTGGCGCTGTTCCCGCCCGAGCGCATCCTGGTGTTCGACCAGCGGGAGCTCATCACGGAGCCGCAGGCAGCGTTGCGACGAGCCTTCCAGTTCGTCGGCGTCGACCCGGAGTTCACCTTGCCCGAACGCTCGGGAAAGGTCTCGAACAAGGGCGTGTACTCGCCGTTGCGGCTGCGACTGCTGCGGACCAAGAACCGCACCCGCTTCTCCTACACCCCCGAACGGGACCGTCGCTATCCCAAGCGGATGACCCCGTGGGGCTGGACGTACAACGCTGCGATCGTCGGAGTCGACCGGCTGCTTCTCAGCCGCTTCGACGAGGGGCGGCCACCGCCGATATCGGCGCAGACCCGTCGCGCGCTCGAGGACTACTACGCGGAGGACCGCGAGCTGCTGCGCGGGGTGGCCACGACCCTCGGGATCTCGCTCGAATGGCTGTGACGGCCGCGCAGGCCATGCGGGCGCCGGTGACGTCCCCGCGGTGCGCCTCAGGGTGATCCGGCCGTCAGGTGTTGCCGACGTGCTCGGCCGACACGGGTCGTCCGCGCAGCTCGACCACGCGACCGGCGCTGCGCGGATCGTCCGCCAGCGACAGCACCGCGTCCACGACCACGCGAGGAGGCACGAGGCCGTCGCTGGCAGCTCGCTCCTCCGGCGACAGCTCCGCCCACTCGTCGTAGGCGCGGGGAAGCCCGATCCAGTGCGGCACGACGCAGCTGAGGCGCACCCCGTGTGACTCGGCGAGGCCGGCCGCGGCGGTGGTGAACCGGATCAGGCCAGCCTTCGCCGCGGCGTACTCGGGTGAGGGGTACGCCGCTTCGCCCAGCGCGGCGCTCGAGGCGATGTTGACGACGGCGCCACCACCTCCCGCCCGCATCGGCTCCAGGCACAGCTGGGTCGCCAGCATCGGCGTCTCCAGATCGAGCGCGAGGGTGCCGCGCCACTCGTCGCCTTCGGGGAACTGGCGCGACGGTGACCAGGCGCCGGCACAGTTCACCCACCATCGCAGCCGCCCCAGCGCGACCGCGCGCTCGACGACCTCGCTGAGCCGATCGGGGTCACGCAGGTCGGCCGTGACCGCCTCCTCCCCTGCCACCCGCCGGGCCGCCGCTCCGTCGACGTCCACCGCGACGACCGTGCGGCCGCGCTCGAGGAGCGCCCGGACGACCAGCTCCCCCAGTCCGCCGCCACCTCCGGTCACCACGCACACATCCCGCGTCATGCCCCCGGTCTACGCCGCTGCGCCCACATTCCGGTGCCGATGCCTCGCCCGCTTGACTGTCCTGTGACCGTTGTGGACAGTGGTGACGATGTGACTCCTGAAGTTTCGAGGTCTTCCCCGTGTCAACCCTCCGCTGGTTCCCCGTCGCCGTCTCGGCCGTGCTCCTCGGTCTCCCCACCGTCGTCCCCAGCGCGACCGCCCAAGCGGCCACGAGTCCCGCAACCATCGCCCGCGCCGCGAGGCTGCCGCTGACGGCGGGTTACGGCCGCGTGACGCCGGCGTACCGCCGGGCCATCGACCGTGTCGTGGCCGAGGGCAGTGAGATCGGTCCCGTCTCCCGGAAGGCAGACCCGCGGACGCTGGTCGACGCCGTCGTACGATGCGCGACGTTCCAGGGCCAGCGCTACTGCCTCGGCAGCGGCTGGACCGACCGGACGCAGGCACAGGTGCGCGACCGGCTGGTCGCGACCCTGCGCCGCGGAGATCTCTCCGGCGTCACCACCACCGGTGACCTCTCGGCGTACGACGCACTCCGGGCCACAGCTCGGATGAGCACCTCGGCGCGGGCGGCAGCGGAACGCGCCGAGCTCACCCAGGCGGCACGGTCGGTGGCGAAGGTGTGGCTCCTGCGGCACCAGATCCAAGGGGTGCCGTTGCCGGCCGGCTTCCTGACGAGTCATCCCGAGGTGCGCTCGGCCCGATCCGCCACCGTCGAGAAGTCCGGATCGGCTCCGCAGGGCAGTGGGCGGCAACGCGCCAAGCACTGGAAGGACTACCCGGAGAAGGGGACCGTTCTCCATGCACGGCAGGTGACCGAGCAGCACCGCACGTACTGGTGCGGTCCGACCTCGATGCAGATGATCGCGTGGGGCTGGTCGGGCACCAAGCGTCACCAGCAGCACTGGGCGAAGCGGCTGGGCACCACGACCTCGGGCTCGTCCATCACCGCCATGGTCGACGTCGTGAACGAGGACACCGGCTACGACAAGGCGTCGTACGCCGGTCCCTACATCACCCTCGACATCCGCGACTGGTCGTTCTCGCAGTGGCGTCTGCTGATGGCCCGCCACGTCGTCGACTACCGCGCGCCCGTCGTGCTGCATCCCGTGCTGCTCGAGCGCTTCTACCCCTACCTCGACCACGACGGCTCCGGGCACTTCCAGGTCGGCAGGGGCTACCGGAAGCGCGCCGGTAAGACCCCTCTGCTCGGATACTTCGAACCCTGGAACCAGCAGCGCTTCCACCCCGACGAGCCGTTCATCGACCGCGTCCAATGGCGCAACGCCTACAAGTCCTACCGGGCCAACGAGGCGCACTTCCAGCACAATCTCGGCGTGTGAGGTCCGCACTCCTGGCGACGCGGCTCGGGGCCGTGACGGCCGCGCTGGTCCTCTCGTCGTGCGGCGGTTCGGCGTCCTCCCCCGACCGCGGCTCGGGCACGAGCTCACCGGCGACGCTCACCACCAGCTCGCCCACGGTCGAGCAGAGCTCGGGTGCACCCGTCGTAGGCAGCCCCGACCATCCGGTGGCGGTCGAGGCGGCGGTGGCGCCATTGCCCTGGAGGACGGTCCCGGGCTCGACGAAGCACCTGGTCACGGTGGGAGACGGGTGGATCCTCACCGTCCTGGACGGCGGACATGCGGCCCGCCTTCAGGGTGCCCGCCCGATGACGATCCGCGCGGAGCAGGGCTTCTCGATCACCGACGCGTTCCTCGATGACGCGCACGCGCTGGTCGTCCGGGAGGATCGGCTGGCGGAGAAGCCCGACGTCGCGACGGTGGTCGACCTCGCGTCCGGTCGGACGACGACCCTCGACCGGCGTTCGCACCCGCCGACCGTCGTCGGCGGCACGTGGGCGCTGGGCCGCGGCTCGCTCCTCCACGCGACGTCGGGCTCCCACCGGCGCTACTGCCTGGCGACGGTCGACCTCGCCACCGGACTGGGCACGACGGGATGGTGCGCCGAGCCGCGGCACGGGTTCAGCCGCGCCACGGTCACCGCGTCCGCCACGACCATGATGATCTTCGACGACCACCACCCGTCCTGCCGCACCCTGGTCGAGGTGTCGGGCACGCGCATCGTGCCCCTCCCGGGCGTCACGCGCTGCAAGGGCTGGGACTCGTCCTGGACCGCCACCGGCGCCGTCTGGTCCGTCGTCCCGAAGGAACGCCGGATCGAGGCGGCGCACTTCTATGCGCACACCGCCCACGGGTGGTACGACCTCGGCCCGGGCACGTCGGGCTCTCTGGTCACGTGCGGTGGGTCGTCGTACTTCACGCGTGACCCCTCGTCGCGCACCGACCCGGCCCGCCTGCTCCGGTGGGATCCCGACTCCTCCTCCCTCACCGTCGTCTACCAGACACAGGGCACCGGCAACGCCTTCCTGTCGCCGGCGCGCTGCGGCGGGCACCACCTCACGGTCACGGCGTACGCACAAGCGGGCGACGAGCAGGTCACGACCAGCCTCGGCTGACGTCCGCAGGGACCCGAGTGCTCGTAGGCTCGGGGCATGCCTGCCGATTTCACCGGATTCCCCAGCCAGGCGCTCGACTTCTACGACGACCTCGAGGTCGACAACACACGGTCGTTCTGGGAGAAGCACAAGGGGACCTACGAGTACTCCATCCGACGACCGATGGTGGCGCTGTGTGCGGCCCTCGCCGAGGAGTTCGGCGAGGCCAAGGTGTTCCGGCCGTACCGCGACATCCGGTTCGCCAAGGACAAGACGCCGTACAAGACGGCACAGGGCGCGTTCGTCGAGGTCGGGCCGGCCACGGGCTGGTACGTCGAGATCTCCGCACGCGGCGTGCGCACCGGCGCCGGTTTCTACGACGCCACCGGCCCCCGCATCGCCGCGATCCGCGCCGCCATCGACGACGACCGACGTGGCAACGATCTCGCCCAGATGCTGAAGAAGCTCGAGGCGAACGGCTGGCGCATCGGCGGACACGTCCTCAAGACGGCCCCGCGCGGCTACGACCTCAGCCACCCGCGGATCAACCTGCTTCGCCACAAGTCGCTCACCATCGGTCACGACTACGGCTTCGAGCCGATCATCCACACCCCAGAGCTGCTCGAGGCGGTCCGCGACGACTGGCGCACCCTGCGCCCCTTCGTCACCTGGGTCACCTCGGCCGAGAACACCGCCTAGTGAGGATCAGTGGGGCTGCCAGGCGTCCTCGTCCTCGGTCAGGCGGGCCACCGCGTCGGGCAGCTCTCCGGAGGCGAGGTCGGCGACGCTGACCTCCTCGAAGACGTCTCGGAGCGAGTGGCGGGCAGCGATCCAGACGCGCTGCAGCGTGGCAGCGCGCTCGTTGTAGGAGACGGCCTCGGGCCGCAGCCCGTAGACCGAGACCAGCGGCCCGTCCACCGCGCGGATCACGTCGGCCACCGAGACGCTGTCGGCGTCCTTGGCCAGGCGCCAGCCTCCGGACTGTCCGCGCTGGGCCAGCACGATCCCGGCTCGGCGCAGGTCGGCGAGGATGGCCTGGAGGAAGTTGTGCGGGATCTCCTGCGACCGCCCGAGCTCCTCTGCGCTCACCGGGCGTCCGTGCGGGTCGTCGCCGCGCGCGGCCATCTCGATCAGGGCGCGCAAGGCATAGTCGGCCTTGGCTGAGACTCGCATGGGGCGCAGTCTTCCAGAGAGCGCCCGCGATCATCGCGAGCAACGTGGCCTCCCTCACAAAGGCACCGTCGACGACCGTCGTCCGTCCCCCGGATGCCACGAACCGGTTGCCTCGCCGTTGCCCGCGCGGCACAATCAAGTTACTGATGAGTAGCACCACTCAGGGCGGGGGTTCCGCACCGGCGGAGACCGCTCACCGACGCGGACAGGTAGGGGCTGACGACAGGGACATGGGGCACTACAAGAGCAACCTGCGCGACATCGAGTTCAACCTCTTCGAGGTGCTCGGCCTGGACGACATGCTCGGCACCGGTCCCTTCACCGAGGTCGACGGCGGCACGGCGCGGGAGATCCTCGCCGAGGTCGACCGGATGGCCCGAGAGGACCTCGCCGCGTCGTTCGAGGACGCCGACCGCACCCCGCCGGTCTTCGACCCCGAGACACACACGGCGCCCCTGCCCGCGTCGTTCAAGACGAGCTACCGCACCTGGATGGACGCGGAGTACTGGCGCCTCGGCACCGCCGCGGAGATCGGCGGTACGCCGGCTCCCGCCACCCTGCAGTGGGCCGTGGGCGAGATGGTCCTCGGGGCCAACCCGGCGATCTGGATGTACGGCGCCAGCCCGATGTTCGCGGGCGTCCTCAACCGCAACGGCAACGACCGCGACAAGAGGATCGCCAGGCTGATCGTCGACAAGGGATGGGTCACCACCATGGTGCTCACCGAGCCCGACGCAGGCTCCGACGTGGGCGCCGGTCGGACCAGGGCCACCCCGAACGATGACGGCACGTGGAACATCGAAGGGGTCAAGCGCTTCATCACCTCGGCCGAGAGCGACCTCAGCGAGAACGTCGTCCACCTGGTGCTGGCGCGCCCGCACGGAGTCGAGGGTCTCGGGGGCCCGGGCACCAAGGGCCTGAGCCTCTTCATCGTCCCGAAGCTCCACTTCGACCCCGAGTCCGGTGAGCTCACCGGTGAGCGCAACGGCGTGTATGTCACGGGCGTCGAGCACAAGATGGGCATCAAGGTCTCCAACACCTGCGAGCTCACCTTCGGCGACCCCGGCGTCGGCGGCGGCGAGCCCGCTCGCGGCTGGCTGCTCGGCGAGGTGCACGACGGGATCGCCCAGATGTTCCAGGTGATCGAGAACGCCCGGATGATGGTCGGCACCAAGGCGATCGCCACCCTCTCCACCGGCTACCTCAACGCGCTGGAGTTCGCCAAGCAGCGGGTCCAGGGTCCCGACCTGACCCAGGCAGCGGACAAGACGGCGCCCCGGGTCACGATCACCCACCACCCCGACGTACGCCGGTCGCTGATGACGCAGAAGTCGTTCGCCGAGGCGATGCGCGCCCTCGTGCTGTACACCGCCTCCTGGCAGGACCGGGTGGCTTTCGCGGAGCACGCCGGAACGAACGACGACCTGGCGACGGCCGTCAACGACCTGCTGCTGCCCATCGTCAAGGGCTACGGCTCGGAGCGCTCCTGGGTGCTTCTCGGCACCGAGGCACTGCAGACCTTCGGCGGCTCCGGCTTCCTGCAGGACTACCCGATCGAGCAGTACGTCCGCGACGCCAAGATCGACACGCTGTACGAGGGCACCACCGCGATCCAGGGCCAGGACCTGTTCTTCCGCAAGATCGTCAAGGACCAGGGCCGCGCGCTGGGTCACCTGACGCAGGAGATCCAGGCGTTCGTGCGGAGCGAGGCGGGCAACGGCCGGCTGAAGGTGGAGCGTTCGCTTCTCGCGACCGCGCTCGAGGACGCGCAGGCGATCGTCGGCCGCATGATCGAGGACCTGATGAGCGCGGACCCGTCTGCCGAAGGCGGCGACGTGCGCCACATCTACAAGGTGGGGCTCAACACCAGTCGCCTGCTGCTGGTGCTCGGAGACGTCGTGTGCGCGTGGCTGCTGCTCCGGGGCGCCCAGGTGGCCCTGGACGAGTTGGCCGGCGAGGTCGTCGGCAAGGATCAGGCGTTCTACGAAGGCAAGGTCGCGGCCGCGCAGTTCTTCGCACAGACGAACCTGCCGCGCCTCTCCGCCGAGCGCCGGATCGTCGAGCACACCGACCTCGCGCTGATGGATCTCGACGAGTCCGCCTTCTGATCCCGAGCGCGCTCGACGGCTCCACGGCGCAGCGCCCGGGACGTGTGGTACCCGACCCATCGGGGTACGGACCGGCGGACGGAAGGAGGAACCCCATGGGTATCGGAGTCTCGGTGGTCCTGCTGATCATCGGCCTCGTCCTTCTCACCCACGCGGTGGACCTGCCGGCGAGCGTGACCGACCATGTCGCGGCGAACACGGTCGGCTGGATCTGCGTGATCGTCGCCGTCATCGGGTTCGCAGTCGCGCTGCTCGCCGGACGCAGCCGGGAGCCGCGCCCCTGACGTCACTAGCCTCGGGGCGTGCTCGACGCGCTGGTCGCCGGACTGCTCACCGGTCTGTCGCTGATCGTCGCGATCGGAGCGCAGAACGCCTTCGTCCTGCGGCAGGGGCTGCTCCGGCAGCACGTCGGAGCCGTCGTGAGCGTGTGCGCGGTCAGCGACCTGGTCCTGATCGCGGCCGGCGTCGCGGGCATCGGCGCGATCGTTGAGCACGCGCCGGCCGCGCTGGACGTCGTGCGGTGGCTGGGCGTCGCCTTCCTGACGGCGTACGGCGTACGGTCGCTGTGGCAGGCTCGGCACGGGGGGTCGTTACAGGCCGCGCGGGCCAGCGAGCCGCACCTCCACGGGGCGCTGGGGCAGGCGGTCGCTCTGACCTGGCTGAACCCGCACGTCTACCTCGACACCGTCCTCCTTCTCGGCTCGATCGCCGCGCACCAGGGGCCGACCGGCAAGTGGTGGTTCGCGGTCGGCGCCGGCCTCGGCAGCATCCTCTGGTTCACCGGACTGGGGTACGGCGCCCGGCTCCTGGCGCCGCTGCTGTCCCGGCCGGGCGCCTGGCAGGTGCTCGACATCCTGATCGGGGTGACCATGCTGACCATCGCCCTCCAGCTCGCGCGCGGATGACCGGGCGCAGGCAGCCACACCTGCTCGCGAATCGGATGGAACTCACCCGTTCTGGCACCACCCACCGGTCTTCGCAGCAGCCGATACTGGTCGCATGCGACAGGCCTTCGCCCACACCGCGGTCCTGGAGCTGATCGACGGAGCGGACGAGCGGGCCGTGGGTGGCGCAGTGACCGTCGCCCTCTGTGGCGCTGTCGACCACGAGCCGCCGTGCCCGGTTGCCCCGCACCACACATCGGTCAAGGGCCAGGGGGCACGACGTCGGGTCCGCGTGCTCTTCGCGACCGACGACGAGCCCGTCGTCCGCCGGACCATCCACGCCGCGCTCTGCTCAGGCGAGTTCGTCGGACCGGACGGCGTCACCCACCGATGGGTGCTGCGCTCGTCGTGCCGGGGCTCGGTCGCCGACGCCGAGCGCGGACACGCGGCGAGGTTGATCGAGAGCTGACCGTAGCGAGCGTCAGGAGGCGGTGCCTCGGTCCGAGACCCACATCCCGACCAGACCACGGAAGTGGGCGAGGAACCGTTCCTGCTCGTGCGCCGGATACGTCGTCCGTACCGTCTCGACCAGGAGCCGGTCGAAGTCCGCCCCGGAGACCCATCGGGCCACCGCTTCGTCCAGGTGGCCGAGGTGCGCTCGGCACCAGTCGTGGTAGCGCTCGGTCTCGAAGTGTTGGTCGGCGAGGTCGAGGTAGGCGTCGAGCTTCTCGTCGTAGGAGCGGTCGGAGTCGGCGATCTCGAAGTACTGGCTCATCTCGAGGTCGACGTTCGGCCGCCGCCCCGTGACCAGGCAGTACGTCGACCACTTCACCAGGGCGGTGATGGCCCAGGGGAAGTAGTAGTGGAGGCTGGTGACCGCGACGTCGGGGCAGGCATTGGCATAGTCGATCGGATAGACCTCGTCGCCTTTCACCAGCATCTCCGCGGAGTTGAACTCCCAGTGGAAGAACGCGTTGACGATGCGGCTGATGGCCACGGCCTGCCGACCGGCGGCGTCGGTGAGGAAGCCGTGGCTCACGGCGTAGCGCTGGTGCATCGGCTGCTCCGGCCGGAAGTCCATGACCATCGTCTCGGGACCGATGGAGAGTGCCCGCGCGAAGTGGTCGTACTCGACGGTGGCCTGGAGGTGCATGAGCATCTCGCCGGACTCGTCGTAGGCCGCGTGCAGGTCGTGCTGGTTGTTCACGCGGCTGACGCCTCGCCAGCCGCCGCCATCGAACGGCTTCATGTAGAGCGGGTAACCGACCTCGGTGGCGATCAGGTCGAGATCGAACGGCTTGTTGTACGTGGCGCTCGTGTAGGCCCAGCGGTGGTTGTCGACGGGGTTCTTGTACGGCACGAGGATCGTCGTCGGCACCTTGAGGCCCAGCCGGATCATGGCGCAGTACGCCGAGTGCTTCTCCATCGACTGGAAGGTGAACGGACTGTTCAGCAGGTAGGTCCCGTTCACCAGCGCAGCCTTCTTCAGCCACTCGCGCGGGTGGAAGTACCAGTGGGCCAGCCGGTCGATCACCAGGCCGGTGCGCACCGGGTCGGTGAGGTCGAACGGCTCGATCGTCAGCCGTTCGCTGGCGATCCGGTGCTCCGTGCCGTCGACGTTCAAGGGGCCGACGAACCGGAGGATCTGCTCGAACGCCTGGGGCCAGTCCTCCTCGGCCCCCAGCAGCAGTCCGACGAGATGGTCCTTCTGCGCGGGCATGCTCATCAACCTAGTCACGCCGACACGTCGCGGGCAGTCGTCGCGGTGCTCGAAGAGGTGGACGCGGCCCCGCCTCCGATGGTCGAACGGCTCGACCCTGCCGTGCCTCCGGTGGCCGAGGAGGTCGTTCCGGGACCGTCCCGGGACCTGGACATCCGAACCCCAGCAGACGGTGGTGTCGAGGCGGCGCTGGCGCGCCTCCTCAGCCACCAGACGACGGGCTCGGTCTCGACAGGGCGCCGGCGCGCCTCCTCGAACCACCAGGCACCCGTCAGGGCCCGTGACCTCGAGGCGGATCCGCTTGTCGTCCTTGCCCTTGCTCCCGGTGCCGACGACCTTCACCCAGCCGACCTCCGCGGTCGACGGCACGTGCGTGCCGCCGTCGGCCTGCCGGTCGAGACCGACGATGTCGAGGATGCGCAGCGGGTCGATGACCTGCCGGGATCAGATGTGCCGCGGTGCGGATCAGGGCCGGGTCGGCATCAGCGATGTCGCGCGGGAGGAACTCCACGACATCGCCGGGACCGGGAAGTCGAGCCGGCCACCGTCGGGCATCGATACCCAGTCCGAAGATGCCATCACGGCACCTGTCAGGCGCGTCCGCGGGCTTGTCAGTCGTCAGTCGGATTCCGACGACCGGCTGACAGGACCTCATCTGGCTCTGTCTGTGGCCGTCCGCGTCCTGTCGGGGTCGCGGGCGCGTCAGTGGATGATGCGGACGAACACGTCTTCGTCGTCGTTCGTCGTCTGCAGAACGAGATTCTCTGCGACGGAGTTGAACGCGACTGTGCTGCCGTCTGCGGAGATGGCCGGGTTCCAGCTGCCGCCGTCC